>CAZKIE010000014.1:0-78403 GCA_964552825.1 uncultured Staphylococcus sp. | reverse complement strand
TTTTGTGTCAAATCTTTAAATTAATTTTTCAATGGCTCAAGTGTCAAAGGCGCGAACTGAGGCGTGAATCCAGGCTCCCGTTCCTGGGAGAAAGCTGTCAATGCCAACATGAGGAGAAATGGGACCATGCATCTTTTCATGACGCAAATTTAGGTATTTTCACCTGAATTTTTGCGTATATTTCATGAAAAATGACTATCTTTGCACGCAATAAATAGTAAACCGTATGTCATTTATTGCTGATCGAGTTAAAATGGACGGACTGACTTTTGATGATGTCCTCCTTATTCCGGCCTATTCGGAAGTCCTTCCGCGCGAGGTCAATCTTTCCACCCGTTTTTCCCGTAATATCACGCTTAACGTGCCTCTTGTCTCTGCTGCGATGGACACCGTGACAGAGTCTGCTCTTGCTATTGCGATAGCCCGCGAAGGCGGTATCGGTGTGATACATAAAAATATGCCGATCACCGAACAGGCTCGTCAGGTTCATGCTGTAAAGCGTGCGGAGAACGGAATGATCTACGATCCAGTCACCATACTGCGTGGCTCCACGGTGGCAGATGCTCTCAATATGATGAGAGAGTATCATATCGGTGGAATTCCGGTGGTTGATGAGAATCGCAAGCTTGTCGGTATAGTCACCAACAGGGATCTTCGCTTCGAACAGGATCCCTCCAGGAAGATTGACGAGGTTATGACTTCTGAAAATCTGATCACAACAAACCAGTCGACCAATCTTGAGGAGGCAGCCCAGATACTCCAGCGTCATAAGATTGAAAAGCTTCCTGTGGTCGATGCGGAAGGTCGGCTTGTCGGTCTTGTGACATACAAGGATATAACCAAGGCTAAGGATAAGCCCAATGCTTGCAAGGATCATCTCGGCCGTCTCCGTGTTGCAGCCGGTGTTGGCGTGACAGCTGATTCGATGGAGCGTGTGGATGCTCTTGTTGAGGCAGGTGTCGATGCGCTCGTCATTGATACGGCTCATGGTCATTCGCGTGGAGTGGTCGGTGTGCTCAAGGCTATCAAGGAGAAATATCCGCAGATTGATGTTGTGGTCGGTAATATCGCCACCGGTGATGCCGCCCGTTATCTTGTTGACAATGGTGCGGATGGAGTGAAAGTCGGCATAGGTCCGGGCTCGATCTGTACGACACGTGTAGTCGCAGGCGTCGGAGTCCCTCAGCTCAGTGCCGTCTATGATGTTGCCAAGGCTCTCAAGGGCACAGGTGTGCCTCTGATTGCTGATGGTGGTATCCGTTATTCCGGAGATATAGTCAAGGCTCTTGCCGCGGGTGCTTACTCTGTTATGCTGGGCGGTATGCTTGCAGGAGTAGAGGAGTCGCCCGGCGACACAATCATCTACAACGGACGTAAGTACAAATCATATCGTGGCATGGGGTCGCTTGAGGCTATGGAAAAGGGTTCGAAGGACAGATATTTCCAGGCTAACGAGACAGATGCCAAGAAACTTGTACCGGAAGGTATTGCAGCCCGTGTGCCATATAAAGGTAATCTGTATGAAGTGGTTTATCAGATGATAGGCGGTCTGCGTGCCGGTATGGGTTATTGTGGTGCCCCGAATATCGAGACACTTCATGACGCGAAGTTCACACGAATCACTAATGCCGGTGTGCTTGAAAGTCATCCCCACGATGTGGCAATCACGTCGGAGGCTCCCAACTACAGTGCTTCCAACCGGAACTGATCAAACAGTCCTATGATAAGCAATGAAGGACGGATCGCCGCGATCCGCCCTTCATTGCTTATCTCCGTTATGATTCATTGAGGGAATTTACCGGTGATCAGTCCCGAACGCAGGGCTGAATACCTTTGTTCCGATGTGCCGTGGGTGAACGAGTCGGGGACAGCATATCCCTGAGCATTTTTTTGCAGATAATCGTCGCCAATCTTCCTTGCAGCATCAAGAGCCTCCTCAATATCTCCATCTTCAATGGAGCCGAACATCTCATTGTCATAGTGAGCCCATACGCCGGCATAATAGTCAGCCTGCAGTTCTATGGCCACACTGATCTTGTTGGCCTCTGCTTCGCTCAACTGTGCCATCTTAGCGTGTGCATCATCAAGAGTACCGAGCAGATGCTGTACGTGATGGCCTACTTCGTGCGCTATCACGTATGCGTATGCAAAGTCACCATCCGCGCCAAGAGTCTGCTTCATGTTTGAGAAGAAAGACAGATCAATATACAGACATTCGTCAGCGGAGCAGTAGAACGGGCCGGTCGATGCCGATGCGTTTCCGCAACCGCTGCGCACGGCATCATTGAACAATACAAGTTTGGGCGGATCATATTCCAGCCCTTGCTCCTGAAAAAGTTTGGTCCACACATCCTCTGTGCCGGCAAGGATCTGGCGTGAGAATTTGGCGAGTTCCTCCTCCTCGGCAGTGGGGGTGTATTCCTCTGTCGTCTCCTGCGACCCTCCGAGCAACTGCCCTGCGTTTGACGTTATCACATCAAGAGGACTGCCGCCTGAGACCCATGCGATGATTGCTGCTATGATTACAGCTCCGATGCCTCCGCCGACTTTTAAACCTGTGCCGCCGCGGATGCCACGCCTGTCGTCTATATTGTTGCTTTCCCTGCGTCCGTTCAAGTTCATAATAGTGTGTCTTTTAAGTTAGATGTTGTAGATTATGCCTATCCCGAATAGTTAAGATAATGGAGAATTTATATTATCTCCACGTCTTTAGCGTTGATCCAGGCTCTGTGTGTATTGTCGATCTGCACATCATACCATAGGGATGATATGGAATCGGTGGTTGATCTTACCGAGTCGAGGATCTGGACCCGTGTTCCCTCATGGAGCAGCATCGCTTCCTGGCTTCGGTCACGCGGAGTACGTGGCGAGGTGCTAAGTATAGTGGATGGAGACGTGATGATCGCGGAATCCTTGGCAAGACATATCGCTGCTGAGCGTGAGGCGAAGAACAGGGCGGTAAGGCAGATGATAAAGGTCACGATCCCGCCGAAAAATCCAAGTTTCCTCAACCCGACCGAGCCGACAAACAGATATGTCAGTAATCCTGCAGCAGTAAGGACAAACGCGCACAGTGCGATCCATGCCCATGTGTCGGAGTGCATTGACAATGCGGCAGCATCGAGTGCGTTACCTATGAATGTACCGCGCTCGCCGGCTCGGTCTGTGATTTTCTCATTGACAAATGCCAAGTTCTCGCGTGTCTGCCTGTCGGTCGGATCAAGGCGCAGGGATCGTTCGTAGGCGAGGATGGCATTGCCCATTTCTCCGAGCCTGAAATAGCTGTTACCGAGATTATAGTATAGTTTGGCTGAAGGACCGTCATCTTCGATGGCTTTCAGATACAGTTCGGTGGCTTTTGTAAACTCATCGGCCATATATGCTGAATCAGCGGCAGCGATTGTGGGTGATTCCGCGTATACTGAACTTACGGTAAGTCCGAATAGAAACAATATTATTGATATCCTTTTCATTTTCCGGAATTTCTTTCAAGATTGTTTATGGCATTGGCACCACGTGTGAACACTTCGTCCATACGTGATGAGCTGTCAGGAGTATATCGGGCCATCTCGCACTCGTCGAGCACACTGACCACGGACTCAACATCGGCAGGACTGTATGATTTTTCCTCAAGTCTTGCGGCAATGTTATCACGCGATAATTGTGACACCGGAATGTTGAGCTTGTCAGACAAGTATCCCCACAGAGCCCTGAGCATCTCTTCGTAGAAATGTTCTGAATCTGAAGCCCGCAGATATTTGTCGGCAGCCTTTAGACGTTTCTTCGCGACTTTGTTGGCTTTGGCAGTCCGTACACCCACAATATCGGCATTCCGACGGGTATTCTTGCGGTTCAATATTATCAGCGCTGCGACAATCAGTATGACAGCTATGTAAAGAATCCAGTAATATGTCTTGGTGATTACAAGCGTATGATCCTGCGACGGATTCTTTTCTCCGAGATATATATGACGTATGTCTGAATTTTTGTTTTCAATGTCTTTCCTGTCGGTTGATACAGGTGCGCTCAGACCCTTGGTGACTTTAATAGGATAGGATTTTGTCATGAGTGTCTGATACGATCTCGTAGAGGGATCGAAATACACGAACTTATCGGCTCCGATGGTGAAGTCGCCAACGCTCTGAGGAACAAAAGTATATTCAATTTCCATTGTCCCGCTCACTTCGTTGCCGGATACGGATGTCTGTATGTCGCTTTTCGGTGTGTATTGCTCAAATTCAGACGGGAAATCAATCTGGGGCTCCTTGAGATATTTTATATTGCCGGTTCCTTTGATTGTGTATATCAGGGTCGCCGGGTCGTTGGTGCGGAATGTATTGCCGACTATGCGTGAATCGATAGTGAACTTGCCCACCGCACCATTGAATCCATCCGGACGCGGCGAGGGGAGTGGCATGATATCGATCGATCCTGTATTGGAGCTGACCTTTATCTTTGATTCCCTCGGTTGACGCACCTGGAACATTCCCATATTGACATTGTCATACTGGATCACGGAAATATCATAATTACCGGAATTGATGGTGAGCTTTCCACTTTTCTGCGGGAATATTATGCATCGTTTTAGGATCGCGGTCATGTAGTCTTGCCCACGATAATTTTCCACTTCGTTCAGTGCCGGTTGCACATCAAGTTCCTGAATAAGGAATCCATCGAACGATGGCTGACGTGTAGGCATGAATGACGAAATCGAATATTTCGTGTATAGCTTGATCGTACATCCGATAGCTTCCTGCTCGTAGGCTGATGATTTCGATAGTATTATCCTTACGAATACATCGTCGGCATTCACTTTTCGCCCTGCGGCCTGAGTGTCAGGATCATCTACGGCAACCGGTCTCTGTGAGGCCGGTTTGTCACGGTCGGAACGCTCGTGGATGGTAAATTCCGTGGCTTTGGTGGAATATTTTTTACCATCGGCTACAATAGTTGCTGCCGGAATGGTGAATCGCCCGGACTTGTCGGCTCTGTAATAATATGTATATTCTACAGATGACGATGATACAGCCTGTCCGTTTGTGACAGAATAGCTCTGGGATGTCGATGTGCTCGGACCATAGAGAAGGGTACAACCCTCGATATTGGCTACCCGTAGATCTGAGCCGCTTGCGTTAGTCAGCCGGAATGTCACCGGAAATCGGTCTCCCTCATACACTCTTCCGGGAGTCTTTACGGTAAAAGTCACATCTGCCCCTCTCATACCGGTCGATATGAGCGAGAATAGAAGCAGGAGTATGATTGTATATTTCTTCATCGTTGGATTTCTTTACCATGGATTGACAACTGCACGACGTACAGGCGCACCGTTTTTCTTTTTCTCAGCCTCTACCCGCTGGCGCGTTGCATTTTCTTCATTTTCCATAGCTTTCAGGATCTTGTCGGCATTTTCCTTGCTGATTCCGCCCTGCTGTTGCTGTGGTTGCTGTTGTTGCTGCTGATCCTGTTTGTCCTGTTGCTGATCCTTATTCTGTTCGTTGTCTTTATTTTGATCCTGGTTCTTGTCCTGATCCTTGTTTTGATCTTTGTTTTGATCCTTCTGATCCTGATTTTGATTCTGATCCTGGTTCTGGTCTTGGTTCTGATCCTGATTCTGATCCTGGTTCTGCTGTTCCTCAAGACGCTTCTGGGCCAGACGCAGGTTCTCACGGGCCTTGTCATTATCCGGATTCTTGCGCAGAGCGTTCTTATATAGCTCTATGCTTTTAGAATAGTCCTTTCCGTTGAATGCGATGTTGCCGAGATTGTAGAACGCTTTTTCCGCTATCGACATATCTTCCGCACTTCTGGCAAGATTAGTCAATATTGTGGTGGCTTCTTTCTCAGTATCACCGGTAGCCGAGCCTTGTCTTAGCAGTGATGCAGCGAGGTTGAACTGGGCTATTTCGTTCATGGCGTTTTCCTGCAACGCTTTTCTGTAAGCTACCTCAGCATCCGCATACCTCTCCTCGCGGTAAAGCTTGTTGCCTTCCACGATGTAGTTGCGTTCGTGACGTGTGGATTCCGTCTTGCCTTGGGCGAAAGACGTCATTACCAAGACGGAAGCTAATGCCAGTGTGAGTATCCGGTTCATTTCTTACCTCCTTCCTCTTCTTTGGAGAAGAATCTATATTTTTTCAGCCATGAAATCTTGCGTGTGACAGTGACGGAATCAATTACGAGAAGCAGCAGAGCGATCCATGCGAAGACCGGGAATTGCTCGCTTTGCGGCGAGAAGGTCTTGCGTGAAAACTCTCCCTGTTCCAGTTCGTCCATCTTGTCATTGATCTCATTGACGGCTGACGACGCGGCTCCGTTGACATAGATACCTTTGCCGGCTTTTGCAATTTCAGTAGCCGTAGCCTCGTCAAGTTTCGTCAGTACTTCTTCTCCTGTCGATGGATTGATCATATAGTTGTTCCTGCCGACCGGAATACGCACTCCACGGCCGGATCCGAGTCCGACTACGTCTACTTGAATCCCGGCATTTGCAGCTCTTTTGGCCTCTTCCACCGCATTGTCCTCGAAGTTTTCGCCATCTGTGATCACAATGATAGCCTTTCCCATCTTTTCGTTGGGGGTAAAGGAATTCATGGCCATGTCGAGAGCAGCGCCGATGGCGGTACCTTGTGTAGGCACCATATCGGTGGTTATATTGTTGATAAACATCTTGGCCGATATATAATCGGAGGTAATGGGCAATTGTGTATATGCATCTCCGGCAAATACAATAAGACCCACCTTGTCATTGTGCATCTTATCAATCAGCTTCTCAAGCAGAAACTTGGCCCGTTGCAGACGGCTCACACCTGCCTCGTCGTCGGTGGATGAGGCGAGCATCGAATTAGATACATCCATACATATCATTACTTCGATACCTCTCTGGGTCTCCGTCTCAGCCGTATCATCGTCAATACCACCTGTGGCACGCGGACGTGCAAGCATTATCACGAGAGCGGCTATGATGAAAAGGGAGAGAGTCAGTTTTACCCAAGGCATATAGCGTGACACGTCGGGCATGAGAGGCGCGAGTGTCTCCGGGTTGCCGAACCTGCGTAGTTTTTTCATCCGCGAGATTCTCGCCCAGACAAATAATCCTAATGCGGCCGGTATGAGTAGCAGCAGGTATAGTAGATGTGGATATGCAAAGGTGATCATAACTTTTCAGCTTAGGGTGTGGTGCGGAGCAATGTATATCTCAGTATCACTATTGCTCCGAAGAGAGCGAGTGCGGCGACCGCCCACGGCATATAGTCGTCCTCAGTGGATGTAAAATTGCGGAGATCCATTTTTGTCTTTTCAAGACGGTCTATCTCTGCGAAGATCTCCTTGAGCACATTGTTGCCTGTGGCTCTGAAATACTTTCCACCGGTGGTCTCGGCTATGGTACGAAGTGTGGCCTCGTCAATGACAACCGGCAGATTGACATATTCTATGCGGCCGAACATATTTTCCTGAGGGTAGGGTGCCGTGCCGTTTGTTCCGATACCTATCGTGTAGACTTTGATTCCGTGTTGCTTCGCAATCTCAGCGGCTGTGATCGGTGCGACATTTCCTGTATTGTTGGAACCGTCGGTGAGCAGTATGATACTTTTGGATTTCGCCTTGCCATCTTTTATGCGGTTGATGGATGTGGCGAGGCCGTCGCCTATCGCAGTACCGTCCTGCAGCATACCCATCTTTATATCCCGTATATAGTTGGCTACCATGGAGCGGTCGGTAGTCATCGGTAAGGATGTGAAGCTCTCGGCTGCGAATATGACAAGTCCGATGTTATCGCCTTCACGCCCGGCCACAAACTTGGATGCCACATCCTTGGCGGCCTCAAAACGGTCAGGTTTGAAATCCCTTGCGAGCATGGAGGTGGATATGTCGAGCGCGAGAACAATATCAGTACCCTCGACTGAGGATGTGTTCCATGAGTCGCGGGTCTGCGGTCGGGCAAGTATTATGATCACACAGGCTATCACCGCCATCTGTAAAAGAAACAGAAGGTGACGGAGCCAAGCACGGAATGGCTTGCCGAGTCTGGCAAACGGTGCCGTGGTCGACATCTCCATCACTGGATGCAATGTCCGGTGCTTCCATACATACCATCCTATGAGCGGGACGAGCAGAAGCAGGAGCCATAGATATTGAGGGTGTGCCAGCTGCATAAGGTGTGTGATTATTTTGTTGATTTGTCTGTTATTTCTTTTTTGTCCGCGTTCTCGTCTCCGGGTTCATCGGAATCGGGTTTCGGAACCGGTTTGGTGTCCTCTACAAACTGTATGGCGGAGCTGAACGCTCTGGTATTGTCGTCCGGCAGTGGCCGCATCTTGGCAAATTTCACGAAGTCTGCCATCTCAAGCACGGCATCCATATTCCGTTTGGATAACCGGGTCTCTTCGTTGGACTGTATGGAGTGGCGTATCTGGGTCGAGGTCATCTCCATGGCGTTTATGCCGAAACGTTCCTGAAGATATATACGCAGGATATCGGTGAGACGGGTATAGAATTCCCGCTCTTTTCCTTGCTCGCACAGTTTGTCGGCACGGAGCTCGTTGAGAGCTTTAATCGCTTTCTCGTAGGGTGGTATCGGTTTCTCCTTGGGCTTCTGTTCGGTATCTTTCTTGTTGAGCATCCGGGAGATAACAAAATATGCTATCACACCGGCTATTATGGCCGCGAGAATCCATAGACCGTAGTCTACAATGAAATCAGGAAGATAATCTACGAATTTTCTGTCCACATCAGCCACATCGGCATAGTCGTGTATTGTCACCATCGAGTCTACCATGGCCGGAATAACTTTCAGTACCGGACGATTGGACAGTATCGTGTCAGCACCATCGATATATCGTATCGGATTAAGACGGTATGTGCCTGAGTCGAAGGACTGGAGAATGATATCCTGATGGATTTCCCGCCGGCCGTTACCGATAAGGGACGTGTCGGCATTCAGGATTCTCAATATCTCTACTTTCCCGCACATCGAGTCAGCCGGTATGACCAGTTGACCATTGGAGTTCTCGTTGTCAACAAGTTCGACGTGCAGTGGAGTAATCTTGCCCATCAACACGAATGTCGAGTCAAGATTAACCTTCAGTGACACCTGAGGTGCAGCTACCGACAGGAGTGGCAGTAGCAATGTCACTATGGAAAGCAGTGTTGATATATGTCGGAATCTCTTCATTTTACGTTGTTTTTATCATTCTCATCGTGTCCCGCGACCCTGAAACAGTGTCATCAGCGCTCTCGAGAAATCCTCGTCAGTGGCAATGGACGCATGGTCGACCCTGAGCTTGCGGAGATTCTCCATAAGTTTCTGCTGGCGTTCATACCACCATTTGCCGTAAATCTGCCTTGTCTTTTTTGACGATGTGTCGATCCATCGGGTTGTCCCGGTCTCAAGGTCTGCTATACGCATTAGTCCGATATCGGGGAGCGATGTGTCACGCTTGTCATAGACTTGGATGGCTATTATGTCGTGCTTGTTGGTAGCCACGGACAACTCTCTGTCGTAGTCGTGGGTGTCTATGAAGTCGGATATCACGAATGTGGTGCACCTTTTCTTCAAGGCATCGGTGAAATATCGAAGTGCTACGCCGATATTTGTTCCGGGATTTTCCGGGGTGAAGTCAAGAAGCTCACGTATGATCAGCAGAATATGTTTCTTACCTTTCTTGGGAGGTATGAATTTCTCAATTTTGTCGGAGAAGAATATCACGCCGATTTTGTCGTTGTTGGTGATTGCAGAGTAGGCGAGAGTAGCCGCGATTTCCGCGATCATCTCACGCTTTTCCTCACCGACGGCTCCGAAGAGTCTGCTTCGCGACACATCTATGAGGAGCATGACAGTAAGCTCTCGTTCCTCTTCGTACACCTTTATATATGGACGGTTGTGGCGCGCAGTCACATTCCAGTCAATGTCGCGCACGTCATCTCCATATTGGTATTCCCTGACTTCGGCAAATGTCATGCCGCGACCTTTGAAGGCCGTGTGGTATTCTCCCGCAAATATATTTTGCGACAAGCCACGGGTCTTGATATCAATCTTGCGTACCTTCTTGAGGAGTTCGTTGGCTTCCATAAGGGTATTCCTGTTGTTCTACGACACTTTATCAGGGCACCTCGACCTTATCAAGTATTTCGGAAATTATCTGGTCGGTGGTGATGTTGTTGGCTTCGGCTTCGTAGGTGAGTCCGATCCTGTGACGGAGCACATCGTGACATACAGCGCGCACATCCTCGGGGATCACATAACCACGTCCGCGCAGGAATGCGTAGGCACGCGAAGCCCGGGCAAGGCCGATGGATGCACGGGGGGAGGCTCCGAAGCTGATCATGCTTGCCAACTCTTTCAGTCCGAAGTCGGCCGGAGTTCGTGTGGCAAATACAATATCGACAATATAACGCTCTATCTTTTCGTCAAGATATATCTTCTCGACAATCTTCTGGACTTCGGTCACTTCCTCCGGCCGGAGCAACGGACGGACATCAGGCCGGTCGCCCGAGATGTTCTGGCGGATTATGACTTTCTCCTCATCCTTTGTAGGATAGCCGATCACAACCTTGAGCAGGAAGCGGTCAACCTGTGCCTCAGGCAGAGGATATGTACCTTCCTGTTCGATCGGGTTCTGTGTGGCCATCACAAGGAATGGTTCGTCAAGACGGAACGTGTCATCACCGATCGTCACCTGGCGTTCCTGCATGGCTTCGAGAAGCGCGCTCTGGACTTTTGCCGGAGCACGGTTGATCTCATCGGCAAGGACGAAATTGGCAAAGATCGGTCCTTTCTTGATCTGGAACTGCTCTTTCTGGATGGAATAGATCATCGTACCCGTCACATCGGCCGGAAGTAGGTCAGGAGTAAACTGGATACGGCTATATTTGGCATCGATAATTTGCGCGAGAGTCTTGATGGCAAGGGTCTTGGCAAGACCGGGGACACCTTCGAGCAGTACGTGGCCGTTGCTGAGAAGAGCGATAAGCAGTGAGTCTACAAGATGTTTCTGACCCACGATGCGCTGATCCATCCCTTTGGTCACGAGATTTATAAAATCGCTCTTGCCTGCTACGAGGTCGTTGAGCTCTCTGATATTTACCGATTCGCTCATAGTTGGAGTTATGTGTGTAGATGTTAATGTATGCTTTGAAACGGAATACAAAATTACAATAACAACATCTAAGAGGGGATAAAAGTGTGTTAAATTTCCCTTTAAATCCTCCCCGTTCAAAAAAATTAACTTATGTGGAATATTAATTTAACTAAATGTTAAAACGAAAAAAAGAGAGGGTCTCGTGCATGAAACCCTCTCTTTCTATTTTCTATGATAATATATCAATTGGGGTATTTGGCAAGGATCTTTGCAGCTTGGTCGTTGGCAGCCTTGATGCTTGCGGGTGAATTAGCATCGATTCCGTATTTTTCGGCCGCAGGAATCACGAGTTCAAGTCCGGGTTGCAGCCTGTTGGGATTTCCGATCTTAGCCTTGTTCTCCTCGTAGATATAAACCCAGAAAGCCTTGCTTCCATAGTGTTTCTTCGCCATTTCATGAATGAGATAACCTGCGCGGATCTTATCTTTGACAATTTCAGGTGCAGGAGTGGGCTGTTGAGCCTCTTTGTCCTCTTCTATCGCAGTAGGTTTCTCCTCTGTGACGATGGTGTCAGTAGCGGCCATGGCAACAGAGTCAACTACGATCGGAGCCGGTTCCATTACGGCTTCTATTGCATCTTGCTCAGAGTCGATGGTGGTGGGCATCGGGAAAAGGTAGTTTATGGCCAAATATACACCGCAGGCACCCAGTGCGAGACCGGATATTAAGCCGATAACAAATCCCCATCCGAAACCAAGGCCTCCGGATTTACGATCTTCTTCTTCCTCAACGATCTCTTCTGGATCTTCTTCAAGGAAGATGGGTGGATTGAGTGTTTGAGTTGATACTCTTACCGGTTCAGGTGTGGGCGTGACCCGGGATTTTTCTACAACCGGCTCAGTTTCAGGTTCAGGCTCAGGCTTAGGCTCGGGTTCAGGCTCAGATATTGGTTCCGGTGCAACTTCCTCATTAACCTCCCTGACCTCTATATCCTCTTTAGCCTTTATATCCTCTATTGCCTCATTAACCTTTATTTCCTCTTTAGTATCCATATCCTCCTCTTCCTCCTGATCAATTTCATCAAGCATTTCTGTGGATACGGATGCTGACAGTGGCTCAGGTTCGAACAGGGCGAATGGTGCGTTGATGGTGTCAGCCAAAGATTTGTCAGGAACGAAATCAACAGGATTATCCGGATTGTCGGAGGCTGCAAATGTCCCTATGCCTTTCACTTTGACAGTCTCTCCTGCTGTCACGCTTTCGGCTATAAGATCAAAGAAGCTCCTGATGAACGTTTCTGCTGATTCCTTACTGATGGAACAGTTCTTGGCCAATATGTCGGCCAACTCGTGAATAGGTATCTTCCGGCTCATTTTGCAAGTTTTTTTCGGAGGACTACACTTGTCTGGAATCCAAGAGTGACGGATGGCGGTACAAGAGTACGGCTTCCGTCGGTCGGATCGATCACTATTTCCTCATTCTTCTTGGAGGAGATGAAAGTCCCGAACCCGGGTATGGCTACGGAGTTCATCTCTGCCGCTTCATGGGCGAGGACGTTTCCGAGAGCCTCTATAAGTTGCCCGGTTTCTGCCGGGTCGCAACCAATGGCTTTCGACAATCTGGAATTGAAGGTTTTTGAATCCATGGATCAATAATTTCTTGCAAATATTACCCGTTGGGCTGATGGCTTTCCTGTCACCATGCAAACACCGGGTGTTTTATCCCCGTCAAACGGAATGCAACGGATTGTGGCCTTGGTTTCTTCCTTGATCTTCTCCTCGGTCTCGGTCGTCCCGTCCCAATGGGCAAGAATGAAACCGCCTTTTTCGATCTCTTTCTTGAACTCCTCGTATGTATCGACAGTACGGGTGAGTTCCTCGCGGTGAGCGAGAGCTTTACGATAGATATTTGACTGTATATCTTCAAGAAGATCCTTGCAGTATTCCTCTATTCCTTCGAGCGGTGCCACGTGCTTCTCGAGTGTATCGCGACGCATCACTTCCACGGTGCCATTCTCAATGTCTCGTGCTCCGATCGCAAGTCTGACAGGTACACCTTTCAGCTCATAGTCGGCAAATTTGAATCCGGGACGTTTATTGTCGGCATCGTCAAACTTGACACTTACACCAAGTTTCCTGAGCCGGTCGACTATCGGGTTCACCACCGCTGCTATTTCGTCCTTCTGGGAATCGTTCTTGTAGATCGGCACTATCACAACCTGGATGGGTGCGAGATGCGGCGGAAGCACGAGACCATTGTCGTCGGAATGTGTCATGATGAGTGCACCCATCAGGCGTGTTGATACTCCCCATGAAGTGGCCCATACATATTCAGGCTGATTGTCTTTGTTTACGTATGTCACATCAAAAGCCTTGGCGAAGTTTTGTCCGAGGAAATGAGATGTTCCGGCCTGAAGAGCCTTTCCGTCCTGCATCATGGCCTCGATACAGAGAGTCTCGATAGCACCTGCAAAGCGCTCGTTGGCACTTTTCACACCTTTGATGACCGGCACGGCCATGAAGTTCTCGGCGAAGTCGGCATACACATCAAGCATCCTTCGGGCCTCTGTCCAGGCTTCCTGTTCTGTGGCATGGGCTGTATGTCCTTCCTGCCAGAGGAATTCTGCCGTGCGTAGGAACATACGAGTGCGCATTTCCCAGCGCATTACGTTGGCCCACTGGTTGATCAGTATAGGCAGATCGCGATAAGAATGTATCCAGTTGCGATAGGTATTCCAGATGATTGTCTCTGACGTGGGACGGATGATCAGTTCTTCTTCCAGCTTTGCTGCGGGATCAACCACAACACCGCTGCCATCCTCGGCATTCTTCAGGCGGTAATGTGTGACAACGGCACATTCCTTGGCAAAGCCTTCCACATGGTCTGCCTCTCTTGAAAGAAACGACTTGGGTATGAGCAGCGGGAAATATGCATTCTGATGACCGGTCTCTTTAAACATACGGTCAAGTTCGTGTTGCATTTTCTCCCAGATGGCATAGCCGTAGGGCTTTATGACCATACATCCTCTGACTGCCGATTGCTCGGCGAGGTCGGCCTTTACAACGAGGTCGTTATACCACTGCGAGTAGTTCTCGCTCCGTTTAGTGAGATCTTTAAGTTCTTTAGCCATTGCTTATATGATGTTTTGTCTTATTTCAGTAGTTTCTTGTGGGCCATGGTGATCATTTTTGGCCCGGGGATCAGGTAGAACTCCACACGCCGGTTGGCAGCCCTCCCTTTTCTGGAGTCATTTTCCGCGATAGGTTCTGAATCGCCCATCTCGTATGGGATCACTATGAGATCCTCGCTCACCTGATTGAGAAGCCAATCGTATATTGAATTATTTCGCTCATGGGAGAGCCAGGTATTATATTGCTGCGAACCGGTGTTGTCAGTGTTGACCGTATATACGAGTTTGAACATTTCCGGATCAGTGAGCAGATTGACTATCGGCATCATCTTGGAGAGTCCGCTCGGGACAAGAAGTGTGTCGTTCGGCAGAAACAGGTCATCCGTTTGGATGGTCACAACGACCACCTCATCGTCACGGCTGAGATCAACTGTGTAACCCCTGTTTGCAAGATTATCGCCGATGTTTGTCATATATTTTTTGATCGCGGCGTGTTCATCCTCGCCGACAACAGGTGTCAGTATGTTTTCATCGAGGGTCATATCCATGAATGAAGATTCCTCGTAGTCTTTATACGGGTCTGTGAACTTGTCCTTCGCCGTGGCGATGGAACATACAGCCAGTATCATGAAAATGGAGAGATTCAGTCGGGTCATTTTTGAATATTATATGTTGTTCAGTGGGTCAAGACTTTGCTCGTAGGCGAGTTCCGCAGCCACAAGTGGCTCGATATCCTCCACGCGGATCGGCGACTGCTTGTCCTTTGCAAGCATCCGGCGCACGTGGGCTATCAGTTCACCCACGTTTGTCTCCTCGTCATCGGCTTCTGTGTCTATGTCGAGCAGGCCATTGTCTTCATACCAATCCCAGATAATGTCGATGATGTTCAGGATCTCGTCATCGGGATATGATGCCGACGCATCGGCACTTATGGAACCGCGCATGGCCTTTACGGCTTCTTTCTCGTCATATTCTGCCATAATTGATGCCTATTTCTTGTTAAGTTCTATAATTTCAACCGGATATGATGTCTCAACTGTCTTTGCCGGCGCGTCAACTCCGATTATGAATTCATCGGCTACCGGAAGAAGTGTCTCGTGTCCGTCGTCCGTAGAGATAATGAAGAGTACGTTTTCGGTGCTGTCGTTGACGTCTGTTATTCGGCCGAGTACGCCCGACTCCCTGTCATTCACGGTGAACCCGATCAGATCCGATGCATAGAAGCCGTCTTCAAAATCTATATCTCCGTCCTCAACATCGGAGTTGAGGAGATAGAACGGTCGCAGAGCTAACTGTCTTGCCTTTTCGTCGGAGTCTATTCCGTCGATAGTGATCAGATCAGTATCGGCAGTCTTGCCTCTCACCGAGTTGATGAAGAATGGCACGAATATACCGTCAATCTCCACTATTATGCATCTCACCTCCTCGAGATCCGCATCCAGATCGAGTGTTGCCGATATCTCGCCCTTTATCCCATGAGGCTTGTTGAAGCGTCCTGCAAGCGTTATCTCTTCCTTCCTGATCATTTCTGCTTTTTCTTTTTCTTTTTGCCTTGTGGCGGCGGCGCGATGATCTGGAAGTCGTGCAGGTGGGTAGTTTGCGGATCAAGACGTATCTCTCCGTGTGAATATTCGGCGAGATCCTTGAATATTTTTGAATCTTCCACACCGTCTTTCGACACCGTAAGGAGCAGTTTCTTCATGTGGTTTGCAATTAGGAGCACGAGCTCGTCGCGTTCCGGTCCCTCAGGCATCTCCACGGCTTTTGCGATCATCAGTTCAACGTCCTTACCATAGTGACGGTATCTGATGTGATGCCCGGAATAGGGGACACGCTCTGGCGTGGTGTCGTGTGGATCATGGCTGATCATCTCTACGGGTGCATCGATATCCAGCCGGAATCCGCTCATGATCGCCAGGTGATCCCATAGCTTCTGCTGGTAATTGTCCTGCTCCTTTATTTTCGGAAACAGCTTGAGCATGGCCGCGACAATGGTGTAGGCACATCTTGTGCGTTCTTCGCGGTTTTCGATGGTCAGGCAATAGTCCACCATCTGCTGTATGTTGCGCCCGTATTCCGGTAGGACGAGGCGCGGTTTGCCGGTATTGTATGTGAGCACTTATGGGCTTTTGATAATTTGGCAATCAGCAGTTCTTCTGTATTGACGACTGCTGACTGCCAATGTGTGGATTGATTCGTTTCTTACATATTCATACCGCCGTCGACCTGGATCACCTGGCCGCTGACGTATGACGACATATCCGATGCGAGGAATGTGGCGACATTTGCAATGTCCTCCACCTGTCCTGCACGGCGCAGGGGTATCTTGAGCGCCCATTCCTTGCGGACCTCCTCGGGTAGGGCTGCCGTCATGGCTGTCTCAATAAAGCCGGGAGCGATGGCATTGGCGCGGATGCCGCGTGAACCTACCTCCTGAGCTATTGACTTGGCGAGAGCGATGAGTCCGGCCTTTGAGGCTGCATAATTGGACTGTCCGGCATTGCCATGAACTCCGACAACGGATGCCATGTTGATGATCGATCCTTGACGCTGTCGCATCATTATGGGAAGCACGGCATGGATAAAGTTAAATGCGCTCTTGAGATTGACTGCTATCACAGCGTCCCACTGTGCCTCGCTCATTCTCATCATGAGTCCGTCCTTTGTGATTCCGGCATTGTTGACAAGGATGTCGATATGTCCGAAATCCTCTTTCACCTTGCCTACCACTTCTTCGGTCTGGGCGAAATCTGCGGCATTGGATGCATATCCTTTGGCCTTCACGCCGAGAGCTTCAAGCTCCTTTTCGGTAGCTTCCATGTTTTCATCGCGCTTGAGGTCGGTGAACGCTATGTCTGCGCCCTCATGGGCAAATTTGACAGCTATGCTCTTGCCGATGCCTCGTGAGGCTCCGGTGATAAGGGCTACTTTTCCTTCGAGTAGTTTCATTATGCTAATTTTTAAGATTTTAGTTGAAATATGATGATGCGGATTACTTTACGAGTCGCGATAATATGAAATCAGTCACTTCCGAACATATTTTGTCGGGATCAACCCCCACGGATTCGTAGGAGTTTCTCAGACGGCATAGATCCACGCCCTGGAATATCATCTGGTAGACTGCCGGAAGAGTGTCGGCGGCTGTCGCGTCGAATGATCCGTCGAGCACACCGCGCTCGAGCATCGCCCCCAGCAGCTCGCGCTCTTTCTGCACGGCCATATAGCGTATCCGCTCTAACCGCTTGTAGTCAAAAGTGATATACGATATGAGTTGGCTGGTGGTGGATGACGATGATATGGTGTCGTCCACGATCTCAAAACGGGCCTTGATGAATTTCCGAAGCTTGTCTACGGAATCAAGATCTCCTTCCACCACTTCCCTCAGACGGCTCACTATGCTGTCGGCTTCCCGTTCTATGACCGCATCATAGATCTCCTTTTTATTTTTAAAATAGGTATAGATCGTGCGCCGCCCCTTGTCGGAAGCGGTGGCGATATCATTCATTGTCGTGCGTTCAACTCCGTTGCTCACAAAGAGTTGCCGTGCCACGTCAAGAAGCCTCTCGCGTGTTTTTGCTGCTATTGAGGTCATCGGCAGGTGGGTTTTAGAGTGCAAAGTTACGAAAAATACCTGATTTTTAAATCTCTATACCCTGATTTTTTAGAAATTCCTTATACACTCTCGAAAATTGCTCGTTGGCTGTCTTGGGATATCTGATTTCCGCAAATACAGCCGCAAGGTTCTCCTTGCCGTTCTCTTCCACAAACCGCCTGTTGGCCTCAAGCTTTTCCTCCTCTGAATAGATTTCCTTGATCTTCTCATCGTCCGGATCGGCATAATATTCTTTATGCACCACCGCTTCTATAGGCAGACGCGGCTGACGACCCGGATGTTCGGCCGGATAGCCGACTGTCACCGTGATCACCGGTACCACTCCGGCCGGCAGGCGGAGGATCTCCGCGATCTGTCCGGCATTGTAGGTCGTCGTGCCTAAATAGCACGTGCCGAGCCCTTCCATTTCGGCGGCAGTACAGAATTGTTGTGCGAACACGGATGTGTCGATCACTCCCCACGTGAATCCCTGAAGATTGTCAAGACCGGGGGTGGTGCTGTTGAGTCTGCACCATTTGTTGAATCTGTTTACATCCAAGCAGAATGTCAGGACAGCTTTGGCATTTCTGATTGCGGGCTGGTTGAAATGACATGGTGCGAGAGCTGATATATGCTCCGGATCCCGGCTGACCACCACACTGTAGATCTGCATATTGCCGGTATTGGGTGCCTGGATGGCCTTCTCAAGCAGGGAGTCTATCAGTTCCTGCGATATCTCTTTATCTTTGTCGTAGATGCGGACGCTATATCTGTTCTTGAAATAATCGTTTGCCATTTTTTTTCATTCGGTTCAAAAATGTGTATGCAAAATAACGAAATATTTGGAATATATCAAAATCGCCCCACTTGGAGAACCTTTTCAATCCATGGGGCGTTGTCTATAATGTAAGATAATTTTACTCACTTTAACAGACTATTTCGTTTATGAAAAAGCTTCTTCTCATTCTTTGTGCCGTCGTAGGCATCTCTCTTGGAGCCAAGGCTCAGAGTACTCAACTTCAGATCGGTTACGGCGGCTATACTCAGATGGACTGCTGCGATATGCACGATGGTGGCGCTATCAATAATGCATGGGGAGCTCTTACCGCAGGCGTCAACTTCAAGGTCATGCCTAAGTTTGCCATCGGCTTCACCTACACTTTCTCCTCTGCCTCATACAAAGGTTCAGGTGATGCCAACGCCTACTATCATGTCATCATGTTCAACGGTAAGTATGACTATTGGCGCAACTCTATCGTCAGCCTCTATGCTCATGGCGCACTTGGTGTCGATATCACTCATATATCTGCCGGTGGCTATAGCACCAACAAGAGCTATTTTGCTTTCCAGGCATCACCTATCGGTGCTGAGGTTGGCTTGTCGAGAGTTGCCACCATGTTTGGCGAATTTGGCTTCGGTGCCCAGGGTTTGATCCAGGTTGGTTTCCGATTGAATCTCTGATACTGCCGCGATGTCCGACCGAATTTCCTATGAAGAGCGCAAGGACTTGCCCGACAGCGTATTCGGCCTTCCTGAAAGGAGAGAGTATCCTATGCCTGACGCCGTCCATGTCCGAGCTGCTGAGGCGTACTTCCGATATTGTCCTGAAGGACTGAAACCTGAACTTGCACGTGCCATCCTGAAGAAAGCCGCTGAATTCGGCGTGGATGTTGAAAGCCCGACGGTCAGGGAATATGCCTTGAAATGATATTTTTATACTGATATTGGCGGGTGGGGTCTCTCGAGTGAGACTCCACCCGCCGTGCGTTTTCAATGCTTGTATTTTTCTTTGTAAAGAGAGAAAAAAATCATATCTTTGCGTTATGGCAAAATTTCAGGTCATAATACTCGGATGCGGCTCTGCCACACCTTCGGCACGTCATCAACCGTCATGTCAGGTGATTGACTTCAGAGACAAGCTCTTCATGATAGATTGTGGCGAAGGCGCGCAGTCTCAGTTCCGTCGTCAAGGGCTGAAGTTCTCCCGTCTCGGCCATATTTTCATTTCCCATCTTCATGGCGACCATTTCTTCGGACTTCCGGGTTTGCTTTCCACCATGTCCCTGCATGAAGTGCAGGGAAATGTGACGATCCACATCTTCCGGAAGGGTGCCGAACTGCTCAAATCGTGGATGGATTTCTTCAATAGGGATTCCTCGTTTGAGATAGAGTATGACATAATCGAGCCGGGGGAGCGCAGGGTGATTTATGAGGATTCAGCTTTGACTGTCGAGACCTTTCCGCTTTATCACCGCACCGAGTGTACGGGATTCATATTCCGTGAGAAGCCTAAGCTGCGTCATCTGAGGGGAGATATGGTGAAATTCCATGATATCCCGGTCTCGATGCTTCAGAAGATAAAGGCTGGAGCGGATTTCGTGAAGGCTGACGGGTCAGTGATTCCGAACGCGGCTCTCACCACTGATCCGGACCCGAGTGTCAGCTATGCATATTGCAGTGATACGCTCTTTTCCAAGCGTGTAGCCTGTGATATCAAAGGTGTGGATACCGTGTATCATGAAGCCACCTATGATTCATCACTCAGTTCCCAGGCTCGTGAGCGAGGTCACTCCACTGCCGCCCAGGCTGCAGAGGTGGCTGAATTGGCCGGCGCGAGGCGACTGATAATCGGCCATTTTTCCAAAAGGTATATACATGGGGAGGAGATCCTGCTCAACGAGGCCCGCAAAGTGTTTCCTGACGTTATTCTTGCCAATGAAGGTCTGCGCGTCGATCTGATCTGAACAAAAAAAGGACCACATCAGAGCAAGATGATGAAACTCCGAGTGACAGGATTTGAGTGCTTGCCGGCCTTTGTAATCCTCCGGGTTTTGAAGCCTCTCCATTGCTGGAGATGAGGCCCGCCATTGGACGACGAAGCTTGTCTCGGTATTTCAGAATAAATTGAAGAGTTTCCCAATCGTCTCTGATGTGATCTGTATTTTTATAACGCAAAATTACGTTTTTTCGTTTAATGGTGCAAGCCTATTGACTTAAAAATTTTTTTATCTCGGTGCGGCGTTATCGCACCTTTTCCACTTCCGTGTGCTGTAACTTTGCATAGTTGAAATCAAAAAACAATGCACCCTTATGGAAAGTTACATCAAAATAATGCGGTGCCTACGACAACAATCGCCGGCACCGCATCTATCAACCTATCATATATGTAAAACAGTAATCGGTTATCTCGGGGGTCGTCCACCACCACCGGGGCCTCCGAATCCTCCTCTGCCGCCACCCATGAATCCTCCTTCGGTCTGTGGCTGCTTGCCTTTGCCGAACGAATTGAACCGGTAGCTGACTGTCACCATGAAATATCTCGACAGGGTATTGTAGTCAATATCCTCGATATAGTTGGCAGTGACTGTACGGCTCACTGATTTGCGCTGGTTGAGCAGATCGTATGCTTTCACTGACAGTGTGAGCGACTTGTCGCGCAGGAACTGCTGCGACACAGTGGCGTTCCACATGAGTGTCTTCGTGTCGTAGCCGGCCGAATATCCCGAGGTGGCCGAGTAGTTCAGATCCGACTGGAGTGTAAGTCCCCACGGTGTGTAGTATGTGGCGTCAAATCGGCCTCCGTATCTGTGGACCGTCATGTCATTGGTGGTCTGGAGGGAGTTGTGCGTGAGCTGTATGCTATATTGCGGGCGCAGCTCGAACTCAAAATGGTCTGGTCTGAATGATATGCCGGGGCTTTCAGATATGTTGACAGAGAGTGATGCGTTGCGCTCGCCGTTGTTGAAGCCTATGTTGTGGTTGGCGTTTCCGAAGATATGGTTCGAGATCAACCATTTCTTGTTGCGCAGAGGCATCGACATCATGTTCATCAAGCGGGCTGTCCACACGCCGTTGACGTTGACGTAGGTGGTGATACGTCCGGAGGTCGACTGGTCGAACGTTGTCTTTGAGATTATGGCATTCTGTGTGAAACTGAAATCTCCCATGAGCATGATCGAGCGCTGGGCCTCAGTATTGAAATCCTGGAATCTTATGTTCAGACTGTGGGCAAACGACGGATCAAGATCCGGATTACCACGCTTGATGTTCAGAGGGTCAGATATATCATCGACCGGCTGCAGCTGGGTCATGGATGGCTGTGACGACCGTCCGCGATAGTTGGCCTGCAGAGAGCGGTTTTTAGAGAACTTGTAGCGCATACGCAGATACGGTGCATAGTTCCACACCCATCTTGTCGGGATATTCCGCGCTGAGTTTATCAGGTCGGTTGACTCTGACATGGACGGTACGAGCGATAGACCTGCGTTGAAGTTGAGAGTGCTCGAACTTTTCCGGTAGCCTACGCTTATGTCCTGATTGAAGAAGTCGTTGCGGAACGAGTTGGAATAATCCGGATCCGGTTCCACGCCCGGAGGGGGTAGTATGTCGGAGTCATAGCCTTCCGGAATGTTGTAGGTGAATTTATCCGCATTGTTCCAGCGGTAGCTCATGCGGTAGCTGAACTCAAGTGAGTGTCCGTTTGCCGGATTGCCTATCGGTTCGGTCCAGGTGACGCGGGTGCGGATGGAGTTGCTCCATGTCCGGTTGTCGTCATATTGGTCAAGTACCTCTTCTGTTTCCATCAGATGGTAGATAATGTCTGACAGCGAATTGGCTTTCTCTCTGACATTGGAGAACTGATAGTTGGCCATCACGGAGAACGATCTTCCCGGGCGATTGCGGAAGCGGTGAGAGTATATCAGTCGTGCTGCAAACTCATAGGAGTCTCCACGGCTGTCGTCTTTGTTTACGGCTTTGCTCACAGGCTGCAGTAGTCCCGATATGTTTTCGCTTGTCTCGTCTGAGTAGGATCTGTTGTGGTTGTAGGAGAAATTGGGACGGAAGTCTACGGTATTGAATGAGTCCGGTTTCCATAATACTCGGAAGTCTGCCCTCAGGTTGTTGCCTCTGTCGCGGGCTATTCGGCGTATGTTCTCATAACTTGTGGAGTCAGTGAACAGCCATTGTTTGTCCTGACGGTTGCTGGTATATCGGTCAGTGTTGGAGTACATCACATCACCACCGAATCTTATTATCTCGTCTTTGCCGACATTGAAGTTCAGACCCAATGCTCTCGACGTGGTGATGCCACGGTCTCCTCCAAAGCGGCGGAAGCGGCTTCCGTTGCTGTCAGTGAATCCGAGTTGATTGGTATTGTTGAAATTGCCTAAGAAAGTCATCTGGTTGCCGTTCCAGAAACGGTTGACGTTGAACGATGCCATATATCGGTCGTCTGTTCCATATCCCGCCTCTGCTGTACCGAACCATCCTTGGTTCATACCTTTCTTTATTGTCAGGTTGATCACGGTCTCATCCTCTCCGTCGTCCACTCCCGTCAGTCGCGCTTCGTCGCTCTTGCGGTCCACAACCTGGAGCTTGTCTATCATATTGGCCGGCAAGTTCTTTGATGCCACCTGTGGGTCATCGCTGAAGAATTCTTTTCCGTCTATGAGGATCTTCGATATAGATTTTCCGTTGGCTGTGATCTTGCCGTCGCTGTCGACCTCTACGCCGGGGAGTCGTTTCAACAGATCCTCCACCACCGCGTTCGGCTGGGTATGATATGAATCCGCATTGTATTCCACGGTATCCTCCATCACCTTTATGGGCGTTTTTGTTGCCACCACGCTCACTTCACCGAGCATATGCGATGATTCCTTCAGTGCAATCGTTCCTAATCTGACATTGGCGGCTCCTACTGTCAATTTCTGTTCGTGATCGGCATAGCCGATATATGTGATTTCAAGTATATAGTCACCTCTTTTGACACTTTCAATCTTGAAATTGCCGTCGGTATCCGTTGTCACACCGGCCACAAATGCCGAGTCTTTGGCCGCGAGCAGCCTCACGGATGCTTCCATAAGTGGCTCGTTGGTGTCCCGGTCCTTGACTAAACCGGTTATGTTGGCTGTATAAGCCGTGATTGTGGTGAAGATTAGGAATAGTGTTGAGATTGTTTGCCGTGCAAGGGTTCTCATATTAATAGTTGGTTTATTTTCTTTACAATATCCTTATGACTCGTATTGTGGCGAAAGGTTTAGAATATATTTGGTGAAAAAATGTAAAAATTACACTTTTTCTTTCCTATACAGTATTGTCAATGTTATTCCCCTGATAATCAGATACACAGTGAATGCACACCAAAGTCCGTGGTTCCCTATCACCGGGAACAGCAGGTGATATACTGTGAAATATACTATGGTTGCGGCAAATATGGATGCGAGCATCGGGCGGGTAGAGGTGAGGCCGATGTATATTCCGTCCCATGTGAAGGCTAAGAATCCGGCGATGGGGATCGCTATAACCCAGTACTTGAATTCTTTTGCGTATGCGTTCACGGTTTCCACATCGCTCAGTAGCCCCACGATTGCATCGCCTGCTATGACATACGTGATCGTGAACAGCACCGCGCAGCCGGCTCCCCACCTGATGAGAGCTCTTACGGCATTTGTGAACCCCGCCGCATCGCCGGCGCCCTTTCGGTTGCCGCTTATCGATTCGCCCGCGAAGGCGAATCCATCCATGAAGTAGGAGAAGAACATGAAAAACTGCATCAGCAGTGTATTTGCTGCCAGGACGACTGTCCCTTGTTCAGCTCCAGCCCGTGTGAACCACACGGTGACAGCTATCATGCACAGTGTCCGGAGAAATATGTCGGCATTGACCGAAAAGAATCGTTTGATTTCTTTAAGATCTAAAATCCTTCTCACCGGAGGTATTCCGGGTGAATGTTTGCGGATCGCTATATATAGGCATACAGTCGCGCCGAGCCATTGGGCGGTCAGAGTGCCGGATGCTACTCCAACGATTTTCAGCCCGAACCCATAGACAAGCATGAGGCTCATCACTATGTTGGAGACATTGATCACTAACGAGACCCACATTGGGGCGCGGGGATCCTTTATCCCAAGAAACCATCCTGAGAATGTGTAGGTGATCAAAACTGCCGGCGCTCCCCATATAAGTATGCGGAAATAGGTCGAAACCATCTCGCCTGTTCCATCCTCCACATCCATGATTTTCAGTGAAAGTGATTCGATGACTCCCGAGAAGGTTATGAGGATGATGGCTGCGGCAAAAGCCACCGCTAATCCGCGCGATAGCACAGTGTTTTCCTCCGTCTTGTCTTTCGATCCGTGTGCCTGTGCCGAAAGTCCGCTTGTCCCCATCCTCAGAAATCCGAACAGCCAGTAGATCATGTTGAATATCGTGCCTCCCACGGATATGGCGGCTATGTATGCCGCATTACCCATGTGTCCCACGATCGCTACATCCATCAGTGCAAGCAGTGGTGTAGTGATATTGGTGACAATCGACGGTATCGCAAACGATAGTATCTCCCGGTTGATTGGCTTCATGGTCTGTTATTGAATACTCTCTAAAAAAATGGAGCCATGGGCCGTTTCCCATGACTCCTTTATGGTTATCTATCTATTCAGTTGGCCTTGGCTCTCATCGAGTCTCTGATGACGTAGATGATGAGCAGTGCGTAGACCGCGAGGCCGGCCCACTGTGTGGATATCACGCTCATAGGATTCTCATATTCAAATCCAAGGAAGCGGGTCAGGGCCGCGAACACTCCGAACAGTGCGCCTCCGGCTATGAGACCCGAGGAGATCAGTGTGCCTCTGTCGTTACGAGCGGCGTTGATCTTCTTGTCTTTCGATCTGCTGCTGACAAACCATGCCACGGCTCCACCGACAAGAAGTGGTGTGTTGAGGTTCAGAGGAATGAACATTCCGAGGCAGAATGCAAGGGCCGGCACTCCGAGCCAGTTGAGAAGAAGTGCGAGGATCGCGCCGGTCATATATAGAATCCAGGGAGTGTCGCCGCCTGTCATCAGCGGCTCTATCACCTTGGCCATGGCATTGGCCTGAGGAGCCACAAGCGCATTCTCACCGGTGAATCCATACACCTGGTTCAGAAGCAGAATCACTCCGCCTACGGTAGCGGCTGAGACGAGTGTCCCAAGGAATTTCCACGACTCCTGCTTCCTGGGAGTCGATCCGAGCCAGTAGCCCACCTTGAGATCGGTCACGAATCCGCCGGCCATTGAAAGTGCCGTGCAGACCACTCCTCCGATCACCATTGAGGCCACGATGCCGGATGTGCCGTTGAGCCCGATTGCCACAAAGATGGCCGAGGCTACGATCAGTGTCATGAGTGTCATGCCCGACACCGGATTCGAGCCTACGATGGCTATGGCGTTTGCTGCAACGGTAGTGAAGAGAAATGCTATGATTGTCACGACAATCCATGCCACCAATGCCTGCCAGAAAGTATTGATCACACCGGCCCAGAAGAACACTAATACGGCAACTAAGGCTATCGCTGTGAAGAACACTATGTGTTTCATTGAGATATCAGTCTGCCAACGCACAGTCTTCTCCGATCCTGAATTCCCTTTCAGTTCGCGTGAGGCGAGTCCGACAGCATCGCGGATTATACCCCATGATTTCACTATGCCGATAATTCCGGCCATCGCGATTCCGCCGATACCGATCAGCCGGGCATAATCACTGAAGATCGCGTTAGGCGACGATGCCTGCATTTCTACGGCTCCGTATGTCCCTAAAAGCGGGATTATTATCCACCACACGAAAGCCGATCCGGCGAATATGATGAATGCGTACCGCAGTCCGATGATATATCCTAATCCGAGCACTGCTGCTCCTGTATTGCAGCTTAGGACGAGTTTGGTTTTGGCTGCAAGTGATTCTCCCCAGCCTGTGAGCATCGTGTTGAGGTTGCCTGCCCACCATCCGAAGGTCTCCACGAGATAGTCATAGATACCGCCTATGAGTGAGGCCACCACGAGTGTCTTGGCCTGTCCCTCGTTTGAGTCTCCTTTGGCGAGACTGCTTGCAAGTACCTGAGTGGTGGCAGTTGCCTCTGGGAAAGGATACTTACCGTGCATATCTTTCACGAAATATTTGCGGAAAGGTATGAAGAACAATATGCCGAGTATGCCTCCGAGAAGCGAGCTGAAGAATATCTGTATGAAATTGACGGATATTTCAGGATACTTGTCCTGGAGAATGTAAAGTGCCGGCAGAGTGAATATGGCTCCGGCCACAATCACTCCCGAGCACGCTCCGATACTCTGTATGATCACGTTCTGACCTAAAGGATTGTTCTTTTTCAATGCTCCTGACAGTCCCACGGCTATAATTGCGATAGGGATCGCGGCCTCGAACACCTGGCCTACTTTCAGTCCGAGATATGCGGCTGCCGCACTGAATATCACTGCGAGTATCAGTCCCACCGCTACGGAGTAGGGTGTGACTTCTGCATATTCCCTTGCCGGATGCATTATAGGCCGGTAAGGCTCGTCCTCGCCGAGTTCTCTGAACGCGTTTTCCGGAAGTTCCACCGGATCCGCGTCCTGGAAGATTTCTTTTTCTGTTGCTTTGGTTGACATGGATATGTTTTAGAGGTATGGTTTATTTCTCCGAAAAATAAGAGGGTGGGAGCGGGCGGCAGTTGTATTGGCTTGCCATTATCTCACCGTATGCGCCTGCGGAGCGGAGCGCGATGAAGTCGCCGCGTCTGATAGCCGGAAGCAGTTCGTCTTTCCCGAAGCAGTCAGACGATTCGCATATCGGGCCGACCACATCGTAGTGATGGCGTTCGCCGTTGGGCGACGATAGATTCTCTATCTTATGGTGCGCGCTGTAAAGAGCCGGACGTATCAGCTCCGTCATGCCTGCATCCACGATGGCAAACCGCTTGGTCTGGCCTTCCTTGACATACAGCACCCTGCAGATGAGCGATCCGCACTGTGCCACAACCGACCTTCCAAGCTCGAAATGCACCTCTTGGCCTTCCGTCAGTTTCAGGTGATTTCTGAACGTTTTGAAATACGTCTCGAAATCCGGGATGGGATGTCTGTCCGGGTCTGCATAGTCGATCCCGAGTCCTCCGCCTACATTGATGGTCTTGAATGTATATCCGAGTTTGCCATATTCCTCAATAAGCTTGTTTATGGTCTCACACAGCATCACGAACGGCTCATTCTCGGTGATCTGCGACCCTATATGGAAGTGCAGTCCCTCAAGACGGATATTCTCAAGTTCGCTCGCCTTTCCAAGTATCTCCGGAAGCTGCTCGAGATTTATTCCGAACTTGTTTTCAGCCAAGCCTGTGGTGATATAGGCATGGGTGTGCGCGTCGATATTGGGATTGACTCTTAAAGCCACCGGCGCTTTCTTTCCCATCATGCCGGCTATCTCGTCTATTACCTCAAGTTCCGGGAGTGACTCCACGTTGAAGCATTGGATTCCTGTCTCGAGAGCAAGCGCTATCTCCTTGTCGGTTTTACCTACACCTGCAAACACTATCTTGTCGCCGTCAAACCCTGCTTCGGTCGCAGCGGCTATTTCACCACCGCTAACGGCGTCCACCCCGAGACCGGCAGCCTCTATACGGCGCAGGATCACCGGATTGGCATTGGCCTTCACGGCATAGTGGACCTTGAATCTCGGATCCCGGGCCGTGCGCTTGATCTCGGCGAGAGTCCGCTCAAGAAGCGACAGATCATAGAAATAGAACGGTGTAGGTAGTTCCCTGAATTCTGAAATCGGAAATCTTGCCATATTATATTTCTGACGTTAAGCTTTGTTGAACAGACATTCGCTCAGCTTGTTGAGCGCCCTTATCTTGTCCTCCTTGCGGATCAGGAATGAGATATTGTAGTTGGAGCCTCCGTAGGATATCATTCGGACCGGAATGTCTGCGAGGGCTTCGACTGCTCTTGCCTCATAGCCGGTGTTGGTCCATTCCATATTGCCTACCACGCAGATGATGACCATATCCTCATCCACTGTCACCGTGCCGAACTTTTTAAGCTCATCCACGATCTCCGGCAGGAATCTTGCTGAGTCGATCGTGAGCGATACGCCCACCTCGCTGGTGGCGATCATATCGATAGGTGTCTTGTACTTCTCGAACGTCTCGAACACCTTGGTCAGGAAGCCGTAGGCAAGAAGCATACGCGAGCTTTTGATCTTGATGGCCACGACATCGTCCTTGGCGGCTACGGCCTTTATGCAGGGTTCGGTTATATTATTATATATAAGTGTACCGTGAGCCTCAGGCTCCATGGTGTTGAGCAGTCTGACAGGTATATTGTTGACCTTGGCCGGAAGCACACAGGTGGGATGCAGGATCTTGGCTCCGAAATATGCAAGTTCAGCCGCTTCCTCGTAGTGGAGTTCTCCCACGGGTTGTGTGTTCTCCACAAATCGCGGATCGTTGTTGTGCATACCGTCAATATCGGTCCATATCTCGATCTCGTCAGCCTCGATGGCAGCTCCGATCAGTGAAGCCGTGTAGTCGCTGCCTCCGCGCTGCAGGTTGTCGATCTCGCCGGTTGAGTTGCGGCAGATGAATCCCTGAGTGATGAATATGTCGGCATCCATATACTTGTCGAGGAGCGCCTGGAGATGCATCTGTATATGCTGCATATCCGGCTCCGAGTTCTTCCCTGTCTTCATGAAGTCAAGAGCGGGAAGAGCTTCGGCATAAATGCCGCGCTCGTTGAGCAGTATCGTCATCATGGCCACGCTCATTATCTCGCCCTGAGCCAAGATCACCTTCTCCTCTGTCTCGCCGATA
Source organism: uncultured Staphylococcus sp. (assembly GCA_964552825.1). GTDB lineage: Bacteria > Bacteroidota > Bacteroidia > Bacteroidales > Muribaculaceae > Duncaniella. Next base: position 48,987 of record CAZKIE010000014.1, on the reverse strand, counting down.
CTCTCTCGGGATGTGAATGATCGTATATAGTTGAAGCAGGCTTTGATTTCTTTAAGGGCGCGTTCGCGGCTTTCGTGCTTGTCATAGAGCTGGGCTATGGTCTTGAGATATTTCGACTCAAGCAGATTGATCGTCTCTTTCGCGCCGTTGATATTGCGCTTATACAGATATCCGGCGATTTCAACGAGCGTATTGGTGGTGCCTGACATGGCCGAGAGTACGATGATGTTGCGCCCGCGCGGGGCCACAAGGTCTGCCACGTGGCGGATTCTTTCAGCCGAACCTACCGAAGTGCCGCCAAATTTTAATACTTTCATCCTGATAATTGCAAACTTATTGGTAATTTGCTGCCAAAGGTACGAAAAATATTTCAAAAAGACACTATCTGGCCGACATTCGTTTCAAAAGATTATAGGATGGCACTATTCCGAGCGACCCTGACCTGGAGAGATCTGCAAATGCAGCTTCCTTGTTGCCGAGCTGCAGATACACGTAGCCACGGTTGAAATATGCCTCGCCGAAGTCGGGACGTAGTTCAATCGCCTTGCTGAAATTCTGGAGAGCCGTGGTGTAGTCGCCTTCCTCGGCGAGTATCACACCTTTGTTGTAATAGGCTATGGGCATGGAGGGCGAAAGCTTGATCACAGTATCGATGTCGGCTATCGCAAGTCTTGACGGCCTCGCTTCTTTGGTGCTTCTGCTGTCGTCATGTTCCATTTTCCCGTTGAGATAGCGGGCGTTGGCTCTCACGAGATATGCCAGTGTGAAATCAGGGGAGATCCTTATGGCCTTGTCAAGATCCGCTATCGCGTTTTCATAGTCGCGCAGTGTCAGGAAGTCCATAGCTCTGCCGAAATAGTCGATGGCACGCGGTGTATGGCTCGCTATGTATGAGTTGTAGTAGTTGATTGAGCTGAAATGGTTGGATGCCGTCTCTTCGTCCGTCATGCCCGGCTCATGGTTGGTCACCTGGAGTATCATCCTCAGGGCGCGGGTGGCGTTCAGGTCATTGACCTCACGCACATAGTCGCCGCTGAGTTTCAGCTCTGTCGGTGAAGTATAGTAAGTGATGTTGAATATCGGCTCTAAGGATATGTTGATGTTCCTGTCCTGCACCTTGCCGCGTATCTCCTTGTTGTTGAACACCTGTTCCGGTGTGGAGTTGTCGGCGATTGTGGTCAGCGATGTGAACCTGCGTTTCACTTCCTCCTGTGTCTCCGTGTGCATGGCTGTTTCCATTTCTCCACCGTCATCATCCACTTTCTCCTCCATGGATCCGGCTGTCTCTTTCGCGAATGGAGATGAGGTATTGATCTTCACCTTTGTCTTGGCGAGACTCAACGATTTGTCATAGTCTTTCTCTGCAGATTTCATATCGCCTTTCCGGCGGTTCACGTCGAACCTCACGAAATAAGCTGCCGCGAAGTCAGGGAAAGCCTCTATCACCTTGTCAAGATCCTCGATAGCTTGGTCGTAGGCCTGTATGTCGGCAAGAAGGATGGCTCGGTTGTAGAGAGTTTTGTAGTCGTCGGGATTGAGATTTATCACAGATGTGAAATCGTCTATGGCTTTGTTGGTATCATGTACCTCAGCCCGGAGCACTCCTCTGTTGAAGAGGGCTATGCTGTTGTGCGGTTCGAGCTGCAGCGCATAGTCATAGTCGGCGAATGCGCCTTGGAAATCATCTGTCATATAGCGCAGATATGCGCGGTTGATGAAGAATCCGGCGTATTGCGGTTGCAGTTTTATGGCTTGGTTCATGTCCTCGAGCGCCTTGGCATAGTCATTGTGTGACGATATGGCTATGTCGGCTCTCATCACGTAGCCGTTCACCGCGTTCTTGTTTATCCCGAGAGCCTTGTCTATGTCATCTTTAGCGCCGATTGTGTCTTTCTCGGCCAGTCGAAGACGTGCCCGTCCGAGATAACCGCCCTCGAAGTTCGGAAATCTCTTCAGCAGTTTCTCGTATGTATCGTGAGCACCCTTGAAGTCCTTTATGTCTTGCTGCGCAATTGCTTTGTTGTAGAGCAGTCCGCGGTTTTCAGGGAGCATTTCGAGGGCTTCGTTGTAGTCTTCGATTGCTTCCTTGTTCTTCCCGAGATTCTGTCGGGCCACACCTCTCACTTCCCATGCGTCGGTGATGAACGGATTCCTCTCTATGGCGAGTGTGGCGTCATTCTCCGCTCCCTGGAAGTCATCAAGGTTCAACTTGGCTATGGCTCTGAGGAAGTATGGCTGCGCGAGGTAGGGCTTGACGTTGATTACCTGATTGAAATACTGTATCGAAAGTACATAATCCTCGAAATAGAGGTTGTTCCGGCCTATGCGTAGCACCTGGTCAGTATTGATCTGCGCCGTGGACGGAAATGTGAGGATTGCTGATATGATGAGCAAGAATGTGCGGATGATTGTCTGCATAATGACCGCAAAGTTACGCAAATTGGGGTGGAATTGTTAGGAAATTAAGATTTTTTATATCGCTGTTTCCTGCGTATGTACTAATTTTGTATCACGATGAGAATATTTACAGGCATATTGTTATTGTCGGCATCCATGGCGGTCTCAGCCGGATCCATTGACGACCGGATGAGTGGTCTTGGCTTTGTCGATGTCTCCACTCTCGGCGTAGGTGTGGAACTTATGTATGCCCGTGATGATAATTTCACCGGGGTCGTGCTGTACGACGGTATGTCGCGGGCATGGCTGCATCCGTCAGCGGCAGATGCTCTTGCCAAGGCTGCCGCTGCTCTCAGGCGGGAAGATCCTTCGCTCAGGTTGCTTGTCAAGGATGCCGCCCGTCCCATGAGCGTCCAGAGGAAGATGTTTGATGCCGTCAGAGGCACCTCCAAGGCTAATTATGTCTCAAATCCGGCTCGTGGTGGCGGACTGCACAATTATGGTCTGGCCGTGGATATCACATTGACCGACTCGCTCGGGCATGAGCTGCCCATGGGAACTCCTGTCGACCATCTCGGTGTGGAATCACACATCGATACGGAGGAGTCGATGGTACGTCGCGGTGTCATGAGCCGTGAGGAGATGGCCAATCGCCGGCTCCTGCGTAAGGTGATGAGGGAGGGCGGCTTCAGATCCATACGCAACGAATGGTGGCATTTCCAGACGAAAAGCCGTCAGCAAGCCCGTAGGGAAAACAAACTGATTGATTTTTAAGATTATGGATCCACTCAGACATCAGAATGTCACACGCTACATCGCTCCCATGCGTGAGGGCGGGTCTCTGCCGGCATTGGCCGAGGCCGACGATGGTTTCAAATATGTTGTGAAGTTTCGTGGTGCCGGTCATGGCACCAAGGCTCTAATAGCTGAGTTTATCGGTGCGATGATCGCTATGCGTCTCGGACTTAATGTGCCTGAACCTGTATTTCTCGATGTTGATGAACGGTTCGGAATCACCGAGCCTGACGAGGAGATCCAGGATCTTCTAAAAGCGAGCCGCGGACTCAATATCGGTCTGCACTTCCTGGACGGGGCGTTGACATTCGACCCATACGCTAACATAGTGGATCCGCAGATGGCATCCGATATAGTGTGGCTTGACGCGTTTATCACAAATGTGGACCGCACGATCAAGAATACTAACATACTGGTGTGGCATGGCCGCGAGATATGGCTGATCGACCATGGAGCATCCCTGTTTTTCCATCATTCATGGACCGGATGGGAGAAGGCGGCGCTTTCACCGTTCCCTTACATCAAGGATCATGCACTGCTCACCAAGGCTTCCTGCCTCGAAGCTGCCCATGAGAGGGCTTTGACACTCATTACCCCTGATTTTCTGTCGGAAATAGTCGCCATGATCCCTGACTCGTGGCTTGAATGGCCGGGAGCGCCGGGCACGCCTGACGAATTGCGCGGTGTATATCTGCGTTTCCTCACACTAAGACTCCAGAACTCCAAAATATTTTTAGACCATGCCCTCGATGCCCGCCGAAAATTTATATGAGTATGCCGTCCTCCGCTACGTACCGCGTGTTGAGCGTGAAGAATTCGTCAATATCGGACTGGCCATGATATGCAAGCGCCGGCGTTGGATGCGTCTTGATGTCTTGCTTGATGACGGGCGTCTGGACATTTTCGGGAAAGGCAGTATCCCGTGCGATGTCCTTCGCCGGCAGATAAAGGCGTTCGAGGATATTGCTGCCGGCCATCCCGAGGCAGGTCCGATAGCTCAATACCCGGTGGAGGAACGTTTCAGATGGATTACGGCTGAAAAAAGTGCCTGTATCCGAACCTCACGTCCACATCCTGGTGTCACGGACGATCTTCAGGCCACATTTGACCGCCTTTTCAAGGAGCTTGTGGAATGATTATGGTTTCCATGCTGAAAAAATTTCGTAATTTTGCCGCAAAATCTGATCTCATGAGTAGAAAGAAGAAGGAACTCCCGGTACTGGAGAATGTCGTTATAACGGATGTCGCAGCCGAGGGCAATGCTCTTGCGCGTGTCGACGAGATGGTTGTATTCGTCCCGTTCGGGGCACCGGGCGATGTGGCGGATGTCAAGATCGACCGGAAGAAAAAAAATTATGCCGAGGGCCACATAGAGCGGCTTGTATCTCCGTCAGTAATCCGTGTGGAGCCGCGTTGCGGACATTTCACTGTATGTGGTGGCTGCCGTTGGCAGCATCTTCCGTATGAGTTTCAGCTAAAATGCAAGCAGCAGCAGGTCAGCGATGCCTTGAAGCGCATAGCCAAGGTGCCGGTGCCGGAGATCAGTCCTATCATCGGATCTGAAACCGTCTGGGAATACCGCAACAAGATGGAATATACATTCTCGTCGAAGATGTGGCTCACATTCGACCAGCTCAGATCCGGCGAGGAATTTCCGGACAGGCGTGCCGCGGGATTCCATATTCCCGGTGGGTTTGACAAGGTGCTCGATATCCACAAGTGTTATCTCCAGCATGATCTCGGCAACCGCATAAGATTGTTCATCAAGGATTTTGGCAAGGATAAGGATTATGAATTCTACGACATACGCGCCAACCACGGATTCCTGCGCACACTCATGATCAGGATCGCCGATACCGGAGAGGTGATGGTGGTGATGTCTGTCGGTGAGGACGACAAGACCAAAATCGGGGAACTGATGGAGGCGGTGAAGACGAAGTTTCCTGAGATCACTTCGCTTTTCCATGTCGTGAACACCAAGCTTAACGATTCCATGAACGACCTCGAACCGCAACTCTATGCGGGAAAACCGTATATTGAGGAGGATATGGAGGGCCTGCGTTTCCGCATTGGTCCCAAGTCGTTCTACCAGACCAATTCCCGCCAGGCATACCGCCTGTACAGTGTGGCTCGGGAACTCGCCGGGCTGAAAGGCGACGAGCTTGTCTATGATCTCTATACCGGCACCGGCACGATCGCCTGTTTCGTGGCGAGAAATGCACGTAAGGTCATAGGTATAGAGTATATCCCCGAGGCTATTGAGGATGCCAAGGTAAATGCCCGGGTCAACGGACTTGACAATACTGACTTCTATGCCGGTGACATGAAAGATGTGCTGACAGCCGGATTTATAGACAGTCACGGACGTCCTGACGTGATGATTGTTGATCCTCCGCGTGCGGGAATGCACGAGGATGTGGTGAAGGTCATACTCGATGCCGGGCCGAGCAGAATTGTCTATGTGAGCTGCAACCCCGCCACTCAGGCCCGTGATGTGGCATTGCTTCACGCTAAGTATGATGTTGCCGTTGTGCAACCGGTGGATATGTTCCCCCACACCCAGCACGTCGAAAATGTCATATTGCTCGTAAAACGGGATTGACCATGCAATAAAAGAGAGAATATTCAGTTATTATAAATGTGTATTGTATATAATCGCATTATTTTTTACAGATGAATCTCTCAAAAAAGATATTTCTTGCATTATCCGTCACCACTCTCGCGGCAGTATCAGCGATGGCGCAGAGTAAGGAGGATTTCAACCCTATCCAGACCGGCGTCGTCTCGCTCGGGATCGCTCCCGATGCCCGTGGCGCCTCGATGGGTGATCTTGGCGCGGCCACGGATCCTGATGTAAACAGCCAGTTCTGGAATCCGTCGAAATATGCCTTCGCGTATAGCAAGGGTGCGGTGGGTATCAGCTATACACCGTGGTTGCGCAAACTCGTCAACGATATTTTTCTTGCGAATCTCGCGGGATATTGGAAGATCGGTCAGGACGACAATCAGGCAGTCTCGGCTTCACTGCGTTACTTCTCTCTCGGAGAGGTGACGACTGACTATGCTGGTGATACCGGCGGCACCACTCTCAATCCTTACGAGATGTCGCTTGATGTCGGATATTCGCGCAAGTTGTCGGAGAAGTTCTCGATGGGTGTTGTGTTCCGTTATATATATTCCGATCTCGGTTTCTCTGAAAGCTATGCGGGCGACAATTCCACCGGAGCATCGGCTTTCTCCGCCGACATCTCCGGATATTACACCACTTATCCGATAATCGGTCGCAATGAGTGCCAGTGGTCATGGGGTTTCGATATATCCAATATCGGTTCAAAGGTCAATTATAATCATGGCGACAACCCTGCGTTCCTTCCGACCAATCTGCGTATAGGCACGTCATTCACCTTCCCGCTTGCCGACTACCACAATCTGTCGCTCAATCTTGACCTAAATAAACTTCTCGTACCAACCATGCCTCGCCGCGATGACTTCGCCGACGACACGGAAGGGGAGATCGCATATGTGAAGGCCTATGAGGATTGGCAGAATATGTCGTCCATCAAGGGTATATTCAAGTCGTTTGGCGACGCTCCCGGGGGTATGTCGGAAGAATTTAAGGAAATCTCCTTCTCGCTCGGCGGTGAATACAACTATAACGATCAGTTCTTCCTCCGTGCGGGATATTACTACCAGCATCCATCCAAGGGTAACCTGCAGTATTTCGGTATAGGAGCCGGATTTGCCCTCAATGTCCTGCGTTTAGATGCATCCTATATGCTTGCCACCGCGCAGACCTCTCCGCTCGATCAGACACTGCGTTTTACACTGACCTTCGACATGGATGGTCTGAAGGAAATCTTCGGGGGGAAGTGATGGTCATGAGATGCGGTCTCGGATATGATGTTCACCGTTTGGTCGAGGGTCGTGATCTGATCCTCTGCGGCGTGAGAATTCCCTACGAATACGGTCTGCTGGGTCATAGTGACGCTGATGTAGCTCTCCATGCTCTCTCCGATGCCCTGCTTGGGGCAGCGGCCATGCGCGACATCGGGTTCCATTTCCCTGATACGGATCCGGCCTACGAGGGCGCGGATTCCCGTAAGCTTCTGCGCAAGGTCGTGGAGATAATAGGAGAGCGTGGCTATATCGTCAACAATGTGGATGTCACCATAATAGCGCAGCGACCCAAACTGCTGACCTATATCCCGGAGATGATCGCCAACGTGGCCTCGGACCTCGGAGTCGAGGCAGACTGTGTGTCCGTGAAAGCTACCACAACTGAAAAACTTGGATTCGCGGGCAGGGGAGAGGGCATAGCTGCCGAGGCAATAGCGACAATAGTCCGGACGATGGAATAAAAAATTGTCGGATTTCTCCTCAAATTTGCTTATCTTTGCGGTGAAATGGCAAAAACAACGATACCGCACATATTGCGATGGAGCCGTATTCTGGTTGCTGCTGTCGTGACGGCTCTTCTAACTGCCGTCATAACCAGCCATGCCATGACTGTCCCCAGATTAGCCGGATTTCTGGCTAAGATCCAGTTTATTCCGGCGGCCATGGCTTTTTCGGTCATCACGATTGTCGTGATCCTTATTGTCACGCTTGTTTTCGGCCGTCTGTACTGTTCCACGATATGTCCGTTGGGTACATTCCAGGATCTTTTTGCCAGACTGCCGCGTCTGCGCGTTCGGAATCACAGAATGGATTACCACTATCGCGAGCCGGGCAACAGGCTCAGGAATCTCACGCTGTCGGTAGTTGTCCTGTCAATTTTCCTCGGTATTTCCGCAGTCATAACATTCTTTGATCCTTACAGTATATATGCTCGTGGATGTGTCTATCTTGTCCAGCCCGTATGGCTGTGGATCTCTAATTTTTTCTCGTCAGTACCTGTCACGATCGGGGCGGCATCGCTCCTCGGGATCGTGTCCTCGTTTGTCATACTTGGTGTGATAGCCGCTGTGGCAATGAGGCACGGCCGTCTTGTCTGCAACACATTGTGTCCGGTCGGTACGACTTTAGGGTATGTGTCGAGATATTCGATCTTCAGGATCGATATAGATACCGACAAGTGTATCCAGTGTAGGAAATGCGAGCACGTGTGTAAGTCCCGGTGTATAGATCTTACATCCCATGTGGTCGATATGTCGAGATGTGTCGATTGTTTTGACTGTTTGCCGGTATGTCCCAATGATGCCATTCACTACACCATGACGCGCCATCAGTTGTCCATCCCCATGATGATGCGCAGTCAGGAATCGCTTGCAGGAAGTGCGGCGGGTTTTGACGGTGGCCATGTAGAGACAAGAAATCCCGGCGACAATGTCCCCGGAGGCAGACTCATGCTCGACCGCAGGTCTTTTCTCACGGTGGGCGTTGTGGCTGCTGCATCGACGGTGGCTGCTGCTGAAACCAAGAAGATGTCGCGGCTTGCCGGCGGCTTGTTCAAGGATCAAAGACCTACGGTGCCGCAGGTGCCTGTCACTCCTCCCGGTGTTTTTGACCGTAAGGAATTTCTTGATCGGTGTACGGGTTGTGGCCTATGCATCTCGCACTGCATGACAGGGGTATTAAGACCATCGACTACGGAGTACGGTTTTCTCCGGATGTTGCATCCGGTCAAGAACTACGATATCGCAAGATGTGCTGTCGGATGCACACGATGCACTCATCTGTGTCCTACCGGTGCCCTGAAGCCTCTTACAAAAGAAGAAAAGCGTCATGCCTCCGTGGGCCTGGCGAGCGTCACCTTGCTAAGGTGCATATCATATTCAGAAGATAGGTTTTGTGGCAAGTGCGCGGAGGCCTGCAAGCTTGAGGCGATCAGTATGGTCGATAAGCATATCCACGGCCGTGGCCCGGCTCCTGTGGTGGACGCATCTCTGTGTATCGGCTGCGGGGCGTGTCAGTTTGTCTGTCCCGCCGTGCCGGACAAGGCAATCGTGGTCAATGGCCTTTCTTAAATAAGAATCAGACATGAAACAGTATCTCGCGCTTTTAGAAAAGATAATGAAGGAGGGTGTCGACCGTGGCGACCGCACGGGCACCGGAACAAGAAGTATATTCGGCTATCAGATGCGTTTTGACCTCAGCGAGGGATTCCCCCTGCTGACCACCAAGAAGTTGCATCTCAAATCCATCATATATGAGCTTCTTTGGTTCCTGAAAGGAGATACCAACGTGAAGTATCTCCAGGAGCATGGAGTGAGGATATGGAACGAGTGGGCACGTCCGGACGGTGATCTCGGCCATATCTATGGCTATCAGTGGCGGTCATGGCCCGATTACCGTGGCGGCCATATAGACCAGATAAAGGATGTGATCGAGACAATCCGGAAAAATCCTGAATCGCGTCGTATCATTGTCAGCGCGTGGAATGTGGCGGATCTTCCGGATATGGCGTTGCCTCCGTGTCATCTGCTGTTCCAATTCTATGTCGCTGACGGCAAGCTCTCGCTTCAGCTCTACCAGAGGAGTGCCGACTGTTTCCTCGGAGTGCCTTTCAATATCGCATCTTACTCACTGCTGTTGCTCATGGTGGCGCAGGTGACGGGACTGAAACCCGGTGAGTTTGTCCATACGCTTGGCGACACGCACATCTACCACAATCATTTCGAGCAGGTCAGGACGCAGTTGCAGCGCGAGCCGGGGAGGCTTCCGGTGATGAAGCTCAATCCGGATGTCAGGGATATTTTTGATTTCAAATATGAGGATTTCACGCTCGAAGGCTATGAAGCGCAGCCTCATATCAAAGCTGATGTAGCGGTATGAGACTCGTTCTGATCGCAGCCGTGACCCGTGATCTTGCCATAGGGAATCAAGGGTCTCTTCTTTTCCATATTCCGGCTGATCTCAAGAGGTTCAAGGTTCTGACCATGGGCTGTCCCATCATAATGGGACGAAAGACATTCGAGTCGTTCCCCAACGGCCCGCTGCCGGGAAGAAGGAATATAGTCGTCACCCGATCGGCGGAGTTTCATTATGACGGAGTGGATGTGGTACACTCCCTTGAGGATGCCATAGCTGCGTGTGGGGACGTGGAAAGAGCATACGTGATAGGCGGTGGGGAGATATACCGTCAGGCTCTGCCGATGGCGGATGAATTAGATCTTACCCTCATTGATGCCGAATGTCCGGATGCGGACGTGAGATTTCCGGATGTGGAACTGCCGGAACCGCAATTCACCGAGACAGATCCTAAAAGCGGTGTCCGCTATTGTTTCTTGTCTGTGGATATGCCGAAATAGTACTGACCTTTGCCTTTGGTGAAGCGGCCATACGATATGGCTTTGACCGGGCATACGTGATAGCAGGCGAGACAGCCGCAACAGGCGGTGTGCCATTCCGGATTGCGGCCGTTTTCAAGCGAAACATTTCCGAGCGGACATATTTTCACGCATCTGCCGCATGAGATGCATTTGTCGGCCGACACCTTGAATTTGGCCGGCCGGATCAGGTTCTTCATGAAGAATGGATATATCACGCCGGTCTTCAGTCCGGGCATGGCACCCCGGATCAGATCGGTCTGCGGATGGTCGCTCCGTAATTCATCGGCTATGATCTTTACACGACCCGGCATCCCGGCGAGTTTGCGATCCCTTACCTCCGGCTTGTCAACATCAAAAAATGGGAGAGCCACGTAGGTATTGGGCATTTCCACGGTGTATGCGCCTCCGGTTTTCCATCCATGTCTCTCGATCTCCCGCCGCCACATCCTGTCGGTGTAGCCGCAGTCATCGCCACAGGTCGCCACTAAATGATGGGTCGCACCGGAGCTGTGTCCGGTCAGGCTGACGCGGCGTATCATCTTGCGGACCACCTCCGGCATACCCCATGAGTGGACGGGGAAAACCCAGATGATCTGATCGTCGCCGCAATCCCAACAGGGAGCTTCGGCGATGTCGGTGAGCATCACGACTTCATGTCCGAGCTGCTTTCCGAGTTCATCGGCAACGGCCCGGCTGTTGCCGGTGCCCGAGAAGCATATTATCATCGTATAGTTACTTGTGTGGCTCCGAATCCGTATTCCCTGAACGATGCATCCTGCACGTCGTGACCTTTATAGCGATGGGTCAACTCCTTCATGAGTGCGTTGCGCAGCACACCTTCACCCTTGCCGTGGATAAAAACGATCTTACGACCGTGGTTCCTTAGATTCTCATCCATCACGCGGCGGAATTCATCAACCTGGAGGTTGAGCATATCTGCGGACGAGAGTCCGGCGGTGGAGTCGACCAGTTCGTTGATATGGAGATCCACTTCGAGCAGACCGGTGGCATTTTTCTGCCGCTTGACAGGTTTCCTCACCGGACGGTCGATGGCTTTTTTCTGCCTCATTCCCTCCTCGATACGTCCCGAGTCAATCACCATGCGTGACCGTGGTCTGTCGTTGGTGACAATGTCTATGGCAATGACATCCTTCTCGAAGTACACGTTGTCCTTGAAACAGTGCATCTTGAAGAATTTGGTTGTGTCGAGCGGTATCTCCACGGCCACGGGCGATTTCAGAGTGAATTCTTTCCCTTCCTTGAACGCGATGATCTGTATTGCTATACGGTCCATGGCCGGGAGATCGGATCCTGCTATTTCCTCAAGAAACACCTGGATGTTAGGCTCGACGACACCCGCATATCTCGTGGTCCAGCCGGCAGCACCGTCAGCGCGGGAGAGATATGTGAAATACAGGTAGTAGTTGGAGTCGTTGACAAGATATGTGTCGAATGACGATATGTTGAGATGTTTCAGATCTGAAGGCTCATAGGCAAGCACAACGTTCAGCTTCTCCCCCTCAGGTGTTTCCACGACTTCCGGAATATCTTCTGCCGGCGCGGCAGCCGAGGGAGCCGGTCGGACCTCCTTCAGTGATTCCATACTGTTTGCCACCTTGCTCTTAGTGTCGTCAGCCGGAGCCACTACCACACACTCTCGCAGAAGGGTAGGGGTCTCGAAGCCGTCGTCGTCCACGTAGGCTATGTTTCCTTCGATACGTTTGATAATTCCTCCGCCGATAGAATTGAGAAATCGGACACGATCACCAATTTTTGCCATTTTATATGATATTGTGTATGTTTGTATTGTCTACTGAAGTTTTTCCGCAAGATATTTACCCGTATAAGAGTCGGGACATCCGGCTATCTCCTCGGGGGTTCCGGTTGCCACCACAGAGCCTCCGGCGTCGCCACCCTCCGGTCCTATATCGATGACATGATCAGCACATTTGATTACATCCAGATTATGCTCGATTATGAGTACGGTATGACCCATCGAGATCAGACGGTCGAATGATTTCATCAGTGTTGCGATATCGTGGAAGTGAAGTCCGGTAGTCGGTTCGTCAAAGATATACATGGTCGGTTCGCGGGCCTCGTCGGCAAAGAATGATGCCAGCTTCACACGCTGATTCTCACCTCCGGAGAGTGACGATGAATTCTGTCCGATCTTTATATAGCCGAGACCCACATCCTGCAGTGGCTTGAGGCGTTTTATAATTCTTTTCTCCTGTGAGCTGGCCTCCTCGCCGAAGAATGAGATGGCCTGGTCGATGGTCATCTCCAGTATGTCGTGGATATTTTTCCCCCGGTATTTTATTTCAAGGATCTCTTTCTTGTATCTCAGTCCATGACATTCATCGCAAGGGATGGATATATCAGCCATAAACTGCATCTCTATATTGATCACACCCTCACCCTTGCACACGTCACAGCGTCCGCCGTCGGAATTGAATGAGAAGTAAGAGTGGGGGAATCCCATCTGCTTGGCAGCCTGGGTGGATGCGAACAGCCGACGGATCTCGTCGAACGCCTTCAGATAAGTAGCAGGATTTGATCTTGTGGATTTTCCAATGGGATTCTGATCCACGAATTCGACATTCCTGATCCGTGATATATCGCCGGTAAGAGAGCGAAACATGGCCGGCGCATCGCCGGAATTGCCGAGCCTGCGGTTGAGGGCGCGGTATAGTATGTCGCGCACAAGTGTCGACTTTCCCGATCCGGACACACCGGTAACTACGGTCATGACCCCGAGGGGAAATGTCACGTCGATATCCTTCAGGTTATGCTCGCGCGCACCACACACCGTGATCGAGTCTCGCCATTTCCGCCGCTGCTTAGGGACAGGAATGGATAACTGGCCGGAAAGATAACGGGCTGTGTAGCTCCTGTCAGCACCGGGAGCATTGGAAAGATCCTCTGCGGCGTATGGCTTGCCCTGGAATATGATTTCTCCGCCGAGTCTTCCGGCATCGGGTCCGACATCAATGAGATAGTCGGCAGCACGCATTATCTCCTCGTCGTGCTCCACCACGACTACCGTATTGCCGAGGTCGCGCAGTTTTTTCAGCACGGTTATCAGTCGGCCTGTGTCGCGCGAGTGAAGTCCGATTGAAGGTTCGTCAAGAATATAAAGCGACCCCACGAGGCTGCTGCCGAGAGATGTGGCAAGATTGATGCGCTGGCTCTCACCTCCTGATAGCGAATTGCTGAGGCGGTCGAGCGTGAGATATCCGAGGCCGACCTCCACAAGATAGCCGAGCCTGTTGCGTATTTCAGTCAGAAGACGTTTTGCTATCCGCGCATCCTTGTCGTCGAGCACGAGAGTATCGAAAAATGAATATAGTCCGGACACCGGCATCCTGACAAGCTCACCGATTGTACGACCGGCTATCTTGACATACGAAGCCTCCGGACGTAGGCGTGACCCGTGACAGGCCGGACAAATGGTCTTGCCCTGAAACCGAGCCTTCATCACGCGATACTGGATCTTGTAGATGTTCTCATCGACCATCTTGAAGAAACGGTCGATTGATGGGAATTCCCCGTAGGTAAATCTTGACCTGTATTTCGCCTCGTTTTTAGGCCCATGCCAAAGAAGATCTTTCTCCTCTGCCGACAGATCCATATACGGCTTATGGATCGGGAAACCGAACTGTGCACTGTCCTTTATGAAAATCCTTTTCCATTCGCTCATCTTCTCTCCTCTCCAGCAGGCCACGGCATCGTCGTAGACCGAAAGGGTGTTTACCGGGACGACAAGTCGCTCGTCGATTCCGAGGACGCGCCCGAAACCTTCGCAGACCGGACAAGCTCCCACCGGATTGTTGAAGTTGAACATCATGTCAGACGGTTCCTCGAAGCACATCCCGTCAGCTTCAAAAATTCTTGAGAATTCCTTGACAACGGTCTTGCCACCTTCCGGCCATATCATGAGACGGAGTTTGTCGTGACCCTCGAAGAATGCAGCCTCCACCGAATCTGCCAGGCGGCTCAGCTCGTCGCCTTCATGACTGACAGCCAGACGGTCTATCACAAGAGAATAGTCATCGGCACTGTATTTCTCCGGTTCGGCATTCCGGATTTCGGAGATAAGATCCTCAAGGTCGATGAAATTTCCTTTCCTGTCCATCAGTCGCGCATAGCCGGCTTTCAGGTACACGTCGAGTTGGGATAGCAGTTTCCTGCCCTCCGGAAGCACGATAGGAGCAAGCACGGCTATTCTCGTACCGTCGGGATATGCGGTAGCTGATGCGACTACATCCTCGATGGTGTGTTTCTTCACTTCTTCTCCGCTTACGGGCGATATGGTGCGGCCGATACGGCCGAAAAGCAGCCGCAGATAGTCGTATATCTCGGTAGATGTCCCTACCGTACTCCTGGGATTCCTGGTGTTGACTTTCTGCTCTATGGCTATGGCTGGAGGAAGTCCTATTATGGTGTCACACTCGGGCTTCGGCATCTTTCCCATGAACTGGCGTGCATAGCTGCTCAAGCTCTCCACATATCGCCGCTGACCTTCGGCATAGAGGGTGTCGAAGGCGAGAGAAGACTTGCCGGATCCGGATACTCCGGTGATCACTATGAGTTTTCCGCGAGGGATTTCGATGTCTACATTCTTGAGATTGTTGACTTTGGCTCCGCGGATGAAAATATTTTGTTCGTTGTCCTTATTTCTGTTGATCATATCATACAAAGATACGAAAAACCGATGAGAAAAACAACTCTTTTAGCAATCCTTAAATCCTTTATTTGGTCTTGAAGCGTCGCATGGCGGCTTCAGCAAGTCCGTCGAGATGTCTGAGCTGTTCATTCAAATCAAGTCCGTACAGTTCATCATTTTTTACACGGATCCACTCTTCAATGAATTTCTCTCTGTCGGGATAGACTTTACTGACATAGTATCCGCCGTTTCTGCGCATTTTCACATGAGTCTCCTCGGATATTCTGGAAATCTCCTGACCGAACGCACGGGACGCCTCGCGCTTGGTGCGGGCAATGACGAGTTCCCGGAGCTCAGTCTCCTTCTCGATTCTTTTCTTCTCGGCTCGCGCACGAGCCTTGCGTGAGCGTTCGACCGCACGGTCGATCTCTGTCTTCACCATCATGAAAGCCACTGTGGCGATATTGTCGTCACTCTCTGCGGATTCACCTATGAGATAGCTTTCAAATAGCCTCATGGCCTCATTTACAGAGGATTCATAGGCCGATAGCGTTTCGCTGATGCGAGTTTTGATGTCCTTGTAGACTTTTCGTGAGATTGGCATATTTTTCATGGTTACTGATGTTTTTTATGCAAAATTACATCGTGAAAATTGCCAAAAGGTGCGATAATGTCGCGTAGCTACAAAAAAGATGCGGAATCAGTGAGATCCGCATCTTCATGGGGGAAGGAATGGTATTTTTTTCTTTTAAAAAAGATATGCAAGCGTGACTGTCCAGTAGCGGTTCTTACCTTCGATTCCGGCAGCTTGTGCGTTGTTGTCAAGGGCGTGGACAGCCTTTGTGAGACCGAGCCCGTAGCGAGCGTTCACATCAAGGTGGCTCAGGAGCTGAACACCGATACCAAAGTTGAAGGCCCAGTCGACGCTCTTGTTCTTGTAGACATTGTCAAGGCTCTTCTTGCTTGTCAGGAATGACACGCTCGGACCGACACCGATATATGGCACAAGCAGTTTGCTGACAACCGGGAAGTTGAATTTGTATTTGAGGTTGAGAGGAATCTCGATATAGTCACGGTTGTCTTTGTTGAGGCCGTTCTGAACCATATATTCAGAGTTTCTGCGCACGTACATGAGCGAGAGATCGGCTCCGATACCTATCACGGGGATTGTAGCGTCCAGCATCGCACCGGCCGTCCAACCTGTCTGATTGTCAGAGTCCAGTGTGCTTTGGTTGAAGTGGAGCTTGTTGACAGTAAGACCTACTTTGGGACCGAACTTTATCGGACCTCCGGCATAGGCTGATGCCGAGCAGAGCATCACTGCGACTGCGATAAGTAAGAATTTGATAGATTTCATGTCTGATAAATAGTTGATTGTGATCAGAAGATTAGGAATTTTCACCACAAAGGTAACTAAAAATTTCAAAAAACAGACACCCGGCGATAAAATCTATCGTCGGGTGCATGGAAACGGGTAGGTTTGTGTGCTTTTCAGAGCAATGTCACGGAGCGATGGATGAACTCACTGAGTTCACGTCCGCGCAACAATCCGTTGGCAAGAAGGGCAAGATCGATTGCCTGCTTTACCACGGGCTTGTCGTCGGCATAGCCTGCGATGATCTTCTCCTGTTCCGAACGTGCTTTCTCGACGGAATCCATGAGTTTTTTCTCCTGCTCTTTCTGGTCGTCGGTGGGCTTATTGTCCTTTATTTCAGCGCGAAGAGCCGTGAGCTTCTCATTGCTCTCGCTGACGGTCTTGCGCAGCGGTTCGAGTTTGTCAGAAAGGGCTTTTTCCGCCTCATCGAGCACCTTGACCACCACCGGCTGGGAAGTGTTGACAATAAGATTGTAATTGTCGGGCAGTTCGGCGTAGAAGCCCATGCCCGGTTGTGTGGCGGCCATGTCCTTCATGCGTCGCATATACTCGTTCTGAGTGATCAGAACGGGATCTGCAGCCGGGTCGAGAGACTCGAACGATACGAGGAATTCGGCTTTATCGAGCTTGGGCAGTCGGGACTTGAACAGAGTGGTGAGGAGTGAGATCTGGTCGGCGTTGAGATCGGATTCCTTACGATCCTCTTTCGGAACAAGATTGGATGTAGATTCACTGTCAACCCTGACGAAGCGGGTCTTGTCGATCTTGCTCTCGAGCATTGACAGGAAGTGGCCGTCGAGCTGTCCATCCATCAGCAGCACATTGTAGCCTTTGGAATTGGCTGCCTGGATGTAACTGTATTGAGCCACGGGATCAGTAGCGTAGATATAGACTACGTTGCCGTCCTTGTCGGTCTGCCCGGACTCGATGAGCGTGCGGTATTCCTCAAGTGTGAAGTATTTGCCCTCGGTATCCTTGAGAAGCGTGAACTTCATGGCTGAATCGCAGAACTTCTCGTCGGTGAGCATACCGTATTCGATGAATATCTTGATGTCGTCCCATTTTGCCTCGAAGTCTGTACGGTTGTTCTTGTAAAGTTCCTCAAGACGTGAGGCTACTTTCTTGGTGATGTAGCCGGAGATCTTTTTGACCGCCGTATCGCTCTGAAGATACGAACGCGACACGTTCAGCGGTATGTCAGGGGAGTCGATGACACCCTGGAGCAGCATCATGAACTCGGGAACCACACCCTCAACGGAATCGGTGACAAACACCTGATTGCAGTAGAGCTGGATACGATCCTTGCGGATGTCAAGATTGCTCTTGATCTTAGGGAAGTACAGGATACCCGTGAGGTTGAAGGGATAGTCGACGTTGAGATGGATCCAGAAGAGAGGATCTTCCTGACCGGGATATAGCTCGCGGTAGAACTTGCGGTAATCGTCGTCGGTCAGATCGGACGGTTTCTTGGTCCAGGCAGGTTCGGTGGCGTTGATCACCTTGTCGCGGTCGGTATCCACATACTTGCCATCCTTCCATTCCTGCTCTTTTCCGCTTACAACGGGGACGGGAAGGAAGCGGCAATATTTCTTGAGAAGGGTGTCGATGCGAGCCTGCTCGAGATACTCCTTGTTGTCATCATCGATGTGTAGGATTATATCTGTGCCGCGTGTGGTCTTGTCGCACGGTCCCATAGTGTATTCCGGCGATCCGTCGCAGGTCCAGTGGACGGCTTCGGCTCCCTCCTTGTAGGAAAGAGAGCGTATCTCTACCTGGCTTGACACCATGAAGGCCGAGTAGAATCCGAGGCCGAAGTGGCCTATGATGCTTGTGGCTGTATCCTTGTATTTGTTGACGAACTCCTCAGCTCCGGAGAAGGCTATCTGGTTGATATATTTTTCGATATCCTCGGCGGTCATGCCGATTCCGTGGTCGGAGACGGTGAGTGTGCCTGCCTCCTTGTCCACCTTGACCTCGACCTTCATGTCGCCGAGCTCACCCTTGTATTCGCCGAATGATGAGAGTGTTTTCAGCTTAGATGTGGCATCGATGGCATTGGATACCAGCTCGCGGAGGAAAATTTCGTTGTCGGAATAGAGGAATTTCTTTATGACCGGGAAAATGTTCTCGGTAGTAACACCAATGTGTCCTTTTTGCATGATTATGTCAGTTTTAGATTTTTCTTACTATATAACATTCCTGCAAAAGAAATGCCAAAATCCAAAACTGACAAATTTAGTTAAATATCCTGCAAAAATGACAGACTATCAGACCATCGCTCAGTTGTAGATCTCCTTTTTAGCCGCAAGGAGAGTGTTGCGCATCAGCGAGCAGATGGTCATGGGGCCGACACCGCCCGGTACGGGGGTGATGAAAGCGCATTTTTCGGCCACATTGTCGAAATCCACGTCGCCGCGCAGGCGGAATCCGCTCTTGCGTGTGGCATCCGGAACCCTTGTTGTCCCGACATCGATTATCGTGGCTCCCTCCTTGACCATATCGGCTGTGACGAAGCCCGGCGAACCGAGAGCCGCGATGATTATGTCGGCGTTGCGGCACACGTCCTTTATATCGCGTGACGCACTGTGGAGCACCGTGACGGTGGCATTGCCCGGATCCGCTTTCTGCATCATGAGTGTGGCCACAGGCTTGCCGACGATGTTGCTGCGGCCGAGGACAACGCAGTTCGCGCCCTTGGTCTTCACATTGTAGCGGCGGAGAAGCTCAAGGATACCTGATGGAGTGGCTGAAACAAAACACGGAAGCCCGATGGACATACGTCCGACATTGACCGGATGAAAGCCATCGACATCCTTACGGTAATCGATAGTCTCAATGACACGCTGCTCGGAGATGTGGCGCGGAAGGGGGAGCTGGACTATGAACCCATCGACCTCGGGATTGGTGTTGAGCTTGCCGATGGTAGTAAGGAGTTCTTCCTCGGTCACCTCGTCCTCGAAGCGGATAAGCGTGGATTTGAAACCACACGCTTCGCAGGCTTTGACCTTGTTGGCCACATAGGTCTCGCTGCCTCCGTCGTGGCCTACGAGAATCGCTGCGAGATGCGGGCGTCGCTGTCCGGCAGCCACCATCTCCTCAACCTCGGCTGCAATTTCCTTCTTGATGTCGTCGGCTACTTTCTTTCCGTCGATAAGTGTCATTGTGTGATTATATATTATGTGATCGGTTTCTGCTTTGTGGTTTATCTGCGCATACCTCTCATGCCTCTCATGAGCGACATGGGATTCTTGATGCCGGATACGGCTTTCATCATCTTGCGGGCATCGTCAAACTGCTTGATAAGGCGGTTGACGTCCTGTATGTTTGTGCCGGATCCTTTTGCCACACGTTTGCGGCGCGATCCGTTGAGGATCTCGGGGTGACGACGCTCCTCAGCGGTCATGGACTGGATTATGGCCTCGATACCTTTGAAGGCGTTGTCGTCAATATCAATGTCCTTGATAGCTTTGCCGACACCGGGGATCATCGAGGCGAGATCCTTGAGATTACCCATTTTCTGGATCTGCTGGATCTGCTGGAGGAAGTCATTGAAATCAAACTGATTCTTGGCTATCTTGC
The DNA here is from genome assembly GCA_964552825.1 of uncultured Staphylococcus sp. Taxonomy (GTDB): domain Bacteria; phylum Bacteroidota; class Bacteroidia; order Bacteroidales; family Muribaculaceae; genus Duncaniella. Next base: position 28,904 of record CAZKIE010000014.1, on the reverse strand, counting down.
GCTGGAGCTCACGGGCCTGTTTCTCGTCGTAGGCATTCTGGGCTTTCTCGACGAGTGACACGATGTCGCCCATGCCGAGGATGCGGTCGGCCATTCGGGATGGGTGGAAAAGATCCACTGCATCGAGTTTTTCGCCTGTACCTACGAATTTGATGGGCTTTGTGACAACCGTGCGGATTGACAGAGCCGCGCCGCCACGGGTATCACCGTCAAGCTTGGTCAGCACCACGCCGTCGAAGTCAAGACGGTCGTTGAATTCTTTCGCGGTGTTCACTGCGTCCTGGCCGGTCATTGAATCGACTACAAACAGGATCTCCTGCGGCTTGACGGCCTTCTTGATCGCTGCGATCTCCTCCATCATCTGCTCGTCGACTGCCAGACGTCCGGCGGTGTCGATGATCACGAGATCATGATGGTTGGATTTAGCATATTTGATAGCGTTTTCGGCAATTTCGACGGGATTTTTGTTGCCTTCCTCGGTGTAGACGGGGACTTCGATCTGGTCAGCTATGACCTTGAGCTGGTCGATGGCGGCGGGACGGTATACGTCGCAGGCCACGAGAAGCGGGCGCTTGCCCTGCTCGCTTTTGATCTTTCTGGCGAGCTTGCCAGAGAACGTGGTCTTACCTGAGCCTTGCAGACCTGACATGAGGATGACAGTTGGATTGCCGGAAAGATTGATCTGGGCAGTCTCACCACCCATGAGACGGGCAAGTTCATCATGTACAATCTTGACCATCAGCTCTCCGGGCTTGATGGCGTTGATCACATTCTGACCCATGGCTTTGGCCTTGACCTCGTCAGTGAACTGCTTTGCCACCTTATAGTTTACGTCGGCCTCTAAAAGCGCGCGGCGCACGTCCTTGAGTGTTTCCGCAACGTTGATCTCGGTGATCTTACCCTCACCTTTAAGTATCTTGAGGCTCCGTTCGAGCCTTTCGCTTAGATTTTCAAACATAATGGGTTGTTATACTGATATAAAATTGTGGGGGGTTAGCCGATGACCAGTCTGTTGGTTGCGGTATCGGGGAATATTACTTTGGGGGTGAAGCCCGATGCTTCCTCGGGTGTCATGTAGGCGTATGACATGATGATCACTACGTCGCCAACCTGGACTTTACGGGCGGCAGCACCATTGAGGCATATAACTCCGGAACCTCTCGGACCCTCTATGGTATAGGTGTCAAGCCTCTCACCGTTGTTGTTGTCAACAATGTAGACTCTTTCTCCCGGCAAAATTCCGGCGGCATCAAGGAGATCCCGGTCTATAGTGATACTGCCGATGTAGTCAAGACGAGCTTCGGTGACTGTCACACGATGGATCTTGGATTTAAGGATCTGGAGCATCATTGCTTTAATCGGTTATAATATGTGATATTGTCAATGAGGCGCACATCGCCACAATAGGCGGTTATGCATCCTACGGCATAATCCGTGTTTTCCCATGCGCGGACGGGTTGCATGGTGAATCCGTCGACAATCTCATAGTATTCCACATTCATGAACGGGAAGCGGTTTATGGTATCGATCACCCATTTTTTTGTATCCTCGAGTGTCGCGGTCTCCTGCATCACGAGGCTTGACCGCAGGGCAAGAGAAATACATGGGGCGACGGAGCGCTGTGCAGGTGTGAGCCGGACGTTGCGGGAACTCATGGCAAGACCGTCGTCATGTCTTTTGATCGGGCATGACACTATCTCAAGTCCGTCGAATCCGCCTTCGAGTTCCACCATTCTGCGGATCACAGCGATCTGCTGGAAATCTTTCTCTCCGAAATAGGCTCTTGTGGGACCGGTGAAATCGAAAAGTTTGCTGACCACCTGGGCCACTCCGTTGAAGTGGCCGGGACGCATGGGGCCTTCCATCACTGCAGCCACCTCGCCGAGGTCGAATACACGAGTGTCTTCCTCTGGATACATTTCTTCCACTGTCGGGATGAAGGCTATGTCGACACCGGCTTGCTCGAGAAGCGCGCAGTCGGCTTCCTCGGTGCGGGGATAAGTGGCAAGGTCGGTGGGGTTGTTGAACTGTGTAGGATTGACGAACACACTGACCACGACAGTGTCGTTCTCCTGCCGCGCTCTTGTGATGAGAGACGCATGGCCGGCGTGGAGCGCACCCATTGTGGGGACAAGTCCTATCGAACCGTGGCTACGGGCCTCGGCAAGAACTGACCTAAGTTCTGAAACAGTGCGAATTATTTTCATTCTTCTGTCTGAGAGGGTATGAATTTTTCAGGTTGCAAAATTACATATTTCCTGAACCAAAAACAAATTTATTTGGACTTGTGGAGGATTTGAATTAATTTTGAGGTATAGAATGAGATAACGATGCAACAGGAATTTGCTTCACGACTGCTCGAGGGCGCTGTGACCGAACTTTCACGCCTGCCGGGAATAGGACGCAAGACCGCTCTCCGACTTGCTCTCCATATATTGCGGGTCGACGAGAGTGTGGGTGTGGCTCTCGGAGAGTCCATTATAAATATGAGACGCGGAGTGACATACTGCCGCGAATGTCACAATATATCCGAGACGGATCTGTGTCCGATATGCTCTGACCGGCGTCGGGACCGGCGCACAGTGTGTGTGGTCGAGACTGTGAAGGATGTGATGAGTTTTGAAAACACCGGTCAGTATTCAGGTCTGTATCATGTGCTCGGAGGAGTGATTTCCCCGATGGATGGTATTGGCCCGGAACAACTTGAGATTGATTCGCTTGTCGAGCGGGTGGCTGCCGGAGGAGTAGATGAGGTGATCCTCGCCCTGAGTGCCACTATGGAGGGGGAGACAACCAATTACTATATATACCGCAGGCTTGCACCTTATGCTGATGTGAAGGTCACACAGCTTGCGCGCGGTGTCTCAGTCGGCAATGAGATTGAATACACCGATGAGATCACTCTCGGCCGTTCGTTGGTCAACCGCACGCTTTTTGCCGACAGTATCAGGCGGTGATTTTGTGCCGGGACGGATTTATCTGGCGAGCGATAGATTGATGTTGAATCCGAACGCGGTGCTCGTGGTGGGGTAGGAGGTGGATGACACGATGGGGGTGTTGATCTGATGATCGAAGAAAGCTCCTAATGTGAGGCGGCGTGACATCACATAGCTGGCCGAAAGATTCATGTTGAAGGTGCGTGTGCCCGATGTGGCCTGAGTGTAGGCAGTCTCGATCCTGCGGATCAGAGCCTGGGTCTCGGCAAAGGAGAAGTCACCGTTGACGGTCAGGTCGTTGGAGATACCACGGCCTGAGCCTTTCATTTTCAGAACCGTATTGAATCCGATGATCTTGTAGCCGAGACCAATGGTGATCCCGCGTTGGTTGGCCTCGACAACCTGTCCGGCCGAGGTGTTGAGCGTGAGTGTGCGGGAATCACGATATTCGGCGGATACGGTCATGTCGTTTTTCAGGGTTACCGCCGCGCCGATGAGCGGAGCGAACTTCTCGGTGATGGCAACGGAAGATATGTTGTAGGGCGAGGAGGGAATTGGGTTGCCTGTCAGTTCGTCGATCGTGAAGCCTCTGTCGCCGCTTCCGGCGGAAGTCCAGTTGAGGAACGAGGAGTAGGATCCGACACTGTAAGTGCATTGATATGCATGATTAAGCGTAAATGCCTTGAATATATTCCGCATATTGCCGAGATATATCAGTCCGTCATACGTGACGCGCCAGTTGGGGAGAGCATTGGCAAACGACGGGAAAGGTGTCAGATACTGTTTTGACGGATCAGTGCCGGAATAAGCCGCCAGGAATGCAGGGATCAGGACATCGCTGGATGTGCTGCTCACTGTGCCCACCTCGGGATTATATGGATGGCCGGCATTTATGTTGCCGGACATGATGCCGCCTTCCGGATAGTTGAGACCTGCATAGCTGTTCTCGATGCGGGCGGCTATGACAGGAATATTGGCAAGGAATTGGTTGAACGCATCCGAGTTGTAACCGTTGTCGGCTTTGAAGTGTCTGAGTGCTGTCTTCAAGGCCACATGGGTCTTGGTGTATGAGCCTGAAAGGGTTGTGGGCATATTCTCATACATGAACTGGGTGGAGCGGGTGCGGTTGTCTGTACGGTTGGTGGTGAGTGTGATCTTCAGTCCCTTGACCGGTTCGAGTGTCAACTCGATGTTAAGCTCCTTGGTGCGCGAGAATATGGCGGGTGAGGTTTGTCCGTCGTCGGTGATCAGCCATCCTCTCCTCAGGGCTTTATCCACATAGTCCTCGCCTACAAAACCGAACGCGAAGTCAAGACCCGGAGACATCGGGCCGAAAGAAGTGCTCTGACCGAAAATATCGCCTATGTCCGGTCGGAAAAGCGGGAGTGAGAGTGATCGGGTGTCACGGAAACGCACGGAAGCGTTGCGCGGCGACATGATAAGCCTTGCGCCATACTCGGCAGCTTCGCGCCAGAACGTCTTCTGCTCTTTCAAGATTTCCTCGATCGTGAATTTAAGGTTCTGGTCGCCCATTGTAGTCACGACTATGTTGTTTTGGTCGACAACCCTGTGGGTCACGCGGAATGGTTTGCCATCTGTGGTGGTGGCTGTCACTTTCACCTTCTTGTTGCGCAGATTGTGTCGGATGGTGATGGTGGTGTCGGGTTTCAGACTGAATGTGCGCTCGAATTTCTTCGCTTTTCGGGGTGTGGTGTTGGTCTTCTTTGCCTGGAACCGCTGGTTGACGGCCTTGGTGAATGACCATTTGTTGTAGAGGGTCTCGAAGTTGATGCGTCCGTCGGTGTTTATGGCGGCTTGGTTGGCTATGGAGTTGCCCGCCGAGACGCCATCCACCTCGGCACCTCGATCCCATCGGTATGTGGAGTTGTAGGAGAAGTTGCCGGTGAGCCAGTCAAGGAACGGAATGCGGCTGAACGGGGCACGATAGTTGACCACGAAGGACTGGTTGTAGCTCCATGGTGTTCCGAGGCTCATGATGCTCTGCATCACGGTGTCTTTCCATTCCTTGTATTTGTCGGGGAACAGCTTGCGGTTCACTGCACCGACAGGCTCATCGATGCGTGCGGTAGTGTTTGAGTTGAATGTCATGCTCAGGGACTTCGTGAAGTTCCATGAGAGGGAGAACTGACGATCCCAGATGAAGTTCTTGCTCACTGATACCGGGAGTTTGAAATCAACATCTGTCTCCGAACGGGTCTGCATCTCGTAGTAATAGCGTGACATTGTGGTCAGGAAGGAAATGTTGGTCGGCATATAGTTGAACTGCCATTCCTTGAGGAACTTCGCGTTCTTGGACTTGCTCTTCAAGGATCCGAATGGTTTCCAACCTTTATTATATGGTGAATATGAGTATTGGAATGAGCCACGATAGTCGTTGGTATATTCATACTCGGTGGTAGGATCGGTTTTTGACTGTTTGTTGAATGAGAAGTTGAGTGTGAAGTTGGCCGGATCCCAGGGTTTCGGTGTCTTGGACTTGACATCAAATCTCAACCCGGATATGGAGAAGCTTTTGACGGTGGAGTTCTCGACTGCATAATTGAGGATCGAGTCCTTCTGCGCCTTTGTGGTACAGGCATCGAGCGCATCTTTCAGCTCCACATCCTGATCAAGAGGGTTGTATTTAGGTGTGGTCTTCTCTTTTGACACGGAATAGTAGATCGGAGCGCGCAGTTTCGCCTTTTCGGGCAGGAATCGTCCGGCATCGATCTGCATGGCCACATTGTACTGCTGGTAGTCGTCCATGCGGCGTGAGTTGAGTGACTGATCCACAGATCCGAAACCGGCCGTCTCGACATGTCCGCCGATGTTTATCGTAGCTATGTCCGAGACACCTATATTCATGTTTCCCTTGGCAGCCCAACCGCCTTCGTTGTTGAAGTCTGTCACTTTCAGCTCGTTCAGCCATACGGTGCCGTCCTTGGTCGTGGCCGCATTGTTGCGGACACCTATGAGCATGACCCGTATGTCGCTCAGCGAGGGATTGCCGATGATGGAAATGCGGTTACGCTCGTTTTCGGGATCCCGCGAGGTGTAGACTGTAGCAAAGCCTACCCCCGGCTCGTTCTCGTTCTTGGCTCTGTTTCTCTCTTTCTTGAGATCGACGAGGATCTGGAGGTCGAAGTCGAGGTAATTGCTCTGCGGCCACACTATTTTGCGGTCCGACGGGCTGTCGTTGTCATAATGGCCGGGCGGTGTCAGCTCGAGAGGTACTTCATATTCGTAATAGTTGCTTTTCACATCGGATCCGAGCCGTATGAACACTCCCAGCTCACCACTTTTGAGATTGGTGAGGTCGTCGATGAGTTTCTCGGCATGAACCCACATCTGCATCCTCTTGTAATTTCGCAGGTCAAGCAGGGTGTTCTTGTAGACACCACGCGCATCGCCTGCATTCAGATCTGTCAGTTTCATTGACATTGACTGCTCGTTGAGCTGTACGATCTGGCTCTGTCCGGGATCTGTGATACGGGTTACACCGGGAGGCAGGACGTAATTGACCGGTTCACGGTCGGCATTTTCCTCGATGTTGACCACTGATACATCAAGATTCCCCTCAGCGGGTGCATCGCCACGAGTGTTGAGGTTGAACTCGTATGGTCTCCATTCGCCTTTCACAAGCTCAAAGGTGGCGAAACGGAGGTGTGTGGTGGCCTTGAAGCCTGTCATGAACATTCTGGCAAACCGGATTGTGGAGAAATCAGTGATGCTTCCTACCACACGTTCATAGTCGCTCAAAGGTATCTTGAACTGATACCATACGACCTCCTGGGTGGTGCCATCATTGTTGGCCACAATACTCACCTGCTTGTCGGTGATGTAGTTTTTACCGACTTCAAGATCCTCGGGGCGTATTGATACCCGGTACTGGAAATATCGCTCATACTCATTGAGGGTGTTATCCTGATTTATATCCTCGACGTCCGGAAGTGAGCGGGAGGACTGATAGAGTGCGTCGGGGGCATCTTCGGATGAAAGGGAGTTGCCTTCCACACCGTTGTAGCGCTTGTAGCGTTCAAGCACACCGAGCCGTTCCTCATCGTAGTCATATCCGCGGAAGAAGTGGTAGTTGTCGCCTGCCGGGTCATTGAATGGTGAGAATTTATCGGACTGCATTCTCTCGATGGCTGAGGGGGAGAGCTTGGACCTGAGCGCGTCAAGATAGTTCTGATATGAGGAGAATGTGAACTCGTCGTCGTTGGGAAGGCCGTCGAGTCCCACATCCTGAAGCTTACGTGCACTTGAATTGTTATCAAACGCGTATGTCATGGAGGTCTGCCGGGACACACGACCCCAGACGGTCTCTTCGAGATACTGGTCGTCACCATCGACAGGCATACCGTTCTCGTAGCTCTTGAGTCCGTCTTTCAGGATATCCTCCGACACCTCACCGAAGTTGATGTACAGGTCACCGCCCGACAGGTTGTCGTTGTCAGGATCGAGGAATGGCGAAAGCATCCAGAACTGGACATATTCTATATTGGATGACTCAAAATTGGTGTTGTCCATCTTTCGCATGATGCCACCCCAGCGTTTTTCAGGATACAGGAGGTTTCCTTCATCATCTATGTCTGTCGCATCAAGGTTGTAAGGCCCCCTTTCGGTGGGGTAGAACGACAAGTTGAGAGTCTGGATGATATTGCTCTCGCCGTATGTCTGCTGGCGACCGGGGAAGACCTCACGCAGCGTTATCTCACGAACATAGGGGTTGTTGATCTGCTTGGGATCACTCTTTATATAGCCGGGACACAAGGATGAGTTGCGGGCCGTGAACATACGATCGATGAAGTACCAGTTGAGTAGGGCGCGGTTCTTGCCATATTCCACATTGTTGCTCAGCGATGCCTCCGGGAAGAGGGCGTCGGCGGAAGGATCGTAGGGCGTTGATGCAAGAAACCATGAGTAGGGCGACCGCAGATCTATGCCTATCTGGGCTGATTCGAAATCATCGATGTAGCTCGATCCTTTGTTTGAGCCACTTTTCTGGGCGTTGGGGATGAGTTGTGCAAATTCTGCCTGCAGGCTGAGAGTCGACGGAGAGGTGGAATTCACAGTGGGAATCTTGTTGAGAAGATTGGTGAGCCACATGAACTTGGTGTTATACTGTGTGTTCAGTCCCCATATCGTGTTGTTGACGACCTCGTCGCCGATGTTGACTTTTTCAGTTAGAGCTTTCTCAGAAAAGTGGAGGATTGTGGCGCCGATGTTGAAATCCTTGTTTACCTGATAGCTCATGTCGAGCCCGAGGAGTGTCTTGCGCTGGGTGGAGAAGAGCGATTGGTTCTCAAGACTCACGCTGATGCTCTGGCCGGAGTCGATGATGCTCTGGTTGGTGATGGTGACAATACCCATGGCGTAGTCCACGGTATAGTCGGAATTTTCGGTCAGAACGACACCGCCCGCCGTAACTACCACGGATCCGCGCGGGACGTTCATGGCGTTCAGACGAATCTGAGAGCCGTTTGATGCCTGATATTGGCCGGTAAGGACATATTTGTTCTTGTCGGCAAACTGCTTCGCCACAATGAGTGTGGAATCATACAACTCCTGATAGACGTATTTCTCCGCGAGAGCGGGATCGGCTATCTTTGATGCGAGATGTTCGCCGAACGGCTCGACCACCGGGAATATGATCTTACCCTGCGATGCGAGTATGGTGTAGCCTTCGATGAAGTCAAAAAAACCGTCGGGGTTGGAAGCCTCGTTGGAGTCCAAGCGGTCAAGATTCATCACCTGAAGGAGGGGCATATCAGATATGGATGGGACGGGCAGGTAGTTGATCTCCGTTCCGGTCGTATCGCTGAGATACTTGATGTTCATCCTGAAGTTCTGCTTCTGAACCTGATAGGCTCCGAGGGAGTAGACATTTTTCATCATCAGGTCCCACATCGGTAGTCTTGGCGCTACGGTGGTGGATTTAAGCATTTTCAGATACAGGGACTGATCGGTGGTGGTGATGTCGGCCGAGAACTCACCTACCTGATAGACTTGTCCGTTGTACGTGTACTCATAAGCCACTCCGAGAACCTCGTCGGAACTGAGCGCACTCTTCAGAGATATGTAGCCGAGCGTGGAGTTGAGTGTGTATTCGCTTGACGAGAGCAGGCGTGCCGACTCGACTTTCTCATAGTCCATTCCACCTTCGATGCCGTAGGCTGAGAGAGGGGCAAGCGCCTGTGTGACAGTGCTGATGCTTCTTGCTCCGGGGTAATCGGTCTTTATCACGGACAGAAGGTCGTTGGATGAGTTGGAAGGAACTGCGACCGAGGTGTTTGGTTGCCAGTAGTCCGACGACAGATGCGTGTTCTCGCCGAGATCCATGAAGGCCACGATGTTTCGGCTCTGGTCGAACTTACTGCTCTTGTTTGTCACCCACACTTCAATACGCGTGATGCTTATACCGGAACTTACAAGCGGGAGCTTGGATGCGAACCGGTCGTAGTTGTCGCGGAAATAGTGGGCGAGAAAGAAATGACGGTTCTGGTCGTAGTCAGCTGCACTGACGGAGTAGTCGGTGGTCTGTGAGCCGCCCTTTGAACTGACCGATGTGGTCTGGGAGTTCTGCTGCGACACGAGGGCGGTGGCGGTAAGTTTGCCGAACTGCAATTTTGTCTTTATACCGAACAGGGCTGTACTTCCGCGTATGAGACTCGAACCGGTTGTCATGGACACATTGCCGGCTTCAATGGACTTGACGATATCATCTTCCTTACCTTCGTAGGCGAGCTTGATGTTTTTAGAGTCGAAATCAAACGTGGCATCCGTATTATAGGTCATGTTGAACTTCATACGGTCGCCTACGCTCGCCTGGACTGTGGCCTGGATCTTCTGATCGAAATCGAAATATGTCTTTCTCCTCGAATCAAGATTGAGGGCGGGATTGTCGGTCTTGTTGGATTTGATGCCCATCGACATTGTGACGGATCCCTGCGTCTTCAGACTCACGCCTCCCGGGCCGAAGATTTTTTCGAGGGGGCCGAGGGCGAAGTTCATGTCAAGGACATTGAACGGCTCCTTGTCTTGTCCGCCCCTGACACTTTCGGCATTGCGCTCCCTGAAATAGTTGCGCATGGACTGGCGGTTCTGCCATTCGTTGAATTGCTCGGGAGTGAGATAGAATGGTGTGGTGATGTCCTGTTCGCCAAGCTTCGTGCGTATCACGTAGCATCCTATCTCGGGATCATATTCGTAGATGGTCTTTATGTTTGACGGGTTTGTGAGGTCCGCTGCAAGTTCGTCTCTTACTATGTCATTGTATGTCTGAGGGATAGCCTGACCGACAGGATATGTCGTGAGAATGGTGTCTGCCGCCTGGACCAACGGGGACGACGGGATCACCGGAGCCGGCGGAGTGAAGCCGGGGGTGACAAACTGTGCGCCAAGACGTGATGAGAATATTGCAAGCCCCGAGATGAGGCCTACGACAAGAATCGCAATGTGGTATATGTGGTTTCCTGTTCTCACTTACATCATGCCCAGCGCCTGCTTTATGGCAGCCTCCACCTTGACGGCCGGATCGGCATCGAAGATGCGGCGAAGTGCCTTCTGGGACTGCGGTCGCGGGAAGCCGAGGGCTACGAGCGCAGCAAGAGCCTCTTCGTAGACTTCACCGCCCACCGCGAGCGAACCGGGCTGTAATGATAACGGAGCATCCGATATATTTATTTTATCTTTAAGGTCAACAATTATTCTTTGTGCGGTCTTGGCGCCTATGCCTTTTACTGTCTTTAGTCTTGTGTGGTCTCCGGAGGCTATGACGGCTTCCAGATCCGAAGGCTTCATGGAAGATAGTATAAGGCTTGCAGTGTTGGGTCCGACACCTGACACGCCGATCAGAAGCCTGAAAATCTCCCGCTCATGTGATGTCATGAAGCCATGGAGGATCCATGCATCCTCACGGATCACCTCATGAACATATAGTTTTACCTCGCCACTGCAGTTCTGGAGCGCTTCAAACGTGGTGAGCGAGATGTTGAGAAGATAGCCGATCCCTGAGTTTTCGACCACGATATAGGTCGGAGTATTTTCTGTGACAATACCTTTAATATAATCGAACATTTTGCGTAAATTTGCACAAAGTTAAGAAATCTCCATCAATTATGTCAAAGGAAACCGAAAGAATCAGCCAGCTCCGTGCGGAGCTTAACCGCCACAATCAGGCATATTATGTGGACAACAGTCCCAGTATAAGCGACAGGGAGTATGATATGATGATGAAGGAGCTTGAGGCTCTGGAGGCGGCACATCCGGAGATGGAGGATCCACTGTCGCCTACGCGTCGCGTGGGCTCGGATCTCACCAAGGGCTTTGTCCAGATCCGTCATCAGCGTCCGATGCTCTCGCTCGGCAACACATATTCGGTGGATGAAGTGGACGAATGGGTGGCACGGTGTGACGATATGCTCGGCAATTCCGGCGGCCTGCTGTCAGTGCCGATCGTCGGTGAGATGAAGTTTGACGGGACAAGCATATCGCTGACATACGAACATGGCCGTCTTGTGAGGGCTGTGACCCGTGGCGATGGAGAGAAGGGCGACGATGTGACGGAAAATGTGAAAACCATCAGGAGTATCCCTCTGGTGCTTCCGGCCGGAGACTGGCCTGACGAATTTGAGATCAGGGGGGAGATCGTGCTGCCCTGGAAGGCTTTCGACAAGCTCAATGAGGAGCGGGCATTCAACGAGGAACCGCTTTTTGCCAATCCGCGCAACGCTGCTGCCGGGACATTGAAGATGCTCAATCCTGCCGTGGTGTCGAAGCGCGGGCTGGATGCGTATTTCTATTATCTTCTTGCTGACGATATGCCGTCGGACAATCACTATGACAATATGCTCAAGGTGCGTGAGTGGGGATTCAAGGTCAGCGATGCCATGACTCTGCTCGAATCGGCGGGAGCTGTGAATGACTTCATAAATCACTGGGACAAGGCAAGGCGCGAACTGCCGGTGGCTACGGACGGATTGGTATTTAAAGTTAACTCTCTGCGCCAGCAGCTTAACCTTGGCTATACAGCTAAGTCGCCGCGATGGGCCATCGCATATAAATTTCCGGCTGAGCGTGCTTTGACTCGGCTCAGATTTGTGTCATTCGAGGTCGGAAGGACGGGAGTCGTCACACCTGTGGCCAATCTGGAACCGGTTCTGCTCTCCGGCACGGTAGTAAAGAGGGCTTCTCTTCATAATGAGGATATTGTGAAGAGCCTTGACATCCACGAGCACGATATGCTGTATGTGGAGAAGGGTGGAGAGATAATTCCAAAGATAACCGGGGTTGATGCCGGCTCGCGTGAGCCGGGTGCGCAACCGGTGAGATTTGTGGAATATTGTCCTGACTGTGGATCCAGACTTGAGAGAGTCCCGGGTGAGGCTGCGTGGCTGTGTCCTAACAAATATGGCTGTCGCCCGCAGATAATCGGTCGTCTTGAGCATTTTGTGGGGCGGCAGATGATGGATATCGAAGGAGTGGGAGAGGAGAACTGTGTGCAGTTCTATGATGCCGGACTCGTGAAGGATATTGCGGATTTCTATACATTGAATATAGATGATCTGGAGCGGCTGCCCGGACTCGGTCTGCGATCTGCCAGAAGGATTCTTGACGGTGTAGAGTCGTCGAAGCAGGTGCCGTTCGAGAGAGTACTCTACGCGCTGTCGATCCCGTCGGTTGGTGCGACTCTTTCGCGCAAACTGGCACGTGCGGTCAAGAATATAGACCGTCTGACGGCCATGTCGGTGGATGAACTTGTCGCCATCGAGGATGTGGGGCCTAAAATTGCCGATGGTATAGTGGAGTTTTTCGGCAATGAGCAGAACAGGATCATCGTGGAGCGTCTGAGAGAGGCCGGGGTCAGAATGGCTGTCGAGGAGACCGAATCCATACTTGGCTCGGATAAGCTTGCGGGAAAGACAATAGTGATCAGCGGAGTATTCGCCAAACATTCGAGAGAGGAGTACAAGGAAATGATCGAGAGAAACGGCGGCAAAAATTCGGGTTCAATCTCGAAGAAGACATCGTTTGTGCTTGCCGGCGACAATATGGGTCCGGCGAAGCTTGAAAAGGCGAGAAGTCTGCAGGTACCCATCATTGACGAGGATGAATTTCTTGCGATGATCCAATAGAGGTTGGCGTCTCCACAAAAGAAAAGAGCTGTCTTCTCCCGAGGACCGCTCTCACAGAATCTAACGTAGTTAAAACTCTAACGATAACTAATCTTTTTACCTTGAGATGATATAATCTCTATTATTACCGGTTGTTAGTGTTGTTTTGTTGACAAATGCTTTTCGTATTTAGCCGTATGATGGAGATTTTATTTTAAAGGGTGACTTTTTGTCTTATCTCCGACACAAAATTAGGGGCTATTTCGTGAAGAAACAACCCCCGGGGATAAGTATATAATATGTATAAGCGCGATCTAAAATTTAAATTGCATAAATACAGAGTATTACTAAAAACAAAACTAAATTGAATCTAAATGTTCATGCATATAAAAATCATGAATATTTAACATTTTATACCGCATCAATTTGTTTTAAGTCCTCGTCAAACGTGCTTCTGTCGGCTGCGCGTGAGCGCATCTTGTTGCGGTAGGTGTAGATCGTGTTTGCGGATATGCCGAGGAAGCGGGCAATGGTATTGGAGTCCTCTATTCCGAGCCTCGTAAGCGCGAGGATATGCAGCTCGGTATTGAATTTTCCGTCTTCGGCATAGCGTTTGTCGGGGAGCAGCAAGGTGTTTACTTTCTTGATAAAATCAGGGAAGAGTATGAGGAAAGCGCGGTCGAAGACATCGTAGAATTTCTTGCGCTGTTCGTCAAGCACTGAGCCGCTTTTGATATATGCGAGCAGACTGTCGATCTGTCCGGTGGAGATCTTACGTTTGCACATATTGTTGTACTCCTCAAGACTCTCGATATAGCTCGAACAGAGGTTCATGAATTCCCCGATGTATGTGTCCTTGGCAAGATTGGACTTGGCAAGCAGCAATTCGGTATGGCGGAGTGTATCGACCTCCTTGCGCTTGTCTATGGTCAGCTTGATGATGACGAGCAGGAGTATTATGAGGATTATGACAGCGATCACCAATCCGACGAAGCGGTTCTGGCGATCCTTGCCTATGTGGTGTATACACTCGGTGTAGGCGTTGGTGACACGCATCATGTTGAACTTGGCATCGGATCTCAGTGTGTTGTCCAATGCTGTGCTCAGGTAGCTGTAAGCTCTTGTGAAGTCGCCGTCCTTGGCGAGAAGTTCTCCGAGCCGGAGGATCGAGACTTCATAAAGCCGCGAGTCGCGAGTCTGGATGATTGATGCTATCCCGTTGTGACGGATAGCCTTGTCGGTTTGTCCCATCCGTGTGTAGTATTCTCCAAGGAGAGCGTGTGCGGTGTAGAATAGCTCGTGGTTCTCATCCATCAGAGATAGTGCTGTTTCCAAGGATTCGGCCATCTTGGGAAGATCGTTTTTCCCGATTCCGGCGATAGCTTCGGCTATATAGTAAGACGGGTCATTTTTAGAAAGAAGACCCATCTCGAGCGATGCATGATATACAGCGGTCTCAGCAAGATCGACCTCAAAGGGCTGATATTCGTTCAGCTCGCTGAGTGTGATATATATTACTGAACAGGTGTTGTGGTAGATCAGCCAGTTGTGAGGATGAATTCCATCGTTTTTCACAAAGTCTATGTCGAGAAAGGCCTCGTGGATAAGGCCACGGAAGAAATATTCCTTTGCCCTGAGGATCATGAAGCGTTCGGCCGATACGGTGTCTTTTATCTCCATGGCTAATTCGTATCCTCTGTTGATGGTTGCTATGGCGGAGTCAATGTCGACCCGGCTGTAGAGGTCGGCAGCATCAAATGACAGACGTATTTTCTCCCTTGGCTGTTGGGTGGAGTTAACGAGATCGGCCAGCGAGTCCGCCTGACGGATTTTCTCGTCAATAAGAGTCGGACGGACTTTTATAAGCTCGTCAAGTTCGTTGAGTATCTGCGAATTGGTTCGGGAGTCTTCCGTAAGGCTAACAGAATTAGCCAAAAGATAGAAGCCCGTTATGATTATGGCTATGAGTGATAGGATGGAGCCTTTCATGCATCGACGTTAAGGTGTGGAGTTTGACGTTAAAGTTTTAATTGTGAGTTAGTGGTGTACGCTTATGCTCCGAAAGAGAGGGGGGTAGGAGAGAGCGGTGCTAAGACGTGTTGTGTGCAAAGATACGTAAATTCCGAACAATTAAAAGGACTTTGAGTATAATTTTGTGTTAAAAATACATAATTAATAATCGTCGGATTGTATATCTTTTGCAGAGGGTTTTTATTCCACGTCAATCAAAGATCCTGAAGAATGGGCTGAAAATTGCGGTGCATATTGGCTCTGAATGGATGCAATACCTGAGACGTATGTCCCCCGGTTGTTTACCCACATATCATAAGATAGTATGTAGGTTCCTTTGGGCAGACGGTCAATGAACAGACGTGTATCAGAGTCGCGGTTCTCACGATAGAAGCAGAGGCCCTCGGCATAGATCGGTCCGGGGAGCTGTTCCACCGGCTCGAAACAAGCGGGACGTTCGTCGATCACCGTCACATAGTCCATATCCATATCTGCCTTTATGGTAAGCGTGACGCGCACTTTTGATCCAAGTGTATATCTATCGGTCGATGTGGCGATGTTACCGGTATCGCTGTTTGCAATCTGATATAAGGATTTTCTGATTGACAGTTCGGGACAGGATGCGGCTTCTATCTCTGTCATCTGTCCGGTATAATAGCTGAACACTGCTCCCCACGACGGACTGTCGCCTTCCCTGACAATGCTGAGGGTTTTACCATGGGCCGATTCCGGTATGGTAGTCTCTATCTCGCCGAGCATTTCGTCGGACGGGGTAGTCACGACATTTTCTCCGTCGATTGATATTCTCGTGCCTGATGCCGGGACAAACCAGTGTCCGGATGTTGAGAGTATGGCCGCCACGGCTGACGATGCTACTGTACCGTCGCCCCAGTTCTGTGAGCCTTTCTGCAGGATAAGCCACTGACGGAGCTTGTCGATCTCACTACAACCGGGATCAACCGAATGGAAGCACATCAGTATATCGGCCGTTATGCCGATTCTGTTCATGTCTCCGTCAAGAGCCGGGAACCACATTCCTTTTGACGGTGACTCCTGGGCGAACTGGCGTATCGAGTTGAGGATTTCCCGAGCCACCGACGGATAATTATGGCGGAAAAGAATATCGGCATATATGGCCTTGCGGTACAGACCTGCTTCCTTCCAACCGAGAAGTATGCGCTGGACAGTCTTCTCTACTATTCCGGAGACGGGCGCGACGGATGTTGCCGTGCTTAACATATCGTGAACTCTCACGTATGATGTATAGTCACCATCGGGACGTGCTGAAAATGCTTTGGAAGTCTCGATATTATCCCATTCAAGGGCTTTGCTGATCATGTCGGTAAGAGATTTGTCCGCTGGAAAGAATCCGAGTGAAGATAGGCGTCCCATCAGCGACAGAACTTCTCGTGTGGCCCATGTGGAGGCGACCGGATAAAGGTTGCACCAATACCAGCCACCGGTGGATGCCTCAAGGGATTTGAGTGTCGAGATGTTGGCTGACAGTGTCTTGCTGACGAGTTCTCTGTCGAAGATAAGTGACAGACGTGTCATCCTTTCGGTGTCATTGTCGGCATCGGTCATCCAGGGGGTGGCGTTGAGCAGCAGAAGCTTCAGATCCTCGTTTCGTTCAAGCATGGATGTGAGTATTCCTGCGGATCGGTCGCTCTCTTTCCAGATTCTGAGTGCTTCAGCTATCGAGGGGTTGTCGCGCAGGAGTCCGGTAGCCACGGCAGCAGAGTAGATTGAACGGGCGGCCTCGGGTGCTGTACGGGCCTCCTTGTCGATAAGTCCCGGAAGAGCAGTGACGACATACCATGAAGGATTTTCACAGAAGTTGAGTGTGAGCCTGCCTCCGGAGGGGAGTGATGGGAGCGTCATGTCAAACCGATGTTCGTCCGGACCCATGAAGAATGGATCTGTTTCTATGACCGGTGTGACAGACGGGAGGACGGGTATCAAAGCCTGCTCGCCGTCGGCGAAATCGCCGGAGCTGCTTTTCACCCTGTAACCTATGAATGTCATGTTCTCCGGGACATCAATATCTACCTGAATCAGTGCGGAACGGCCGGGACAGATTGAGTCATCGTTTTCCACGCGGTTTATCGTGGTGCCGTCAGTCGGATTGAATATTTCGACCACAGTGTGGATCTCGCGCTCAATGTCGGAATTGTTCATTACTGATGCGAATACCTCGGCTTTATCGCCCGTGCGCAGGAAGCGGGGCAGGTTTGGCTGCACCATGACAGGCTTTGACGCGAGCACTGTTGTGGAGAATGTTGTGCTGACGAGGGAGTCGGTAAAGGCGATGGCCCGGAAGCCCCAGGTGGTGTTGGCATTAGGGACGGTGAATGTCAGGGACAGACTTCCGTTGCTGTCGGTTGTCAGGGAGGGGCGGAAAAATGCGAGAGGAACTTCACTCTCGCGATAGGAGAATGTGTCAGCATCTGATTGTGAGGAGGTGGGTTCAGCGGATCCATCATACATTGCAGTCCCGAGATCGGCAGCAGCGGATTCTTCGACCTCCACGCTTCCGTCGTACTCTGTGGCAACTGATAAGGCCTCGTTCTTAGCCATAAGCCTGATGCCGGAAGTCCCACGTATCTTCAGGCCGCTTCCTAAGAGAGGATTGGGACTCAGTGATTGTCCGTATGTCTCAAATTGTGGATTTTTAATCGACTGACAATCCAGGTCTTTGATCCGTTCTCTTAAAGCATTACTTGAGGAGAGCGAAAGTGGCATTGTGCCCCAGCTCCACGTCGGAGTATAACCGGATGACGGGTGGAATGACCATGAGGATCGGGCCACGGCATCGAGAGCCGTATTGTAGAGATCGGCTATTACGGCAGCCGACTTGCCGGTGCCGTCGGCCGAGGTGATGCGGAATGTCCAGGTCTCCTCGCTTCCGGGATTAATCTTGTCGCGAAATGTCTCGGTGATGAATCTGATTTGGTCAGGCATACGGTCGCGGACAATCTTTATCAAGTTTGAAGATTGCCGGTAATCTCCGGTACACAGTATGTTGAGTGTCGCCTCATCATAGCTGTCGGGCAATGATATATCAAGAGTGTGCATACCTGTGGGAGCCTTTACCCAACGGGTGTAGATCAGTGAGTCTCCGGAGGTTGCCGACAGAAGAAGGTGTGAATCTGCATCGGTGGCATACAGGAGTTTGCCGGGAGTGGATCCGCGAAGCGTCACTTTACTGTCCGGTGTCCAGAACAGTGTGCCGGGAACGGGTGTGGATTCGCTTGTCGGATTGTAAAGGACGGTTTCTGTCTTTACAGTATCGGCCGATCCAACCCGGTCAAGACTGTAGGCCATGATATATTTCCCCGGTCTGATACCGGATAGATCTACCGGGTTGTTTACGATCATGGATTTTGTCTCTTTTCCATCAAGATATAGAGAGAGCTTTACAGGTATGTTTATCACGGAGTCGCGGCAGTCGACCACTTTGACATCAAGATTGACATCACCCCGGGAAATGTCTATGTTGGCTGGCGTTTCCACTTTTATCATATAGCGCTCTCCGGATGTGAAGCTGATGGATGCGGTGTGGGTCTCGCCTGTGGTGGAAGTTGCGGTGAATTGTGCCGAGTAATATCCGTGCACGAGGGGTGACAACGCGAGTATTTCCTTCGATATAGGGAAGGAAAAACGGCCATTGGTATCGGTGAGGACAGAAGCTGTATAGAACTTGAATACGGACGATCTTCTCCACCATGATGGCACGCTCATGACCGAAAGATCGAGCGATACCTCCGTGTCGGCCAGTGGAAACCCTGAGTATGTGATGACCTGCCCCTGCAGGGTAACGTCTCCATCGGAGGGTATGCCTTGCATGGCATTGTCCGTCCGGATCATGAACGTAGGCAGTTTATAGTCCGAGACCTCGAAAGAAATTGAGGTCCATTGTCCGTCGATGCGGATATTATAACGTCCGGTCAGGCCTTCCTTGGGTATGATGAACCGGCCTGTGAGTCTGCCGAAGTCATCAGTGACATCCGTGATGGTGTCGATCGGCGTAGAGGTGGCATCGTTGAGCACGGCTTTCATTTCCTTGCCGGCCAGAACGCGCCGGAGTCCGCCCTTGAATTCATAGCATACGGCACACCATTCTGCAGTGTCGCCGGGATGATAGACCGGCAGTGAGGTGTAGCCCTCGAAATTTGTGACCCATTTGTCAGAACCTCGATATCTGTTTCCGTAGGAGTAGACCGGGAGGGTGTATCTGTCGTCACCTGCGGTTGCTATGACCATACCATTGCTGTTGCTGTCAGTCCGGAGTCGGCCATCCTTGTCGGTGGAGCCGAGCTTTTCGATATTTACAGGTGATTTATACACATTTCCGACTATTGATATGTCCACATTGTCAAGAGGTGTCCCGTCGGCCGGATTCATGACCCAGATGGTGCGGCTGTTGAAGTTGGATGGAGTAATTACGACTGACGAAGCGTGGATTTTTGTGTAGGATGTGTTTCCGGCTGCGATACCGTCTATTACCGGAACAGCGATGTAGTTACCGCTTGTCGGGAAGGCGAATCTTACAGTTTCTTCCTCGTCGAAAGGGAATCCCGCCGGGGTTGCATAGACCGGAATAGAGGCTATTTTCTTTCCCGGAATATCCTTTCCGGCTTTGATGTCGACCTGATTGCTGTAAACGGGAAGGGACGACACGTCGTAAATGTCTACCGATCCGTTCATTGTATTGTGCATTGATACGGTCAGTATGGTTTCTTTCCCGATAGGCACGAGTGAGGGTGAAGTTATGCTCATGCTTCTGACAGACAGGTCTGATATTATATTTCTGATGCAGTTGATCCGCCAGTAGTCCGGATATACATCCACAAATCGTGTGCAATGGCCGTAGAGGATGGAATCCATCGGTGTAGCGATCAGAATATCACCTGCATATTCTGATCGTGGCTTTCCCGTAACGTCACAAAGAGCACGGTAAAGATCCATATATGCACTGATGCGGTCAACTCCGTTGCCGGTGATGGGATTCACCGAATTGTCAAGCATATATTCCATGCGGCCGAGCATGGCGTTAACGTATGGTGCGGACAAAGGGGAGGATGTGGAAATCAAAGATGTATAGAGTGACAGAATCCTGTCGGACGCCGGGTCATTGATCAGCGGCGGCATGGAGGTGGCGGATGATAGCGATCGGGTCACGAACGAGTAGGGGATGAGCGTACTGCGGCCGGAGCTGATGGATGTCAGGATTCTTATAGCGGTGTTTGCTGCGAAGTCATATAGCGTGGGATAGTATATCCGGGTATCGGAATCCTGTGAGATGATATCTTTGAAATCCGATAATTTTTTCTTGCGCAGGCTGTCAGAGCGGAGCAGTGCCGAATCAAGCAGTTGGGATATGTGTTGGCGGAATTGTGCGCCTGACCATTCGTTGAAGTCTGCAGGAACCGGTGTGAGCGGAAGTTCCCGCCGGTCGTAGTTCCACTTGCCGGATATGTACACATCGCTGTATATTGAGGCCTCAAGCAGGTTGGCAAGGCTACGGAGGATCTCGTTGTCGGTGACTGATCTGACAGAATCAATTCTGTTGAATACGGCCGGAAGATTGGAATCGCCGATCATCCGGCTTGCGATAGTGTAGTCTATGAGTGCCCTCATTGAGCTATTAACATTACCGGCCCGCAACGCTTTGTCAAGAGCGTTGATGGAGTTTGTGCTGACTGTCTTCGGGTATGCGAAGTCGGGTTGGCTGACTCTCGGCGAGGCGTAGCAGGCAGCAAGTGTAGTCAGCGTCAAAAGCATTGAGAACAGTCGTTTCATGACAGGATGTGTTTTGTTGTAGAACGTAAAAGGGGAGCATTGACGCTCCCCTTTATATATACCATATATGTGCGTGTTACTTTCGTGGGCTACCCTTGTCGTCATTCTTCATCTTCCGGTGTTCCTTCATCAACTTTCTGGTGAAGTCGCGTTCGGCTTTTTTGAGTTTGACGAGCTGCCGGGGGGTAAGAATCTTCTTATACTCCTTGAAGTATTTCATCTCAATGGCCGCCTCCTTACCCTTACATTCAAACATGGCTTCAGCTACCTTCTCGTATTCGAGATCTGTGGCAGCATCGCCTTTGGCCTTGACCTGCTGCTCCAGTTTATTTGTAGCCTCAATGGTCTTGTTGATCTCCTTCTCCATCTTGTTGTAGAGCGGAATGAACTTGGCCTTCTGATCGTGGTTGAGGTTCAGGCTGTTTGAGATGAACTCGTTCTTGACCTGCTGCATCTCTTTCATCCATGCGGTCTTATCCTGTTTAGACGGCTGCTTGGATGACTGTGCTGATACGGACACGCTCAAAAGCATGAACAATAGTGCGATGATTATATTCGGTGTCTTTCTCATAAGATCATATTTCAACGGTCGGATAGTCGGGCTGGCCGAGATCGGGATAATCTACCGGACTGAATCCGGTTTCGTATAGGTCTTCCATGATCTCGTATTCCCGTACTTCACCTTCGTTCATTATATAGTCATTGAAAAAATGTTCGTTGCTTATGGCGGCTGTTATCACCGGATTGTTGTCGAAATACAGGCCGGATGACTGCGGACGCATCATATCAAATGTCTTCATCATGCACCATACGCCAAGGAACATCGCTGCGAGGTAGACGTATGGGCGCACCTTCTGCCACCAGGATTTGGGAAGCACCACAGGTTGTGTCTGCTCCCATTCCTGAACCGGAAGCATGGCGGCCATACGCGTCGCGAAGTCCTCGAAGTATCCTTCAGGGACTGTCATGCCGTCGTTATGGTTGACCTGTTCAAGTATATCTTTCATAATTCGTAGTCTTTGTATAGTTTGACGTTTGTGCGATAGATTGGTTTAATCGCTGTTTTCAAAAAAAGACTCTATTTTTTTCACGGCGAGGTGATAAGAAGCTTTCAGTGCTCCGACCGAAGTGCCGAGTATCTCCGACATCTTCTCATATTTCATCTCGTCGTAGTATCGCATATTGAACACAAGCCGTTGTTTTTCAGGTAGGGATGCTATCGCACAGCGCAACTTCCGGGCCAGTTCGTCACCGTCCACGTTTGTGTCGGCGGCTATGAGGTTGACAAGGTGTGCTTCCTCATCGTCGATTGAAATTCCGGCCCTGCGCCGTTCTTTCTCGAGATGTGTGATGGCCTCGTTGGAGGCTATCTTGTATAGCCAGGTGGATAGTTTGGCGTCTCCACGGAAATTCTCAATGTTCTGCCATGCCTTCATGAAGGTGTTTTGCAGCAGATCGTTTGCATCATCGTGGCTTTGCACCATCCTTCGGATCTGACGGTATAGCGGCTCTGAATATATCCTGATTAGGTCGCCAAAAGCCTTGCGACACTCTGAAGGGTCGCGCAGACGGGCCACAAGGTCCTTGTCGTCGAGCTGTTTTTCGTCGGCCATGGCTGAAATTCGGTATATATTCTACAAAATTAGCTTTTTTGCCTGAAACAGGGGAGGGATATAAACTTAATGTATGTTAATTTTTTAGTTCGGAATATTTTTTGCGGGCGCGGATGTAGTAGTCGAACACTATGTTGACGTCTACATTCAGGAGGTTCTCCTTGGGCTGGGATGTGTATGCGCCTCTCATTTTTCTGAAGTCACGGTGGGCTTTGAGTATGGCTCTCGCGTTGTCCATATCTCCAGAAATAAAAAATTTAGCCCATGCAAGGGTGTCGAGCAGCCTCCGGCGGATGAGGGTGGCGCGACCGACACCCTTGGGTAGATTCTTGTAAAGCATCAGGAGGTTGTTGCGGAAGTTCAGGTAGGTCTTCTTAGGAGATGTCACCGGCAGACTCCCGCCGCCGAGGTGGTAGACTTTTCCGGCGGGGACGGCCCATATCTCTTTCCCGGACAGTCGGATGCGCCAGCAAAGGTCAATTTCTTCCATGTGGGCGAAGAATGCTTTGTCGAGGCCTCCGGTTCTTACATATAGATCAGAACGGACGATCAGTGCGGCTCCGCTTGCCCAGAATAGCTCCATCGGTGTGTCGTACTGACCTTTGTCGTCCTCAACCGTATCGAATATCCGTCCGCGGCAGTAAGGATAGCCTTGTCTGTCAAGGAATCCTCCGCAGGCTCCGGCATATTCAAATTTGAATGGCTGCGTGAGCGAAAGAATTTTGGGTTGGGCGGCTCCTGCCTCCGGATGGGATTCCATGAACTCATAAAGCGGTGTGAGCCAGTCGTCGGCTACCTTCACATCGGAATTCATCAGAACCACATACTTATAGTCAGACTCCAATTGCCCTATGGCCTTGTTGTAGCCTTCAGCAAAACCGTGGTTCTCTGTAAAGCATATTATGCCGACTGACGGCAGTCCGGTGCGAAGGAAATCAATAGATCCGTCAGTGGATCCGTTGTCGGCTACAATAATATCAGCGATATCTGCCGGTGTATGGATGACGACCGAAGGAAGATACTCTCTCAGCATCTTCTCTCCATTCCAGTTTAATATGACTACGGCTACGGGCTTCATCTCACTACGGTCCCTTCAGATTGTTCGCGGTCGGAATCATAGATCCCTATTTTTACCGGTACGGATGTGTTGGCCTCCTGTTCCATAGGATTTGATATCATGATTCTCAAATAGTTGTCTGTAAATCCCTCCATGGAGCCGTCGATGCGCGGATGTTCAACCAGCACAGGCCGTACTGTGCCGGTGAATCTTGATGTGAAATCATTCAGTTTTCTCTCAGACACGTCGAGCATGATGCGTGTGCGACGGTGTTTCTCCTCCTGGGATACGACGGGCTTGATTTCGAGAGCTTTTGTGCCGGGGCGTTCACTGTAAGTGAATACATGGAGACGCGATATGTCAAGACTCTCCACGAAGTCGCGTGACTCCATGAACAGTCCGTCAGTCTCACCACGTGCACCAACGATGAGATCCACACCGATGAAGGCATCGGGGATCACGCTGCGTATCCTGTTTATTTTCCGGCGGAACAGTCCGGTGTCGTAGCGTCGCCTCATCAAGCGGAGTATCTCGTCAGATCCGCTTTGGAGAGGTATGTGGAAGTGAGGCATGAACTTATCCGATCCGGCAGTAAAATCTATCAGTTCGTCGGTGAGAAGATTGGGCTCTATGGATGATATGCGGTATCGTTCGATGCCGTCTATCTTGTCGAGTGCCCTGCACAGGTCGAGGAAACAATATTCAGTGCCTTTGCCGAAATCCCCTATGTTAACACCTGTGATCACGATCTCTTTGCCTCCGTCGGCGGCTACGGCCTGAGCCTGGGCGACAATTTCTCCGATGCTTCCCGACCGGCTCCGCCCTCTTGCCATGGGAATGGTGCAGTATGAACAGTAATAGTCACATCCGTCCTGTACTTTCAGGAAATATCTCGTGCGGTCTCCGCGCGAACAAGAGGGACTGAATTCGCGGATGTCCTTAGTGACTGTGTGGCGGCATTTGTCGAACCTCGTTTCTCCCTCTTCATATTCTTTCAGATAGTCAATGAGCCTGAGTTTTTTGTCTGTTCCGGCCACTATCTTAACACCAGGGAGCTTGGCCACTTCATCGGGCTTGAGCTGGGCGTAGCATCCGGTGACAAGTATCGCTGCGTCAGGGTATCGTCGGGCATATGACCGGATGGCCTGGCGGCACTTCTTGTCGGCGACCTCTGTGACACTGCATGAATTTATTATTATATAGTCAGGGGTGTCACCAACATTAGCCCGGTGAATGCCGTGTTCGGCAAACATCCGGGCGATTGTCGAGGTTTCTGCAAAATTTAGTTTGCAACCAAATGTGTGATACAGGGCCGATCGGCCTCCGAACGTATTCTTGTCGATCAAGATTTTCCGGTGTTAATCCACGTTCTCTGCGAGAATGGGAATGGGACGCTTGAAGACTTCCTTGAAGGATATCAGGGTCTCGGTGCGTCCGGTGCCAAGACTCAGCTTGTTGTGTATGATCTGGAGGAGATGTTCATTATTGCGGGCGTAGATCTTCGCGAAAATGTCGTAGGATCCGGTGGTGTAGTGGCAATCCACCACTTCGGGAATTTCAAGAAGGCGTTCGACAACCTGGTTGAATTTTGTCGGGTCGTTGAGGATGAAGCCTATGTATGCACAAGTCTGATAACCTACGGAATTGGGGTCGATCTCAGTCTTGAATCCCTTTATCACTCCCGAGGCAGTGAGTTTCTGAATTCGTTGATGAATGGCGGCGCCTGATATGTTTGTTTCGCGCGCTATCTCGAGAAAGGGCTTCCTGGCATTATTGGAAAGCATCTCAAGGATTCTTAGATCCAAGGAATCAAAGTGTTGGCGTGACATTATATTATAGTATATGGTGTAGTTGCAAAAATGAGTTGTTTTGTGACTGCAAAAATAGTAAATTTTTTCAAGTTTCTATACTTTTTTATCATATTTTATAAGATTTATGGTTAAATTTTTGAAGTAATGACGGTGTATTCCTAAGGGGCGTTTATTATCCCTATGGTTAAAAAATATAATGTGTGTTGTCGGATTGGGTAGAAAGTTATACCTTTGCAAAGTCTTTTTAAGATCCATTCTCTCTACCTCTCTTGTAGACACATTATTGATGTAATAGTTTGAGCAAGACTCATCCATATATTATATTGTTAGTGCTGATGAGTGCCTTGACTGTAGGGGCACTGCCCAAACCTGTGTCTGAATCTGAGGATGTTTTGCCCGCTGATGTCCCGGTGGAGACGGATTCTGTCCGACATGACAGTATTACTCCGGCAATAAGTCTGCTTGAGAGAATTGACAGTGTTATGGATCTGGTGGATGACTCGGTAGGGATCTCGCAGCAGAGGCATACGGCCATGTTGGATACCGCCGGTAGAACGCGCCTCAGCCGACGGCGGATCAGCGGAGGAACAGCCACGACCGGTGGAGGTCCAAGGATCGTAAGGACAAAGGTGGATCTGGATAATCCAGTGGAATTTACTGCACAGGATTCCATGCTTCTCGTTGGCCGGAACCTTGCGTATATGTTTGGCTCTAGTAATGTCAAATACGGCGACATAAAGCTTGATGCCGAAAGGATAGAGATGGATCTTGACAGCTCGACAGTGTATGCTGTGGGCGTTCCTGACTCGTTGGGTGAGGTCATAGGTTCACCGGTGTTTGACGACAAGGGTACTACATATGAGGCCAAAACGATGAGATATAACTTCAAGACCGAGTATGGATTTATCACAGATGTCGTCACCCAACAGGGTGAGGGCTATCTGACCGGAGGCCAGTCAAAAAAGATCGATGAGAATACATTCTATATGCAGAACGGCAAGTATACCACCTGCGACAACCATGAACATCCGCATTTCTATATGCAACTCACCAAGGCTAAGGTGAGGCCGGGAAAGGATGTCGTGATGGGTCCGGCATATATGGTGCTCGAGGGTCTGCCGTTGCCGCTTGCGGTGCCGTTCGGCTTTTTCCCATTTTCAGAGAAATATTCGTCGGGAGTGATATTCCCTACTTTCGGCGATGACTACAACCGCGGATACTATCTGAGCAACGGTGGTTACTATTTCGCTATAAGTGATAATATCGATCTTGCCCTGACAGGTGAGATCTATACGCTTGGCTCCTGGGGACTGAGGGCGCAGTCGGCATATGTGAAGCGATACAAGTATTCGGGTAATTTCAACATATCATATCTGCAGACCATAACGGGCGACAAGGGTATGCCGGACTATTCCAAGGCTACAAACTTTCAGATACTCTGGAGTCATTCGCAGGACTCGAAGGCCAATCCGAATATGACACTTTCGGCAAGTGTGAACTTCACTACCAGCGGATATACACGAAACGACCTCAGCTCCTATTATTCGAGCGCGTTCACGGAGAATACCAAGAGTTCAACCGTCAATATGACATACCGCTTCCCGAACTCAAAGTGGTCGTTGTCAACCACGGCGAGTGTGTCGCAGCGCACACAGGACTCTACGCTCTCCGTGTCATTCCCTAATTTCACGCTCACCATGTCGCAGATGTATCCATTCAAGCGCAAGCGCATGGTGGGAGAGGAGAAATGGTATGAGAAGATCAAGATATCATATTCCGGTCAGTTTAACAACTCGTTGACCTCGAAGCAGGATGTTTTCTTCAAAAAGAGTCTTGTGAAGGACTGGCGAAACGGCATGAAACACTCTATCCCGGTGTCAGCGACCTTCAATGTGATGAAATATATCAACGTGACACCCTCGATGAGTTTCACGGACAGGATGTACACGACCAAGGTGCGTCGGCAGTGGGATCCAAACGCATCGGCAGAGGTGCTTGACACGACATACAGTTTCTATAATGTATGGGACTTCTCGGGTTCTGTTTCGTTGGATACCAAGATCTATGGATTCTTCCAGCCTCTGCCATTTTTAGGGAACAAGGTGAAGATGAT
The DNA here is from genome assembly GCA_964552825.1 of uncultured Staphylococcus sp. Taxonomy (GTDB): domain Bacteria; phylum Bacteroidota; class Bacteroidia; order Bacteroidales; family Muribaculaceae; genus Duncaniella. The sequence goes on along the minus strand of CAZKIE010000014.1, from coordinate 1,447 downwards.
ACGCCATGTGATCACGCCCACCATCTCGTTCTCGGGCGCTCCTGACTTCGGATCCAACTTTTTCGGTTATTATGGCACATATAATTATACGGATACGCAGGGGAAACTGCAGACAAGGCAGTATTCCTACTTCCCCAACAGCCTGTTCGGTGTGCCAAGTACGGGCAAAACGGGAGCTGTGAGCTTCTCTCTTGCCAACAATGTGGAGATGAAGGTCCGGTCAGACAATGATTCGATCGGGGAGAAGAAAGTATCTCTCATAGAGAATTTCACACTGTCCCAGAGCTACAACTTCGCTGCCGATTCAATGAGATGGTCTAATCTTACCACTTCGCTGATGCTTCGTCTCATGAAGAACTTCAACCTTAACCTATCGGCCACATGGGATGTGTATACGTATGCGCTGAATGCATCGGGAACACCGGTGAGAGTGAATAAACTCCGCATAACGCAGGGTAAAGGCTGGGGCAAGCTGTCGAGCACCGGAACATCGTTCAGCTATACGTTTAATAATGATACGTTCAGCAAACTGTTTGGCGGCGGTGGCGGAGATAAGGACAAGAAATCAGATGTGTCGGAGGATCAGGAATTTGCCGAGGATACATCCGATTATAGGGGCAATAGCAGCAACGGGAAGAAGGGAGGTACTAAAAACGGAATCCAGATCGGCGACAACGGATATATGAAGTGGAGTGTGCCGTGGAATCTTACGTTCAATTATTCCGTGAACTACGGATACGGAGAGTTTGACAAGAAAAAGATGGAGTATAAGGGGCGGATCACGCAGAATCTGTCGTTCTCGGGCAATCTGCGTCCGACATCCAACTGGAATTTCGGGTTCTCGGCAAGTTATAATTTCGATACTCACAAACTGGCGTATATGAACTGCAATATCTCCCGCGATATGCATTGCTTCAATATGACTGCAAGTTTTGTGCCGGTCGGACCATATAAGAGCTATAATTTTCATATCTCCGTCAAGTCATCGCTGCTCGCTGACCTGAAGTACGACAAGCGGTCGTCGCTCTCCAACGGTGTGAACTGGTACTAAAAAAGCGCCCTCTGCATCACGCAGCGAGCGCCCGAAATTATAATCATCAATTCTAATTATCGGTAATTCGTTTTCTCAAACTCGTCTCACAACTCCCTTGCGGGATATTGAGGCGATAATCTTTGAATGATTAAGTTGGATTTCTTTAGACAGATTAAGGAAAAAGATTGTAAAATCTGGATTTGTACCATGTAATTGCAATAAGGATTGCTTAATGGTGAGATATATTTCTATACAACTATGATTCTTATTTCTAACAGGTGAGACTTGTGTCAGTCAATATTTCTACCTGTTTATTGATTTTCGCACTTGTTTTATGGCATTTGTTTTGTTTTTCACAGTGCAAAAGTACATAAAAAATCGCGGATTTTCTACACCGGCAGAATAAAAAGGTCA
>CAZKIE010000013.1:0-79130 GCA_964552825.1 uncultured Staphylococcus sp. | reverse complement strand
TTGAAGTTCAGTCATTTCAATATTTTACCCTCTAAAATCGCACTTAGTTATGTAATCTTTTTTATGTAGCGATGGATTTATGAGTTAAAACTTGCATAAAATCTCAGTTAAGAGGCTTGTTAAGTGTCATTAATCCCAAAATTTAATTAAGCGAAGTTTATTTTGCAATATGATTAAACTAAACAAAAACGCTCATGAATCCATTTCATAAAACCGTGATTGGGCTGGGGGCGGTCGTACTTGTGGGATGTACCACAGCAGAAGGCTCCAAAGATCCCGTAGACTACGTTTCGCCCTACATCGGGAACATCAGCCATCTGCTTGTCCCTACATATCCCACAGTTCATTTACCCAACAGTATGCTGAGGGTTTATCCCGAACGCTCGGATTTTACGGCCGATAAAATAAATGGTCTTCCCATTATAGTCACTAACCACCGCGAGAAATCGGCTTTCAATCTAACCCCCTACCAGGGAGAGGATGATGCTATGCGTCCAACAATAGCATATACCTACGACAACGAGGTGTTGAAACCATATTATTACGAGGTTTTTCTCGATGAGCCGGAGATTGGTGTAAGATTTGCGCCTTCTCATCAATCGGCTGTTTATGAACTCAACATGAACAGCAATGCCCCGGCCTCTGTCATCATCAATTCACGCAATGGCACCTTGACCGCTGAAAAGAACTGCATACATGGATACCAACAACTTGACAACAACGTGAGGGTTTATCTCTACATGGAGTCTCGTCAGTCACCACAAGAGACCATTGTAGTCAATGGACAGACAGGAGATAAATGTATGGCTACCGGTGATAACGCTTGTATTTGTTTAAAGTATGGCAATGAAGTTTCTAAAATAGATATTCGCTACGGAGTATCATTCATAAGTGAGGAGCAGGCAGAAAATAACCTTCGACGGGAAATCACAAACTATGATGTTGATTCTGTTGCCACAGCCGGGCGAGACATATGGAATAAATCCTTGGGCAAAATAGAAGTGTCGGGTATGGATGAAAACGACAAGACAATCTTCTACACCTCGTTATACCGTACCTACGAGCGTCCGGTATGTCTAAGTGAAGATGGACGCTATTTTTCAGCATCAGACGGACAGATTCACGATGATGAGGGAAAACCGTTCTACACCGATGATTGGATTTGGGATACATACCGTGCGGCTCATCCTCTGCGCACAATAACCGAGGTAGAACTTGAAACCAACATAATAAACTCATACCTTCGTATGGCCTCACAGACCGATAGCCTTTGGATGCCTACATTCCCGGAAATAACCGGAGACACACGTCGAATGAATTCAAATCATGGAGTTGCCACCATAGCCGATGCCTTGGCAAAGGGATTGACAGACTTTGATGTGGACTTGGCTTACGAGGCTTGTCGTCGTGGTATTGAAGACAAGACTCTTGCACCATGGTCAGGCAAACCGGCAGGCGAACTTGATGACTTTTATAAATCCTACGGCTACATACCGGCGCTCCGCCCCGGCGAGACAGAGTATATCGCCGAGGTAAACTCATGGGAGAAACGCCAGCCTGTAGCCGTCACGCTCGGCACAAGTTATGACCATTGGTGTCTGTCGCGCATAGCGGCATATCTTGGCAAGACGGAAGATGAGGCCAGATATCTTCAAGCATCTTATAATTATCGGAATATCTACAATCCCGAGACCAAATTTTTCCATCCAAAAGATAAAGAGGGCAATTTTATCAAGCCATTTGATTATTCTATGCCCGGTGGCCCCGGAGCCAGGGATTATTACGGAGAAAACAACGGTTGGGTGTATCGTTGGGATGTCCCACATGACATTGCGGATCTTATCAGAATGATGGGTGGCAGTACGGAGTTCAATAATGAACTCGACCGAATGTTCAATGAACCGCTCGGGTCGAGCAAATATGAATTTTACGCCACATTGCCGGACCACACGGGCAATGTGGGTCAATTCTCAATGGCCAACGAGCCTTCATTGCATATTCCATACCTATATAATTATAGCGGACAACCCTGGATGACACAGAAGAGAATCCGGCAGCTGCTCAAGCAGTGGTTCCGCGATGACCTGATGGGTGTGCCGGGCGATGAGGATGGTGGCGGCATGTCAGCTTTCGTGGCATTTTCGATGCTCGGTTTCTATCCTGTTACTCCCGGAATGCCTGTATACAATATTGGCAGCCCCAAGTTTACCAACGCCAAAATTCACCTTCCCAACGGCAATACGTTTGAAATCGTGGCCAATAATTGCTCGGATGAAAATAAATACATTCAGAAAGCGACCCTCAATGGCAAGGAGTGGAATCAACCGTGGTTCTCTCACGAGGATTTGGCAAACGGTGGTAAGTTGGTTCTTGAGATGGGAAACAAAGCGAATCGTAGTTGGGGAACTGACAGTGCCACAGTCCCACCATCGGCTTCAAACAACCTCTAAACAAATGAGAAATATAGGAAGTTTCACATTAGTTTTTATTGTGATATTTCTGACATCCTGCACGGGTGTCAGAAATATCACTTTATCTAAATCCCGTAAATCATACGATTCATATCGTGGGTTAGTAATGGCCGGCTATCAGGGGTGGTTTAATGCAGAGGGCGACGGAGCAGGTCGCGGATTCTACCACTATTCAGGCAAGATTGGATTCAAACCCGGGTCAGCATCTGTTGATATGTGGCCGGAAGTGAGTGAGTATGCTCTATCATACCCCACCCTATTCACAATGTCCGACGGATCGGTGGCTAAAGTCTTCAGTTCCGAAGATTACAGTACAGTAGACACCCATTTCCGATGGATGAAAGAATATGGACTTGACGGAGTGTTTATGCAACGCTTTGTGACTGAGATTAAAAGCAAAAGTGGTAAGAAGCATTTTGACAAAGTTCTTGACCATGCCATGACGGCCGCTTATAAATATGAAAGAGCCATAGCAGTTATGTATGACCTAAGCGGTGTGAACGGAGATGATTGCCAACTGATTTTGACTGATATCGACTCTATAGCCCTGCGTTATGATCTGTTCAACCACGATATTAATCCATCATATCTATATCATAACGGACATCCATTGGTCTCGGTGTGGGGCGTTGGATTTAAAGATGGCCGGAATTATACATTAAGCGATACGTATGCTATAGTTACAAAACTTATTGACAAAGGTTTTAGTGTCATGCTTGGTGTGCCTACAAATTGGCGCACCCTTACAGGAGATACCGAGCATGATTCCATACTCCATGATTTGATCCGAAAATGCGATGTAGTTATGCCATGGTTTGTCGGAAGATATGATGAGGCTGGATATGATGAATTTAAAATCAATATCCATCTCGACATTGAATGGTGCAAGGCAAACGATGTTGACTACGCCCCATTAGTATACCCCGGTTTTTCTTGGCGCAATATGTATGGCGATAACACATTCAACGTGCCACGCAATGGCGGTCGCTTCTTTCAGAAACAGCTTGATGGGGCAATTGATGCCGGAGCCCGGATGATATACGTGGCTATGTTTGATGAAATCGATGAGGGTACTGCCATTTTCAAATGTGCAAAACAAGTCCCGAAAGCTGAAAATGGAACAAGATTTGTGCCGATAGACGCTGATATCGATAATGACTTTTACCTTAAGGCCGTAGGCAAAACTTCCGAGGCACTGAAAAGAATATCGAATTAGAGCTTGTTTTTAAACAAGCTCTTAATACCGCAGCTCCATGCTGTCACTTAATTAATCACTTAATTTGATTTTGTATTAATTTTATCACATTTCATAACTACCTTATTGCCAAGATATTCCGATCAACAATTAACCAATTATTAAAATCGTTGAAAATTAACCGGCCAACTAATTAAAAAATACAAAAGCCATTAATTATGGCTAAATAAATTTGCCGTTGTTCAATATCGAACGCAATTCTAACAACTTTTAAAAATGAAAACATCTACCTTAAAAGTCTGGGCCATGATTGCCGCCAGTATGGTATCCGGAAATCTTTCCGCCAAGGATCTCTATATCTCGGCTGATGGCAACGACAGCAACTCCGGCATCGAGGAGTCTCAACCGAGAGCCACCCTTACCAGTCTCAATGACATCATTGCGGAAGGTGACGTAATCCACGTCAAGGGCATGATTGACATGACCAAAGAAATCCCCCTTGGCGACGGTGTCCAGGACAAAAACTCTACCTGGGGCCACTACATCTCCTACAACAACGGGAACCACAACGGTTTCTACATCAATGGTTCGAACACTACCATCGATGGCAAGTTGACCCCCTGGAAACAAATCACCATTACCGGTGAAGATCCTGCCGAGGATGGCTTTGACGGCAAGGATGCCATGCGTATATTCTACGTGCGTGGCGACAACAACAAGACCACTGTCACATTCAAGAATCTGACTCTGCGCAATGGCCTCGCTCCCAAGGAGGGCGCAGGCGCTATCTTCATCCATGACAACGGTTGGGTTGAGGTTGAAAACTGTATATTTGAGGAGAATCACCTTGACTATACGCCGCTGACGGAAACCGAACACTCAAGCGGAAACACCCAGCTCAAAAGCTCCAACAGCGAGCGTGGCGGTGCCATCTATGCTCAAACCGGTCGACTGACGGTCACCGATTCCAAGTTCTACAACAACCACAACCGCCGCGGGGGTGCACTAATTGTCACCGGTGGTACAGTCAAGGTGACACGGTGCGAGTTTGAGGGCAATGGCGCCGATATCGACGGCAAATATCTTGATGACTCACGCGGCGGTGCGGTGCATCTGTGGCCGCTCAACACCGAGATTGCCGCAACATTCGACCATTGTAACTTCATCGGCAACACCACTTGGAATAGCTCTGGCGCATTGTTCCTTCAGAGCAATACCGATGGCAGCTCTCTTCTCGATGCTGTATTCACCAACTGCTCATTCATCCAAAATCGTACCGTCGATGGTCAGGGCGGTGCAGTTGTTGTGAATAATGGCGACAATTACGGAGCAAAGGATGACAAACTGAAAAATATATACGCAACCTTTGCCAACTGCTCATTCCTCTTCAATGAGTCAAAATCAGAAGGTGGTGCTATGTTTATGACCGGCGGTATCCAAAATGACGAACTCCGCCTCGTAAACTGTACAATGGCTAAGAACAGCACTAAGGGCAACGCCGGTCACGGTGCCGGTTATAGCGAGGGCATAGCCAACGATACCTACAAGCCTGAGGTCACTGATCGTTATTTCTTCAACTGTCTCTTCGAACAGAATGAGGCACCTGCAGCAAGTAGCAACAAAGGCGAATATAGCGACCTGCTCACATATAGCTACTTTTCGACATCACACAGCTACTATGGACGTATGATGTTCACAAAACTGACCGAACAGGATTTCTGGGACGGACTCGCCGCCAATGGATATAGTCAGGACAATGTATGGCATGGCGAACATAACGGCAACTTCGGTGATGAGAGTCATGTATTTGTCCTCTCTGATGACGCTATCAATGGATATGATTGGTCGGGTGGCTCATTCAAGTTTATGACTCTCGGCGCTGAAGACGAGCTTCTCACCAAAGGTAATCCCGACTACCTCACTCTTGAAGCACGCAAAGTATCGGCTCCCAACGGTAAGGAGTACACCCTTCAGGGCTACGACATCAGCGAGAGTGACCAGATGGGCTTCGAACGTCCCCAAGGCACGTGCGCAGTAGGAGCCATGGAAGTATCAACCGATGATGTTGCCGACTATTACGATGGCCGTGATTTCCCATATCTTTCTGAAGATGGAACTGGCTCGACAGCAACAGTCGCTGTAATTACAGATATAAATAGTGCTATCAGCTACAAAGATGGCATTGTGACAGCCGAGTCGGCCAACGTAGCTGTATACAATATCTCAGGAGTAAAGGTGGCCACAGGCTATAACACCCTCTCGTTGAAAAACCTCCCCGGCGGTGTGTATATCGTAAATGCCATCGGAGCCAATGGTAGCACTTCAATAAAAGTGGTCCTTTAAAAATAAAACTTAACCTTACCTGATGCTAAATATCATGCGAACTAACAGTTATTCATCTTTTGGTAGGGTCATAGCCACAGCACTCCTCATCTTAGTGATGGGGTGTGCTATGGCCTTTGCTCAAACCATTCCGATCAAGGGTACAATCCTTGACTCAAACGGCGAACCAATTATAGGAGCTTCCGTCATGGTAGTTGGTACAAATACTGGAGTTGTATCGGATCTTGACGGTAAATTTACAATCAACGTAAAGCCCGGTTCAATTCTCTCCGTGCGTTATGTGGGTTGTAAAACTCAGAATATTCAAGTAAAAAGTGACAAGCCACTTAACATTACTCTTGAGGATGATGCTCAAGTGCTTGATGAAGTGGTGGTGACTGCCCTTGGAATTAACCGCGAGGCTAAGTCCCTTTCATACGCCCGCCAGTCAATTGACGCCGAAACAATGACAGAGGCTCGTGGTGCCAATTTTCTTGATATGCTTTCGGGTAAAGCGGCCGGTATGCAGGTTATGTCGGGTGGCAATCCGGGTTCATCGACACGCGTTATGATTCGTGGCCTTAGTTCAATCACCGGCAATAACCAACCGCTTTATGTGATTGACGGTGTTCCGGTTCTCAATAACGATGGTGAGGATGGCGACTTCGACTACGGAAACGCTGTCAATGCTATAAATCCCGATGAAATAGAGAATATCGAGATTCTGAAGGGAGCGAATGCTTCGGCCCTATATGGATCGGATGCGGCCAATGGTGTGATTCTCATTACTACCAAGAAAGCTTCAGGTAATCAAAAAGGTCTGGGTGTGACCTATGGTCTCAATATGATGTTTGGAAAGCTCTATGAGTATCCCGAATATCAGAATGTATATGGCAGCGGATATGACGAAAGATTCAACAACAAGGATTCCGGCGCCAACTATTATAACAATTCGGGTAAGGTGAACGGTTATAATCCATCCTATCCCTACTTTATATTTAATGCTGTGGAGGCCGATGATGCCGGTAAGAGGTCGTTCGGTCTGCCCATGCTCGGCTTCAATGTCGTAGGCCGAAATGGGGAAGTGAAGTCCTATTCTCCTCATCCGGAGAATATCAAAAATATGTTCAAGACCTCAACAATGATTACAAACAATGTGTCGGTTGAGAAAAAATATGACCAAGGCTCGTTCCGTATGTCGTACAACAACGTAAGTTCAGATGATATTCTTGACAACATGAACAAGATAGACCGCCACACGTTCAATCTGAGGGCTACGGCCAACATCACCAAATGGCTCGACATCGACGCCAACGCCCGCTATCAGCATGAAAGTGTGACGAACCGCAACAACCGTAGTACCGACGAGAATAAGAATCCTATCAATGTGATTGCCAACCTTGCCCGCGACATATCGATGGATGAACTTACCCCATGGAAAAACGCCGACGGCACATCACTGTCGTATAAGGATTTCAAAAATCCTTATTGGCTTATAAATGAAATCAGCAACGCCGACTCCAAGGATTGGTTTCTCGGGAATATTACACTTAATTTCAAGCTTACATCTTTCCTTAAGTTGCGTGGACGCGCATCGACCGATGTGCAAAATTCAAGTGGTGAGAATTTCGTGAATATGTACACGCCTTATGACCCTGACGGAGAGTTTTCGATGTGGAAAAAGTCATGGACCAACAACAACTTTGACGTATTGTTGAGCTTCAACAAAAACTTCTTCAGCAATAAATTCAATGTCAATGCCAACGTCGGGGCTTCTTATCAGGAAATCATTGGCTCCAAGATAAAGTCGCTTGTGACGCAGCTGCAGTTTTCCGACATAAAGTCACTATCAAACAATGCCGGACTGGTGTCTTCCACTCAGGAAAATGAGTGGAAAAAGAAAGAGGCAGTGTTTGGTATGGCCTCTCTCGGATGGAACGACTGGGCGTTTCTCGATCTGACAGCCCGTAATGAATGGTCAAGTACCCTACCGGTGAAAAACAATAATTACTTCTATTGGTCGGCCGGTTCTGGCATCATTCTTAGCAAACTGCTCCATCTCGATAGCAGTACTTTCCCATTCGTCAAAATCCGTGGGTCATTTGCTCAAGTGGGCAACGATACCGGCTATGACAAACTCATCACCGGATATACAAAAAATGCCGAGAACTATACATTTAATGACATACCATATTATACACGTGAGGATCTATTGAAAACTATGGATCTGCGACCCGAGCGCACACGCTCGTGGGAGCTTGGAGCCGAGTTGAAGTTTTTTAACAACCGTCTGTCTTTAGATGCTACTTATTACAACAAGCTGACCCGCGACCAGATCATAGAGGCAGAGGTTCCGTTTGCCAGCGGCTACCGCAAAGAGATGATGAACGCAGGCAAGATGCGGAATACGGGTGTTGAGGTGACACTCAGTCTGACTCCGATACTCATGAGAAATTTCACATGGACTACCACATTCAATTGGTCGAAAAATAAGAACATGGTTTTAAAAATCGCTGACGGAGTCGAACGGTTCCAGGTTGACGAGTTTGCCGGACTTGTATATGTTTATGCCGAGGAAGGGCAACCTTACGGCTCGATTTATGGCACGGCATATAAACGTGACGATGAGGGGCATATACTTGTGACACGTGAAGGCAAGCCTATTCAGGTTACAGACCAGTATATAGCCAATGCCCAGCCTGACTGGTTTGGGGGGATGGTCTAACACTTTCCGTATCTTTGATTTCGATCTCGGCTTCTCGCTTGATTTCCAGAAAGGTGGACATATATGGAGCTATACCTCATATCAGGGGTCGCGCTATGGCCTGACCTTGCAGACTCTCGAAGGTAGGTTGGAGTCATTGCAGTCTGGATTATTTCTTGGCGAGACTAACAATGAGCGCTATGGTTATATAGAAGCTCAATGGACCAACAATCCGAATGCATCGGTTATCTATGACTCTTATTATCCCGATCAGTCACGTGTCAAGGGCATAAGGATAGAGAATGCTGTCTATGATGAGTCGGCCGGAGAATTGGCGGGACAGCCGGCTTTTGCATGGGTAAGCCCACTCACTTACTGGCACACATGTTGCGCATACAACATGGGCAACTATGTCTATGACACATCATATATCAAGCTCCGTGAGATTACAGTCGGTTATAACGTGCCTCAGAAATGGTTGAGGAAGACTCGCTTCCTACGCACGGCCAAGCTGTCGTTCGTAGGTCGTAACGTTGCGACACTCTACTCAAAGGTTCCGCGCGGAATGGACCCACAGGCATCTCAGGCCTCGGGCAATAAGATTGGTTTTGAGCGAGGATTCTCTTTCCCAATGGCTACTTACGGATTTGACATCAAAGTATCTTTCTAAAAAATTGAATTCCATGAAAATAAAATATATCATTCCGGCCGCGTTGCTCTCGCTCTCCGTACTGGGCGCATGTACCGACGATTTTGAGGAGGTCAACACCAACCCAAACAAGGTCTATAATGTGGAGCTGGAACATGTGTTTGCCGGTACGGTAAAGCGTACCATGGACATTGTGGCCGAGCTTAACTATAAGTTTTACCTCAACGCATCTCGCTATGCCGTCGTGCGCTATATCAGTCTGCCTGTCGAGGAACTTGACGAGCGACAGATGAGGACTTTCTACGTAAACATACTTACTGACCTTGTGTTGCTCGAACGCAGATATGAGGAGGACAAGGAGGTTTATGCCAACCGTCTTGCTATAGTCAAGACCTGGAAGAGCTATTGCTACTATGTGCTTGTGTCGACCTATGGACCTGTGCCTATGAGCGATGCCATCAGCGACGGACAGACCAGCAAGCGTGAGTATCGCTATGACTCGGAAAAGGATGTTTACCTTGGAATTCTCCGCGACCTGAAAGAGGCTGTCGAGCTTTTCAATCCATCCACTACCTATTCAAGCGATTGCCTTGACCTTGATCCGGTTTTCTCAACAGATGAAAATTCATCCAATCTGACAAAATGGATCAAGTTCGCCAACACTTTACGCCTGAATGTAGCCATGCAGATGCAGAATATTGATATGGCCGTTGCGGAGGAGAATGTACGGGAGGCTCTTGAGCTGCCGCTTATCGACGGCAATGATTGCAATGTCACATTGAATTACGGTACAATGTCATCCAACAGTCAGTCGTATTATTACACACAGGCAATATACAACAAGTCAGTGCTTCAGGGCGCGATGTATCCGGCCATAGGAGAGTATTTCTTCACATATATGCGCACCCTGTCAGATCCGCGCCTCGACAAGTTTGTCTATAATTCAAACGGCATGAAGTTCAACGGCACGACAGCATCTTCAGGTACAACGTTTGTATATAATGATACTATTACCCGTCCGCACCTATGCTACAATCGCGACAACACCGCGCAAGGCTATAAGAAATGTCCGCACTATGCCGAACATAGTAAAGATGCCAATCTCAAAGCACGTCTTCGCGACAGTGTCGCGGTAGAGATTGCCATGCCTTATGTCCCATATCCCGAATATCCAACTGTTCCCGGAGGCTGGCAAGTTCAAGTCAAGCCCGGTACGGTCAATCAGTACATCGATCCGCTCAATACCAAGAGCGATTTCAATTACAGCTTTGTACGTGACAACTTTGTCGAGGAGTCGGCTGAAATGGTGTTGCTGACCTATGCCGACGCCTGCTTCCTGCGTGCGGAGGCGGAGGTGTTGTTCAATAACAACTTGTCGGCTGCAAAATGCGCGTATGAAGAGGGTATCTTAGCATCCATGTCGCAATATGGAGTGTCGGCCGGCGACTATCTGTCCCAACCGGGTGTAGCATGGGGTACAGATGTCGATGGCTATCATGACCGTCGCCATCTTTGGCAGGCCACCATACATGGTAGCGATGGCGTGCAGGGTGCTTTGGAACAGATATACAAGCAGCGTTATTTTGCTGATTTCTTCAATGGCATGGAGGGATGGAATCTCGAACGCCGCACACGTGTCAACAATTATCCTCCATTCTTCCGTCAGGATGCCTCATCGTCGGTGTTGGGTACAAGCCCCACTTATAACTATTGCAACGAACGTATGAATTATCCCAATACGGAGATAAGCCGAAATGCCGCGGCATACACCGAGGCTGTAGGTATGCTTCAGAGCGCAAGCCCTTACGCCCGCTCAGAGCGTGGCGGCGACAATGTGTTTACCTGTCTTGCATTTGCCAAGCCTGTACCCGATATTGCAAATGCCGACAGCCGCTGGCTCAACCGTCAGATGATATACTTTGCCGATTATTTCAAGAACTATTGGGGTGCCACATACGAGGATGTGCTTGACAAAGCATTTGAATATACAGGCACAGAACCCTCGACATCCGCCGCTGTCGTAAATAAAACTCTTGGACAGATAGCATATAAATACACCTCAACAGTCAGCATCTACGACCCCACAGGCGAATGGGAACCTGAAGAAAAATAATTGTAAATCCCGTTTATCATGAAAAATCTGAAATTATCATATTTAATCGTTTCACTATTAGCGGTAATCGCTACTGCTTGTAGTGATGACGAGCCAAAAGTTGAAGATCTTGGGTTGAGCTATACAATCAATCCTGTAGCCGCGACGACGGATATTGCCGTAGGTGCAAAGCTCGCCAACCCATATGGAGATTTCAACGGAAACTCCTTGCGGTGGGATGTTCTCATTGGTGAGACAGACTTCACCCAGGGCAAATATGGGCCCAATGTCAAGCCGGCTCTCGGATTATATCGCCTTGTGTCCAAGGATCCTCAGTATCTCGATGAGATTTCCTATAATCTCGGCCAGATAGCCGAGTGGGGTAAGAAAGCCGGCATCGACTATTTCTTCACTCCACCCATTAAGGAGCGCGACCAGTATATGCCCAACAATATCAATGAGGATGACCGAGCGTTTCTCGACCTTATAAGTGGTCGTACGACCGAGGGTGTATGGAAGAATGACGGCACAACAAAATTTGCCCTGTATGTCAATATCCAAAACATCTCAAATTCGCTCAACACTCTTACAAACACCAACCCGATTGAGGAGGCGGCCAACAAGACTTATACGGTCAATGGTGAGTCGGTCACTGTTACAGCTCGCGAGAGACTTTTGAACTATATGCGCTCGCTTGCCGGTTATTTCAACGATGACACATATTATAAGTATGAGGGTCGTCCGGTAATGATGTTTCGTGAGGCCGAGGTGCTCCATGCCCTCGACATAAAGAGCGTATATGATGACATTCGTCAGGCTTGTGTCGAGGTGTCGGGTCTTGACCCATATATCATCGCCGAGTTCAAGGGCTGGCGGCCGGCTGCAAGATTTGCGTATGTAGTCCTCGATGGTAAGCCCGATGCAATTACATACCGCGAGATGTGTGATGTGAACGAGGGTGGATATTATGAGCGATTCTACATGCTCGGACTATGTATAAATGAGAATTACAAGCTCAACAGTGACTATCTCTCGCGTGACTATCCCGAGATAAGTTTCATTCCTTCGGTGTCGGTTGGGTTTAACCGCTCTATTTACACTCCGAGCGAGTATAAGCAGCCTGTCACCAATCCGTCGGAAGAGGGTTTGCGCGAGCGTTCGTGGATTGCAAAGATGCACCTTCCGTCCAACCCTATGGTAATCATCGACTCATTCAACGACTGGGCGTGGGGCAGTGCTATCGAACCCACTGAAGAAGGCTACGGCAATAGCTGGGGGGAGACTCTGCTTTATGTTGTCAAGGAGGAATTCAAAGTGACAAATTGATATAATGGATAAAAAAATCTTTTACGCAGTATTGGTCGGCGTGACCTTTTTGTCTGCCAGCGCCCACGCGCTGCCCCCGGCACATACGGTGCCGGGGATGATAGAGGCGGAAGATTTCCATGCTGCCCTTGATCCTGATAGAAACCCGACACCGGTTCTTACCAATCTCAAGGAAGGGGAATGGACTAAATATATAATAGATGTGGCTCAGGATGGTGACTATGCCATCGAAACATTTTGCATTTCGGCCAACGGCGACGGATATTTCCATTTTGAGGTCGATGGAAAGGGTGTGTGCCACAGCATTCAGGCACCCGACGGAGATTGGAGCGACAATTCTCAGAGCGTAACCGTGCACGGAGTGCCTCTGACTAAGGGAAAACATGAACTCAAGTGGTTTACCTACGGACGCATGAATGTCGACAAGTTTGCGCTCAAACGTGAGGGCAAAATGAAGAAACGGGACATCGCCGGCAATTTCAATTATCCCATTACAAAGAAGATGAGCAATCCTCTGTTTGTAGGTTTTGACTCTCCGATGTTTGGTACTGACGCTGTAGGTCCACTCTACACCGCCGACCCATCGGCTCATGTGTGGAATATCAATGGAAAAGAAGTGCTATATGTGTATGCTTCTCACGATATGGAACCTCATCGCGGATGTGACCGTATGGATCGCTATCACGTCTTTTCAACCGAAGATATGGTAAGCTGGACAGACCACGGCGAAATACTCAATGCCGATGACGTGCGCCGTCAGACAGGATGGGGCAGTGACGGATTTATGTGGGCTCCCGACTGTGCATATAATCCTGCCGACTCAACCTACTATTTCTATTTTCCACATCCGGAGAATAATGAAAACTGGGGAACTACCTGGCGTATTGGTGTTGCTACAAGCAAATATCCCGATCGTGACTTCAAAGTGATCGGCCATGTCGAGGGTATGCCCAAATATATCGACCCCTGTGTATTTGTTGATGATGATGGACAACCTTACATCTACAATGGAGGAAGTGCTCATTGTTTTGGCGGAAAGCTACGTAAAGATGACTGGACCAAACTCGACGGTGAGATGCAGGAAATGCAGGGACTTGATGACTTCCATGAAGCAACATGGGTTCATAAGCATAATGGAAAGTATTATCTTTCTCATTCCGACAATAATAATCACAAAGAGGGTAATCATATGAGATATGCAGTGTCAGATTCTCCTCTCGGCCCCTGGAAGGCCATGGGCACCTATATGTATCCGACAGGATTTGAGACAAATCACGGCTCGATTGTTGACTTCAAAGGTAAGACCTATGCATTTTATCATACCGCAAACTACTCGGGACGCGGTGCCCTACGCTCCGTATGCTTCGACGAGATAAAGTACAACCCTGACGGCTCATTCAAGGTTGTTCAGAACTGGGGCACCCCCCGCTTCGGGGAAGCGGTTAAGCTCGGTGCATCCCCTGCAGCGATTGAGGCTGAAGATTATAATAACGGTGGCTATCACTATGCTTATTTCAAGAAACCGGCTTCAGTAAACAACGGCAACAACCGTAAATACAGAGCGTCTGACAAAGATATGGCTATCTCCTCCGTTTCCGACAAGACATATCTCACCAATCTCACCAAGGGTGAATGGATAAGATATACAGTTGATGCCCTGCCGGGTGAATATGAATTGGTTATTTCTGCCAAGTCAAACAAAAAGAAGCCATCGAAACTTCATGTTTCATCCAATGGTCATAATGTGTCAGGCGATGTTGAAATTCCAACAGATAGCTCTGATGTCACTACATCTTTAAATCTTCCGGCCGGAGAACAATACATAGAATTCCGTATAGATGCCGGAGATATAGATTTTGATAAGTTTAAAATCCGAAAAAAAGATTAGATAAAATGAACCGATTATTCTATACAATACTTGCATTTGCCATAGGTTTTGTTTCGGTGTACGCTAAAACTGTTTATCCCTATCAGTTCGCTCCGTCGACCGGGTTGCTTCATGATGTGGAAAAACAAAACAGAGCCGAGTTATGCCTCAACGGTTACTGGCAATTCCAGCCGGTCAATACTCCGAATGATTACAAACAAGGTTCGGGCGTAGCACCAGAACTCCCGAAACCCACCTCCGATGGCTGGAGCAAAACGCCGATAAAGATTCCTTCGCCTTGGAATATCAATGATTTTGCAAACCGTGGCCTTGAGGGCCCCGATCATCGCAACTACCCCTCATACCCAAAGGAGTGGGAGAAAATATTGATGGGTTGGCTTAAGAAAACAGTTACCATTCCTGCAAATTGGAGCGGTGATGAGATTAGACTCTATTTCGAAGCCGTGGCCGGACAGACTGTAGTATATGTCAACGGTCATGAGGTTGGCGAGAACTTCGACCTGTTCCTCCCGTTCAGTTTTGATATAACCGAATATGTCACCCCCGGCCAACAAGCTGAAATCCTTGTCGGTGTGCGCAGCCAGAAATTGTTTGAAGACAACAGCACTGTGGGACGTAGGATTGTCCCGGGTGGGTCGATGTGGGGAAATTATATCAACGGAATATGGCAGGATGTATATCTCCTGGCTGTGCCTAAGGTCAATATCAGCGATGTATATGTTAAGCCTTTTGTTGACAAAAACACTCTTGAACTCGACATAGAGCTAACCAACAACACACCTAAAGAGGTCATCTATACATTGGCGGGCGACATTCGTAAATGGATCAATAAGGCCGGAACTGACATAAACTCAGCTCCCGTGCCTTCGAGCGAACTTGGCGATGTTGCAATTACAATTCCGGCTGAAAAGATTGTTATTCCGGCATCTTCATCGGTTATAAAAACAATCTCAATCCCGGTTAATGGCAAGCTTGAATTCTGGACTCCCGAACACCCCAATCTATATGGTATTGTCCTTGACTTGAAGAATAAAAAAGAGACTGTTGATGTGAAATACGACCGTTTCGGTTGGCGTCAATGGACATTCAATGGCACTCAGCTTTGCCTCAATGGTGAACCATATACACTTCATGGCGATGCATGGCATTTTCAGGGGATACCACAGCTTACCCGCCGCTATGCGTGGGCATGGTATAAGGCCATTAAGGATATGAATGGCAACGCTGTCCGCCCCCATGCTCAGGTGTATCCACGATTCTATCTCGAACTTGCCGACGAAATGGGAATATGTGTTCTCAATGAAACTGCCAACTGGGCAAGCGACGGCGGTCCGAAACTTGATTCCGAACTATTCTGGGAGAGTTCAAAAGACCATCTGCGCCGTTTTGTCAAGCGCGACCGCAACCACGCCTCTGTGTTTGGTTGGAGCATCTCTAACGAAAATAAGCCGGTCATACTCCATGTCTATAACCGTCCGGATCTGATTCCTCAGCAGCAGAAAGCATGGGAGGAGTGGCGCGACATAGTTATGGAACTTGACCCCACTCGTCAATGGATATCTTCAGACGGCGAGGAGGATGGCACAGGCATTCTCCCTGTTACCGTAGGCCACTATGGTGACATAAATTCAATGCAGTCATGGAAAAACATAGGTAAACCATGGGGTGTGGGAGAACACTCGATGGCATACTATGGCACACCCGAACAAGTATCGAAATATAATGGTGAACGTGCTTACGAGTCACAGCAGGGACGTATGGAAGGGCTTGCTAATGAGTGTTATAATCTCATAGCTGACCAACGTAAGATGGGTGCCTCATATACCACTGTTTTCAATATGGTATGGTATGCACTCCAACCACTGCCTCTCGGCAAACAGGACATCAATACCACTCCTACCCTCGATGATGGTATATTCTTCGGTGAGTACGTCGAGGGCATACCCGGCGTTCAGCCCGAGCGTGTCGGGCCATATTGCACTACCCTCAATCCCGGCTATGACCCCTCACTTCCTCTCTATAAGGAGTGGCCAATGTTTGAAGCACTCCGTGCAGCCAATGCACCGGGAGAACCTGCATGGTGTCAGTGGGCTGTCATTGACAAGAGTCAGTATGATGCCCCCGAGGCCATAAAGTCCAATCCATACGATGCTGTGTCGTTTATTGGAGATGAAAACAGCCGCGTAAAATCTATCCTTGATGAACAGGGTGTTGTGTTCTCAGCAAAGGCTCCACAAAAAGCTAATCGTAAACTGTATATCGTCGATGCTTCTGCTTCGTTGTCTCAAGACAATGCCAAGGTTTTGACCAAATCAAACGCTGATATTTGGTTGTGGGGGCTAACGCCCGAGACTCTCGAATCATTCTCTTCCATACTGCCTTACGACTTGAAACTTGTTGAAAACCGACGCTCGTCATATCTCCCGGTACAGAAGTCGTGGATTCGAGGCCTTAACAATTCTGATTTCTACTTCTGCGAGCTCCAAAAGGCTGATGCTAACCGCTATGCAATGTATGGTAATCTGATTGAAGAAGGGAATGTGCTTCTCAATGCGTGTCCTACCGACTGGCGTCGTTGGAACAAACGTGCTGAGGAGATCAAAACAGCCGGCACGCTGCGTAGCGAAAATGAAGCTCCTGTCGAAACCGCTGTCTTCGTAAAATGTGGCAATGGCAAGGGAGATATCTATGTCAGCACACTCACCGATTTTGCCAATTCAGAAAAAGGGTACAATACTCTCGCCACGATCCTGTCCAATGCCGGTATCCCGACTGTAAAAAAAGAAATCGATGCAAATGATGTATTCTTTGTGCGTGACGGACAACTGCAGTTCCCTGCATCGGCTGTGGCAAATCTCGTAGAGAAGGACGGAAAAAGCACACTGACATTCTACGCTTTCAGTCCTCGACCGCTCGACGACCTGCTTATTGAGCCTGATATGCCCAAACTGACACTGATTGTCAAGGGTAGTGATGTGACTCTGGCTCTCGATGACAAAGTGTTGTCGCCCCCTTCGGCCAACCGCCACGAGGCTACTTATAAGGAATTGCCACTTCTGCAAGGTTGGAACAAGCTTACTGTCACCATCCCCACAGCCAACAAGAATGATTTCACAGGCTTCTTCAAGTGTGACAACAAGAGCGATTTCATACCCCTATTGAAGGCATCATACATCAACCCCGAATCAAAATGAAATTCAGAAATATAATATTAATATCCACACTCTTGTCGGCTATGTCGGCATGGAGTGTGGAGTACGTCCCCAAATATGAACTTATTGCCAATCCTGATTTTACTTTCGGTGATCTGGCAGTAGTCACATATAATGTTCTGGACTATGATATTGACGCCACCGGAAAAGTCGACTGCACCTCAAAGGTCCAAGCCTTGCTTGACGCTGCTGCCGGAGTTGGAACCATGACCGATATAAATGCGGATTCAAAAAAACGCGGATGGTATGGCAATCCCACAGGCGGAATAGTCTATTTCCCTGAGGGTACATATCTGTTCACTTCTTCACTCGTAATACCTCGAGGAGTGACACTACGTGGCGATTGGAACAAACCTGAGCCGGGGGTCTCTGCCAAAGGTACTATTTTTAAAATAGAGCCTCGCAGAGGCGCTGGTACAGAGATCGAGAGTAGCTCTTTCATTGTCATGCAGCCGACGACTGAGGTAAACGGCATCACATTCTGGTATCCTCAGCAAAAACCGTCCGATATTACAAAATATCCTCCGACAATACTTTATGGAGAACAGGGATATTGGGGCAACGACTATTGCAATGTTCGCCGTTGCACATTCCTTAACTCTTATATTGCCGTAAAATTCTCAAGCCAGAACGGAGGTGGATGTCCTAATATTTTTGAAATGTATGGAACTCCTCTATATCAGGGAGTGGTGATGGACTGTATAGCCGATGTCGGACGTTTCGATGACATTCATTTCTCACCGTCCTATTGGGAAGATTGCGGATTGGACAATTCACCATCATCAGGCCAAATAGATTCGTGGCTTTATGAAAATGCCACCGGCTTTGTCATGCGCCGCAACGACTGGTCTTATACATGCAATTTCTCTGTCGAAGGGTATAATGTAGGGTTTCATGCTCAGCCAAGTCCCGAGGGTGTTGCGACCTCAGGCAATCCCAACGGGCACAACTATGCCTTTGAGTTGAAGGATTGTAAAACAGGTGTTAAAATATCCGGTGCCTCAAACTCAAGCATCATGTTCACCAATGTGTCAACACCAGGTTGTGAGACCGGTTTTGATATGCCGGTTCCGGTATTGGGCCCAGTTCAGCTTTATGGTTGTCGCCTTTCCGGCTCAGACAAGGCTGTGACCCTCGGTGAAAATTCCTCCCCCGGAGTGCAGATTCAGGCTTGCGATATTTTCGGAGACACTGAAATACTCAGTGGCCAGCTTTCTTCAATCAATTCTACTTATAATGGCAATGTTTATATCGGACCAAAAGCCCGAACAATATTTGTTGGTAATAAATTTACAGGCAACGGTTCATTAAAAAATGAGTCTCTTTTTGAATGTAAGATTGATGAAAATCCAATAAACATAAGGAATCTTCCGGAGTTTAGACAGGAATGGATGGCTCGGAAGAATACTCTGCCGGCCAAAAATTCGCTTTATGTTGTTACTGAGGCTCGCTTTGGTGCTGAGCCTGTATCAATCTTCGTTGACATTAAGACTGCCAAAGACAATACCCGGGCCATACAGTCGGCATTAGACTTGGCAAAAGCTGAGGGTGGAGGTATTGTCTATCTTCCTACGGGCCATTATCGCGTTGATGGTAAACTCACAATCCCCACCGGGGTTGAACTTAAAGGATCGGGGGATCTAATGACCGTGCCTAAGGGTAACGGCTCTGTACTTGAATCGACATGGGGTGAAGGTAATGAAAACGCCGAGCCTTTCATCAGTATGGAAAAAGGCAGTGGTATTAGAGGTATAACTATCAATTATCCTAATCAGACCTCGCCGGTTAATGTTAAGAAATACCCATATTCTGTTCGTGGAAATGCCGATGTCTATATATGCAATCTTGCATTACGTGCCGCTTATAAAGGCGTGGACCTGTTTACTAACAAATGTGATAATCACTATGTGGATTATCTTGCAGGACATGCTTTTATAAATGTTATCCGAGTTGGCAACGGCTGTCACAACGGAACGATATCAAATATACAATGCAACACCATAGCCTATGCCTGCGGCGATGAGACAAAATTTGGAAGTTGGCCAAACTGTGATGCCATGAAGGATGATGCTATGTCGGCTAAGGCTTATGGGCAAAATTCAGAATCGCTTGACTTCATGATTATTGGAGATTGTGTTGATGAGGTACTCTACAATAACTTCCTGTTCGGTTGTCATCAAGGTATGATATTCCGCAACGACGGGAATAGCGGTCCTCAAAATCTTCATTCACTAGGAAATGCTGTTGACGGTGCCGTTGAAACATTCGTTTTTGACGGAGGTGAATATGATATTGATCTGATAAACAGCCAAGTGGTCGCACTCAATCATGATAAAGAAAATGAGTATGTCAATTTTGGCCGATTGAGTGCTACTTTTGTTAAGACAGGTAAAGATTTCCATAAAATAGCTACTTTCTTTTCAGGTAATTATTGGGGCGGTGGTGACCGTTTGATTAAGGCTGCCGGGGGCACTGTAAATCTTTATAGCTCCAACCTTGCCACTTCGGGTAGTGTCGAGACTATGAGCATAGAGAACAATGCCAAGGTCAACTTTGTCAACGTCAACCGTCGTCAAGGCAACAAACTATTCCCAACCCCGGGCTCGCAAGAAAACAATTGCTCGGTATACGCCTCGATTATCAACTGCAATAATGCTGTTGAAAGTCGGTTTGCGAAGTGGGAAAACAATCTGCCGGTAAGTTGGGATTTTGCGTCGTATGACAATCTTCTTCCTCGCACCGGATGGAGAGCCACTGCGTTCAATGATGTTTCCGGCTATGGTATTGCAAGATATGCCATAGATGGCAACGCTTCCACGCGTTGGGCAACAGAAGCCGCCCAGACCAATGGGCAATGGTTTGCAATAGACTTTGGAAAGACTGAAAAATTCAACACGCTTATTCTCGACAGCTCATCAAGCCCCAACGATGGGCCTAAGGCCTACACTGTTGAGGTTGAGGTTAATGGAGTTTGGAATGAAATTGCTACCGGTGAAAAGGGAGCGTCAACAACAATCGTTACTTTCCAGGATGTTGAGGCATCAAAGATAAGGATTACCCAGACTGAGAACACCTCCGGAGGGTACTGGTCAATTCACGAAGCTTATATTGCAGATCTCTCAACCTCTGCGATTGAAGATGTGGTTACAGAAAAGTCTTTAATAAGATTCTTCAATGATTCCATCTACTTTGATGCCCAAGACGATTCTGTTACTGTTGCTATTTATGACATGAATGGAAGACTTATTGATAGGATTGTCAATCCGGGTCAGTCATATTCACTCAGTCATATCTCAAAAGGTATATACATTATTGAGATAACGAGTGACTCGCTTGGTAGAAAGGTGATGAAAATCAGTAGGTAAAAAGATAATAATTTTAAAAAGTTTTATTGCGGGCGCAGCTTCCGGGCTGTGCTCGCTATAACCCAATTGTCTTATGGAGAAAACTTGGAGATGGTTTGGACCATCAGATAAAATCACTCTCGAGATGCTTCGTCAGATAGGCGTTGGGGGTATCGTAACCTCTCTTCACCATATTCCTAGCGGCGAGGTTTGGACCTACGACGAAGTGATGAAAATGAAAAATTTCATTGAAGAAAGAGGTCTCAGATGGTCGGTAGTTGAAAGTCTTCCGGTCAGTGAAGAGATTAAATATGCAGGGACTAATCGAGATTTTCTAATTGAAAATTACAAGGAAAGCCTAAGGAATCTGGGCAAAGCCGGGATAAAGACAGTCTGCTACAACTTCATGCCGGTTCTTGACTGGGCGCGCACCGATCTGAACTATCCAAATCCTGACGGTACTACTAATCTATATTTCAACCGGGCGGAGTTTGCTTACTTCGACATCTATATTCTTCGTCGCAAAGGAGCGGAGGCTGACTACGACGAGGAGACTCTCAAACGTGTCGAGGCGTTAAAGCCTGAAATGAATTCCGATGCTGAGCAACGACTGGTGGATAATATCATTGTCAAGACCCAAGGGTTTGTCAACGGTAATATTTCCGAAAGCGACAATAACCCTGTAGAGAAGTTCCGTTCGCTGTTGACTCTCTATGATGGAGTTGATAAAGAGGCTCTTCGCGCCAACATGAAATACTTCCTTGAGGCTATTATGCCGGTTTGTGAGGAGTATGGTATTAATATGTGTGTGCATCCCGACGATCCTCCGCTGCAAATACTCGGCTTGCCGCGAATCGTTACCTGCGATGAGGATATCGAATGGTTCCTTAACGCTGTGCCCGATAAGCATAACGGCTTGACATTCTGTGCCGGCTCGCTTAGTGGTGGTGCTCATAACGATGTGCCTGCGCTTGCCAAGAAATATGCATCTCGCACCCACTTCGTCCATGCTCGTATCTGCAAGGTGTTGCCTAATGGCGATTTCAAGGAATCGTCGCATCTCGACCCTCGGTTAATTGACGTAATCCGCACATTTGAGACTGAGAATCCAGGTGTGCCGATGCGCGTGGATCATGCTCCGCTTATGCTTGGCGATGAAAAGATGGGCTACAATGCCGGATACTCATTCCACGGACGTATGCTTGCGTTGGGTATGGTTTCAGGCATTATGGCGACGATAAACGAAGAAAAGTAAATTATGATGAACGAATTATTTTCAGTAAAAAATAAAGTTGTTGTCATTACCGGCGGCACGGGTGTCCTTGGCAGTTGTATTGGAAAATATCTTGCCGAAGAAGGCGCAAAAGTTGTAATATTGGGACGCCGACAGGACGAAGGTGATAAACTTGTCTGTGAAATCACGACCACAGGTGGCGATGCTATGTTTTTGACAACCAATGTACTTGACAAGGATACATTGGAGCAAAATCTCAAGGATATACTTGCCCGCTACGGCAAAGTGGACGCTCTGCTCAATGCGGCCGGAGGTAATATGCCGGGAGCAACTATCGCCCCTGGCCAAACATTCTTTGATGTCAAAATTGACCAGTTTGAAAAAGTTCTTGGTGTAAACCTCGCCGGGACGGTTCTGCCCTCTCAAGTATTTCTCAAACCAATGGTGGAGGCAGGCAAAGGTGTCATCGTCAATTTCTCATCAATGGCTGCATTCCGTCCCTTGACCCGCGTGATGGGATATGCAGCTGCTAAAGCCGGCATAAGCAACTTTACTTCTTTCCTCGCTAATGAGGTTGCCACCAAATTCACGCCGGATATCAGAGTGAACGCCATTGCTCCCGGATTCTTCCTAACCAATCAAAACCGCGCTCTGTTGACGAATCCTGACGGCTCACTAACATCTCGTGGGGAGGACGTAATCCGTCAGACACCCTTCAAACGATTTGGTCGCCCGGAAGAACTTTGCGGCACTATTCAATATCTCATATCAGACGCTTCATCATTCGTAACCGGTACGGTTGCAGTGGTTGATGGAGGTTTTAACTCATTCGTAATGTAATTACTATGTATAATCACGACAATAGAATCGTTATAACGCTTGATGCCGGTGGCACTAATCTCGTGTTCGGAGCCATGCGTAGCTGCGAGTATATCACTGAGCCGATAATATACCCTTCAAACGCCCACGACCTTGACTTATGTCTTGGCACTATGCTCAAAGGCTTTCGTGAGGTTATAGATTCTCTCGGCGAGAAACCGGTAGCCATAAGTTTTGCCTTTCCTGGCCCTGCCGATTATCCCAACGGTATTATCGGTGGCTATCTTCCGAATTTCCCGTCGTTTCGTGACGGTGTGGCTCTCGGGGCCTTTTTGCAAAATGAACTCGGACTACCGGTGTTTATCAATAACGATGGCGACCTGTTTGCTTTCGGAGAAGCTCTCTGCGGTGCTTTGCCTGACGTGAATCGCCGACTCACTGAGGCCGGTAGCTCCAAACGTTACAGCAACCTGCTTGGCTATACCTTCGGCACAGGTTTCGGTGTGGGTATGGTTGTCAACGGCCAACTCAATCGCGGTGACAACTCCTGTGTCGAGACATTCTGTCTGCCGCATAAAACCAAGAATGGTATAATTGCCGAAGAGGGGGTCGCCGTCCGTGCTATAAAAAGAGTCTACGCTGAGGCTTCTGATGACTATGCACACAATTACGAGCCAAAGGAAATCTGCGAGATAGCCGACGGAAAACGCCCCGGCAATATAGAGGCCGCCAAGAAAGCGTTCGCCGAATTTGGTGAAATTGCCGGTGATTCTATGGCCATCGCCGCCCAGCTTGTTGATGGAATCATAGTTATAGGTGGAGGCATTACTGCCGCTCGCCATCATATCCTTCCTTCTCTTATTAAAGAATTGCGTGACTCATTTGAGACAATCGGCGGTGACAAGGTGCGACGTGTGCAGATGGAGGTATTCAATCTCGATGACCCTAAAGAGTTTGAACTGTTTGCCAAAGGCAATAAGAAAACACTCCCTGTGCGAGGCACAAATCTCACGGTAGAATACGACGACATGAAGCGTATAGGCGTAACGTTCTCCAAACTTGGAGCAAGCAAGGCTATTTCGGCCGGTGCTTACGCATTCGCTCTTTCTAAACTCGATGAATGAAATGGAAGAAATTGTTAACGAACCTATAGCCTTCACCCCATATCTCAAGAGCGTGATATGGGGTGGAAACAAGATATGTGAATATAAGGGTATTACTCAACCTGTCGATAAAATCGGCGAAAGCTGGGAGATATCTGCTGTCCCCGGCCATGTCTCAGTGGTAGAGGCTGGTAGATATGCCGGAATGACACTCAATGAACTTATTGATAAATTCGGTGAGCAATTACTTGGAATGAAAGTCATAGACAGATATGGAAAGAAATTCCCGCTCCTTATAAAACTGATAGACGCTGCCGACAACCTTTCGGTACAAGTACACCCCGATGACCAATTGGCAATGAAGCGGCATAACAGTCTGGGAAAAACCGAAATGTGGTATATAATATCCACCGACAGGGATGCCAAGATTTATGCCGGGTTGAGTAAGGAAATCACCCCCGACGAATATCAATCCAAAGTCTCCGACGGAACCTTTACCGACGTTCTCGCCACACATGATTCCAATCCGGGAGATGTGTTCTTCCTCCCGGCCGGACGTGTCCATGCCATCGGAGCAGGCAACTTATTGGCCGAGATACAGGAGTCAAGCGATATAACCTACCGCATATTCGATTACAACCGCAGGGATGCCAACGGGAATACGCGTGAACTGCACACCGAGTTGGCTAAAGATGCCATAGATTATAATGTCTACGACAATTACAAGAGCGAGCGGAAACAAAACGAATCCGGAAGTCTCGTCACATGCGACCATTTCAACGTGACAAAAATTCTCGCAGACGGTGACATAAACCTGACATTCCCCAACGACTCATTCACAGTAGTGATGTGTATTGACGGCGACCTAACATATTCAACCCAATCAGGCAAACATCATCTTACCAAAGGCCACACACTCCTTCTACCCGCAACAATGACCAAACTACCCCTCACCGGTCAAGCCACCATTCTCCTCGCCCAATCTTAGCAAAACACTTATTGTTTCAGTTCTCAGAATGATTACTATCGGTTATTGATGGTAATCATTTCCATAAACAAAAGACCCTAATATTTAATTATTTATGAACAAAGTCCTTATTGTGGATGCCCATGCATCCGATTGTAGGGTCATCTCCGGCTTATTACAGCGAGCTGGATATGACCCTATCAGTGTGGATAATATCAAGGATGGCAAGGAGGCAGTTCCAAAATTGCCTCCGGGTGCAGTCATAGTCACAGCAATGCGGTTGTCGGATGGGACAGCCGCAGAGTTTATTGACTGGTTGAAGACAGAGGAATATAGATTCCCCGTAATCACCATAGTGGAAAATCTGAACGCACTCGACCTCTATGATGTCATGCGCAATGGCGGTGCTGTCGATATAATCCAACGTCCTGCCATTGACAAACAACTGGTTGAGACCGTATCAAAGTATGCTAAACCGGTAATCATTGAAGTCAACCTTGAGTCAAAGATTATCCCTCGACAAAGCTCGGTATACAAGGATATCGAACGGAGTATCTCCGAGATAGCTGCAACGAAAGCTAATACTATTATATTTGGTGAGAGTGGGACCGGCAAGGAACAGTTTGCACGCCAAATATATCTCCAGAGTGACCGAAACCATAAGCCCTGTGATGTATTTGAAGCAGGTGGCGCAGCTCTCGTTGGTAAACACAAGCCTGATTCTGAGGATACTGAAATGTATAGCCGCATCAAAAGCTATTTCCGTAACGCAGAAGGAGGAACTATAATAATAAAGAATGTGCAGTTACTCTCGTTCGAGAAACAGTCGGTACTTCTTCATATTCTTGAAAATGACCATCCCGATGTACGAGTAATCTGCACAGCTGACGATGAACTTCTACAAATGGTAAAGGAAAAGGAATTCAGACCTAACCTGTTCTACAAACTCAGGCAAGAGGACATTACTTTACCTCCTCTTCGTGACACAACGGAAGACATACCGGTAATATCCGATTTCTTGTTAAAACAGTATGCACAAGCCAAGGGTATAACAAGAAAATATCTCAATGCTGACGCTGTCAAGGCGATGAAACTATATGCATGGGGTGGCAATGTACGCGAACTCCGTGATGTCCTGTTCTTTGCCGCGTTCCACACCAAGGGTGATACAATAGGAGCGGCAGACCTCAATCTCCGACACTCCTCACCTCCGATAGAGAATGAACTGAGCCGTCGAAACTCCGAGCAGGAGAAGGCAAATATCATTAAGGCTTATCAGCGTGCGGGATCTTGGAAAGGCGCGGCTAAACTGCTTGAAATATCGGAACGCGCTCTTCTTGAACTTCGTAAGAAATTCGGAATAGGCAAAGCCGGAGAATCTGACACTTGACAAATCCGTTAAAATTCATTATCTTTGCAGCGCAATACGCAAAGACATAGGCCGAAGAGTCGGCTGAATTGAAAATACACATATCATAACACCGCATATTGTTTTAGTGAAAATCTGGTACATTTGAACGAAGAAACCAACATGCGTGATGCTTATGCTATGCTTCAAAGCATAGCGTGCATACACGTTGTTTCTTCAAGGCTTACCAGAGCCCTCACTGATCGGCGTGTTTTGCACGCTATTTTTTTGTCATAAGTCTAATGCTAAACACCTCTAAAAATCGGAACTTAACTTCCATTCTTATTACCATACTTCCGATAGCTAAATTTTAACAAACACACCACCTTATCCAATAGTTCGCTCTCAATCAACAATATACGATTTTAACCTTTGTTAAATCGCTAAAACTATAAACCATTTGGTTATAATGTCAAACGAGGCGCAATCCTCACAAGTATAACTTAAAACACATAACCGAATGGAAGCAACAACTCCACCGAACACCACCGGCTTCAGCAGGAAGCCCAGCCGTAAAAACCGTCGCTCATCACGCAGCCGAAAATCCAACGGCTACCGTATGCAAGATGCTATCGAAAATATGCCCTCCGACGTGAAGGCATGGCTCTATGGCTCAATGTTTCTAATGGCAGTCGCCAAGATTCTTGCCCCGATGATGGGTCTCAACCCTTCCGAATCCGCAACGCAAACAGCCGAGTGAGCGTATGGAACGTACAGAAGACCAGATTGCGGATTTCAAGACAGCGGCAAACGCATACGTCTCACTTATAGAGGAACGTGCACGTAGCCCCTGCAATTATCCAGCAGGAAACAGACCACGGCTTTTCTTTCGCAGCGAACCGATAATCCTACTCGAAGACATCATTACTGGGCTTAACGTCAGCGAGAAGACAATAAAGCGATACCGCGACGCAGGAAAAATCGAAATCTATGAGAGCATCGAGGGCAACATAAAGTTTGTCAGGCAATGCGACCTCGATCGTTTCCTCGAGCAACACTTCATCAGTTCTTCCCATCCAGAATACAGAACGGTGAGGCGTAAACAAAAATCCGGCGGCAACGCCAACCAAACCACCACTTAAATCTCCAACTAAATTAAATTATGGACCAGACCACAGATCAGCAGGAAGTGCTGATAGCCCGCAACAACGAGAGCGGGCAAGTTGGAGCAGTCGTAGGTCAGAATCCTGACGGCTCTCCGAAAATGGCGGACGTAAAGTCAACGCCGTCAAACTCACTGATAAAGTTTGACAAAGGGCAGAACCCCCTCGAAGCATTCCTGTCAAATTTCATCCGGCAGGTGAAGAACCCTACCACATTCAGCCTGTTCCGCCTGCCAGCAGACCGCTACGAAATGATAGCCCCGGCAATGGCCGACCTCATTCAGAAACCTGAGGAAAATGCAGATATGCTGAAGCCATAC
This sequence comes from uncultured Staphylococcus sp., assembly GCA_964552825.1. Lineage (GTDB taxonomy): Bacteria > Bacteroidota > Bacteroidia > Bacteroidales > Muribaculaceae > Duncaniella. Next base: position 50,973 of record CAZKIE010000013.1, on the reverse strand, counting down.
GCCGTGGAAGTAAACGCTCCCTCGCAGAAGGTTGAGCAGAAACAGGCTCCACAGAATGCGCCACAGGCACATACACAGGCGCAGGCGGCACAATCCATGCCTCAGAATGAAACACCCGGCCAAGAGCAGATACAGACAGCAACGTCCAAAATGCCACCCATCAATCCGGACCGTATCGACTGGGATAAGATTGAGAAGCAATGGGGTATCAAGCGCGATGAACTTGAGAAATCGGGAGCACTCAATCAGATGATTTACAATCACAAGTCGCCGCAGTTGTTCACCGTGACCCCGAAATTCGGTGATGAGCAGTATTCGCTTCAGGCGAAGCTGTCATTCCGCACCAACCCCGACGGCTCATACTCCCTTGTGCCACATTTTACCCGCAACGAGCCGCAACTCGACCAAGATTTCAAGGGGTACACATTCACCAAGGAGGACAAGGCGGAACTGCACAAGACCGGCAATCTCGGCAAGGCAGTCGAACTGACCGACCCCAAGACCGGGGAAAAGGTCATGAGCATAGTGAGCGTCGACAGACTCACCAACGAGATTGAATCCGCGCCGGTCAAGGACATATACATCAAGCCGAAGGTGGCGAACATCGATCTCGACATGAAGGCCATCGGCATACTGAAGAACGGAGGCCTGATACGGGAACAGCACGTCGAACTTCCCAACGGAGCAAAATTTACCGCCGACCTGCAATATAGCGTTTCCAAACGCGACATAGTGTTTGTCAACTCCGACAAATACCGTCAGGAGCAGTCGCTGGACAAAAACAAGAGCCAGCAACAGCAGGTTGGCGACTCGTGGCACAATCCCGACGGCTCTGTCAAACGGCTTGCGCAATGGTGCAAGATTCCGCTCAACGAGCAACAACAGGCTGATTACCTCGCAGGGAAGAAAGTGCTTGTGGGCGAGGGCAAGGACAAATTCGGCAACGACTGCACCATCTATTTCCAGTATGACCCTCAGAAGCGTCAGCCGGAGACTACGCGGGTATATCCCGACCGCGACAAGGTTGTCGGCATCGCCGAGGAGAGCAAAACGCAGTATGCCGTCAACAATCTGGGCAAGACAAACGAGGCCACCAAGAATGTGAACGAGCCTCTACAGCGTGGTCAGACCGCGCCGAAAGATGAAGCCCAGCAAAGGCAGCAGCATAAGGCGAAAGGCCCGAAAGTCTGACACGCTGCCGACACCACTGAACAAATATCCACAGTCATAGTCGACTGCGATTCCACAAACCATGTATCCCCAAAGGCACGGGGATAGCATCTGCCGTCCCCGTGCCTTACATAAAATCACCACAAATCCCGTCCTGTATCCATTGCAGGACACAAAATCCAAATTAAATTATGATCTTAATTATCTGCGAAAACTATCGCACTTCCAAAAACGTGGCTCTCGCACTGGGAGCAGGTATCGAGACCGCATCAGGCATATATGCCTCCAACTCACTCACCGTTGCCGCTATCCCGGCACGTTTCATACGCCATACTCCGCTATGCGAGATGTCGGAGGGCGCATATCCATTCTTCCCGGAGAAGTTCAAGATGGACGTGACCGACAAGGAACTGGAACGTGAACTGAAGCCTCTGTTCCGTGAGGCTGCGGAAGTGGTGTTCGCCTCCAATGGAGGTGCCGACGCTCAGGCTCGCTTCTTCAACATCTGCCGTCACTTCCGCGTAGGTTGCCCCACGAGCCGCATGTGGCTCACGCGTCTCAGCTACGGGGCAATCCGTGGGGTATTCCACTTCCGTGAATCTGGCAGACACCTTTACCGCCTCGCTCAGGCCGGGCTGGTGTCAAAGGGGATGGACCTGCTCTTTGAATACAATTTCAATCAGGCTCTGCTGCGCATCGGTTTGCCCGAATACGGTCTTACCCGTCAGGAGGTCATGGCACTGGAAGACATCGGAAACTGTAACATCCCTGTTGACAATTCCGACAGTCGAAGCTGCACAATCCGGGTCAACGTCAACAGCGGCGACAGCTACCAATCACAGTGCCTGTTCAAGGATGAAAAACACGCTGAAAGTGTTATCTCATCACTCAAAGCAGGTGACGAAATCCCGGCAACCATGACAGTGGAAGAGACTACTGCATACAACATACGTTTCCATACTCTCAACACACTCCAGTTGGACGCATACAGCAATCTCGGCTTCCTGCCGGCGAAGACTGCAAAGGTGGCGCAGATGCTCTACGAAAAAGGGCTTATCTCATCGCCTCTTACGTCCAACTCACATCTGCCCGAACAGTTGCGAGGGCATATCGAGACAGTCTTCGGAGTGAACGACGGTTATCCTTGGGGCGACAATGGCGCCACCATCAATGACCACGCCATAATTACGCTTCGTGCCGCCGAAGAAGGAATGTCAACCGCAGAGGTGCAGTTATACCGTCTCATCTTCAACCGTATGAAAGCGGTGGTGGAGCAACAGCCGACACGCAAATTCGCGGTCAGGGAGTTTGCAATCGGTGAGGCCCGCTTCTCGAATGAATGGGAACTGACCGGCGAGGCATACGAGGTCACTGCCCCCGGCACATTCGACACCACGGTGAAGATTGAGGATGCCGCTGTCTATCCCTGCAACACGTCATACGTCATGAGGCCGTATTTCTCCGATATGATGTGGAGCATGGAGGAGCATGACCGCTTCATCGAGGAACAGATGCACACCAACGTGCCTTTCACCAAGTCACTCAACGATCACGGCAGCGTAATCAGCAGTCTTATCCGCAAGGGTTTGATAAGCATTGACGGCAGCAGACTCTATCTCACCCCGGAAGGGAAAGACATCTATGATGTACTGGTCAGACGCGAGTTCGGCGAGACAATACAGACATGGCAGATTGAGGCCAACGCCCTCTATGAAGGCGACCAGACAGGCCGCTCTGTTATCGAGGGTTTCTCAAACTCGCTGCTGAAAATGGTTGAGATGATTGACCCCGAAACCGAGGCATAAACATCAGTCCCGCACGGCACTATCGAAAATAATCGGCCATTTATAGCTGAAAATTCGATAATTTTTGCTAAATTTGCCACTGAATCGCAGTCATAATTTTATTTGATTGTGGATTTAGTGGTGAGGCAGCGGGAGGGATACCCGCTGCCTTTTTTAAGCAAAATATTCAATCTCACCACTTTATTCCCAATTAATTTATGGAAGTATTACTGATTGAGAAAGAGACCCTCGACTGCATTCTCGACGAGCACGAGCTTCTATGCGACATGGTCATAACCCTCGCTTCCCGTCTCCGCCGCAAGGAGCCGGACGACCTGATGACCACCGCTGAAGTATGCGACTATCTTCAAATTGGCACAACGACCTTGCAATCGCTCCGAAACAGCGGCAAAATCGGATATTACCGCATAGAAGACGGCAGCGTGAGATTTCCTGTTGCAGAGGTGGTCCGATATATGGAAAGAAATGGTGTCAATATAAACAAAGATGCCTATGGCGAATGATATTGTCACAAAGGCTGATATACGTATTATTGCTGCCCGGTCAAGAACCAAGGATGCTTTTGATGCAGTTGGAATAATACGAGACAGTCACCACCCGGTGCTGGCAGGAATTTGTTTTCTTGATGACAAGGAAGCCGCAAGGCGACTCAGGGTTACAAGGCGGACCATACAGAATTATCGAGACAAAGGCATTTTGTCCTATTATATGATCTGCGGCAAATGCCTGTATGCGGAACACGAGATACAGCAGCTGCTGGATGAGAATTTCCATCCGGCATATTACGACTAAACGAAATGGCGGCAGCCGGGGTTTGAAAACTCGATTGCCGCCATTTTTTCAGGGGATTGATTACTTTGACTTCTTTGGTCTGCCACGTTTTGGCTGTGGTGGACGTTCAAATGAGGTCGGCTTTTCCGGCAGAGGCTTTATGTCAGCGCTCAGCCCATCGAATTTATCCCTCATGCGCCCCATGTCTTCCGACACTGTCTCATCAAGCATTGTTGCGTATATTTGTGTCGTGGCAATATCCGTATGCCCCAGCATCTTCGACACGGTTTCGATTGGCACATGGTTGTTGAGCGACATTGTGGCGAATGTGTGTCTTGCGATGTGGGTTGTCAGATGCTTTGATATCTGGGCTTTACTCGCTATCTCGTCGAGATATGAGTTCATGCGCTGGTTGGATATGACGGGAATGACAACACCCTTCTCGACAACTTTGGGGTGACTCTTGTATTTTTCCATCAACATGCGCGGTATTTCCAACATGGGGATTACACTCAGTTCGTCAGTTTTCTCACGGGCCTTGCGAATCCACATCTCGCCTTTGTCATCGGTCACGATGTGTTCGCGTTTGAGCGTGGAGATGTCGGCAAAAGCCAAACCGGTGAAGCAGCAGAACACGAAAGTGTCGCGCACGAGGTCGAGCCGTAGCAGGTTGCTCAGGTCAAGCTCGATGATTCGTTGGAGCTCACCTTCGGTGAGTTTCTCCCGCTTTGGCTTTGTGCGGACATACTTTTTGCCGAAGAATGGATCATCCTCAATCCACTTGTTGGCGATGCCGGTTCGTATGACGCTTTTGAGATAACGTACATACCGTACGGCAGCATTGTTGGCGCAGCCCTTCTTGATACGCAGGAAATGCTCGAAGTCGTCAATCATCCCTGAGGTGAGTTTCTTCATGGGAATGTCCTTTACGTTCTGGCTGTCAATAAGAAATTCCTCCAGATACTTTACGCACCGCTCCCAGCGTAGGCGCGTACCCTCGCAGATGTCTCCACGGTCGTTCCTGTCCTTGACTTTCTTGTTCACCTCACGGAAAGCCTCGCAGAGCATTGTCGGCTTTTGCAGTTTCCCGAGAAACGCCTTTTTTAGGGTGTCGGGATTTACCATCTCATCACGCATGACAAGTTGGTTGTGAACCTCGCATATCTTGGTGCGGATAGTGTCAAGATAGCGGTTAAGCTCCAAGTCTTTCTTGGTCTTGCCTTTCGACTGCCCCTTGGCAGCATCCCAGCTGGCTGGAAGCACATACCTGTTGGTATATATCTCCGCACGTTGCCCATTCATTGTTATTCGCAACAGAATGGGGAATTCGCCCTCCTTGTTGGGGCGACTTCTCCTGACCATGAAGTTCAGCGAGAAGTAGCTCTCATTAGATAATTTCATCTGTCTTGTGGCTTTAATGGTTAAACTAAAGATACAAAATTTTTCTCGGTTTCACAATACTGTAATTCCGAAGGACAAATGAAATGTCGGGGTTGTGAGGTGGCAAAAACACCAATTCAATGAATAATGCTGAATTGCCACCTCAAATCGCCACCTCTCTCTAACATTTTTTAACGTTATGAACTGCTAAAATATAGAGATAATAACCATTAGAGGGGTATAAGCGAGTCCACCACCTATAGTTTTAGGGGTAATTCTTTGCCACCTCAAAGTCAGCCACAAGGTGGCAAACTATTAAACACCTTTTCTTTTGCAATATATTGAAAAATAACGAAATATCGCCTTTGGAGGTGGCAGCGCGTGACACAAATTTCGTTGCCACCTTCTTGCACACCTGCTGATTCAATATTTTGCGCCGGTTAGGTGGGAGGGGTAAAAAGAAAAATTCCTGAAAACCAATGATTTTCAGGAATTTTCTTCGGTCTGATAGACCTCTTTGTGACCTCGGAGGGGCTCGAACCCTCGACCCACTGATTAAGAGTCAGTTGCTCTACCAACTGAGCTACGAAGTCATCTTATTCAAGCTATTTTGAGTGTCTTTTCTCAAATGCGATGCAAAGGTAGGGAGTTTTTAAAATCTGACCAAATATTTTTGAACAAAATTTAAACGGCATCCAAATTTTATGTAAATCTGACTATTTATTAGTCGATTTGGTTATACATCTGACCGGATTGGCTGATATATCATCCTCCCGTTGAGACTGATGTCCTGTCTCAAAGGCGATCTTATTCATTTGCAAGGGACTAAGCGTTACAGCTCCCTTGATATCTGTATGAGGTATCTTTTTTACAGCCATAATATTTTCAATTCAGGGGTGTCCCTGACCGGGACTTTATAAAGTTGTCGAGACGATTGAGCGCAAGGAGCAATACACCATAGGCGGCTATCATTATATACAGTTCCGTGCGAAGAGGGAATATCCTAGTCCACCAATCGCCGATAAAGAAACAGAAAAACTGCAGCCAAAGAAGGGTCTGTGTGACAACACACAGCGTACACCAGGCATGGATACGGAATCTCTGGTACCATATACTCCAGACGGTGAACGGCAGACAGCAACCGTTGATAAGAGCAAGATAATGTATGCATTGCGGAAATGTGAACAGGATCACGGTGCTCATGGCAAAATAAGCCATTCCCACCTCACTCCAGCTTACAATGCCAAAGAATGTGGAGGCTTTCTGAGACAGGACGGTGTCACATCCATGTGTCTGAAGTATTCCACAAACCTTATCTGCGGTATGATTGCTGACTTTCAGCGTCTTCTGCATGAGCATGAACGTCACACACAAGCCGGCTATATCAGTAGCGAGGAGCAATATCAGGGAAATATGTCTGCCGATACCGGCACAGACGAATCCATAGACCGCTATACATAAGGTGAGGATGACGAGCAGCCAGGTTTTACCTTTACCGACGAGATCCTGAAGATGATGCTTATCGTAGTCGGGTTCGATGGAGGATTCGTCAGGATATGCCCGCAGGATAACCCCGGACATCGAGTCCACGAAAGAGCCCAAGTCCGAGGTATAGTTCTTGTGATAGTATTCATATTCCACCGTGACCGGATGTCCGGATGAATCATGCCTGATGTCAGTGACTATTACAAACCCGTCGGGTCTGCGGGCTATGAACGGGGTCGGAATACTACCGACACATTCCTTGTCGGACAGCATAAGAGCCTCGTTGGGAATCCCATAGTCAGAGAGCAACCTGGAGAATCCGAAGAGAGACTTGAACGACATATCATGGAAGCGACTGTCGCTGTAGTCCCCGGTATGGCGTACTCCAAGCTCCTTCAGGAAATCAGAGAAGATCGTAGTTCCTTCCATCGGCCACAAATATGATCAGAGGTATTCCTGAATCTTACCGACGAGGACATTGCCGTCAATTTCCCCGGTGTATTTCCACATCTGTTCGCCATTCTTGAAGATATAGAATGACGGGACAGAACTTGCACCGAGAGCATCGGCGAGATCACCATACTCGTCGATATCAAACTGGTAGACATTGATCTGACCGGCCAACAAAGCCTTGACATCATCAACCACCGGCATCATCTTGTGGCAATGAGGACACCATGTGGCATAGATCTCAACAAGTGCAACTCCTTTCTCGTCGCGAAGTTTCTCAAGCTGTTTTGTATCCATAGCTATTGAATTTAGGTTAGTGTAGATATACTATCTAACACTTACCTCAACTCAAAAGTTTGGATCTACCGCGTGACGACCCGGTAGCTCAATGCTCCACCGGAAGTGATTGAATAGCGTTGAAGAGCGTAGCCCCTCTCTGCCGCCGGCCCCGAACGCGGAAGGCCACCATTGGAGAACACCTCGTAAGTACTCCCACACGATGGACATTGCGCATACAGTTCTCCTTGAGGTATATCTACCCTGATCTGCGGAGAACATTCGTAGGGACACGAGAGATCGTAGACATGGAGTTCACCAAGCACGTCGGTGACAATCATAAGCCCACCGTAGCCGGTCCTGTCAAGCGCGGTATATGGAAAATCCGAAGGCAACTTCAATGTCGAGGTATTTATATATCTGCAATAGTCGGCGGCATCCCCCTTGACACCATACAGGTTCCAGTCTCCCACAGTCTTGAATGTCAGATACACCTCGCAATATGGTATACGGTCATCATCCACCGAGTCTGAACATCCCGATAGACACAAGGCCGCGATAATGAAAAGTATGTGTCTGACGACTGCCATATAAGCGGACGTATTATGCAAAAAGGGATGTGAACACCTGTCCGAACTGATCGGCCGCCTGCTGGATCTTGTTTCCGATAAACGGTTTCAGCATAGCAGGGATCTGGATATCGACTTTAGGAGTCACGGTGGTTGCCCCTTCCCCGGCAGAAGCGAGTTCAAGCGCGAGCTTCAGAGGAATGGGACACCCTTCAGCATTGAGAACCACCTTCTTATCTGGGACACGTTCCGTGATTTTGAACACGAGTTCTCCGACACCGGGAGCGTCCATCTTCACGCAATCGCCACGAAACTCCACACCGGCGAGCTTCGCACGATGTTCCTCAGGCACAGCATCAACCATAGACTCATACTGGCTCAGGTCGCTGACTTTAGCATATATCTCACTTACAGGACGCTGAAGCGTCACTGCCTTACCGGAATATACGGACATAGTATAGATTTAGAATGTACAGGTAATAAATTTTAGAAACCGGTTTTTACACAGGTAATCAGTCAGCAATAGCTTTCGGAGTCCATATCGATGGGTCCTTGCGCCATTCGCGAAGGGTATCGACATCGGAGTCGCGTATGAAACCGGTCTCGAGAGCGGCATTGATGAGTGCCGTGTAGTTTGACAGAGTTATCAGCCTTACATCAGCCTCTTTGAACGCCTTTTCCGCAACGGGGAACTCATAGGAGAATATGGCAACCATGCCCACCACCTCGCATCCGGCATTGCGTATGGCCTGGACTGCCTTGAGGCTACTTCCACCCGTAGAGATGAGATCCTCTATGACCACGACCTTGCTGCCCGGACGGAGATCACCCTCGATCAGATTCTCAAGGCCATGATCCTTAGGTGTGGACCGTACATACACGTATGGGAGTCCGAGGGTTTCGGACACCATCGCGCCCTGCGCGATAGCACCTGTGGCCACACCGGCAACCGCATCAGCCTCGGAGAAATTCTCGAGAATAATACGGCTCAACTCCACTTTGATAAATGTGCGTATCTCCGGATAGGAAAGTGTCTTCCTATTGTCAGTATATATAGGTGAGTTCCATCCCGAAGCCCAAGTGAAAGGGCTCTCCGGTTGGAGCTTTATAGCGCTTATTTTCAGCAATTTCTCTGCCAGAATGAGATCAAGTGGTTTCATGATTCGATATTGATGGTTTGATCTTTTGTTTCAAAATGCAAAGTTAATGTATCTCGGTCCATTCTGCAACTTTTTTTAGTTTACAATTCTTAAATCTATCGGAGATTTTTACTACCTTTGCCCATCGCAATGAGTAACAGAATAATCGTGAGCAGATACGACTCGCCATGCGGAGAAATCAGGATAGGCTCGATCGGCGATAGGCTTTGCCTGTGCGACTGGCAGGTGGAAAGCCACCGTGACCTCACAATCCGACGGCTTGCGGAGTTTCCGGATGCTGAAATTCTCCACGGAGCCTCTCCGGTGACGGATATGGCAATGAGACAGCTCGACGAATATTTCGATGGGACCAGACGGACATTTGATATCCCGCTGTTCTTCACCGGTACCGACTTCCAAAAGGCAGTGTGGCAGAATCTTCTCAGGATTCCATACGGAGAGACAATATCATACAAGGTATTGTCCGGCAGAATCGGATGTCCAAAATCCGTAAGAGCCGTGGCAAATGCGTGTGGAGCCAATCCGATATCCATATTCGCTCCGTGTCACAGAGTGATAGGAAGCGACGGGACTCTGACAGGCTACGGTGGCGGGATCAAAGCCAAGGAATATCTGTTGAAACTCGAAAACGTACTACTAAACATATAAAAACATAATGAACAAGACATCCATACTCCTGCTGGGATGCTCGCTCGCGTTGAGCGCGTGCGGATTAGAGGCTCAGCCAAACTATACCGTCACCATACCTGTTGACCCATCCATGGACAACACCATGGCGTATCTCATCAACTGGGACACAAGCGACAAGGTGGATTCAGTGATAGTCAACAATGCCGTGGCCACATTCAAGGGGAACGTGTCCGAGCCATTCATCGGCAGGGTCATAGTCAACGGCAACCGTGGGCCAATTTTCATTGTTGAGAAAGGTACAGTCACTCTCGATCCTCAGGGTAACGCCACAGGCACACCTCTCAACGACAAGATGCAGAGCTACGCCGACAAGATGGAGCAACTCGATGCCCGCTACAAGGCTCTGAACCTCAATGATTCAATCCAGAAAGCGACAGCCGATTCCATCGTGAATGCTTATCAGGCAATCCCGCAGACCGCTTACACGGAGAACGCATCCACACCGGTCGGTCTGTTCTGGTTCCTGCAAGGCGCATACGAGATGAACCTTCCGGAGATTGAATCCGCGCTGGCTAATAATCCGAATCTTGGAAAGTCCAAACGTGTACAGGCTCTGCGCAAGGCTCTCATGGCAAAGGCCGAGACCTCAGAGGGCAAGCACTATAAGGATTTCGAGGTGACATACGACGGAAAAACTGAGAAACTCAGCGACTACGTGAAACCGGGACGCTATACACTCGTCGATTTTTGGGCAAGCTGGTGCGGCCCATGCATCCGGCAGACAAAAGTCATCAAGGAGCTTTATAACAAATACAAGGACAAGGGTCTTGATGTGGTAGGTGTGGCCGTATGGGACGAAGTGCCCAATACTCTTGCCGCCATCAAGAGCCACGGTCTCGACTGGCCATGCATACTCAACGCTCAGACCATCCCGACAGACCTCTACGGAATTTCAGGAATCCCGTGCATACTGCTCATCAATCCGGATGGAATCATAGTGTCCCGCGACAAGCAGAGCCAGGAACTGATTGATGCCGTAGACAGTGCCATGTCCACATTTGAACTTCCCGCATCCGACACTCCAAGTGTCACCACCACCACACCGGCCGACACCGCTGCTATCTTCTGATCCATGACCGACAACGATCTGCATGAGCTTCTTGACACCGAGGCGGCAAGGATCAACTCTCCGGAGTTCATAGCCGGAGATCCGGTGCAATTTCCCAGGCGGTTCACTGATGTCAGGGACATAGAGATAGTATCTATTCTCACATCCTCAATAGCCTGGGGAAACAGGAGAATGATCTGCCGCAATTGTGACAGGCTTCTGTCATTGATGGACAACGAGCCATACAAATACATGATGGAGGAAGGCTACGAGGATCTGACTGACAATGACAACATCCACCGCACCTTTTTCAACCGTCATCTGAAATATTATCTGCGCGGGCTGCGCGATATATATACGAAATTTGGCTCTTTGCAGGATTTTGCCGCTTCGGAAGGAGTCTCCTCCGACGAATTTCCAGCGTGGAAACTTGTCAGCGGGATCAACCGGTATCTCGCGGATGCCAATGCGTCCTGCACAGACGGTATGACCGCCGCGTCAAGATGTCTGCCGCAGAATCTTGCCACCACAGCATTGAAACGAGTGAATATGGCTCTGCGGTGGCTTGTCAGGGACGACGGGATCGTTGACCTCGGCGTATGGGACGTGGTGAAACCATCGCAGCTTTTCATTCCTCTTGATGTACACGTCGGTGACGTGTCGCGCGAGCTTGGGCTACTGACCCGTAAGGCGGATGACCGACGGTCAGTGGTCGAACTGACCGAGCGACTGCGCCGGTTCAACCCGCAGGATCCGTGCATCTACGATTTCGCTCTGTTCGGAATCGGGATGAAACTCTGACCATCGTATAGATAGAAAGACATCGGGCAGAACGGATAATTCCATTCTGCCCGATGCGTCATATATATTGGATTCTTGGTTGTCAATCATCACTGATTGCTTGTGCTTTTAGCCTTTTTGCCGTCGGCTTTACCGCGCTTGTCGCCGCCTTTCATCTTGTCGGGACGCTTGTTGTCCTTCGAGAAGCGGGGTCCGCGATCGCCACCATTCTGCAGGTAGGAGTTCTCGAGGAACTGAACATACTGCTCGGGGGTGAGGATGCTCTTGATCTTAGCCAGACGATCCTTACGGTAGTCAACCTTAGCCTGCTGCTTGCTCTCGCCACGAGCTTTGTGCTCCTTGCGAAGTTCGGCGAGCTGAGTCTTCTGCTGATCAGTGAGAGTCAGACCTTCAAAAGGATTGAAGCAAGGTTTGCCGGGGCGTGCACCGAAATTGCAGACGGTGGTGTCGCAGGGGACATTGCAGGGCTGACCACAATTCTGGTCGGGAGTACACTGCGGAGCGACATTGATGTAATCTATCTGTGCACTTGCGGTACTTGCGCCTAAGAGAGCTGCAACGAAAAGGCCGGAGGTGATAATAAATTTCTTCATTTTCATATTCTGTTTTAATGTTATGTTTCTGTTACTTTTTTCGTTCAATCTAAAGTAAAGACAATCAATAATGACAAGAGTTTAAAAGCACATACATAGATTTAACATTCTTTGTAGCAAGTGTAAACGAATCTTCACGCCAAAAATAGTAATTTTGCACATTAATATTATCAAGGAAACACAATGAAACACATACTTCTCACAGCCGGCATAGCAGCAGCCATGATGATCACATCATGCTCCGGCAACAGAAACAAATGGAATATACACGGCACAATTGACGGCCTTTCCGACACCGACATAGTGGTCTTAGAGGGCAATAACCAGGGTGGATGGTACACCATCGACACCATCAAGCCTGACAAAAACGGCAAATTCAGCTATTCCCACGCACCCATGGGATACCCTGACATATACCGCCTGCGCACAGGTGGAAGCTCGTTGTATTTCCCCATCGATTCAATAGAATCGCTGACTATCAACGCCACCGCTCCCGATATGGCGACAAACCATACCGTCACCGGCTCTATCTCCGCAGAAAATCTCGCCCGTGTCGACTCCATGCTATCGGCTTCGACCGCGGTCAAGGGTATAGCCGGAGTCCTGGCTGACGAAGGGCTCAAACGTGAGCTCGGCCAGATGATACTGTCCGAGCCGGACGGGATAGTGGCATACTACGTCATCAGTAAGAAAATCGACGGCAAACCTCTTTTCAATCCCGCTGTCTCCCTTGACCACCGTCTCATCGGTGCTGTGGCCAACTCGTTCACACAAAACCGTCCGTCAGATCCGCGCACATCATACCTGAAAAAACTGTATATCGACAACCGTCGCGGTGGAAATGTGACTCCAACCGGGACAATAGAGGCTCAGGAAGTCGGGTCATTCGAGCTTAAACTGTTTGACCGCAAAGGTGTGGAACATTCCCTTCATGAACTGATCGAAGCCGGTCATCCGGTGATCCTCAATTTCACAGCCTATGCTGCAGATTGGTCTCCGGCATACAACATAGCCCTCAACAAGGTGTATGAGAAATACAAAGCCCAAGGTCTTGAGATCTACCAGGTATCGGTGGACAATGATGAATATGCCTGGAAACAGACAGCGGCAAACCTGCCTTGGATCTCCGTGCTCAACAACCTTTCAGCCGATGGCAACGTAAACCTCATCAACTACAATGTGATGAGCATACCCACCACATATATCATCAACCGTGAGGGTGTGATAGCCGAGCGTGTGGAAGATGTCACACAGCTCGAAAGTGCTGTTGCCAAATATATGTAAAATACTGGATTAACAGGATGGTGTGAAAACACTATACAGGATTATCCGGACTATATTAGTCATAGCTTTGGCACTGCCTGTGGTAGTGCCGATGACGTTGTATATCCTGCTTTCACTGCCATCCATCCAGAACAGGATAGGATCAATAGCCGAGGAAGAGCTGACAAAGCTGCTCGGTACCAAGGTCGACATCGGGGAGGTCAGCATCGCACCGTTCAACCGTGTAACACTCCGGAATGTGAGTGTAGTTGACATGAACGGCGACAGCGTGCTGAACGTCGGTCATCTCGGAGCCGGTATAAGTATAGGAGAAAGTGTGTGGAACCGCAAACCGGTGATAACCTACGCCGAAATTATAGATGCGCGAATCACACTCTCCCGCGATTCTGCAGGTGCTCCTCTGAATATTGACCCAATTATCGCACGATTCAAGAAAGAGGACAAGAAAGAGCCGTCGAAATTTGATCTCGCTATCAATATGGTGGTGATCCGGAGATCCATGCTCAAATACGACGTGATCTCCGAGCCATCCTTAGGTGATGGTCGATTTGACTGCAACCATCTGAGCCTTGAAGATCTCAGAGCCGATCTGAGAGCACCGCGGATAAGCGACCGCCTCATTGAGGCTGAAGTGAAACGCTTTGCGTTCACCGAGCATTGTGGATTTTCAGTGACAGATCTGTCGGCCTACGTCATGCTTGACAGAAACAGGACAATAATCAACAACTTTGCCCTCATACTCCCGGAATCGGAAATATCATTTGATGAAATCACGCTTCCGTCTCTTCTGGCCAGTGGTTTCAGGCCCGCCGATATATCAACGAGGATAACCACTATGCATGACACATACGTCACACCATCCGACCTGTCATCATTCCTGCCGGTTCTGGCTGAGATGCATACGCCGATAGACATCGAGATCGATGCAGCCGGACGGATCGACAGTGTCGCCATCGACCGTCTGTCCATATCACTGCGCGATCAGGACACATACATCAGGACGGATGGTATAGTGACAGGGCTCGGAGAGGGACAGGACAATATCGTGATTGACCTGAATCGTGTGAGCATCAATGTCAATATCCCGGACGCATTATCCTTGCTGGCTAATCCGGACATTCCCGGCCATAATCTTTATCCGACACTATCGAAGCTGTCGCCACTCGGTGAGATCAATCTCCTCGCATCCGTCAATGCCACATCCCGCAGCATTGATATAAACGGATCGCTGCTGACTGACTGCGGAAACATCGATCTCGACTGCGGCCTGTCAAGAGCAGCCAAATATGCGCCCCTGAAGATCGACGGGACAATAATGACCGACGGATTCAACCCATCGGGACTTATAGGTAAGGATGGCGAACAGCTCACCGACATAGCATTAGAAGGGAGAGCGGATCTGTCGATCAGCGGGAAAAACACCATCGAGGGGACGGCAGAAGTATCTGTCGGTACGGTGACTTACAAAGGAAATACATTCAACAATATCCGAGCCGAATCAGCCTTTGCCGATCATCATGTAGACTTCACGCTTCTTTCCGCATCGCCAGGACTGGACTTCGCTTTGTCGGGAGGCCACGATATGTCAGGAGAGAAGCCGGAGACAGAACTGTTTGCCGATATCCGATCCATTGCCCTCGAACATTTTGCAAAGCCCGGATCCCGCGCATCGACATACGTCATCAGCGGAAACATCGACTCCTCCATCACAGGTACAAGTCCTGACGATATCGAAGGTTGGATGAGACTCGAAGATTTCGAGATGGCCTACGGAGAGGAGGGAAAGAAAATATCCATACCCTCCATCGACATCGAGGCGGAGACGACTGATTCCATCAGATCACTTACTCTTAAAAGCCCTATTGCAGATGCATCGCTTGAAGGGATCTATACATTCAATGGTCTTGCAGATGACTTGCGGGCTCTTGTCGCCGACCTCTTCCCTGCCCTGCTTCCGCCAAGGGATGAATGGTTGAGACCTGACACTCTCAATTCGCTCGTATCACTCGATGTCACAATCCATCCGGACACCACTTTGTCGGATGCATTCAAGCTCCCGGTCGAGTTCATATACCCGGTGACTCTGCGCGGAGCCACAGATCCTGACTCCAGATCACTGAGTCTGAAACTTGACGCTCCATATCTCAAGAACAAGGACAAATTAGTCGAAAACAGCACTCTTGATCTGTTTGTCAATGGCTCTGCACATACCTGTCTGCTTGATGCAGGGACCACACTACCGACGAAGAATGGTCCCATGAGGCTCAACATCACTACTTCCGGCGGCAATGATTCCCTGCGGACCGGCGTGGACTGGAGAATCGACCGCAGCAAGGACTTCCACGGGAAATTTGACTTCTCAACCCTGCTCTCACACATCCCTGACGGAGGAGGCACGGAAGCCATGATAAAATTCCATCCCACACAGCTCATATTCAACGACACCGCATGGAACGTATCACCGGGAGTGATAGACATCACGCCCGGAAGAATCATGATCGACGGATTCGGTGGTGGAAGAGCGGGTCAGAGTCTTGACATCAGCGGTGTAGCATCTGCCGACTCAACCGACAGGGTCATTGTGTCACTTGACCATATAGACCTCGACTATATATTCGAGACTCTCGCTATCAGCGATGCGGTCAATTTCGGAGGCCGGGCCACAGGAAAGTTATATGGCGAATCACTACTTTCAAAACAGCCTATACTCTATACTCCCAGACTTTCAGTGAAAGGCCTGAGCTACAACCGATGCGTGATGGGCGACGGGGAGATCGTGTCCTACTGGGATCAGGAGTCCAAGGATATAGTAATCAATGCAGAGATCGAGCAGGCCAATGGCAAGCAAGCCGTGATACGCGGATTCATAAATCCGCTGAGCGAATCGCTCGACTTCACATTCAAGGCTGACGACAGTCCCGTGGGCTTCATGCTGCCGTTCATGTCGGCCTTCACATCCGGAATTTCAGGGACTGTTTCCGGAGAAGCACATCTGTACGGCACATTCAAGGATTTGGATATGGTCGGGGATATCTTTGCCAATGATTTCGGGATGAAACTCGATTTCACAAATACGACGTATCACGTCACGGACTCCGTGCATATCAGGCCGGGCTTGATAGAGTTCAGCGACGTTGTGCTTAAAGATAAATATGGTAAGAGTGCCATACTTTCAGGAAAGGTTGGACACCGGCAATTCCATGACCCGACATTTACATTTGAGATCACGGATGCCACAGACTTCCTCGTCTACAACATAGGCAGTGGAGATACAGACGATCCATGGTATGGCAAAATCTTCGGAAAAGGTGGAGCTACAGTCAAAGGTGTCCCGGGACTTATAGAGATAAACGTTGATATGGTGACAGAACCCAAGTCGACATTCACCTTCGTCCTCGATGACCGCGAACAGAGTGCGGAATATACATTCATAACATTCCGCGACCGCGATAAATCAAGGAAAGACTCCATAGCCGCCCTTGACCCGACACCCGTAATAGTCCGGCAGCTACGTGACCGGCTAAAGAAGCAGGAGGCCGGGACTCCAACTGTCTACCGGATAGAACTGAATGTCGATGTCACACCTGAAGCGACTTTATATCTGATAATGGATCCGGTCGGAGGCGACAAGATCACAGCCCACGGATCAGGACATCTGAGAATGACATACGACTCCGAGGGTGATCTTAATATGTGGGGAAAATACACACTCAACCGAGGATCGTACAACTTCACATTGCAGGACATCGTAGTGAAAGATTTCATAATACGCGAAGGGAGCAGCATCGAATTCCGTGGTGATCCCTACGCCGCCCAACTCGACATAACCGCCTCCTATACCACCAATGCCAACCTGAGCGACCTTGACGAGTCATTCCTCGACGATCCGGAACTCAACCGTACCAATGTACGTGTCAACGCGCTTCTTACAGCCAAGGGTGATATGCGCCAGCCCGAAATCGGGTTTGATCTGGAATTCCCCTCGCTAACAGCCGATACTTACAGGAAGGTGCGCTCCATCATCTCAACGGATGAAATGATGGATCGTCAGATCATATATCTTCTCGCGCTCAACCGCTTCTACACGCCTGACTATATGTCGGCGACACATGGCAACGAGCTGGTGTCGGTAGCCACATCCACACTATCATCACGGCTCGGATCGATGCTTGGGCAACTGTCTGACAACTGGAGCATAGCTCCGGCAATACGCAGCGACCGCAGTGATTTCTCAAATGTTGAGGTGGACGTGGCCTTGTCGAGCCACCTTCTTGACAACCGCCTGCTCTTCAACGGCAATCTCGGATACAGGGACAAATCACTGAACAACAACAGTTTTATCGGAGACTTTGATATCCGTTATCTTCTGAATCGAGCCGGAACATTCCAACTGAAAGCCTACAACAGATACAACGATCAGAATTACTACCTGAAAAGTGCTCTTACCACACAGGGTATAGGCATCGTGTTCAAACGTGAATTTGACACCATCAATCCATTCGGATGGCTCAGGAGGCTAACGGGGAAAGAGGATAAAGAGGATAATAAGGCAAAGGAGGTGAAGGAGGCAAAAAAGGCGAAGGAAGATACGGTCAGTGACCCAACAGTTTCTTCACAAGGTCAATCACACGAATGAACATGAGTTCGGCAAGATAGGATCTACGCAATGCAAACGCTATTCTCTGCTTCAAACCTTCTCGCGGGAAACGATATTCCTGCGATATTCTCCTGATCATTTCATTATCTCTGACACGACGGAAATGCATACGTTTCTCGGCTATCGGTAGTTGCGAGTCAAAAATATGCTGGAAATGCGCGCGCATATAAACAATCATCGCACCCATAGCGATATCCGAAGCATAAGGTATACCCATGGATTTGAGACGATCCTCAATACACCGGCACAAGAAAGCAGATTTCTCCATCCTATCAGACTTGAATGTACGGGTGAGTGATTTCGGACTGATACGGTAAATATAGAATTTCTCAGGTGTGAAAATTATGCTACCACTTACCGCTGTATAATCAAGATTAAAGATAAAATCTTCACTGATATACTCACGTTCTGATGGGAAAGTGATTCCATATTTTTCAATGATATCCCTGCGATATATCGCTGACCATGCACTTGCAAGAGACACTGTCCGGGATTTAACCCCATCCGGCAATTGCGACATAGCTTCAAGTATTGGCACAAGTTTACCAATCCTATCGCTGACAAGAGTGGTTGATCCTGTTATTTCAACGGGCTGCGACTCCGAAAGATCGTCATAAGACACACACGAATTAAGGAACCTTACTTGATCTACACCAGTGACAGCCTCGCCGAGACCCACGAGATATTCGAGGGCATTCAGAGCAATCATATCATCCGAATCGACAAACAATACCCATCTGCCCTTTGCTATTTCAAGCCCAGAATTTCGGGCTAACCCAAGCCCTTCATTCTCTTTATGAATGACCTTTATGCGTCCATCACGACTTGCAAGTTCGTCACAGATCTGCGGACATCGATCCGGAGATCCATCATCTACAAGTATAATCTCAAGATCCGACAATGTCTGTCGCATGATACTATCGACACAACGCACAAGATAGCGTTCCACTTTGTAGACCGGAACAATGACTGAGACTACCGGTGATATATTTCCGCTTGCGACCATCATTTATTCCTCTATTTTCTTATACTCAGGTTGGAGACCTTCAAGATATATATAGAAAACTATCACGCAATAGTAAACAAGCCTGAACTGATCCTGATATATTGCAATCAGGGACAGCACCATCAATAAATACAGACGCAAATTCTTGGCCATGGGACAGGAATTGTGCGTGAACATAGCCGAAAGCACATCCACTATAAGCCATATAAGACCTATGAATCCGAGCTGTACAAACCAAGCGAATGCCATAGGGACAGATCCTTTAAGAAGCCAGTTGTACTTACGGCTGAACTCTGACTTGGAAAAGACATTATTGCCCTTAAACTGACCGATACCAGCACCCAGCACCATACCTCCGCCCGTTACTTTCATCGCCTCCGGAAGTATCAATATACGTCCGATACGAGGAAGGTCAACCGCCCATAGATTATCAGTCTCTATCTCTTCTTCCTCAACAAGAATCGCAAGAGTGGTAAGCTCCTCCATATCCTCGCCAATGAGATAATCAATGAAGAAACTCTCGTCAGAGAACTTTTCTAAATCCTGTCCCGTAGCATTGAGATAGACATATCCCAAAACAATAAATCCCACCAATGACAACGGAGCAGCCAAGACCAATCTTAATACGAACTTTCTGTCGATTTTCATCAGCAGGACGAAATAGGCCAGAATGTAAATAAAGCTTATCTTTGTCTCGTTCAGGAATGTGGGGAACAACAATATGATGTAAAGCCTGTTGGCATATAAATTCTGCCAATATGTCCGGTCATAATCCCACTTTTTTGTCATGAAATAAAATGAGATCACATATATCAGCGTTGAGACAACTCCCGAGTGCCAGTTACCCATAGATCCTCCACCCCAGTCGCCGGCTCCATACTTCAGAAATTGCCAGGTGACACAGAATGTCTGCAAGTAGAGGAATATCATCAACTGCTTATCCATAGATGCTGTGAACCGACGGGCATAGTCGTCACGACTCATCATGTATCGGACAAACGGTACGATGAAAAGCAACCCTATATAGTCGCGAAAGCCATTGAGCCATTCTCCCAACCCCTGCTTGTTAAGATACATGGAGACAATCGAGATGACTATGAGAGACACCACCATAAATATATCACGGCGGGATCTGATCGTCAGAAGTCCGAGTGCGAGAAATATAATGTCACACAGCAGGCTCACAAACGGCTTGATCTTCTCCAAGGGAGGCACTATCTCGTCGCTCACGAAGCCATAGCAGAGCAATATCCACATCGCTCCGAAATAAAATCCGGTATAAAGTCTATACCTTTCGACAATCATACTCCTCGCAGGGATTACTATTTATTTACGGTGGGATACGTTCTTACCGTAACCGTAGCCATAGCCCTTTTTGGTCTGCGCACCATTCAATACAACCGACAGGCGTTTCAGACGTTTTTCTTCATATATATCCTCGATGAAGTCGAGATCGTTCATAGAGCTGTAATTAAACCGAGTGACATATATGGTAGCATCCGATATACGTGAGAGCGTGAAAGTATCGCTCACCATACCGACGGGTGCGGTATCGACCACAATGTAGTCATATCGGCCACGCAGTTCCTCAAACATGGAATCGACCTTCTTGGAAAGCAGCAGTTCGGCGGGATTCGGCGGAATCGGTCCGGCCACAATGACATCAAACTTATTATATCCCTTCATGGGAACTATTATCGAATCAAGCGTGACAGCATCGGACGACAGATAGTTAGTGAGTCCGAACTGCGGATTTATACCTATATAGTTGGCAAGCTGCGGATTGCGAATATCCATCCCGACGAGAAGTACCCTCTTGTTATCAAGCAGCGCAAGCGAGGCTGCCAGATTGAGAGATATGAACGACTTGCCTTCGCCGGAGCGGGTGGAAGTCATGAGCACCACCTTGTTACCGCTATCCGAGAGCATGAACTGAAGATTGGAACGAAGGAGCCTGAAAAGCTCTGTGGCGGAAGAAGTATCGTGTTCGGTGACTACAAGACTACGACCGGAATTGTCTATACACATCTCTCCGAGAATAGGCGCAGACACCCGACTCTCGACTTCACGCCGTGTCTCAAACTTATTGCGGATGATCTTGAGCAGATATATGACCACAACCGGCATTATCAGACCTATCAACAGGAATATGACCAGTATCAGCTTAGGATTCATACCAAGCGGCTCGCTGAGCACGTATGCCTCGTCGATGATCTTTCCTTTGGACAGCGAATTGGCCAACAGCATTGAGTTCTCTTCCTGCCTCTGGAGCAGGAAAAGATAAAGTTCCTGCTTCACGGCCTGCTGACGTTTCATATTGAGATATTCCCTTTCCTGCGTCGGGATAGAGCTGAGTCTGGCATCAGTACGTCCCTTCTCATTTTTAAGCTCATTCAGCTTCACACGTGAACTTTCGAGTACACGGTCAGTCGTGACACGCAGGTTCTCTCTCGAGGCATCAATCTGCTTTGTAAGCTGCTTCACCACATAGTTATCAGGGGTGGTGGTAGAGAGGAGGTCAATTCTTTTCAATACGAGGTCATTGTACTTCTCAATGGCGTTCTGCATTCCCTCGTTGCTCACTGTCATTGGGACAAGATCGTCCTTATGAGCCGGATCGGAGAAATAGTCGCGCGTCATCTTCACGACCTCATATTCGGTCTCCTGTTCGAGCAAAGCCTGCTCAATAGCACCCTTTTTCGTGGTCTGGTATTCCGCCTCGGCTGCCACATCAATTATACCATGGCCTTCCTTGTAGGACTGGATGGCCACTTCCGCATCGTGGAGATCTGATGCAAGCAGATCGAGACGCTCTGTCAGGAATTTTGCGGTATTCTCACCCTGCAGGCTGCGGTCAGCAACTCCACGGGCATTGTATTTCGCAAGGATTTCGTTCAGAACCGCACTGCCGAGATCCGCATTGGTTATATCATAGGCAAGAGTTATGACATTGCTCTTTCTGCTGGCAATATCAGCCACGATCTCGTCTGTCAACATCTCGGCAGCGGTCTCATAGCCCGAGAATGAGATGGTGGTACTGACTTCCTCTCCCTTGGGATAATATTTGGTGGGGACAACCGTATAGTCGCCATATATAGTCTTGACAACGGCCGGTAGTTTCACATCTTTGACATCCGCAATCTTATCCCTCTTGACCTTTACCTTAATATCGGCAAGACCATCCTTATCGACATTGATCCTGAACACAAGAACCGCACGAAGAGTATCGGCAATCTCCGGAGCCTCCACATCAATCGGAAAATCAGGATATGCGAGATGAGATTTGAGGAAACCATCCTTGACAGTATGCATCTTGTTGAGTTGAAGAGTCTTGGCCACATCTCGATATAGAGAATGTGAACTGATCACAAAGATCTCATCCTCCACATAAGCACTTGTTCCGAAAAGAGCACTCAGGCCGGCCATCGGACTCGCAGCGGTGGAACTCGAGAGGGGAGATTCACTGTCAGGTGATATAAGAATATTCGCCCTCACGGCCTGATCCCGCTGATACATACGGGTGAATAGATATCCGATACCGACGAAGACCACGGCCGAGATGATAAAATAGTACCACTTTGAGGTGTACATTTTCATTACTGCGCCGAAATCTATGAAATCGCCAGTTTTTTTCTTGGTATTTGCCATAAGGTTTGGAATGGTGTGTCTGCTATGTTTTTACTTTACTGTTAACGCGATGATGAGAGAGGCAATGACAGATGCTCCACTGACAATGGTCGATGTCACCTGTAGCTTATAAGCATTATTACTGTCATATTTGGAGTTGCTCTGACGGGTAGTGTTTGGCTCCACATATATATAATCGTTCTGTTTCAGATAGTAATAGGGCGACGATAGAGCCTCCGAGGAGTTAAGATTCACACGACCGAACTTTCTCTCGCCGTTTTCCTCCCGGATCACAAGCACATTGGAGCGTTCGCCGTATGGTGTAAGATCTCCGGCTTCGGTCAAGGCATCAAGAATCGTATACCGGTTGGTCGACACCTTTATCTTCGACGGATTGGCAACCTCACCGCCTACATTTACCGTAAAGTTACTCAGCACTACCGTCACAGTAGCGTCAGCGACATCTTTGTGGATCTTATCGGAAATTAAATCCGCCACCTGCTCCACATTCATCCCGGCCACATGGATCTTGCCGAACACAGGGAAGTCGATATCACCTTTTGACGACACGACGTAGGTCTGCTGCGTGGCGGTGGAAGGCATCACAATGTTTGAACGCAATGCCGGATTGGCAAACGGGATATTATAGATGGCCGTTGTCTCCGGATTCGGTGAAGTCACGGATATCACGAGTTCATCGTCCGGCTGGATCTCCGGCATATATTCCATTACCGGAAGAGTCCCTGACTTGATGTCAGCTATATCGGTGAAATATGGCAATGCAGTCTTATTAGTGTTACACGAAGCTATTGCCAATGCCATTGCAGATGCTATAATGACGTTTTTCAGTTTCATTTCCAATGTTTGGTTTCTTATCCTTCTTAATTTAACGTCAACAAATGTAAAATATTATATAAATTCTAATTATTCATAGGATTTTGGGGATGATAAAGCCATCCGCGATAGTCGGCGCCCATAGCCCTCACCCTCTCATGCCAGAACGCATCGCCTGTTCCTTTAAGCAGGACATGGGGATCAGGAGCGGATGCCACGGCCCACACACTGTTTGCGATCTCGCCGTCAAGCTGGTTCTCGCTCCATCCACTGTAGCCGAGAAAGAACCGGATGTTGCCCTCGACCGGATATCCGTCATTGAGAATACCGCGCATGGCATCGAAATCTCCACCAAGCCAAAGGCCTTCACACACCGGACGGGTCTCCGGTATAAGATCGCCGAATGTGTGGAGGAAAAACAGATGGTCATCGGCAAGCGGACCTCCGCAGAACACCGGGATCGGATCCTCGACAGTGACATCAGTGATCAGCTCCTGCAGGCTGTACTTGGTCTCATTGTTGAGCACGACACCCATTGCCGTGCCCCCCTTCTCATAATCGGCGAGGAGTATGACAGAATGATTGAAATATTCCTCGTGGAGAAACGGCTCAGACACGAGAAGCATCCCTTCTGCGGGTGTGTGACCGGAAGGGATATCTATATTGAAAAGCAGTTTTTTATAATCCATGTTTTTGACCGGAGATCACTTTCATTCTTTAGCTATACTTCCAAGAAGTGTCGCGGATGATGCCGATGAGATTGTTACCTTGACCGTATCACCGACCCTCACATTCCCTCGGTCGAACACCACAGTCTTATTTTGCGACGTGCGACCCACCATCTGCTCCTTGGATCGTTTTGACACACCCTCGACAAGTACATCAAAAGTCTTTCCGACATCCCTGAGATTACTTTCGAGAGATAGCTTGTTCTGGAGAGCGATCATACGGTTCAGACGGTCGATCTTCACGTTCTCGGGCACATTGTCAGGCATAGTGCGTGCAGCCAGAGTGCCGGGACGCTCCGAATACTTGAACATGAACGATGAGTCAAATCCTACCTCGCGCATAAGCGAGAGTGTCTCTTGGAAATCCTCCTCAGTCTCATCATGGAATCCGGTGAACAGATCCGTTGAAATACCACAGTCGGGTATGGCCTTGCGTATCGCGGCAATGCGACCAAGATACCACTCGCGGGTATATTTACGATTCATAGCCTTGAGCACCTTGTCACTACCAGATTGGACAGGAAGATGTATAGACCGGCATATATTAGGACGCGATGCTATCACACTGATAATGTCGTCGCTCATATCCTTAGGATGGGATGTAGTAAACCGCACTCTCATGTCCGGAGCCGCATCAGCCACCATACCGAGAAGATCCGGGAAACAGATCACAGAACCATCCGGCGTAGTATAACGATAGCTGTTGACATTCTGACCGAGAAGTGTGACCTCCTTGAAACCGCGGCTACGCAGATCGGCAACTTCTGCAAGTATGCTTTCAGCACTGCGGGATCTCTCCCTGCCTCGGGTATAAGGAACGATACAATATGAACAGAAATTATTGCATCCGCGCATGATGCTCACCCATCCGCTGACTGTATTTCCGGTAATACGAGCAGGAATGATGTCGCGATAAGTCTCAGTTGCACTCAGCTCCACATTGACCGCTTTCTCCCCGGCCTCGACTGACGCAAACAGATTGGGCAGATCAAGGTATGCATCAGGTCCGGCAACGAGATCGACACCGTGCTTGCTGACAAGCTCATCCCTCACCCTCTCGGCCATGCACCCGATCACACCTATTATAAGTTTCGGCTTCGAAGCCGGCCTTTTCCGGCGCATGGAATTAAGGAATGTCAGACGTGACAGAACTTTCTGCTCGGCATTATCCCGGATGGAACAGGTATTGATCAACACTGCATCCGCATCATCTATCCGGTCAACAGTGTCATAGCCAACGGTCGACATGACAGAAGCCACGACTTCACTGTCGGCCACATTCATCTGACAGCCGTATGTTTCTATATATAATTTGCGAAGATTTCCCATTTTTTAATTGGCAATAATCCCAATATTCCGTAATTTTGCACAAAATTACGAATTTTCCGTCAATGGAGAAAATTATAATCTGGGTAGTACTGATGGTTGGTGCTGTCATCTATGAGCAAATCAAGAAACGGATTCGCGATAGAGAGGAACAGAACCGGCCGGAGACACCGTCGTCAAACGATGGCCGGAATCGTCACATCCAACGGCCTGCGGCTGTGAAACTCGACTTTGAAAAGGATGAGACACCCGTACCTGACCACCGCAGACTTGAGACACCCATCGCCCGAGCCTCCCGGCTTAGACCGGTTCCGGTCGAAGGAGAATGTTCGCTTGCCGAGAGTCATCAGCATCCCGGTAGCGCGACCCTCAAGGTTCAGCAGGACGCGCCTGAGGCAGTGTCAGAGCCCGGCAACGAAGCGTCGGAGGCTCACTTCAGCAGATGGAGACAGGCCATTATAGACACCCAGATATTGGAACGAAAATTCTGAAAAACCTCTTCAACCAATCAACATTCTTAGCAGAAACAAAAGAAAAAGAACCATGAGATTTCCTATTCTCACCCCCGAAGAGGCAGCCGATCTTTTCTACAACGACTGCTATTGCGGATTCTCCGGCTTCACCGCACCGGGCGCACCCAAGGTCGTGACCCAGGCCATAGCCGCCAAAGCCGAACGACTCCACGGACAAGGTGAACCTTTCAAGATCAACATCATCACCGGAGCATCCACCTCCGATAATTGTGACGGTATTCTTGCCCGCGCCAATGCGATAGGACGCCGTACCCCCTACCAGAATCATCCTGATCTCCGCAAGCGCATCAATTCCCACGATGCCCATTACTACGATCTACATCTGTCGGAAACAGCACAGAAACTCCGCTACGGATTCCTCGGCGATCTTGATCTGGCTATCATCGAGGTCAGCGACATACAGGACGATGGCACCTGTGTGGTCGGAACCGGTGTAGGCAATGTCCCCACGATCGCCAAATATGCCAAACGTATCATAATCGAGCTGAATGAGAAGCTTCGCCATGCGCTCTATGGGCTACACGACATTTATCTCCCCCTCGATCCCCCCAACCGCAGGGAAATACCCATATTCAAGCCATCCGACCGCATAGGATCTCCTGTACTCAAACTGGATCCGGAGAAAATCGTAGGAGTGGTGATGAGCAACAGCTATGAGGGCGTCAAGCCATTCACCCCGCTGGACGATACGACCAAGATGATCGGAGCCAATGTGTGCCGGTTCCTGATCGACGAGATAAAAGCCGGCCGGATACCGTCGTCATTCCTCCCCATCCAGTCAGGTGTCGGAAATGTGGCCAACGCCGTGCTCTACGGTCTTGCAGACGCTAAAGAGATCCCGCCGTTCGAGATGTACACAGAAGTGATACAGGACGCCGTGATCGATCTCATGAAAAAAGGCCGCTGCAAGTTTGGCTCCACAAGCTCCATCACTGTAAGCAACGAGGTGGAAGAAGAGGTAATCTCAAATATCGACTTCTTCAAGGAGCACCTCGTGATCCGTCCGGTGGAAATATCCAACAATCCTGAGGTTATCCGCCGACTTGGTGTGATAGCCATGAACACGGCTCTTGAAGCTGACATTTTCGGTAACATAAACTCAACCCACGTCACGGGTACACGCATGATGAATGGCATCGGTGGATCCGGAGACTTCACCCGCAATGCATACGTGGCAATCTTCTCCTGCCCATCCATCACCAAAGAAGGAAAGATCTCCAATATCGTTCCGATGGTTTCACACGTGGATCATACCGAACACTCTGTTGATGTGATCGTGACAGACCAAGGTATAGCCGATCTCCGCGGCCTCGATCCGGTGCAGCGCGCCCACGTGATAATCGACAACTGCGCTCATCCGATGTATCGCGAACTGCTGCGCGATTATCTCAAGCTATCCACCCGTGGAGGCCAGACACCCCATACGCTTGAAGCCTCGCTCGCATTCCACACCGAATTCCTCGCATCCGGAGATATGCGCAATGTGAACTGGGGAAAGTATATAGGCTGATAAGCCAAATAAGGCTATAAATATATAAGGTAAGGCAGATTGTCTGTTATGCGGACGACCTGCCTTGCTTATTTCACATATTATCTATTTTTCTATCCGATACTCCTTTTCACCTATTTACAGGGTTATAATGGGAATTCTTCAGTATATCATCGGATGTGTAGAAATTCGGCGACAGCATAGTGTCCAGCGGCACCCTCGAATAATTATCGAGATATGACTTCAATATCCTGTGGCCGATAAATCTGCCCGCCGCTCCCGGAGCATCCGGGTGGAGAATGGATGTCACTGCTCCCATACTGACAAGCGACCGTGTATAATCGGGATTCAGCGAGAACAGAATCTTTCGCTCAATCAAGGCCCTCCACATCTGCGCTTCATTGTCCTCAAGCCATTTGGCCTCCTGCCTGTCATAGCCGAGCACCTCCATCTCATCAAGACCCGTCAGACACATTACGGCCTCGACAACAGCACCTTCGTACAGGAGCGCGGCCAAAACCCGACCTGCTGGATCCGACGGATACGCCCCTCTGACAAGAGTCTCCGCTATATCAGGCATGATCCTGTCCGGCACTTTACGCACCCTCATATAATCCGGGAAATAGCCATATGGCTCGTATCCTGCACCAAGATAATGGTTCAGACCGATGTATAGGGTGGAATCAACCGTGAATACCGACTGACGGAACGGAGATATGACCGCAAATGCATCTCTTACACCGATCTTTGGAAGCGACATGGACGCACGTCCGAGAATACGACCGAGTCCCTGCTCTATCCAGGAGATATCCGCGTATGCAGAATCAACAGGTAATATATGGATCCCTACGGATGGCAACGCAGCATATCGAGCGGCTGTGGTGTCGTTATACTCACCGTATCCCGAAATCCTGAACAATAGTGACGCACCCCTGAACATGGAACTGTCGGATGTGACTGAATCAACAGCCAAAGCGTGATCAAGGCGTTTAATTTCCATCGGCGCATAGTTCTCACGCTCGCGGCATGACCAGAGAAATAAGATACATATAAAGAGAATCGGACAAATTTTTCGCATCTTTAAGAGGATATGTTTTCCCAAAAGTAGACATTTTTCAGCAATTAAGCCAAAAATTTTTCTCGAACAGCCACTTTTCAACTTACTTTTGCTAATTTTGCACTTTGATTGCAATCAGGAAACACTCATGTCAAAACACCTCCTACGGTTCATCACAGCTATTGTTCTGACACTGTCGGCCACCTTAACGGTATCGGCAGCCGAGGACTTTGTCGTGGTAATTGATCCCGGACATGGAGGTAAAGATGCGGGTGCGCTCGGTCAGCGCACGAACGAGAAATCAGTCAATCTCACTGTGGCAAAAAAACTCGCAAAACTCCTGCGAAACAATATGGACGACGTTCGTGTCCTGATGACACGTGAAGATGACAGTTTCGTGACACTTCAGAAAAGAGCGGATTTCGCCAACAGCAAGCACGCCGACATATTCGTGTCGATACACGCCAACTCCGTAAGTGCCAAATCACCGGTACGCACGACTGTCAACGGTGCCGCAGTATATACACTCGGACTTGACCGTAGCGACACAAATCTTTCTGTGGCAATGCGCGAGAACGAGGTGATGAAGATGGAGGATGACTACACCACTACCTATGAAGGTTTTGATCCATCCTCGACCGAAAGTTATATAGCGTTCGAGATGATGCAGCACAAGAACATGGATCAGAGTATCGCTCTTGCAGAGGCTGTGCAGAATCAACTCGTCCGTCAGGCAGGCCGCAAAAAAAACGGTGTTCGCCAGGCTCCGTTTTGGGTGCTTGTCCGAACCAGTATGCCGGCTATCCTTGTGGAACTTGATTTCATCTGCAATCCGACGATGGAAAAATTCATGGCATCAGACAGCGGGAGCGACAAACTTGCCCGTGCGATCTACAATGGCATCGAACGTTATCGCGAACAGGGTCAAGGGACGAAAGTGAAACGTCATAACCAAACAAAAAAAACATCAGGGGGAGGCAAGGCAGAAACAGCCGTGACACAATCCGGAAATTCATCTGCTGACAAAACCGCAGACAACGGTTCTGAAATAATCTACAAAATACAGTTCCTCACTAACGCAAGCGATATATCGAAAGGTGACAGCCGGTTCAAAGGGCTGTCGCCGGTAAGCAGCTACAAGGACGGAGGAGTCTACAAATTCACATACGGCTCCTACACCACCATGGGTGAAGCATCCAAAGAACTCACTCAAGTCAAAAAGAAATTCAAAGATGCTTTCGTGATCAAGACGCGCGATGGCAAAAGAATAAAATAAGTTGTCCATATCCTCACATACAACCGGAATATGAAATCGCAATACTCGAGAGAAATCAAAATAGGAGCTGCCGTACTGGTTGCCCTCGTTGCTCTTATTTTCGGCATCAACTATCTCAAAGGTGTAAACCTCTTAAAGGCATCCAACTATTATTTTGTATCATATACGAATGTAACCGGACTCGCGCAATCCGCGCCCGTCACTGTCAACGGATATAAAGTCGGACTGGTCCGCAGCATAGAATACGAATATGACAATCCGGGTCATGTCCTTGTCGAGCTAAGCCTCGACCGTAAGCTCCGCATTCCGCAGGGTTCCAAAGCAGTTATCGTCACCGATATGCTCGGCACGTCGACTGTAGATCTGCAAATGTCTACCGGCAAGGACTTCTATGAAGTGGGGGCGAGAATCGAGGGTGCAGAAGGAGCCGGGCTTATGGACAAGGTGGGCAATGAACTCATGCCAACCATAATGCAGATCGCGCCCCATATCGACTCGCTCGTGGTTGCACTCACACAAGTGGCCGCCGATCCGGCTCTGCTTAACGCAGTGAAACGTCTTGACGCGATAATGGCAAACTTGGAAACCACCACCAATCACCTTAACAAAGCGATGTCCGCAGTACCTACTCTTGTGAGCAATGCCAACGGGACTCTCGCAAACATAAAGGTGATGAGCGAAGATCTTACAAGAGTATCGGCTGCGTTGGCCGTGATCTCAGAGGATCTGAAGAATATGCCTCTCGAATCCACGATGGAGAATATCAACAATATCACAGCAAATCTGGATCGTGCAACAGATCAGTTGAATTCCACTAATTCAACGCTTGGCCTGATGTTCAATGATCCGTCGCTGTATAACAATCTCAACAACTCGGCCGCACACGTGGACAGTTTGCTCATCGATCTGAAACGACAGCCTAAACGCTATATCCCAAGTATAAAAATCTTCTAAAATAAAAACAATACCACTCATTAATATATGCTTACCGCAAAGGAAATACGCGAGTCATTCAAGGAATTTTTCCGTTCCAAGGGACATCATATAGTTCCCTCAGCACCAATGGTGATCAAGGATGATCCAACTCTTATGTTCACCAACGCCGGTATGAACCAGTTCAAAGACATCATACTCGGCAACAAAGCAGCAAAATATCAGCGCGTAGCTGACTCACAGAAATGCCTGCGTGTATCAGGCAAACACAACGACCTCGAAGAGGTGGGCATGGACACATACCACCACACAATGTTCGAGATGCTCGGCAACTGGAGCTTCGGCGACTATTTCAAGAAAGAGGCAATCGACTGGGCTTGGGAGTATCTCGTGGATGTTCTCGGGCTTGATCCGGATCGTCTGTATGCGACAGTATTCGAGGGTGCTCCCGATGAGAACCTCGGTCGCGACGACGAAGCGGCATCATATTGGGAGAAACACCTTCCCTCATCCCATATAATCAACGGCAACAAACACGACAATTTCTGGGAGATGGGCGATACAGGTCCCTGCGGTCCCTGCTCAGAGATCCACATAGACCTCCGCACACCTGAAGAACGTGCTGAGGTGGACGGGGCATCGCTCGTCAACCATGACAATCCACTTGTCATAGAAATATGGAACCTCGTGTTCATGCAATATAACCGCAAGACCGATGGTTCTCTCGAACCGCTGCCTGCCAAAGTGATAGATACCGGCATGGGATTCGAACGGTTATGTATGGCTCTGCAGGGGAAGAAATCCAACTATGACACCGACGTATTCACACCACTTATCGACACAATAGCCGCATTATCCGGTAAAAAATACGGTGAGGACAAAATGACCGATGTGGCCATGCGTGTCATAGCCGATCATGTCCGCACCATATCGTTCTCAATAGCCGACTCACAACTTCCGGGTAACGCAAAGGCCGGATATGTGATACGAAGGATCCTCCGTCGCGCTGTACGCTACGCCTATACATTCCTTGACCAGAAGCAGGCATTCATGTATAAGCTCGTCAACACGCTCATTGACTCAATGGGTGAGGCTTATCCTGAGATTGCCGCACAGCGTGAGCTGATCATGAAGGTTATAAAGGAAGAGGAAGATTCGTTCCTCCGTACCCTTGATAAAGGAATGTCCATACTTGACGGAGCGATTGCCGAAGCCCGCAAAGACGGCAAGAAAGAAATCTCCGGTAAGGATGCGTTCGTTCTCTATGACACATACGGATTCCCCCTTGATCTGACCGAGCTGATCCTTAAAGAAAACGGAATGACGCTCGACAAGAAAGAATTTGACAAGGAAATGGAGGCTCAGAAGACCCGTGCCCGCAATGCTGCCGCGGTCGAGGCCACAGACTGGGTGACTGTACGTGAAGGCGAGACCGAATTCGTGGGCTACGACACCACCTCCTGTCCCACACAGATACTCCGCTACCGCCGTGTAAAGCAAAAAGGCAAAGAATACTATCAGATAGTACTCTCCACCACACCGTTCTACGCTGAGATGGGCGGACAGGTCGGCGACAGCGGATGGCTTGTCAACGGTGACGAAGACAAAGTAGAGATCTATGACACAAAACGCGAAAACGGACAGGCTGTCCATCTGACATATACTCTGCCCACCGATGTGACAGCGACATTTGAGGCTGTCATAAACGAAAAAGCGCGTCGTGCCACCGAATGTAACCATACCGCCACTCACCTGCTCCATGCTGCACTCCGTGAAGTGTTGGGTACACACGTGGAACAGAGAGGTTCGTTCGTATCTCCCAATGTGCTGCGTTTTGACTTCAGCCACTTCCAGAAAGTAACACCTGAAGAACTCCGGAAGGTGGAACACATAGCAAATTCAAACGTCCGTAAGGCAATACCTCTCGACGAGCACAGATGCGTTCCCATAGCCAAGGCTCGGGAAATGGGAGCCATGGCTCTGTTCGGAGAAAAATACGGCGAAGAAGTGCGCGTGATCAAATATGGTGACTCCGTTGAACTCTGCGGTGGCACCCACGTGCCCAATACAGGCAATATCGGTTCGATCCGTATCATATCGGAAAGCAGCATCGCTGCCGGAATCCGTCGTATCGAGGCCATCACAGCCGAAACAGCTGAAGATGCTGTCGATCATCTCTCAGACACACTTCATTCCATCAGCGAGATGTTCAACAACGCTCCCGATGTGCTCCAGGCTCTCAGACGATCCATTGAGGAAAATGCCGAACTGCGCAAACAGGCCGAGGAATATTTCAAAGAACGTGTCCGTAACCTATCAAAAGAGCTTCTCGATCATTCCGAGACGGTCAACGGCATCACTCTCATATCGTTGTCAGGTACCCGTCTGCCCGACGTGGTCAAGAACGTAGCCTTCCAGGTTCGTCAGCTCTCTCCGGAACACACCGCTTTCATAGCTGCCACATCAGATGTGGCCGGAAAGCCGCTGCTTACAGTTGCACTGACAGACGATCTTGTCAAAAACGGGCTGAATGCATCGGCTCTTGTCCGTGAGGCAGCCAAAGCCATAAAAGGTGGTGGCGGCGGTCAGCCTGGGTTCGCACAAGCCGGAGGTAAAGATAAGGACGGCCTGTCAGCAGCTCTCACTCATTTACGCGAAGCCATAAAATAGACACTGAATTCTTCATATACCAGAATCTATGGAAGACAAAACTCCAGCAACAGCACAAGAGGAAACCACCAAGGGTCTCAATTTTATAGAAGAATCGGTACTGAAGGATCTTCAGGCCGGAAAAAACGGAGGCAGGCTCAACACCCGTTTCCCACCGGAGCCTAACGGCTATCTCCACATCGGTCATGCCAAAGCCATCTGCATGGACTTCGGCATAGCCGAAAAGTTCGGAGGTACCTGCAATCTGCGTTTCGACGACACCAATCCCGTCAAAGAAGACGTGGAATACGTGGATTCAATCCGTGAAGACATAAAATGGCTCGGTTTTGACTGGGGAGACCGCGAATACTATGCTTCCGACTACTTCCCCCAGCTCTACGATCTGGCAATACGCCTCATAAAAGAGGGTAAAGCATACGTGGACGATCAGAGTTCGGAGGAGATCGCCGCACAGAAAGGCACACCCACACAGCCGGGTACAGAAAGTCCCTACCGTAATCGCTCGGTTGAGGAGAATCTGGATCTGTTCCAGCGCATGAATGCCGGAGAGTTCGACGAAGGAAGCCGTGTGCTCAGAGCCAAGATAGATATGGCGAATCCGAATATGCACTTCCGCGATCCGATCATGTACCGTATCATAAAGACACCCCACCACCGCACCGGTACAACTTGGAAAGTCTACCCCATGTATGACTTCGCCCATGGCCAGAGCGACTATTTCGAGGGTGTCACACACTCGATATGCACACTTGAGTTCGTGGTACATCGCCCGCTCTACGAATACTTTGTCAAGGAACTGGCCGACGAGAGCTACTGTCCCCGTCAGATAGAGTTCAACCGTCTGAACCTCACATATACCGTGATGTCCAAGCGCAAACTCTTGCAACTTGTCAAAGAAGGACTTGTGGCAGGATGGGACGATCCGCGTATGCCCACAATCTCAGGTCTGCGTCGTCGCGGCTTCACACCGCGGGCCATCCGTAACTTCATCGACACAATCGGCTATACAAAATACGAGGCTCTCAACTCAATATCACTGCTTGAACACGCCGTGCGCGATGATCTCAACAAGGTTGCCACACGAGGAATGGCCGTCATCAACCCTGTCAAGCTCGTGATCACCAACTATCCGGAAGGACAGACTGAGATGGTGGAGATGGAGAACAATCCGGAAGAGCCCGGAAGCGGCACCCACAAAATGCCCTTCTCCCGCGAGATCTTCATTGAACGCGATGACTTCATGGAGAATCCTCCTAAGAAATTCTTCCGGCTTTTCCCCGGCGGAGAAGTGCGCCTGAAAGGAGCATATATAATCAAGTGCGAGGAGGTCGTTAAGGATGCTGACGGCAACATCACCGAAATCCGATGCACATACGATCCCGACACCCGCAGCGGTCTGCCCGGAAGTGCCCGCAAGGTCAAAGGCACACTTCACTGGGTGGATGCCGGAAAGGCCATCAATGCTACTGCCCGTATATACGACCGTCTTTTCAGTGTCGAGAACCCTGCCGCGGAGCCAGACCGTGACTTCCGTGAAATGCTAAACCCTGACTCGCTGAAGATTGTCGAAGGAATAAAGGTCGAGCCGTATCTTATGGAGATAGCCAAACCCGGTGTGCCACTGCAGTTCCAGCGTATAGGTTATTTCACCCTTGACTCCGATTCCACTCCGGAATCTCCGGTATTCAACCGTACCATTGCCCTCAAAGATTCCTGGGAAAAGGAATCAAAGAAAGGATAAATATATTTTGCATACAATACACTGAATGAGCGATAACACCCCCGACGACGCGCGTCAGAGCCTATTCGACGAGTTTGAATCAGAAATTGTCAAGGCCGGCAATACAGAAGCATTTTTCGATGAGAACGATCTTGTTGAAATATTCGACTATGCATCTGACCTTGACAACTATATCGTCAAAATGGAGGTTCTGCTCTATGGAGCACGCCACTATCCGGAAAGCCAAGCTCTTGCCACACGCAGAGCATGGTTCTACTCCTCGTTTGGAGAGATGGAGGCTGCCGCAGATGTCAATAGCCGTGTCAGCAACGGAGGTGTTCTCAACAAACTGCTAACCATCCGTGCGGATGGAGCCACAGATACACCGGAGACACGTGCGCGCCTCGACGAAATAGTCGATGGCGCCACGGAATTCGGCGATGAGGATGTGATTCAGCTTGTAGATCTATGTGCTGAGCTTGGGATGTTGGATTGGGTTGAGGAAAACCGCAGAAAGGTCGAATCTAAGACATCATATCCGCAGACATTTATCTACGAGTATGCCGACCGTGCGGAAGAGGCTCTCGACTACCCGACAGCCATAAGACTGTTTGAGGAGTTGACCATGATGGAGCCGTTCACCCTCGACTTCTGGCTGCGACTCGCCACGGTGCAACACAATGTGGACGACTTCGAAAGCGCGCTTTCGTCAGCAGAGTTCGCACTCGCCATAGATCCGACATCCGCCGAGGGCCTGCGGGTCAAGGCTTCCTCTCTCGCTCGTCTGCACCGCGACTCCGACTATGTGATCGCGACATTCCGTGATCTCGTTAGCCGTCCGGAAGCGACAGAGCAGGACATCATATATCTTGCTTTTGCGCTGTGCTCCGTCAATAACGAAAAAAGTGCGGTTGATGAGATTGTCAGCTACATATCATCCCACAGTTTCAGCCGCAATGTACTCGACTGCCTGATTTCCATTGACATCCGTACAGGTGAGAAATATGTCAGGAACTATTATGCCGATATGCCTGACGGGAACTTTGCCGAATGGGCATCGGATCACATCAAGGCCGGCAACTACGAGATAGCAGCTGTAATCCTCCTGATCGCTGCCGAACATGATGCGGATCCGGAGATACTGACCCGTGTGATCGAGGCCTGCTACCTTTCAGGCCGCTATAAGGAAGCCGTCGACTTCTTCAACTCAAAGATATTGACACGGATGGATATCTGGCCTCATCATCCGTCAATAGTAATCCCTTACATAATGAGCCTTGTCAGGCTCAATCGCAGAGACGAAGCCCTATGCCAGGCCAACAGTCTGCTCGAGAATTTCACGAACTGCTCTTCAAATTACGACTTGTCAAAGGGGACTGTCTCACCCATTACATTCGTCTGTCAGGCTACTGGCTACGAGATCACTCTACGTAGCATCATACAGGCACTGCAATCGCCTGATAATCCCGCTACCGACGATTTCGACCCATTCAGGATATAGCAACGTCCACTGCTAAGTCTGCTCTTCCTCCTCTGATCCTTCCATTATATATCATACTTACTTTATAATCCGAACTTCATGAAATTTTCCAAAGCACTTCCATGTGCTGTCTCTCTCTTCATCTCCATGGGAGCAGGCGC
This sequence comes from uncultured Staphylococcus sp., assembly GCA_964552825.1. Taxonomy (GTDB): domain Bacteria; phylum Bacteroidota; class Bacteroidia; order Bacteroidales; family Muribaculaceae; genus Duncaniella. Next base: position 13,994 of record CAZKIE010000013.1, on the reverse strand, counting down.
ACAGACAGTCACAACCGAACCGGCCATACTTACGGCCTCGGACAATTCCGTGACGATCACTTTCCATGCCGATGGTGGCAACCGCGCACTTATCGGCTACACAGGCGACGTATATGCCCACACCGGACTGATCACATCCGGGAGCACCGGTGTCAATGACTGGAAATATGCCCCTGTGTGGCCGGACAACTCTGCCAAATACAAGATGACATCAGCCGGATCGGACACTTGGGTGCTTCAAATAGACAATATCCGCGAATACTACGGCATGACGGACTCGGATGAAACTATCAAGGCACTTGCCTTCGTGTTCCGCAATCAGGATGGCAGTATCTCTGCCAAAACTGCTACCGGCGCTGATGTGCTGGTTGATGTATTCCCATCAGGATTCCCTGAATCAAAAGCCGCAGACTATCCGGGCGGGATACCTAAAATGGGAGCGGTCGAAAACGCGGACGGTAGTGTCACATTCTGTCTCGGAGCACCCGGCAAAAACAATGTAGCCATAGCCGGATCATGGGATAATTTCTCACTCGATCCGTCTGACGCAATGAACTACCAGGACTACAATGGATTCCGCTATTTCTGGACTGACATAAACGGACTCGAGAAAGGGAAAGACTATACCTATTATTATATAGTGGACGGTGCGATCCAAGTGGGAGATCCATACGCCAACCTTGTGCTAGATCCGTGGAATGACCAGTACATTTCCTCGGATGTATTTCCCGATATGCCTGAATATCCGTCACAGGCGATAGAAAATGTAGCGGTAGCCGTTTATAACTCATCGATGAATGACTATGACTGGCAGGTGACAGATTTCAAGGGTGTGGCTCAGGATGACCTTATAATATATGAACTGCTTATCCGCGACTTTACCGGTAGCGAAGGGCGTGCACTCGGCAACGGCACAGTGAAAGGTGCCACCGAAAAGCTCGACTATCTCTGTGAACTCGGGGTGAACGCCATCGAACTGATGCCTATAATGGAATTCAGCGGAAACAACTCCTGGGGCTACAATACGAACTTCTATATGGCTCCCGACAAGGCTTACGGGACTCCTGACGATTACAAGGAGTTCATTGACGGCGCACACAGCCGTGGAATGGCTGTGATTCTCGACATTGTTCCGAACCAAAGTGACGGGATACACCCATGGTATGATATGTACACCCGCAACAACACTCCGTTCTATAACAGTTCTGCGCCCCATGCTTACAGTGTGCTCAACGACTGGAACCAAGACTGCGAGATGGTGCAACAGCAATGGCACGATGCTCTTGCATACTGGATGACCGAATATAAGGTCGATGGTTTTCGCTTCGACCTCGTCAAGGGTCTTGGCAACAACGACAGCTACGGGACAACATACGATGCAGCCACAAACACATGGGGCACTCCGACAGAAAGCGGAACAAATAAATTCAACGCTACCCGAGTGGCCAGAATGAAAGCGCTCCGCGAAAAAATGATCGAGATCAACCCCAACGCGTATTTCATCAACGAGAATCTTGCGGGAGCCGAGGAAGAGAACGAAATGGCGGAAGACGGGGAAATCAACTGGGCCAATATCAACTATCAGGCTTGCGAATATGCCATGGGCTATCCTACTTATGCAGACCTAAACCGCTTTTATGCCCCTCTTGACTCACGTCTGTGGGGATCTACTGTCAGCTATGCAGAAAGTCACGACGAAGAGCGTGTGGCCTACAAAGCCGTTTACTATGGAACAGACGGTGTAAAAGGAAACACCGGTGTCATCACCAAACGCCTTGGATCACTGGCCGCACAGATGCTCCTGACTCCCGGTGCACACATGATATGGCAGTTCGAGGAACTCGGCAACAGCCAGACTACCAAGAACGGCAGCGATAACGATACAAGTCCGAAAAAAGTGAACTGGAATATGCTGAACTCGGCAGACTACAAAGGTCTTCATGACACCTACGCGACACTGTGCGGCATACGTAGAAACTATTCCAATCTGTTCAAGGAAGGAGTTGCAACGACCGTAGATCTCAAAGACTGGAATGCACGGTATATCTCCCTCGTGAACGACAAAACCGAACTTTATCTTATAGTCAACCCGGCAGTGAGCGGGAGCACGACCATCCCCATGCCGGTTAATCCGGAATCTGGTGTCACAGTTGATCTCACAGGATCGGAATATTCGCTTCTCGCAGCCGGCTACGACGGAGCACCTACACTCTCAGCCGAGGGGATTACGCTTCCGGCCGGATCATTTGCCGTCTACGGTGGAGAACCGGACAGCGGCCTTGGCGCAGTTAGTGCCGACAACTTCTTCTTTGATCCGCAAGCTCCGGTGGAGGTCTACAATCTATCGGGAATAAAGCTCGGCACATATACCTCCGCAGCCGATGCCCATCTTCCGAAAGGTATATACCTGCTCCGCCAGAACGTCGTGACTGTCAAGTATGCCGTGCGCTAAAACAATTTGTCAATTTGCACATTTTTTGTTAATTTTGCGCCTTGAATAAGGATATTGTGTCGTGACCGCACTCTATCCGACATGAATCTCAATCGCAAATATTAACAAAATCAGATAATTAAACACCAAAAAATGAACATTACCAAGGAAGAACTCTCTCCCGTTGAGCTTCGTCTTACCGTAGCCATCACAGAGAGTGACTATAAGGACGATGTCACAAAAAAAATCAAGGAAATCGGACGTACCCACGTAATCCCCGGCTTCCGTAAAGGCCACGTCCCCTTCGGCGAACTCAAGCGCCGCTTCGGCAAGCACGTGACAAGCGACGTGATAAATGATGCTGTATACCGTGCTGTCATTGATTACATATCCGAAAACAATCTCCGTGTCATGGGTCACCCGATGCCAGTAGAGGTAAAAGAGGTGATCGAGGACGGGGATCAGGAATTCAAATATGATATCGCCCTTATCCCACAGCTTGACATAAAACCCACCGCAGATGACCACTATCCCTACTATGAGATAGAAGTGACCGATGAGATGATCGACGAGCAGGACAAGAATATGCGCAAACGCTTCGGCACCCAGAAACCCGGTGAGGAAATGACCGAGGACGGACTCGTGAAAGGTTCGCTCATGCAGCTCAACGAGGACGGCAGCGTCAATTCAAACGAAGGTGCTATCCAGGTGACCGACGGTATCGTGTTCCCCTTGTATTTCAAGGACAAAGATGAGACAGCCAAGTTCAATGGTAAAAAGCCCGGCGACAAGGTTGTGTTCAATCCCTGGAAGGCTACCGGTGGCAACGCCGGAGAGCTCGCATCAATGCTACACATCGACAAAGCCATCGCCGGCGACGTGAAGAGCGACTTTGAGATGAATATCTCCGAGATCATCGTCAACATTCCCGCCGAACTTAACGAGGAATACTATACCACCGTGTTCGGTGAGGACAAGGTTCACAACGAAGAGGAATATCGCGAGGCTGTGAAAAACCTTATCGCCAACGAACTTTCACAGAACAGCCACATACTCTTCCGCAACACCTTCGACAAGGCCATGATGGAGAAATATGGCGACATGGTTCTTCCCACTGAGACCATCAAGAAGCTCTTCTTCGCCGATGCGGAGAACCCCGAGGAGGCATTCAAGGCTCAGGAATCCGGAATCAAGCATGAGATCATCGAAACCAATCTCTTGACCGCCCTTGACATCAAGGTTTCCGATGAAGAGATTCTCGAGACAGCCAAGGCTCTTACCGGACGTCAGTTCGCCCAGTACGGTATGGCCGGAATCGACGATGAGATCATCACCCGCTATGCCAAGGAGCAGCTTGAGAAGCCGGAGGTGCGCAACCAGATCACACAGAATGTGCTCTCATCCAAGCTATACGACGCTATCGAGAAGACCGTAACCCTCGACAAGGAGACCGTATCGCTCGACAAGTTTAAAGAAATCGCACAGAATATCTAACGTAGTATATCAGACCTCAGGGACGCACCTCCGGATCCAGCCGGGTGCGTCCCTTGTCTTAACTTTGTTTCCCTATCAAAATCATACAAGAATGATCACACAGGAACAGCTAAAAGAGACTTTTGAACGCAAGCTCGCGTTGAGGAGGTATCTTTGACATCGACAACAAGAAAATACAGGTAGAGGAGGAAGAACTCCGCACTCATGTACCCGACTTCTGGGAACATCCTAAGGAAGCTCAGGTACAGATGAAAAAAATCAAGGATCTCCAGGGATGGATCGACGGCTATGAGGAAGTAGACAAAGCCGTCGAGGAACTTTCAATAGCATGGGATTTCCTGAAAGAGGGGCTTGTGGAGGAATCCGATCTCGACAACCTCTATGCAGACGCTATCTCGAAAATCGAGAAACTGGAATTGCGCAATATGCTCCGGCGTGAAGAAGACAAACTCGGGGTGGTATTGAAGATCAATTCGGGCGCCGGAGGTACAGAGAGCCAGGACTGGGCACAGATGCTCATGCGTATGTATCTGAGATGGTGTGAAAGTCATGGCTACAAGACATCAATCGCCAACCTTCTGGAAGGCGACGAAGCCGGAATAAAGTCATGCACCATCAATGTGGAAGGAGACTTCGCATACGGATACCTTAAAAGCGAGAACGGCGTCCACCGCCTTGTACGTGTATCGCCATACAACGCACAGGGTAAACGCATGACATCATTTGCGTCCGTGTTCGTGACTCCGCTTGTCGATGACACGATCGAAGTGAAGGTAGATCCGGCTCTACTCTCATGGGACACCTTCAGATCCGGTGGTGCCGGCGGACAGAATGTCAACAAGGTTGAGTCAGGTGTACGTCTACGCTACCAGTTCACTGATCCCTATACCGGCGAGCAGGAAGAGATACTCATCGAGAACACCGAGACACGAGACCAGCCCAAAAACAAGGAAAATGCAATGCGGCAACTGCGCTCCATCCTATACGACAAGGAACTGCAGCACCGTCTGCAGGAACAAGCCAAGATTGAGGCCGGAAAGATGAAAATCGAATGGGGATCACAGATACGGTCATACGTATTTGACGACCGTAGGGTCAAGGACCACCGCACCGGTCATCAGACATCCGACGTGGGCGGAGTGATGGACGGAGACCTCGATCCATTCATCAAAGCATATCTCATGGAATTTGCCGGAAACGAGGATCAAAAGTGAGTGTAGATCTAAAAGGTTGCTAAAAATCAGGTGATTTACGAATTTTTTTCGTACCTTTGCTCACGAATGTGTACCGATGTACACCACAACATGATGCGACACATTTATCAAGCTGCAAAAAAGACGTATTAAAAAGCTGAATCAAAACATTTTATGAATCCAATCAAAAAAACCATCGAGCTGCCAGACGGTCGTAAGATCACACTTGAGACCGGCAAACTCGCCAAGCAAGCCGATGGAGCGGTAGAACTTCGCATGGGCAACACCATGCTTCTTGCCACAGTATGCTCGGCCAAGGAAGCCGGCGAGGGAGTAGATTTCATGCCCCTGACTGTAGAGTACAAAGAAAAATTCTCGTCCAACGGACGTTTTCCCGGCGGTTTCCTGAAACGCGAAGGTCGTGCAAGCGACTATGAGATCCTGACATCACGTCTTGTGGACCGCGCACTCCGCCCCTTATTCCCTGACAACTACCATGCCGACACCATCGTGCAGGTGACGATGTACTCGGCCGACGGTGTAGATATGCCCGACGCTCTCGCCGGACTGGCAGCATCAGCAGCCATGACCGTGAGCGATATACCTTTCAATGGTCCGATCTCAGAAGTACGCGTGGCCCGTGTAGATGGTGAATTTGTGATCAATCCCACCTTTGAGCAGGTCGAGAAGGCCGACATGGAACTTATGGTAGGAGCCACCTACGACAACATCATGATGGTAGAAGGTGAGATGAACGAAGTCAGCGAGTCTGATCTTCTCGCAGCTCTCCGCGCCGCACATGATGCAATCAAGGTACAGTGCAAGGCTCAGATGGAACTTGCCGAGGCCGCCGGCGCGACTGTAAAGCGCGAGTACTGCCATGAGGTCAATGATGAGGATCTCCGCAAGGATGTCCGTGAGAAATGCTACGACAAGGCTTACGCCATAGCCAAGACAGGAAGTGCCGACAAGCACTGGCGTCAGGACAGTTTTGACGCAATCTGTCAGGAATACATAGACTCACTCCCCGAGGAGGAACGTGATGAAAAGGCTCCGCTCGTAAAGCGTTATTATCATGACGTTGAAAAAGAGGCCATGCGCCGTTGTGTCCTCGATGAAGGAATCCGTCTCGACGGCCGCAAGACTACAGAGATCCGCCCCATCTGGTGTGAGGTAGACTATCTTCCCGGCCCCCACGGATCAGCGATCTTCACACGCGGCGAGACACAGAGCCTCGCCACTGTAACCCTCGGCACTAAACTCGATGAAAAGATCCTCGACGATGTGCTCAATCAGGGACGTGAACGCTTCCTTCTCCACTACAACTTCCCTCCCTTCTCGACCGGCGAGGCCCGTGCACCCAGAGGTGTTGGCCGTCGCGAAGTCGGACATGGCAACCTTGCCCACCGCGCACTCAAGAGAATGTTCCCCGAGGACTTCCCCTACGTATGCCGCATAGTCAGCGACATACTTGAGAGCAACGGTTCTTCATCAATGGCAACAGTATGCGCCGGAACTCTCTCGCTTCTTGATGCAGGCGTGAAGATGAAACGTCCGGTGAGCGGTATCGCCATGGGTCTCATCTCTGACTCCGCCTCCGGTAAATACGCCATTCTTTCCGATATCCTCGGTGACGAGGATCATCTCGGCGACATGGACTTCAAAGTGACCGGAACACGTGATGGCATCACAGCCACACAGATGGACATCAAGGTGGATGGTCTGAGCTATGAGATACTTGAAAAAGCACTTCTGCAGGCTCGCGAAGGCCGTCTCCACATCCTTGACAAAATCCAGGAGACAATCCCCGCACCCCGCGAGGACTACAAGCCTCACGTGCCGCGCATAGTCACCATGATCATCCCCAAGGAGCTTATCGGTGCCGTGATAGGCCCGGGCGGAAAGGTTATCCAGGGCATACAGGAAGCCAGCGGTGCCACTGTCAGCATCGACGAGATCGACGAAGGCGGATATATCGAAGTGGCAGCATCCAACAAGGCCTCAATCGACAAGGCTCTTGATATGATCAATGCTATTGTGGAACTCCCCGAAGAAGGCAAGATCTACAAAGGCAAAGTCCGTTCGATCCTTGAGTTCGGAGCCTTCGTAGAGTTTATGCCCAACCGCGACGGACTTCTCCACATATCCGAGATCTCTTGGGAAAGACTCGAAAACATGGAAGCCTCCGGCCTGAAGGAAGGCGACGAAGTCGAGGTCAAGCTCATAGAGATCGACAAGAAGACAGGTAAGTACCGCCTCTCCATGCGTGCGCTCCAACCCAAACCGGAAGGCTATGTCGAGCGTGAACGTGCACCACGTCAGGATCGCGGCGACCGTCCGCGTCGTGAGGGTAATCGTGACCGTGGACCGCGCCGTGAAGGTGGCGACCGCCCCCGCCGTGACAATCGTCAGCCACGCGAACCACGCGACTGATAATCAGACGATAAACAAACAGAACAATAATTGAGATCGGAAAGGAGTCACACTCCCATCCGATCTCTTTTTTTCGACGTAACTGAGAAAAAAGCATATTTATAACATTCGGAGCGTCTGATTTTCACTTTTTTCACCTTTGGGCTATCTGACTTAACGAAATTCTTGTTAACTTTGCAACTTGAAAACATTTGCGGACACCTGATACCGCTCCACATTGCATTATGACAAGAAAAAGCCCGATATATCTCATAGTTGCACTCATCCTGACAATATTAGTCCCTGCCTGCAACGATAAATCCGACGATGAGGTCACTATCACCTCTACTTACGCCAATACGGCCGTGACATCATTCTCCCTCCAGAGTGATGACAGTGTCTTGGCCAATCTTGATTCCGTATATTTCAGCATTGACCTGATCGAAGCGCGGATTTTCAACGCCGATTCGCTACCGGTGGGTACCGACGTGAGCCGTCTGCTCGTCTCGGTGGGTACATCTTCGGCACAATCATGCAACCTCACATTCCGTATCCCCAACACTACACGTGACACAACCATAAACATCATCGATAGCCCCAACGACAGCATCAATTTCGCTGACGGACCGGTATTGATGGAGGTGACAAGCTACGACGGTATGGCCAAACGCACGTATGAGGTGAAGGTAAATGTGCATCTCAGTGTACCTGACACTCTCAGATGGGACAATTTCGACGGCCGTCCCCTGCCGTCTACCCTTTCTGCGCCAACGAGCCAGAAAACTGTCCTCTTCAACGACAAGGCCTATTGCTTCACGTCCGACGGGACTTCAGCATCCTTATCCACTACGGCCACCCCGTTTGATGAAAGCTCATGGGTGAAGAAAAGCATATCGCTCCCGGCCGGATCCGCAGTGAACAGTATCGAAGCCACCACGGAAGCTCTGTATCTGATCGATGGAGACGATATCCTGTACTCATCGGCAGACGGTATCAGTTGGACATCGACAGGTGTGAAAATGAACCACATCTACGGCGGTTACGGATCAAGACTTTTAGGTGCGCGCCACGACTCTGACGGATGGAAGCAGGTGACATATCCTGCTACCACAGAAATTTCACTTCCTGCAGGATGCCCGGTAGGAGGAACAAGCCCACTGATCTCCTACGAGACAAAATGGAGCACCTCATCAATGGCCATCACTCTCGGAGGCCGTATGGCCGACGGATCGCTGACAGGTGAGGCATGGGTGTTTGACGGGACCTCATGGAACGAAATGAGTACTGACGGTATCGATGCCCGCGAAGACATCTCGATTTTCCCCTACATGACCATACGCACAGACTCCACAAACTGGAGCGTAACCGAAAGATCGGCACTCATCGCTCTCGGAGGAAAGGATGACTCAGGAAACGCATCAAAGACAGTCTATGTCTCCCATAATTTCGGTATAACTTGGTCAACAGCCGACGACTATCTCCAGCTCCCCGACGACATCGCACCGTTCTACGGAGCACAGGCACTCATATTCGACACCACGCTCCCCGTATCAAGGGTCGCACGTCCGATCGAAGAATGGGAATGTCCGTATATCTATCTGTTCGGAGGATATACATCTGACGGAGACCTCATAAACGAAGTGCAACGTGGAGTCATAAACCGCTTCACCTTCAAACCCATCTATTGATCCAGGCGTGAGACGAGTATTGCCGATATTCATAGCCGCATTGACATTATGCACGGGAGTTCTCCTGGGACCACGTGCATCAGCCCAAGCCACAGCCCAACCCGAGGAATATAAATTTGACCTCGGAGCCGGACTCGGGCTGTCAGGCTATTTCGGTGATGCCAACGAGAGCAAACTATTCTCTCATCCCGGAGCAGGAGGCAACATCTCGTTCAGATATCTCATCAACACAAGGTTCGCACTCAGAGGATTGCTTAACGTGGCATCTCTCAACGGCTCTACTGCCGACATGGACAATGTGCTTCCTCTGCAGGATCCAATCGACTTCAAAGCAACCGCTTACGACCTGCAGGCACGTGGTGAGTTCAACTTTTTCAACTATGGTATAGGTGAGACATATAAGCGTCTCACCCGTATCTCGCCATATCTTGCTCTCGGTATTGGAATCTCACTGGCCGGAGTGTCAGGCGACACACACGTAGCCATGACCCTGCCGATGGCTTTCGGTGTGAAATATAAGGTTAAGCCTCGTCTCAACCTCGGGCTGGAATTTTCCATGACAAAGGTATTCGGAGATAAAGCCGATGACACTGAACTGTCAGACCCCTACCTTATCAAGAGTTCATTCATAAAAAACACTGATTGGTACTCAATGCTCACCTTCTCCGTGAGCTATGAATTCGGCAGACGTTGCGTGGCCTGCCACAGAATAGATTGACGACAATGAAACCAGATATAGACAAGAGCAGACTTCCACGCCACGTAGCCATCATCATGGATGGCAACGGACGATGGGCAACGTCCAGAGGTCTCGACCGGAGCGAAGGCCACGTAGAGGGAGTCAACACCGTCCGCCGTATCACAGAGGCTGCCTCTGAGATAGGCATCAGTTATCTGACTCTCTATACATTCTCCACCGAAAACTGGAACAGGCCGAAAGCTGAGGTAGATGCCTTGATGAATCTGATCGTCATAGCCATCGAGCGTGAGACCCCGGATCTTATAAAGAACAATGTGCGTCTCACAATGATAGGCGACCGTGACCGGCTGCCGTCATTCGCGCGCGAACGACTTGAAAAATGTATGGCCGATACATCCCGGTGTACCGGCCTGACACTGGTTCTCGCTCTTAGTTACTCTTCGAGATGGGAAATCCGCGAAGCGTGCCGCAAGTTTGCCATGGACGTGGCAAACGGCAACGCCAAAGCCGACGATATGACCACAGATGCCGACTTTGACCGATATCTCACCACCGCCGGAATCCCGGATCCCGATCTTCTGATACGCACAGGTGGAGATCATCGGGTAAGCAACTTCCTTCTGTGGCAGATAGCCTATTCGGAAATATATGTGACCGACACGTTCTGGCCCGATTTTTCTAAAGAGGATTTCTACGATTCAATATCCAATTTCCAACATCGCGAACGTAGGTTCGGCCTTACATCCGCACAACTGAAATAAGCTCTCGACTCCCCCATTCATTCATCACGAACGTATGCGCAAACCACTATCACATATTTTGTTGATCATCCTCGGCCTGATCATGACCGGGGTGTTACCATCGCAGGCACAGCTACCCACTGATACCGTGGTCAATCCCACAGTTATTTTTTCCGGCATACCCAAGACTTACGAGATCGCCGGAATCCGTATCACCGGAGCCGACAACTACGAGGATAAAAACATCATAGGATATACCGGCCTGAAAATCGGCGACCAGATACCCATTCCCGGCAGCGATCTGACCGATGTAGCCAAACGTCTTTGGAGACAGGGACTCTTCTCGAAAGTGCAGATCACTGTTGAAAAGACGGCCGGCGACAAAGCGTGGCTTGTCATCAACCTGCGTCAGCAGCCCCGCATATCCGCAATTAATTATATAGGTGTGAAGAAAGGAGAGCAGAAAGACCTTGACGAAGCGCTCCAGCTCATGCGTGGCAATCAGATCACACAGAACATCGTGAACCGCGCGGAACAGATCATATCCAAATATTACAGCAATAAAGGTTTCGGCAATGCAAAGGTGAAGATTGATCTCATTGAAGATCTATCTGCTCCCAATGAGGTTATCGTGAACATTAATGTCGACAAGAATGATAAGGTTAAGGTTCACAAAATCTACATTGACGGCAACGAGGTGATGACCGACAATCAGATCCAGCGCACCATGAAGAAGACAAATGAGAAAGGTAAACTTCTCAACCTCTTCCGCCAGAAAAAATTCGTTGAGAGCGACTACGAGGACGACCTCAAGCGCATCATCCAGAAATACAACGAGAAAGGCTATCGTGATGCCACGATCCTGAGTGACTCCGTAGCTCCATACGATGAGAAATCTGTCGATGTATATATCTCACTCGACGAAGGAAAGAAGTACTATATAAACGATGTCAGCTGGGTTGGAAACACAGTCTATCCCACAGCTGTACTGTCTGAAGTGCTTGGCATTGAGAAAGGCGATGTGTACAATCAGAAACTCCTCGACAAACGTACCAACCAGGACGACGATGCCATATCCAACTATTATATGGACAAGGGCTATCTATTCTTCAACATAGTACCTATTGAGAAGAATATCAACGGCGACAGCATCGACCTTGAGATGAGGATATTCGAAGGCCCGCAGGCGAGAATCAACAACGTCGTGATCAACGGCAACGACCGTCTGTATGAGAAGGTGATCCGCCGTGAACTCCGCGTGAAGCCGGGCGAGCTCTTCAGCAAGACAGACCTCATGCGTTCCGCCCGCGAGATTGCACAGACCGGACACTTCGACCCGGAGACAATGGACATACGCCCAGAGCCCAACGAGGAAGACGGAACCGTAGATATCATATTCGACCTGACCTCCAAGAGCAACGACCAGCTCGAGTTCTCACTCGGTTGGGGTCAGACAGGTATAATCGGAAAAGTCGGTATCAAATTCACCAACTTCTCCATCAAGAATCTCTTCTATCCCAATTCCTATCGAGGATTGATACCGCAGGGTGAGGGTCAGCAACTGTCCATATCCGCACAGACCAATGCCCGCTACTATCAGGCATATTCCGTATCATTCATCGATCCCTGGTTCGGTGGCAAACGCCCCAACTCGTTGTCCGTATCGGCCTACTACAGCCGTCAGACCGGTGTGAACTCCTCATATTACAACAACCGCTACATGAGCAACTACCTCTACTCATACGGAGGCCTATACAACACCGGTTACAGCGACTATTACAGCAGTGCCATCGAGGATGCATACGATCCCAACAAATACCTCCAGATGCTTGGTGTGAATGTCGGGTTCGGCAAGCGTCTGTCATGGCCTGATGACTGGTTCACATTCCAGGCCGACTTCGGCTACAACTGGTATCATCTCAAGAACTGGGAATACCTGCTCAATATGCAGAACGGAACGTCCAACTCGCTCGTGCTTGGTCTGACTCTGTCGCGCAACTCCATAGACAATCCACAGTACACACGTACCGGTTCGACCTTCACCCTCAATCTCCAGATGACTCCTCCGGCATCGCTCTTCGGCAAAAAAGACTGGAAGACACTGTCGGAAACCAATACCGACGAAGCTCACCGTGAGCTATACCGCTGGATTGAATACTGGAAACTACGCTTCTTGTCGCGTACATACACACCGCTCACGAACCCCGATGGCAAATATACGCTCGTGCTCATGACCCGTGCTGACTTCGGTCTTCTCGGAAGCTACAACAAATATCTCAAATCACCTTTCGAGACATTCTATGTGGGCGGCGACGGTATGTCCGGATCCTATACATACGCACAGGAGACCATCGCGCTCCGTGGTTACGACAACGGACAGCTCACACCCTACCGGCTCGGTGGCGGACGCGCCTACACACGTTTCGGCCTCGAGCTCCACTTCCCGTTCCTCCTTCAGCCCACCACAACCATCTACGGTCTGACATTCGTCGAAGGTGGCAACGCCTGGACTGAGGTCAAAAACTTCTCGCCGTTCGAGCTGAAGAGATCCGCCGGTGTTGGTGTACGTATCTTCCTGCCTATGGTTGGTATGATGGGTATTGACTGGGCCTATGGTTTCGACCGCGTTTATGGTGAACGCGGAGGATCACACTTCCACTTCATCCTCGGACAGGAATTCTAACCGATTTTTCATCCGGAATCTAAACTTTTCCACTCGCAGGGTGTCTATAATAGTATAACCCTCATAAAATGAATAAAATGAAAAAAATCATCCTTGTGACATTCATCGCCCTTGCGTCGGTTCTCGGAGCAAGCGCACAGAAGTTTGCACTTGTCGATATGGACTATATCCTCAGCAACATCCCGTCCTACGAAATGGCCAACGAGCAGCTCAACCAGCTTTCCCAGCGCTGGCAGAAAGAGGTGGAGGCTGTGGCCAAGGAGGCAGAGACCCTGTATAAGAATTACCAGAATGAAATGGTGTTCCTCACTGACGAACAGAAGAAGAAAAAAGAAGCCGAGATAGTGGATAAGGAGAAGAACGCCGCCGAGCTACGCCAGAAATATTTCGGTCCGGAAGGAGAGCTTTACAAGAAACGCCAGACTCTCATGAAGCCGATCCAGGACGACGTGTACAATGCTGTCAAGAAGGTCTCCGAGGAGAGAGGATACCAATGTATCTTTGACCGCGCCACCACCGCCGACATCATCTTCGCATCCCCGCGCATCGACGTTTCAAACGAGGTTTTGGAAAAGTTAGGTTTTTCCAAATAAATTCCCTATCTTTCCCATCTTTGACACCATAGAGGATACAATGGCGCCGTTAGCTATTGA
>CAZKIE010000012.1:0-79757 GCA_964552825.1 uncultured Staphylococcus sp. | reverse complement strand
CTATTCGTGGGGTGATGTGGGTGAGTGTGTGGTCTTACCGCGAAGCGGTTACATCCCACCCTTACCCTTTAACCTTCATCACCCCTTTAGCCTTCCTTGCCTCTTCCCCTCTCTTGCCTTCCTTGCCTCTTCCCCTCTCTTGCCTTCCTTGCCTCTTCACCTCCCTAACCTACAATGGTTTCAAAATTCATCGGTGTGATAACATTGAAGGACGCATCGGGATATGATGCCGCGAACGAAGCCGGAACGGAGGCCTTGGCCTTAACATTCCATTTAAACTCATAGGCTGAGAGTTGTCCGTCCTTATCTCGAGGTAGTCTATCTCGGATTGTTGTTTTGTGCGCCAGAACCAAGGCGATAGCCGATCGCCCATCATATTGTTATATTTCATCCTTTCCGCGATGATCCAGTTTTCCCAAAGCGCCCCGTTTTCAACCGGCGATCGGTTTTCTAAAGGTGCGAAATTGTTGAGCACCGCATTCCGGATTCCGCAGTCCCAGAAGAAAATTTTTTTGGATATCTTCAATTCGTTTCTGAGATTTCTTGAAAACGAATTGATGCGGAATATGATAAAGCATTTTTCCAAAATATCTATGTAACGTTCTACCGTCTTTGAGTCCAGACCCACAAGTTGTGCCACCTCGTTGTATGATACCTGAGAACCGATCTGATATGCCAAAGCTTGGATGAGCTTGTTCAGTCTGTCAGGCTTTGCCACCAGATCAAGATTCATGATGTCCTTGTAGAGATAGCTGTCAACTATTTCATGAAGAATGTCGCGCTCTTCTCCGGGAGTTGTCACAACTTCCGGGTAATATCCATATAGCATACGACGGTGAAGAAGCCGTTTTTCCTCAAGGACACCGTGGGTTTCAGACATTTCTTTAAATGTCAGGGGTAGAAGCACAAATTCCCGCTTTCTTCCACTCATGGATTCATTTAACGATGCTGCCAGATCAAGACTGCTGCTGCCTGTAACGATAATCCTGACATCCTTCATCTGGTCCGTCATGATCTTTAGCTTCAGCCCGATGTCGGTGATTCTCTGGGCCTCATCAAGGGCGAGGATGCTGTTTTGTCCGAGTATTGTCCTCATTTTTGCCGCGGAAAAATTGTCAAACAATTCCCTTACATCCTGATCATCGCCATTTAGCCACAGGACATCATCATTACCATCAAGTATCTGATGCAGTAGTGTGGACTTGCCTACCTGCCGCGGGCCAAGAATTACCACAGCCTTGCGATTAAATATTTTTTCAATTGGTTTTCTTTGAATTCTGTTGATCATATAAAGTGTCTTTTCGATATGCAAATATAATATTATCCCACCATTATCCGGAAATTTTTGTATGCTTTTTTGGATTGGATTCCGAAAAAGTCATGACTTTTTTGGATTCCATTCCGAAAAAGTCGCGACTTTTTCGGAATATGCGCTGATTTTCCAAAATTTTGCCCCCGGCTATTGCATAAAAGATAATTATACCTTATCTTTGCAATAGATTTAAGTTTGTAATCATTACAGCATTGGATACAGTCAAGCTCTCGACCCCGGAAATAGCGGATATGCTTCAGGCAAACGGCATCAAGCCTTCGGCCTAGCGCATAGTCATACTCCGCCATCTTATGGATAACAGAGTTCATCCGACTGTCGACGATATCTATACCTCCCTCCACCCGGAGCACCCTACACTCTCCCGCACCACGGTCTACAACACTCTCAAGCTGCTCTCTTCGGCCGGGGTGATCAAGACCATAGCGGCTGAGAACGGTGAAAGCACCCGCTGGGACTACTCCGAGCACCCTCACGCCCATTTCCTGTATGTGGACTGCGGATCCGTCACCGACATACCGGTGTCGCTCTCTCTGCTCCCATCGGTCCCGGAGGGCTTCCGGATCACCGATATCGGCATCACCTACAAAGGCCGCTGTCCGCGATGCTCGGCCGCTGCAAATTTTTGAAATTCAGTTCTATAAAGTTATAATTAATCCATCAATTCCAAATCATCAATCACTATGAAAAAGAAATTTATCTGCACCGTGTGTGGCTATATCCACGAAGGTGACGAAGCTCCCGAAAAGTGCCCTCTCTGCGGTGCTCCCAAAGCAAAGTTCACCGAGCTCACCGCTGACGCAGCCCTCAAGTTCGTCACCGAACACCAGATCGGCATCGCCAAGGATGGCAGCGACGACGAGATGATCAAGGATCTCAACGCTCACTTCATGGGCGAATGTACGGAGGTAGGTATGTATCTGGCCATGAGCCGCCAGGCTGACCGCGAGGGCTATCCCGAAGTGGCCGATGCCTTCAAGCGCTACGCTTGGGAAGAGGCTGAGCACGCTGCCAAGTTTGCCGAACTCCTCGGCGACGTGGTGTGGGACACCAAGACCAATCTTGAGAAGCGCATGAACGCCGAGGCCGGCGCCAACGAGGACAAGATGCGCATCGCACGCCGCGCCAAGGAGCTCAACCTCGACGCTATCCATGACACCGTTCATGAAATGGCCAAGGACGAGGCCCGTCACGGCCAGGGATTCCAGGGACTCTACAACCGTTTCTTCAAGAAGTAAGCCCCTCCACATACGACACAACGCACACATATATATGTGTGTATGACGCAGGGTGTATCCGCGATATCCGGATGCACCCTGTTGTCATTATGGCACACGAAAAAAGCCCGGCGGGACGCTGGTTCCACTTGCCGGGCTGAGTAGATAGGGGATTGGCTAAGTCTGTTGTGCCATCCCAAGGTCTTTACGGCTAAAGACCTTATTAATACCGGGTCGGGGCGATCACGGTGAGGTGACTGTTGCCCTTGCCGGACCTGCGGAGTCTCGCTCCGCATAGCCCGAGACGCTTGGTCTTGCGGACTACCTTTGAAAACCTACGGGAGCGGTGAGTTAGGTCCGCTCTTTCGTGCTTTCATATATAGAAACAACCCACCCCCGTCAATGTTTGGCGAGGGTGGTTTAAAAAAGATAAAGATGTGTCAATAGTCGCTGAACAGTCTGGGCTTGATCACGAGCCCCACACGTAGCATCGAGTGAAACTCCTTGTAGGCGAGCAGTCCCTCGCCGTAGCCGTTGTAGTACTGGAGGAATAGAAACTGATTGTCGCGGGGGAAGAGCCGGTAGTTAAGTTCCACGATCGTATTGTAGTTGAGCCGCCAGCCTTTGCGCTTCACCATGGTCACTGCCACGCCGAACCGCTCGTTGAGTGTCGTGAACGATGTGCCCATCTGATAGATGCCGCAGTAGTCGAGTATGTCACGGTTCTCCATGCCGTCGATGACCGGAATCCACACCTTGCCGTGGACCATGATCTGCGGATCGATCAGGATGCTGCCTCCGAAGGTGATGCGGTTCCACGAGCGTGAGTCGGTGCCGTCGCGGCCGTTGGATTCATGCTCGACCAGCAGATTCAGCTTGCCCACAAACCGGTCCCTCACAAAGAGGGGCTTGGTCAGGCCGATGCCGGGATTGAAATTCAGGTCGGTCATGGGCATGGAGTTTTCGAGCACGTTCCAGAAGCACTTCTGGCTGTAGAAGAGGAAGAGATATGTTCCTAAAGGCAGGGTGGAGCGTGTCAGTCTCTGCGCCACTGAGATCTGAAACTTCACATTGCTGTTGAGCTTCGTCACCTTCTCTCCCACCGGACATCCGAACACGAAATAATTGTCCTTGTACAGGCCGAAGTACGGGCCGGAATCAAAGGCCCGGCGGATACTGTCGGAGTTGACCTCCTCCCGGGCCTGACTGCCCGGCACGGCGGTCACGATCTGCGCTCCGGCTGTCGCGGGGAGCAGAAGGAGCAGAAGTAGGAGCAGTATTTGATGGGTCGTCCGGTGCATTGAATGGTGGTTTGCGGTGCAAAAATAATCAATCTCCGCGAGAGTTGCAATATGGGTCCGCGTGTGGTGGATAAAACAGACAGCGGTCCACGCTCGGATGCGCGGACCGCCGTTCTGTCATGATGATTCAATTCGTTATCCTACATGGGGGCCTGCAGCTACGAGAGCGCGGCCGGCCTCATGGCCTTCAAACTTCTTGAAGTTGTTGATGAACATCTCGGCGAGCTTGTCGGCCTTCTTGGTCCACTCTGCGGGATCGGTGTAGGTGTCGCGCGGGTCGAGGATCTTGGGATCCACGCCGGGAAGCTCGGTGGGGATGGTGAAGTCGAAGATGGGGAGCTGCTTGGTGGGAGCCTTCAGGATCGAGCCGTCGAGGATAGCGTCGATGATGCCGCGGGTGTCGCGGATCGAGATGCGCTTGCCTGTGCCGTTCCAGCCGGTGTTGACGAGATATGCCTTAGCACCGCTCTTCTCCATGCGCTTCACGAGTTCCTCAGCATACTTTGTGGGGTGGAGCGAGAGGAATGCTGCGCCGAAGCAGGCTGAGAATGTGGGGGTAGGCTCGGTGATGCCGCGCTCGGTTCCTGCGAGCTTCGAGGTGAAGCCGGAGAGGAAGTAATATTTGGTCTGCTCGGGGGTGAGGATCGACACGGGAGGAAGCACTCCGAATGCGTCGGCTGAAAGGAAGATCACATTCTTGGCAGCCGGACCCTTCGAGGGAACGATAATGTTCTTGATGTGGTTGATCGGGTAGCTGACGCGGGTGTTCTCGGTCACGCTCTTGTCGGTGAAGTCGATGTTGCCCTCAACGTCCACTGTGACATTCTCCAAGAGAGAGTCGCGGGTGATGGCGTTGTAGATGTCAGGCTCACTGTCCTTGTCGAGGTTGATCACCTTGGCATAGCAGCCGCCCTCGTAGTTGAACACACCGTTGTCGTCCCAGCCGTGCTCGTCGTCGCCGATAAGCAGACGCTTGGGATCGGTGGAAAGGGTGGTCTTGCCTGTTCCGGAGAGGCCGAAGAAGATGGCGGTGTTCTCGCCGCTCTTGTCGGTGTTGGCCGAGCAGTGCATGGATGCGATGCCGCGGAGGGGGTTGTAGTAGTTCATGATGGAGAACATACCCTTCTTCATCTCACCGCCATACCAGGTGTTGATGATGAGCTGCATACGCTGGGTGAGGTTGAAAGCCACGCAGGTCTCGGAGTTGATGCCGAGTTCTTTCCAGTTCTCAACCTTGGCCTTCGATGCGTTGAGCACCACGAAGTCGGGCTTGAAGTCCTTCAGCTCCTCGGCTGTGGGACGGATGAACATATTGGTCACGAAGTGAGCCTGCCATGCCACCTCCATCACGAAGCGGACTGCGAGACGGGTGTCGGGGTTGGTGCCGCAGAATGCGTCGACCACGTAGAGTGTCTTGTCGGAAAGCTCCTTGTCAGCGATCTTCTTGAGCACGTCCCATGTGGCGGGAGTGATGGGCTTGTTGTCGTTCTTGTAGTCATCGGTTGTCCACCAGATGGTGTCCTTGGACACTTCGTCCATCACGAAGAACTTATCCTTGGGCGAACGGCCGGTGTAGATACCGGTCATCACGTTGACTGCGTCGAGATTGGTGAGCTGGGCGCGCTCGTAGCCCTCGAGGTTACGGTTCATCTCGTCGTAGAACAACTCCTGGTAGCTTGGATTGTGGATCACCTTTGCTCCGGTGATGCCATACTGGGATAGATCAATTGTACTCATTGGATTTAAAGAGTTTGTTTGATATATAGAATTGATTTGTTTTCATTTATTGTCGCCGCCTCCTGCCGGGTGGGGTGGTGAGACGGATGGTATGACCGCGGAGGGAGCGGTCGCCCGCTTACAATCCGAGTGCAAAGTTAAGGACTTTTTTCGGTAATCAATCACCTTATTAAAGAAATTTTTCCTTATTAATTATTTTTAAATAAAACGGTGAAAATCCACTGAAATCACACCGCTCTGTCTCCGGAAATTGATAACATCCGAACCCGCCTGAAAGTTGAGACGGACAGGACTTTCGGTCCCGCCCGTCTCATGAATGTAGACTGCAGAATATTTATGGCAGGAGGAAAAATTTTCCACCGACGCGACATTATCGCACCTTTTCGGTAATTTCCCGTATTACCTTTGCGGAAAAAACAGATTGAAACAATGAACACACTCCCGGTATCAAAGAAAGTCTACTCCGACATCACCTCCCGCGTCAACACCACACTATCCTTCGCCCCGACGTCCGCAGCCGAGGCCATGCGTCTTGTCGATTCATATCTCGCCGGCTTTGAGGCGGAAAGCTCCGATCCGGCCGCGACCATCGCATTCTCGATGATCCGTCCCGAACTCGACCGCGCCATGAGCCGCTCAGCCCGCGCCCGCGAAAGAGCGAGGATCCGCAAGGCAAAGCTGACAGCCTCCGCTGACGACTCCTGCCCGGTAGCCCCTCCTGCCGCCAACAACCCCGAAGTCTCCGACGGAGAAACCGATACGGTGCCGGTCATGATCTCCCGGCGCCAACGGAGAGCTATGGAGCGCGCCCGGCTCAAGAGGCAGGGGAAGAAGTGGAAACGTATTGCCTGACCCCTATTCCGCGGTGTTCTTGCCCGCCAGCATTCCGCAGGCAGCCTCGATGTCCTCTCCGCGCGAGGTCCTTATCGTGGCCGTGACTCCATGGGAGTTCAGACGGTCGCGGAAGGCCTCCATTGTCCCCGTCGGGGAGGGTTCACCCTCAAAGCCGGGAATGGCATGGAAACGTATGAGATTCACGCGGCAGTCCGTCCCTTTGAGCAGTGCCGCGAGAGCATCCGCATGACGGAAATCATCGTTGATCCCTTTCCACATTATATATTCAGCCGACAGCCGGCGCTGGTGGGCGAAATCGTATCCGCGCAGCACCTTCATCACTTCCTGGATCGGAAAAGCCCTCTCGACCGGCATCAGCCCCTCTCGCTCCGCAGGAAACGGCGAGTGGACACTGATCGCTACGTGGACCTTCGTCTCATCAAGAAGACGGCGGAGACTGTCGAGCTTGCCGATACTCGAAACCGTGATGCGCTTGGGGCTCCACGCCATACCCCATGGCGCCGTGAGCACTTCGACCGCACGGATCACCTGATCCACATTGTCCATAGGCTCACCCATCCCCATGAACACGATATTTGTCAGCCCCTCCGAACCGGGGACCGACAGTATCTGATTGAGAATACCGGCAGCCGTGAGCGATCCATGGAATCCCTGCTTGCCGGTCATGCAGAAACGGCATCCCATACGGCATCCTGCCTGAGAGGATACGCACAGTGTGGCTCGGTCGCGGTCAGGAATATACACAGCCTCGACATCCAGCCCGGCCCCCTTGCCCCCCGTGATATAATCGACCTCCTGACCGCGCGTTGCGAAAAGATACTTCACGGTTCCGTCGGCCGATCGGCTCTCCATGCGCGGAGCCTCACGCCCCACCGTGTAGTTATCCGCGATCCAGCTACGGGCAGCCTTGGGCAGCTCCGTCATCTCGTCAACGCTCCTCACACGTCCCACATACAGACGGCGGGCCATCTGCTTGGCGGCAAAAGGCCGTAGTCCGGCTTCGGAGGCCACACCCTCAAGTTCGGCGGGAGTCATCCCGATAAGAGTTTTTTTAGCGGTAGATTCCATAATCGGCATAAATTTCCACAAAATTACAAAAAATATTCCTCCGTCCCTTGCACAACTCAAAAAAACGCCCTACCTTTGCAACGCAAAAAACGCAAAGACGGGGTATTAGCTCATCTGGCTAGAGCGCGACACTGGCAGTGTCGAGGTGAGCGGTTCGAGTCCGCTATACTCCACCAACGGCAGATTTGGAAGCAATTCCAAGTCTGCTTTCTTTTGTTCGTCATCACTTCATTTGGGAATTAGCGATTATATTATTATATTTGCAATATACAATTTTATTAGATTTTATCTATGCCTACATTGTTTATCCTATTAGGGTTCAGGTTCTTCTTTTGGTCAAATGACCATGAGCCAATCCATATTCACATATCGAAAGGCGACGCGGAAGCCAAATACAATGTCTGTGGCGTCGAACTTGTTGAAAATTTCGGATTTAAGAAAAGCGAACTTCGACTGATAGAATCCATAATAGAGGAGAATAAAGATATAATTATTGATCGGTGGAATGATTATTTTAAGAAAGGAGGCAATAAATGAATCACTCGCAAGTTAGAAATATTTGGCTTACAGACACATCCATTTGGATTGAACTAATTGACGGCCGCAAGGCTCAGGAACGGTTTAGCGATTACCACAGGCTTGCAAATGCAACCGAATCTCAACGGCAACACTATAAATTATCGCATTTAGGAATCCACTGGCCTGAACTTGATGAAGATTTATCCTACGAAGGTTTCTTCGTTAAATGACTGTAAAAGTTCGATAATTTGTCAGAACACTCCACCAACGGCGAATTCAGGGAGATCTCTGAGTTCGCTTGTTTTATATTGTAAAAAATGTTTTTTTGCGCTACCTTGTCATCGGCGATTGATCCGATCACAATGTCATAATCATGAACGTGATTTTTATAACGAGGAAATATCGCATAATGTTATCGGTTAGAAATCATCGTCGAACATACCTGAATCAAGGTCGTCATCAAAGTCTTGTTGGACGTAATCATTATTGCTGTAATTGCGATAATCATCATGGCGATTATGATTTGCATAACGCTGACTCTCCCCTTGGCGTTGCTCCCAAAAGGATTCCTTCTTGCGGTGTCCGAACAGCCAGTCAAACACCATCATATCGCGCATAAAACTCCAAAAGCCCATAGTTGTGATATAATTTACGAGATAAATAGATTGGATTTGCCGAGGATGTAGTTGAAATCGAAATTGCGTTTTACAGCGGTATGAGGTCCTCTTCCTTGCCAATCCACGTAAGTTCAAGCTTATTTATTTTCTGTGCCATTTTCTATATATTATCAGATATGAAAAATTTACCATCGTTGGCAACTTTATAAAGTTCAAGGAGGAATATATTTGGTATTTTCAAATAAGAACTATAATGGTTCAATTCTTTATTACGCCTAATCAACTTGTCAATATTTTTGAAAATTTTGGTGATTTTTCTTGCTAATTTCTTATCCGAAAGTTTGTAATGAGATGTCTCTTTTTCATGCATCAACAAAAACGGAGTTAAAGACTCGTTAATTTTTGAAATGGCATTATGACAAAGAGTTTTTGCTTCGTCGGGTTTATTAAGAGCCTGAGAAATAAGTTTTGAATACTCTTGATGTTTGTCTGTAATTAGTTTTCGTAAAACATTCAAATTACAAATATCTGCATCAGAAGGCAATTCTTTTTGATGTATTTCCATAACTTCGTCCTGCCACTTGTCAGCAGACGAAAGTTTACCATTGGCCTCTTTATATAGTTTTCTTTCATCAGAAAGTATCTTAGCAATCTCATTATTCTGTTCTTCTACATAATTTATAAGTGAAAATGTAATTGCACAAATATTACATAATTCGTCAAGAATAGGAGATAATAACTGCCTGTTAGAGTTCTTATCT
Organism: uncultured Staphylococcus sp.; assembly: GCA_964552825.1. Lineage (GTDB taxonomy): Bacteria > Bacteroidota > Bacteroidia > Bacteroidales > Muribaculaceae > Duncaniella. The sequence continues at coordinate 70,352 of CAZKIE010000012.1, read as the reverse complement.
TCATCCTTTCGTTTTATTATAAATTGGACAAAGCCAGTAATACCACTACCAAATAAAATACCGCCAATACCAGTAATCCATTCAATCATACAATCTTCCAATGATAAGTTATTAACTTATATCATTCAATCTTTTGGGCAAACAACTTATTTCTTCTTTTTAGGAAGAATTTTCTTTTCGTCGGCTTTGAGTCGGCGTTCTACTTTCTTGATGTCTTCGCCTGGCTGAAGATTTTCGGGTCGGATCCCACGATCGAGTAGCATACCTCGGACAGCCGAGTTATTGTCGATATGCTCACGTTCAATGCTTACTTGGCCACGAAGGTCTTTTTGCTGAACATTTACAGAAGTCATTTCAGCAGCAAAATCCTTGGCTTTGATAGCGAGAGTTGAGAGGAAATCGGCGAGCGGACGCTTGTCGGGTGCACCAACTCGGCGTTTCATCATTGCGGTGTTGAGTCCGAATAAAGCTTGGTCGCCTTTAGTGCGAATTATAGCGAAGCCCTTTGAGTCAACACCTCGCTCATATAGTACGCCGGAAAGATGATGCTCGGTGTCTGCGAGTTTGGCACGGGCTTGCACTCGCTCATAATCAAGAAGTCGCTGATGGACAAGCTCAGCGCGCCGGGTCTGTACTGCAAAATAGTTTTGAGCGAAAGCGATTTCCGGCTTGCGAGGGTCGCCATTTTGCGCCACAAGATAGCAAGCGTAGCGGGTGAGCATAACGTCATCTATCTGACGCTCAGCACCTGACCCAAGTGTGACCATTTTGCTGACGTCAGCAAAATGGTCTGACGTCAGTTCTCCGGCATTTTCTGCGGATTCTTTTGCCTTTTCAATGATGGATTGGAAGTTACGCCATTGGACATAGCCCATTACCGGAGCAAGTTCTCTTGCACTCCAACACTCCACACCCTCATATTCAATGGCTATGGATTCAAAACTATCAAACAGATTTTTTATTTCTTCTGCTTTCATAAGTGTTATATTATATTCCAATGAAAGGTTATTAACTTGGATTGCTCAATCTTTTGGGCGAGCATGGCTTAGACCCTGGAGAGCAAGGTTTCTTTGCGAGCATAGACCTCGTCGGCAAGTATCGCACCTTTGGAAAATGGCGACTAAGGGCAAAAAAGCGGCATCAATCTGATGAGGCGTTAAGTCGACCTGCACATCCTGTAAGGACGCGGTCAGCTTACTTTCAGATTGGCGTTACTTTTCCAAGTACAAAGTTATAAACAAATTTTGACCCGTCCAATGATTATGCTATGTAACATACGGCTTGCGAGGGATTTAATATTAATATATATTATCGCATTTTGGCATCCATTGGCCTGAACTTGATGAAGATTTATCGTTTGAGGGATTCTTCGCAAAATGATATGATGTGATCGAAGTTTACGGAGGGATTGGGGGCTATTCGTCCTTGCAGTGGGGGAGGCCTGTGCGGTAGGAGTTGATCATTCGCCCGAGGATGTCGATGAGATCGTCGCGAAGCCAGTCCGGCGACAGAACCACGAGTTTGTCGCGATGCCATAGCAGATCCTGCTTGAAATCATAAGTTGGACGGATGTAGAGAGAGAAATCTGTCCAGTCATTTGTGTCTTCCACAATCTCCTGGGAATGATGGAGGGGCTTTTCCTTCAAATATGTATTCTGGGGCCAGAATGCCCGGAGCACTATTTTCTCCGCCTCATGCTGATGGATGATCCCGTAGCAGTCGCTGAGATATTCGTCAGGGGATATGTCCCGGTGATATGGATTGCGTCCGCCTACGGACAAGCTGCTGATACGATCCAGAGCGATGGTGGATATATAGTCCTTTGTGAACGGTCGGCAAAACAGATACCAACGCTGTTTAAAGAGCTTTACAAAAAGCGGAGTTACTTCAAAATCCCTCGGCGATCGGTATGGTGATTTATATGTGAACCGCAGGATTCTGTTGTCACGGCAGGCGTTGGCCACTATCTCCAGAATATCCTGGCCGGCCGGAGGGTCCTCCAATATTATGAATTTCCGCAGATTCGACATCGACATGAGATTCTGCACGCTCAGAGCACTCATGGTCCAACGATCGGAATTGTCAAGAGTGTCCATGTCGAGCCGGTATTCGTTGCTTGACCTGTCGTACTCGATGTTCACATCAAATATCTCCTCTGCCAGTGATTTGTAGCGCAGGAATGTCCGGGGTGTGAGCGTGATACCCTTGATATTGTATCGGCACTCATGCCATTCGTCGCATATCTCCGCAAGCGTCATCCTCCGGATTATGAGTTTGTTGACCAACCATAGACAGAATTTGTATCTCGCTAACATAAAAACTCCAAATGTATTACCGGACACAAAATTAGCAAAGAGATACGACAAAATATGGCGTAGTGTCTACCTAAATTTGCAAGAAAAAAGCAAGCGGTTCCTATATGGCGCGTAATACCGGAGTTTTTGCAGCAATTTATTGTCTGTAAGAATAAATTGTCTTATCTTTGCATGAGTCCGGAGCGGTACAACCGCAACCGGGCCAAGGACATTATAGGATAACAGCCACTCTAACCCGGAAGTCAAAGTCTGGTAAACTTAGCACAAGGTCAGGTGAGATTGGCAAGTGCGTATCCACGCACCCCCTATGCATAGGGACGTGGAGCCGCTTGCTTCTTTTATCAGACCACAGGTTTTACCAGAGCCGGACTTCCGATGAGAGAGTGTCAGCGGTCTCCCCGTCCCCGTTTTTTAGATCAACCGTATTGCGGGAAAACAATCATAATATAATCAATAATTGCAATGAACAAGTATCAGACACTCATGTGGTTGCCGTCAGCAAAGTCCACTCCGGCGCTCATAATCATGCTCGTGATGTCACTGTTGTCATCCTGTTCGGGTGAGGACAAGGAGGCTATTGCCATGAAATACAACCAGAACTATGATTACGTCTTCACATATTGTGCGGACATAGAGCAGGTGGCGAAGTCGCTTCATGTCAACAGTTCGGATCTCGTGAAGATGCGCTACGGTGTCATCGAGCCATCCGCTGAAGCGACAGATATCCTGGCCGAGTTGGCCGAGAATGGTCGCGAGCAGGACTATGGGAAGGTGACGGAGATTCTTGACGGATATTTTGAGGATGCTCCGGATCTGAAAATCCAAGCGGAATCAAAGCCGGTCTCCGTATCGGATCTTTATACTAAATACAGAAACGAAGTGTTTGTCCGCAATGAAGCTTTCGATAGTGAATTTCCGTCCCATATATCATCGAGTGTGGTGTATATGGTGGAAGAATATTTGGATAAGGAGTTCGCCTGGTATCGTTTTCCGGTCAACGCATGGGATTATGTGGTGGATGGCAAGAGTGAGCTTGAAAGTCGTTACCTCAACGGTTTCAATAATATATTGTCGGTGGAAAACATCAACGACCGGATAGCGACAAGGGTATTCAACAACTACAGCCGACTGCTGGACGCGGAGTATAAAACACTCTTCAATACAGAACTTGCCCAGCCCATGCTGAAAAAATTAGATCTCGACGGGACGGATGCGATTATTAGCAAAGCCGTGACCGGTAATATGGTAGGGCGTGCGGCTACGGATCTCACCGATGTGCTGATAACCCTTGTCGAGGAAGTAGTGGTGGCAACTATAATATGGATTGTGTTCGGAATGATATCCAGATATATAGTGAACTGGTATGGTGAGAATGTGCTTGATCTTGATCTCGGACGGGGATGGAAATACAACATCTTAGCCGGAGCGCTAAACTTCCTGAATTACTGGTCCATGAATGAGGAACTCGAGAGGATCAACAATATAAAGAAGTGGGTGAACAGGATTGCCACCGTTGCGTTCCTCGTGATCACATATTTTTATGTCATCAAGCCTCAGATGAAGTTGGAATCTGAAATTATCACTACGATGGAGACAAATATAACCGAGTATGCGTCGAAGATAGATGCTCCGATCCTGTCATATTTCAATGGTGTAATCGATTCCGTGGAATTATGAAAAGAAATTTGAGAAGTTGGCTCCTGCTGGTAATAGTGTCAGCAGGAGCTGCCACACCGACAGATGTCATCGCGTCCTCACAAGTACAGCGCATAATCACCAGATCGGCGGTCAAGAGTGCGGCCAAGACAGGCGAGAAAAAGAGCATCAAGATCTTGTCGAAGGGGGTGCTGAGGGAACTGCCTGTCGGCAAGGAATCACTCAAGGTCATCTGCCATGCGGATGGCTCGGTGACTCCGGCGCTGCACAATTTAGGGAAAAACGCGTCCAAATACTCTGATGAGTTCAACAGTCTCTTGCTGAAGGAACGCCGGAGTGCCATTACTCATAACCATCAATACATACCGGTGGATCGACTGTCGACCACGAACGCCACCGGAAATCTCACGGAGGCATCATCCCGCAGCAAGCTCCGAGAGAACTTGTATAAGCGTATGTCCAAACAATATTCGGATGTCGCCAAGGGCTTCGGAGGCACCCAAGCCCATCATGTAGTGGAGGGCAACTCCAAGGCAGCCTCGAAATCACGCGAGATACTGAAGAAATTCGGTATCGGGATCAATGATGCTGAGAATGGGGTGCTTCTGCCCTCCGATGCGAACAGCATATTTTCCGGGGCCCTCCACAACACGAGTCATTCCGAGAAGTACTCGGAATTTGTCTATTCAAAAATCAAAAATGTCAAGTCAAGAGAGGAACTCATCGTCCGCCTGACCGAGGTGAAGAAAATGCTCGTTAACGGCAATCTTGACCTTGCCGGAAACGTAGCGTCTCGGCAAAGCAAGCTTGTGTTCTGACCCGGGCCTGCGCTCATATATTGCTGAGGATCACGGAGGGGTTAGCTTCCATTCTGGAGAAAGCGAACAGTTTCCGGCCGAGGTCTTTGATAGATGCGCCAATATGGTAAAGATCGTCGTCAATAATCAGGAAACGGTCATGGATGTCAGTGACATACTTGACCTCGATTGGTGTATATTGGCGATTATGGCGGCGTATGTCGAGTTTAAGCTGATTTGAATTTGCTTGTGTGTATATCGAGGCTTTCACGCCGGGAGTCCGTTTGTCAAGCAGTGTGAGGACTGTTTCGTCTACATAGTTGTCAATTAATACGATCCTCTTTTTTGCGGACTTGACCAGATCGCATACAAATCTATATGCGTCAAAAATCTGACCGTTAAAAAAGATACCTTCTTTCGGCGGTAAAGATGTTCTTACGAAGAAATCAATCTTATTGTCAAGTTGAAGTAAATGGCTGTCGTATTCAGAAAATCGACGGTCAATTTTATCCTCAATATAAGATAAGCGTTGATTTATGGAATAGCCTCTCAGTAAGTATTCTTTTAGAATCTTATTTGCCCACTGGCGGAACTTTGTTGCATTGATACTGTTGACACGATAGCCAACAGATAATATTGCATCAAGATTGTAGAATTTAGTTTTATAGTTCTTACCGTCGGCGGCAGTTAGTTCCAAAATGGAACATACTGAATTCTCATCAAGTTCACCGGATTTGAATATATTTGATAGGTGTTTTGTGATAGCCGGGCGTTTTGTTCCAAAAAGTTCAGCAATTTGAGGCTGCGTCAACCAAACAGTTTCTTTATCAACCCTAACATCCAGTGTGAATGTGGAATCGGGCTGATATACGATTATTTCATTGTCAGAGGGATGGTTTAGACCGACATTTTCACTTCCGTTAGTATCCATACATAATGCGTTTAGGTTGCAAAGATACTAAAAGGAATCGGTATTTCAAGCTGTTACGCTGAAATACCGGCTGTAATCGGATCGTGAGGCCTCTCGCGAATATTTGAGCCGACTTCGTAAATCATAGGATTTTTAACCAGGGGAATCGATAGCATCGATGGCGGTTTGCTCAGATATTGCTGAGGATCACGGCGGGGTTGGCTTCCATTCTGGAGAAGGCGAACAGTTTCCGGCCGAGGTCTTTGATGGATGCGCCAATGTGGTAAAGATCGTCGTCAATAATCAGGAAACGGTCATGGATGTCAGTGACATACTTGACCTCGATTGGTGTATATTGGCGATTATGGCGGCGTATGTCGAGTTTAAGCTGAGTTGAATTTGCTTGTGTGTATATCGAGGCCTTCACTCCGGGAGTCCGTTTGTCAAGCAGGGTGAGGACGGTCTCGTCTACATAGTTGTCAATCAATACGATCCTCTCTTTTGCGGACTTGACCAGATCGCACACAAATCTATAAGCGTCAAAAATCTGACCGTTAAAAAAGATACCTTCTACCGGAGGCAGTGAAGCCTTGACAAAGAAATCCACTTTGTTGGACAGTTCGTCAAGCCGGCGGTCATGCTCGGATAGACGATGGTCAATGCGCGACTCCATATAGAGAAGCCGCTGATTTACGCTATAACCACGCAATAGATATTCTTTCAAAACCTTATTTGCCCACTGGCGGAACTGCGTACCTCTAATAGACTTTACCCTGTACCCGACGGATATAATCACATCAAGATTATAGTATTTCGTCTTATAGCGTTTGCCATCAGCAGCAGTTAGTAAGGATTCCTTACATACTGAGGTTTCTTCAAGTTCTCCTTCCTTGAAGATATTACGGATGTGCATTGTAATATTATTCCTCGTTGTTTGAAAAAGTTCGGTCATCTGAGCTTGATTTAGCCAAACTGTGTCATTCTCAACCCTGACGTCCAAAGATAGAGTTGAGTCCGGCTGGTATATAATGATCTCGTTATTATCGGAATTGTTCATGAGGGTGTCACTTTCGTTATTGTCCATGTAGAAGCGAATTAGACTGCAAAGGTATGAAAAAGAATCGGTATTTCAAGCTGTTACGCTGAAATACCGGCTGTACTCGGGTCGTGAAGCCTCTCGCGAATATTCGATCCGGCTTCGTAAATCATAGGATTTTTAACCAGGGGAATCGATAGCATCGATGGCGGTTTGCTCAGATATTGCTGAGGATCACGGCGGGGTTGGCTTCCATTCTGGAGAAGGCGAACAGTTTCCGGCCGAGGTCTTTGATGGATGCGCCAATGTGGTAAAGATCGTCGTCAATAATCAGGAAACGGTCATGGATGTCAGTGACATACTTGACCTCGATTGGTGTATATTGGCGATTATGGCGGCGTATGTCGAGTTTAAGCTGAGTTGAATTTGCTTGTGTGTATATCGAGGCCTTCACTCCGGGAGTCCGTTTGTCAAGCAGGGTGAGGACGGTCTCGTCTACATAGTTGTCAATCAATACGATCCTCTCTTTTGCGGACTTGACCAGATCGCACACAAATCTATAAGCGTCAAAAATCTGACCGTTAAAAAAGATACCTTCTACCGGAGGCAGTGAAGCCTTGACAAAGAAATCCACTTTGTTGGACAGTTCGTCAAGCCGGCGGTCATGCTCGGATAGACGATGGTCAATGCGCGACTCCATATAGAGAAGCCGCTGATTTACGCTATAACCACGCAATAGATATTCTTTCAAAACCTTATTTGCCCACTGGCGGAACTTTGTTGCATTGATACTGTTGACACGATAGCCAACAGATAATATTGCATCAAGATTGTAGAATTTAGTTTTATAGTTCTTACCGTCGGCGGCAGTTAGTTCCAAAATGGAACATACTGAATTCTCATCAAGTTCACCGGATTTGAATATATTTGATAGGTGTTTTGTGATAGCCGGGCGTTTTGTTCCAAAAAGTTCAGCAATTTGAGGCTGCGTCAACCAAACAGTTTCTTTATCAACCCTAACATCCAGTGTGAATGTGGAATCGGGCTGATATACGATTATTTCATTGTCAGAGGGATGGTTTAGACCGACATTTTCACTTCCGTTAGTATCCATACATAATGCGTTTAGGTTGCAAAGATACTAAAAGGAATCGGTATTTCAAGCTGTTACGCTGAAATACCGATTTGTCATGTCAACCTATATCCTATGTGGAAGGTCTGTGCTCAGAGGGTGTTGTCGAGGTCTTCGTCGGTTTTGTGGGCTTCGGCGTAGGTCTCCCTGACAAAATGGACGCTTACAGCCCCGAGAATGAGGAGCACTCCGGCGAGGACGAGCATATTGACCTGATGGCCCCCGAGCAGCGGCAGTATGAGTCCGCCGAGCGCGGCCGCGCAGATCTGGGGGACGCAGATGGTGCCGTTGAAGAGGCCGAGATATGTGCCCATGTTTTTACCTGACAGGGAATTGGTGAGAATGGTGAACGGCATGGCGAGCATGGCAGCCCAGGCGCATCCAATGAGCAGGTATGATATGAACAGCACATACTGATTGGTGATGAACAGGGTGGAGATAAAGCCGATGGCTCCGAGCGCAAGGCTCAGGGAGTAGACCACCTTGTGGTTCCTGAACATCGGGATGGCCACAGCCCATACCACTGATCCGACAGCCTGGACTGCAAAAAGGACTCCCACCCAGTTGCCAGCTGTCTGATATGCCTCGGACTGGACGTTAGTGGTATTCCATACGGTCTCGGCGATAGCGCCGGGCGTGTATGTCCACATATAAAGGAATGCCGACCAGCAGAAGAACTGGACGAGTCCGACTGTCCAGAATGTCCTCGGGGCATGGCGTAGGAGTGTCAGCATCCCCTCTTTACGGCTTTCCGAAGCTTCGGTGATACCGTGGTATCTTGCATATTCCCGCGGGGGCATCTCACGGATGAAGATGAAACTGTAAATGACGCAGAGCACGAGCACTACCGCGCCGATATAGAAGGAATAAGTGACGCTTTGCGGCACCTGTCCCTCCGGCGCGAGGTTGGATATACCGATGGCCGTGAGTGTGATGGGCGCGAGATAGCCCACGAGGCTGCCGGCATTGCACAGGAAGCTCTGGATTGAGTATGCGAGTCCTTTCTGACGTTCGTTCACCTGATCGCCGACGAGCATCTTGAACGGCTGCATGGCCATGTTGATTGATGTGTCAAGAAACATGAGGGCGATGAAGCCGAACACCATGGCTCCGGCCACTGTCAGGCCGAAGGATCCGGCGTTGGGGAGAAGACACATCACCACCACCGCGATGGCCGCTCCTATGAGAAGATAGGGGAGTCTGCGTCCGAGGCGGTTCCATGTGCGGTCGCTCGCGGCTCCCACGATGGGCTGGACAATTATGCCCATAAGGGGCGGAAGGATCCAGAAATAGCTCAGCGAGTGAGGGTCGGCACCGAGAGTGGCGAAAATACGTGAGATGTTGGCGCTCTGGAGAGCGTAGGCTATCTGTACTCCGAAGAAGCCGAAGCTAAGATTCCACAGTTTCCAGAAACTTTGGTCTGGTTTTGTCGTCTGACTCATGATATAAAAACAGGTGTAAGTATGAATAAACGGAAAGATGTTTTTAGGCTATAAAAGGGGAGGGAGGCAAGGGAGGCTATGGAGGCGAGGGGCTATGAGATGAGGGAGTAGAGGCGGCTTATCTCTTCGGCCCAGAGTGTGTCATCGGGTGTCTCAAGGATTAGTGGAATACCGTCCATGCGCGGATCGTTCATGAGCATTTTCCAGAATTCTGTTCCGAGCAGTCCGGTGCCGATGGGGGCGTGGCGGTCCACGTGTGATCCGATAGTTTTCAGGGTGTCGTTGAGGTGCATCCCTGAGAGGTATTTGAATCCGATGGTGCGGTCAAATTCGCTCCATGTCTTCTCATAGGCTTCGGGTGTGGTCATGTCGTAGCCGGCGGAATGGGCGTGGCAGGTGTCAATGCATACACCCACGCGGCTCTTGTCCTCCACCCGGTCAATGATCTTAGCTATCTGCTCGAAGGTGTAGCCGAGGTTGCTTCCCTGTCCGGCAGTGTTTTCGATCACGGCCTTCACGCCTTCGGTCTTGTCGAGGAGTATGTTGAGCGACTCGGCGATGACCCCGAGACACTCGTCCTCGCTTATCTCGCGCAGATGGCTTCCGGGGTGGAAGTTGAGCATGGTCAGTCCGAGCTGGCGGCATCTGCGCAACTCGTCGAGGAATGCCTCGCGCGACTTTTCGAGCTTCTCGCGATCCGGGGATCCGAGATTGATCAGATAGCTGTCGTGGGGGAGTATGTCGTCAGGGGTGAATCCACATTCCGCACAGTTGAGCTTGAATGATTCCGCTTCGGCATCCGGAATAGGCTTGGATGTCCATCTCGACGGATTGCGGGTGAATAGTGCGAACGAGCGCGCACCGATCCGGCGGGCATTGAGCGGTGCATTGCTCACTCCGGCTTCCACAGAGACGTGTGCTCCTATCAGTTTCATAACTTGTTACGCATTAATATGTCGCAAAGATAAATAAAAATTTGTGAATATATCGGATTTAATATCTAAATTTGTGCATGAAACGATTGCAAATATATATTTTCATCATGCTGTCCATGGCTATCCGGGCCGGCGGCACCGAACTCCGGTTCTATCCCTATGAGTTGAAACTGCGCCATGCGTTCAATCTGTCGTCGATGTCGCGCACATCGACTCCCGGCGTGCAGGTCGAGATCAGCCTCGATTCGGTGACGGGCTATGGCGAGGCCTCCATGCCGCCTTATCTCGGGGAGTCGGTGGAATCCGTCACGTCCTTCCTGTCGAAGATCGATCCGGCCCGTCTTGCGGATCCGTTCGCGTTAGAGGAGATTCATGCTTACATGGATTCAATCTCGCCCGGCAATATGGCGGCGAAGGCGGCTGTGGATATAGCTCTCCATGATCTGACGGGCAAGATGATGGGTCAGCCATGGTATCGCATATACGGGCTTGACCCGGAGAAGGCTCCTGATACATCCTATACGGTGTCGGTTGACTCGCCTTCGGAGGTCGCCGCCAAGCTTGCGGAGGCCGCGCCCTACAATGTCATCAAGGTCAAGATGGGTGTGCCGGGCGACCGCGAGCTTATAGAGACTATCCGCCGGACCACCGACCGCCCCATCTGCGTGGATGTCAATCAGGGATGGAAGACGCCGCAGGAGGCTCTTGACAATATCCTCTGGCTTGCTGACAAGAATGTGCTGTTTGTGGAGCAGCCGCTGTCAAAGACTGATATGGAAGGTCACGCTTGGCTCAAGGAGCGTTCGCCGCTCCCCATCATAGCCGATGAGGCTGTGCAGACCTCTGCCGACATACCCCTGCTGTCAAAGTGCTACGATGGCATAAATATCAAGCTCATGAAGTGTGGCGGTCTGACGGATGCCTACAAGATGGCCATACTAGCCAAGGCCTTGGGTATGAAGGTGATGATAGGGTGTATGACGGAGACCTCGTGTGGGGTGTCGGCCGCAGCCCAGATCGCTCCACTCGCCGACTGGGTGGATCTCGACGGAAATCTACTGATCTCCAATGATCCTTTTTCGGGTATGAAAATCAAGGACGGGAAAGTCACGCTCTCTCCCGCCCCCGGAATCGGTGTGGAAAAACTTCAGGATCAGTAGCTCACCACAGGAGGAAGCTCCTTGGCCTGCTCGATCATGCGCTCGATCTCGCTCTCAGAGGGAACACGGTTGCAGAGATTTTTTGCGTCGTTGGTCTCCACGAGTTTGGGATACAGATTGGACGCAACGCGGTGGCGCAGCTCCTTGACTGTGTCGACACCTGCCGCCTCAAGAAGTTCGGCAAACTGTCCGGCCACACCTTTGATGCGGAACAGGTCGGCATGGTTGGTCCATTTCAGGATCAGTTTTTCGGATATTCCTGTTTTTTCCGCGAGAGTCTCGCGGCCTTTTCTTGTGGCGCAATATGAGAGGAGATCGTCGGTGGTCTTGACCCCTGCCTCCCCGAGCTTGGCTGCATATATGCTGCCAACACCCTCGATGTCTTCAATTTTGTATGACATATCCGTGTTGTTTTTAATGGTTTGTAGGGATAGTTGGTCTTCTTATAACATCGTGAGACAGTGGATTGTTGCAACTTCCGGCTTGTGACAAAAAAATGAGGGGAGCTTCACAGCTGCCCTCATGCTTTAACCTAACTTTTTGTTGACTTTTTCTTTGTGATAGTAGCTATAAGCCACCGACGCTAAATTCATAGGCAAAGGTAGTCATAAATCCCGAAAATGTAGTCTTAATTAGGTTAAAATATGTGAAATCGGGGCGGTTTTATGTCAATTTGATAGAAAGAAGGGGGAGGGAGGAGGTAAGAAAGGCGAGAGAGGTGAAAGAGGCAAGAGAGGTGAAAGAGGCAAGAGAGGGTATGAAGGCAAGGGAGGGGTGGAGATGCAACCGCTTCGCGGTAGGCTGCTTAGAGGGGGGCGGCGACCCCACGAATAGATCGTGGGGTTAGGCAGATGTATGCGCTTCGCGCAAAAGGGGATGCGTGTCTCTGACACGCGGCGGGGTGAGGTATGGTGGGGGAATCGCATCGGGTTCGAGGGCATGAACGGACTCTCCGAGTCCGGAGATGGGGGGAGGTGCGTGCACCCCGGGCGCGGGCTGCCCGGGGTTGTCTCATTATGGCGTGTCTCCGACACGCGGGCTGCTGTTTGCGCTCCGCACAGACAGCTGTCCATTCCCACGATCCCAGGGCAACCCGCACCCGGGGTTATCTCATGATGGCGTGTCTCCGACACGCGGGCTACTATTTGCGCTCCGCACAGACATCAGCCAATACCCACGAAGCCCGGGCAACCCGCGCCCGGGGTTATTTCATGATGGCGTGTCTCCGACACGCGGGCTGCTGTTTGCGCTCCGCGCAGACAGCTGTCCATTCCCACGAAGCTCGGGCAACCCGCACCCGGGGTTATTTCATGATGGCGTGTCTCCGACACGAACACTTTTGCGCGGAGCGCATACATCTGCCTAACCCCACGATCCTTCGTGGGGTCGCCGCCCCCCTCTAAGCAGCCTACCGCGAAGCGGTTGCATCTCCACCCCTCCCTTGCCTTTATAACCTCTCTTACCTCTTTCACCTCCCTTACCTCTTTTGCCTTTCTTGCCTTTCTTGCCTTTCTTGCCTTATAACCTCTTTGTAACCTAAAATTTGAATAATTCGCGGAAAGATGTTATATTTGCGTGGTAAAGCAATGATGATGGAAAAGATCTCCGCAACAATATTAGCATTCAACGAGGAGAGGCGCATTGGAGCCTGTCTGGAGTCACTTCGCGACATAGCCGATGAGATAATTGTGGTGGATTCTTTTTCGACGGATCGCACTGTTGAGATATGCCGTGACCACGGATGCCGTGTGATCCAGCGGGCTTTTGACGGATTCGGTGCGCAGCGCCAGTATGCCACCTCGCTCACAACCCACCGGTTTGTGCTTTCGATTGATGCCGACGAGGTGATCTCGCCGGCTCTGAGGGACAGTCTGCTCCGACTCAAGGAGGAGGGATTTGTCCACCGTGTCTACACGATATCGCGACTTAACTTCTATTGTGGCTATCCTGTGAGACACTGCGGTTGGTATCCCGACTATCATATCAGGCTTTTTGACAAGAGATATGCCAACTGGAATCTGCGTGATGTAGGCGAGAAGGTGATATTCCGTGATTCCGTGCGCCCGGAACCTGTGGACGGCGATATTCTGCACTACCGGTGCGAGACCCGTACACAGTATCGCAATGTCACCCGCACCCATGCCGGAATCAAGGCCAAGGTGCTTGCAGCCCGTCCTGATGGTATATCGCCGTTCTCACCGTTGGCCCACGGTCTGAAAGCTCTGTGGGATACATACATCACTGCCGGCGGAATCCTCGAGGGAAACGCCGGCAGGGAAATTGCGGCAGAGGCCTACCGCAGTGAATATCTTGCCTACTCAACAGCCCGCAAGCTCAGGCTGAAGGGTGGTGCGGATGGCCTTGCTGAGTGACATCAGGCAGCGCTCGACCACATGGCGCGGCGACGCGACATTGAAGCGCATATATCCCGAACCTTCCTCGCCAAACATCGCGCCGTCGTTGAGCGCGAGTCGTGCGTTGTCGACAAACAGGCTCACCAGATCATCATGGTTGAGACCCAAGTCACGGCAGTCAAGCCATACGAGGAATGAGGCCTGGGGTCTCACGGGGTGGATCTCCGGAATGTGGCGGGCGCAGAACTCCTCTACAAAAGCGATGTTGTCCTCGATATAGGCCGTGGCGGCCTCGAGCCAGTTCTCGCCGTATCGGTAGGCTGTCTCGGTAGCGATGGTGGCCACGAATGTCGGCTCGGAGAATTCGTTACACTCCATCCATTTGAAGAATCCTTCGCGCAGTGTCGGATCGGCTATTACAATCCACGAGCTTGACAGACCGGGGATATTGAAGGTCTTGGAGGGTGCTCCGAGAGCTATGCCCACTTCCTTGGCTTCCGGAGATGCCTCAAGGAAGGGGATATGGGGCTTGCCGTAGAGCACGAGGTCGCCGTGGATCTCGTCGGAGATTATTTTCACACCATACTGCTTGGCGAGGGATGCCACACGGGAGAGAACCTCGCGTGACCACTGGATCCCGACGGGGTTGTGGGGATTGCAGAGGATCATGGCCACGGGTCGCTCCGTGCGGAACTTCTCTTCAAGATCCTCAAGATCCATCTCGTAGCCGGCGGCGGTCCGGAGGAGCGGTGAGGTGACACACTGACGGCCGTTTCCTTCTATGATCATCCGGAAAGGATGGTAGACGGGGGGCTGTATGAGTATCTTATCGCCGTGTTTGGTGAAATAGTTGATGATGAATCCTATGCCTTTCACGACACCGTTGACATAGATCAGCTCCTCGCGTTTCACTTTCCATCCGTGACGGTGGTCAAGCCAGTATATTATTGATTCCCAATAGCTGTCGGGAACCGCGGTATAGCCATAGATGGCGTGGCCGAAACGATTGGCAAGGGCAGCGGTGATCTCCGGCGACACGGCGAAGTCCATGTCGGCTATCCAGAGGCCCTCGATGTCGGAACGACCGAAAAATGTCGTGAGCGCATCGGTCTTCATAGCTCCGGTGCCTCGGCGGTTGATTTCAGTATCGAAATCGTAACAACTGTGTTTCATGGCGTTATATATATGCGTATGTGTTTTTTCTGTCTACAAAGGTACGCTTTTTTATCCGTACACGCGGTAATTTAACACTATGGGAGTTAAAATATTTTATGTTTTAAAACATAGTTTAAGAACATTTTCCCGTTTTTTGATGTTTTATAGGAAAAAGAAAGGTTTTTTAGGTTCAATTAAATTCTTTTTGTTATGAAGACTGACATCATTAAGAAAGCCGCTGATCTGTATCGTACCGCCGCCTACTGTGTGGCGCGCGCGGAGCTTTATCTCAATGAGGTGAAGAACTCTGATCAGAAATGAGCGGGAGTCCGGCTCAAAGAGTCAGTGGCCGGACACCATTCCATGCTTCATCTTGCCGAAGACCTTGCGCTGGACGTAGATCGCCGCGCTGATCACGGCTATTCCCGTCACGATCCACGTGATGGGATATATATTAAGTAGCATATGGAAACTGTTGTCAATGTCAGGGAACACGTAGCACCATCCGAGCCGGAGCACACACGTGCCGAAGATGGTGAGGAGCATCGGAGTGACGGAGTAGCCGAGGCCTCTCATGTAGCTTCCGGAGACTTCGTAGGAGCTGGCGAGAAACTGGAAGATGAGCACCGTGTGGAAGCGCACGAGACCGTAGCGAATCACTTCCGGATCAGACGTGAATATGCTCAGACAGGCATTTCCCTGCCAGACTATCAGTGCGTTGGCCGCTCCGCAGATGATCATGCTGTATGCCATGCATATCGCCACTACTTTCTTGCAGCGGTCAGGCAGGCCGGCACCGTAGTTCTGTCCGGTGAAGGCGATGGTGGCCTGGCTGAAGGCCGAGACAATGAAGTAGCAGTAGGCCTCGAAGGTCAGTGCCGTGGCGGATCCGGCTATCGCATCAGCCCCGAACTTATTGATCGATGCCTGGATGAAGATGTTGGATATGGAGAACACCATGCCCTGCAGTCCGGCGGGGACACCGATCCGGAGCATCTTCTTGAAATCGGCCTTCGAGAGGGTCCATCGGCGTAGCGACAGAGTGACGGGATCGGGTTCATGTATTAGAAACCACACCATGATGGCGGCGTTGAGGGCATTGGCTATCACCGTGGCCCAGGCGACACCGTCGACCCCCATGCCGAACACAGCGACGAAGAGCCAGTCGAGCACGAGATTGCACAATGTGGCCACGAGCAGGGCGTAGAACGGACGCTGTGTGTCGCCCACGCTCCTCATTATGGCTGATCCGAAGTTGTAGATCATCATGAAGGGCATCCCGCAGAAATATATGCGCAGATACTGTGCGGCCAGTTCGATCACATCGGGAGGCGCGGCCATGGCTTCGAGGATCGGACGGGCCAGAGTGGTGCCGAGGGCGAGAAGCAGGAATCCTGACAGGAGCGCCACGATCATCACGGTGGAGACGGAGCGGCGGACGGCATCGAAGTGACGCTGTCCGATATAGGTGGCGATGACCACGTTCGCACCGACGGCTATGCCGAGGAAAAGATTGACGAGTATGCTTATGATCGGGCCGTTGCTGCCCACGGCCGCGATGGCATGGCTCGTGGAGTAGTGGCCAATGATGGCAACGTCGACAGCGTTGAACGACTGCTGGAGTATACCGCTCGCTATAAGCGGTATGGCGAATACCAATATCTTTCCGGCAAGCGGCCCGTGGAGCATATCCATCTGCCTGCGGGTTCCCATACGAGTTTCCATGCCGCGAAATTACTCATTTTTTTTGAAATGAAGCGACCCCGCGCACCACATTGAGTGATGTGCGGGGTCGGGATGTGTGTTTATCAGAGTGTCCGGATCAGCGTACAATGATCTTGGTAGCCTGGCGGGTAGTCTTACCGTCGGTAACGTTGACGATATACATACCTGAACGGAGGTTGTCGGTCGGGATCTCCATTGATGTCACTCCGGGCTGCACCTTGCGGCTCATCACGGTGCGACCATCGGTCGATATGACGGAAACGGTGCTGCTTGCTGAGGCCTGGCCGAGGGTGACGGTGACGGGTGTGCCGCGACGCGGGGCGGTGGGGCTTACGCGGACCTTCATAGGCTCGCCTACGATCTCAACACGGCCGGTGGTGGCGGATACGGAGTAGATGGCGTAGTAACGGTCGAAGGTCTGCTCGCTTGTACAATCGAGGATGATGTAGTTCTCGTCGCCCACCTCATAGAGATAGGCCTCGTTCCGATTGCAGTAGTAGCCTGTGGGGAGATCGAAAGTGGTGACGGTCGAGCCATTCTCCGACATCACCTTGAAGGATTTGATTCTGAGTTCGGAGCCTTCCACTATATAATAAGTGGTCTGATACGAGCAGTCCACGGCTTCCCAAACGGGTATGATCCATTCATACTGGTCATCGCTGTTGAAGAGGGTCTGGGTAAGAAAGAGTTCGTCCATATCGGCGCTTGAGTCTGATTTCTGTACCAGTTCTGTCACATACGGACGCTCGGTGTCGGTGGATGTGTAGGCTTCACCGTATATACCGGTGTAGCCCCAGTCATCGGCGTTGTAGTCGAGATATCTCTCATAGCCTGCGCCGTTTTTCCACACGAGTACACGGGTGGGATATTTTGTCTTGTATATATCGTAGTAATAGTATGCCCATTCGTCGGGACTGAGATACCATGTCTCGGTGTCGTGCTGTTCCACGACTGTATAGCCGTATTCAGTAGCCATATCCTTGAACTCTTCCTCGCTGAGTCCATACATCTCATTGTCGTATGTGTATGAAACAGTAATGTTGATAGGACCATAGATGTTCTGACGTTCGGTGCGTGTGGCAGACACCTCGGGATAGACCGGAGTGGTTATATCCTTGATCTTGCCGAAGGAGCTGTCGAGGATGGTGAACTTCGTGGCATCATCATCGTAGTCGACAGTCACGAACTGTGTCTTGTCTCCGGTAGTGTACTTTGCGGGCATGAAGCGCGGACGTTCGGCGAGCATTTTGCCGGTGTCAGTCACTGCAGCCATGGATGAGCCGGCGGTAAGGATGGCCGCCATGCAGAGAATGGTAGAGTAGAATTTTTTCATTGTTGAATAATGATAGATTAGTTTGAGCTGCAAAGGTAGCGACAATAATTTTTACCCCCCCCATTTTTAGTTAAAGAATGTTAAATATGGGGAGGGGTAACGAGTTTATCCGGGATGAAGCAATCTGCTTATTTCCGTGTCAGGGCGCGGAGTTTCTGCGGGATTTGGGTGTTGTCGGAGAGCGGTGAGAAGAGTTCGGCACCGACACCTATGGCATAT
Source organism: uncultured Staphylococcus sp. (assembly GCA_964552825.1). Classification (GTDB taxonomy): domain Bacteria; phylum Bacteroidota; class Bacteroidia; order Bacteroidales; family Muribaculaceae; genus Duncaniella. Next base: position 52,183 of record CAZKIE010000012.1, on the reverse strand, counting down.
ACCGGAACGGGCGCGCCGGAATGGTGGTTGGTGGTCCATCCGAGGCCTGTGAGGCTGTCGAGAACCCGGTAGACCTGCTCGGTGAAGGTGTTGAACGAGTTGTAGAGAGTCTTCTTGTCGGCCGGAGCCTCGCCCTTGAAGCATTTGTTGAACTCGGCCTCGAGGATAGCGCTCTGCTCGTCGGTGACGGGGACGGCTCCCCAGAATCCGAGGTTTCGGCTGAGGAAGTCCTTCATATCCTCCCAGTCGTAGATGCGGCGGCTGTCACGGATGGAGCGGCAATAGTCGGCGAAGCGGTCCTTGGATATCTTCTGATAGTCGTAGTAGCCGAGGTGAAGATTATAGCCCACGTTGTTGTTGCCGAGTCCGAGTCCGCCGGTCTCATGATCAGCGGTGACGATGATGAGGGTATTGTCCGGATGCTGGAGATAGAAGTCGTAGGCGTGACGCAGGGCCTGGTTGAAGTTGAGAGTCTCCTTGATTATGGTGCCGCCGTCGTTGGCATGGCCGCCATAGTCGATATTTCCACCCTCGACCATCATGAAGAAGCGGTCGGGACGGTTGCGTGTCATGTGGTCGATTGCCGCAGCGGTCATGTCGGGGAGGTTGAGCGCGCCTTCCACGGAGTCAATCGTGAAGTTGATCTGGCTGATCTTGATGTGGTCCGGATTGAGGAGAAGCACTTTCTTGGACTTGGCTGCGGCGAGCTGCTCCATGCCGTAGGCTATCTCCACGCCGTTGGCGGCGAAAGTATCAAGCAGATCGTTGGGGTTGCCGTCCTTGTCCTTCGTTCCGCGCAGGTTGGATCCGGCGAGGAAGTCGTAGCCTGAGGCCGCGGCCTGTTTTCCGATTTCATAGTACATCCCACGGTTAGGCACGTGGGCGTAGAAGGCTCCCGGGGTGGCATCGTCGATGGGAACGGAGGTGACGAGCGCGATTCCGTAGCCCATATCGGCGAGATCGCGGGCCACGGAGGTGACGGCGACAGTGTCGGGGTTCATGCCGAGCATACCGTTCTTTGTCTTGCTGCCGGTGGCGAGTGCTGTGCCTGCGGCGGCGGAGTCAGTCACCGGAGATGAGGCGGAGAAGGTGGTTGACTGCGATGCCACGGGAAATTGCATCATCAGGATAGGCCGGTCGTTGCCGAGCACGGTGCGATTGTAGGCTTCCGCGGCCATGGACTGACCGAAACCCATTCCGTCGCCGATGAAATAGAAGATGTAGTCAGGCGCGTCGGCGGCAACAGCACCCGACAGACCTGCGACAGAGAGGAGGAGGGAAAGAAACAGCTTTTTCATGGATGGTTTTGATGGTATGGTGATGGTTTTTATTGAATTTCGGAGTTGAAAGCGAGGATTTCGTCCATCGGATGACGGGAATTGGAGAGGCGGGGCACCTTGCGCTGTCCGCCGAGACGACCGGTGGCGGCGAGCCATGCGTCAAACACACCAGGGCGTCCTCTGACTATTGATAGCCTGTCGAGAAATATGCCGTGGGCGCGCTTTGCCTCATAGTCGGAATTGAGATCCTTCAGGGCATTGTCGAGACGCTCGGCGAAATCGTCGATCGATTCCGGCTCGCGGTCGAACTCGATGAGCCATTCATGGCGTCCGCGGCGGTTTCCCTCGGCATAGACGGGAGCGGCGGTATAGTTGGCCACGGAGGCACCGGTCTCGCGGCACACTCGCTCGATGGCGGCATCGGCATTGTCGACCATCAGCTCCTCACCGAACGCATTGATGAAGCTCCGGGTACGTCCGGCTATGGATATTCGCAGCGGGTCGGTGCTCTCGATCCTCACGGTGTCGCCGATGGGATAGCGCCACAGCCCGTTGGACGAGGAGATGATGAGGGAATAGACCTTTCCCTCCTCGACCTCCCAGGCCGGGACCGGGCATCCGCCGTCAAGAGGTTGGAATTCATAGAATGTCCCGGCATCGAGCAGCAGGAGCATGGAGTCGCTGCTGATGGTGTCCTGTACGGCGAAGAATCCCTCGGAGGCGTTGTAGCAGTTGATATACCGCATCCTGTCCGGGCGGGTGATGCGCGCGTATTCGTCGCGGTAGGGAGCCATGGCTATTCCACCATGGAAAAAGACCTCGAGATGTGGCCATACATCATGGATGGTAGCTGCGCCTGCCTTTCTGATCACACCCTTCAGGACGGTGAGAAACCATGAGGGTACACCCGAGATGTTGGTGATGTCCTCTCCGGCGGCGGCATCGATCAATGCCGGGAGTTTTTCTTCCCAGTCGGCCATAAGTGCGATCTTCTTGGACGGGACACGCACTAAATTGACTAAAGGATTGATCGCCTCGATGAGATTGGCCGAGAGATCACCCACCCTGACTCCGGGGGGCGGTGTAAGCTCCGTGGCGAAACTTCCGCCGAGGATGAAGCTCTTGCCGGAGAAGATACGGCTGTCAGGATACAGATGGAGATATGAGGCCATGACGTGCGACCCGCCCCGGTAGTGGCTCTCGCGCAGGGAGTCGGAAGTCACGGGTATGTATTTGCTTTTACCGTCGGATGTGCCTGATGACTGGGCGAATCTTTTTGTGACTCCGGGCCACAGGATGTCTTTCTCACCGTTGACCATGCGCATCACCGATTCGCGTATCTCCGGATATGACACCGGCTCCGGGACGGCGCGGATGAACGTTCCGTAGTCCCTGACACCCGAATAGCCGTGGGTCTCGCCCCACATGGTGCGGACGGCGCGGCCCACAAGAGATGCGAGCACCTTACGCTGCACGTCCTCGGTGTGTCCCCTCCAGGATGACGCCGAGGCTGACAGCCGGTTGAAATATGGCCTGACTAACGGTGTGAGGTTCAACATCTCGGTCAGAGTTCGTCGGGGTGCTTGAGATAATACTGTTCGAGCAGGGGGCCTATGTTGAAATAGTATCCTCCGGCATCCTTGCCGTCGGCATCCTTGACGGTGATGTATTCAAACGCGGGGTCGTAGAACACATGGTCGGCCACGGTGCGGTTCATCATGTTGAGCAGCACGTATTCATGCTGCGGTTCGATCACATACCAGGCGTTCTCCTCGTCCTCGCCCGTACCGGTGGATACGATGGCCATAAGCAGATAGTTGAGCTTGTACTGCCAGATATTGGCGAGGTTTGTCTTCCCTTTCCCCCTCAGGGCATTGATGAGCATCACCATCTCGCCGAGATTGAAGGGATTGTCGGCCAAGGCCGCCTGGGCATACGTGATCACCGAGTCGCACTCCTGGCGGGAGAGCTTCTTGGCTCTCGCGAGTGTGGCTGCATAGTTGAGCGAACGCTCCGAGGAGCGGTAAGGATCATAATCCTCCTGGAACATATAGCCGAGATACAGACGGCGGTACTTGTCGATCTTCATGGCCGTGTCGTTGCGCTCGAACTCCTTCATGAGCCGGGGATAATAGTATGGCGAAGTGCGGTCGAGTGTCTCGCGCTTGATCTGTTCCATATCGGGTTTTTCCCGCTTGAGCTGTGATAGCACCTGGGCATCCGCTCCGAGAGATGCTATCATTATAGAGATGACGAGTAGTATGAGTCGCTGCATATTCCTTGTGTTTGTCAAAGAGAGAGATGTGTATGTGGCAGGGATCACTTCGCGGACCATGAAATAATGATCATGGAGGCAGCGGTGCCGATAATGCTCATTGTCACCACCACGGGAAGTCCCTTGGCACAAAGATAGTTTAAAAATTTGGAAGTAGGAAATTCCAGGACATTTCCGGCGGGAGTTTTTGCGTAGGCGACTCCTCCAAGCACCGCGCCGACGAATGCCCCGGCCACCATGGCGGCATGGGACGACAGAGCCATTCCCACCAACATCCCTGCGAGCGAGGCACCACAGATATAGGGCATACCGAGCCGCGAGCTGACGATCTGCCGGGGGAGGATAAATCCGAGCGATACGACAATGAGCACGGCTATACCCCAGAAGATATAGGTCGGCCAGGACAGTTCGCAGCCGGGTATGAGGCCTGTGGCGCAAAGTCCGATGAAGGCGACCACGGATGCATACGTGGTGTTGAAAAACGACAGGATTGCCGCTGTTGCTATGATTATTATTGTGATGATCAATAGTGTCATGACGGTAAGGATGAGCTTTTGTCTTAACAACGAAAATGTTGTCCGATGGGTTCAGACAAGATAGCCTAACTGCATCATCCTGTCCCGGAACTTATCTATGCGGCTCAGCCTCACGAGCAGGATGTATCCCTCGGCGCAAATGGTGAGATCCCTTAACACCGGATCGGTGGATATGAGCGAGACAAGTTCGGAATCGTCGGGATTCACATTAAATATATAGAACGACTCAGGTGTTTTGGTGATGCTTCCAGCTTTTCTTTTCAGATCGGCCAGAAACAGATTCCATACCGGAGGCAACTCGCCCACAAGATTCCTGAAATTGGTGGCTTTCCTTTCGATATCCCGCACATCCGTGCATCCTTCGAGAAACTTGTCGGGGGTAATGGTGAAACGATGATCACCCACGGGCGTGAGATAGTCCTTGATGATGCCTTCATAAGGATTTTTGTCGCCGAGTGTGCGCATAAGCAGACGTTCGGTGTCAAATTCAAACATCGGGCCTGCTTCGGCTATGGAAGAAGTGTATTCTCTGGTGATCTCAAACGCATACCTGCCGAGGTTGGTGAGCCTGAGAGCTTTGATGCTGCCGAGCGGAGATGCCGCCGAATCAAGCGGATCGCCATAGATGATTTCCAAGAGCCCGAGGGCGGCGAGGGCGGCAGTGATATGGTGGATCAGCGGAACCGTGAACTGCTGTATGATATTGAACGGCGCCAGGTATTTTCCGGTGTATTCGTTGCAGACACTGTAATTGCCGGTCTGGAGGGGATTGATCACCATGAGAAGATCGGGATAACTGTCGGAATTCCTCATGGTGTTCTCCATACCGTCGGCCATGAGCCATTTGTCGGCGGCGAGGTCTCTGACGGTCTCTATGTAGTTTTTCATGAACAGGGTCATCGCCGCAGAGCTGAACATGGTCTGATAGACCTTGTTGAGGATGAGACCGGCGAAGAAGTAAGTGGCCTTGTCTGTATAGTTGAGCAGAAATCTCACTATGTTGCGGGCTGCATCCTGCGGCGGTTCCGGGATAGCCTTGCGCCCGACGGTTGAATTAGCGGAATACAGACAGTATAGCGAGGTGGCCAGAGTAGACGCGAGGGTTCGCTCTGTCTTGTTGTCGCTGTCGGGAAAAAACTCCTTGAAAGAGACCTGTTTAGATATCCTTTTCAGTGTGGTTGCCGTCACCTTTGTCTTTCCCATCTCGAGAATACCGCTGATATATTGGGTGTGCATCACCGGATAGAGCGGTTCCACAAAGGCCGTAGTGTCATACAGGCTCTCATCCTTACCGGGTGTCAGATCCTCGAAGGTATCGACAGAGAGTTGTCTCTGACCCATGAAGACTCTAAGGGCTTTCCTTATGGAGGAGGGCATGACAATATAGTCGACCACGGATCCCCATGATCCGACAGCCTGGCATCTGAGCATGGAGAAGAGCGGTTCCATCTCGATGGGAGCATTATAGTATGAGTAGCCCCATCCTTTTTTTCTTGTTGCTATATCGCGTCCGAATATATCCTTTGCAGCTCTCAGCGATAGATAGATATTATGGTAGACGGATCTGAAAATGTCGACGGCTTTCGGCGGCAGTCGATCCATGTAGGCTGTGATTAAGTCCTGCGAGCTGAGGAGTATGGCGAGATACCTGGCGTATTCTGCTTTCTTTACAGAGTTGTACTTCCTGGTATATTCGGGTATGGCTGTGCTCAGGATCATTGTGCTCGTGACCACATTGAAGTCATGGAAGAGGGGGTCGAATGACTCGAGGATCTGCTTCAGCTGCTCCTTGGAGAAGTCGGCCTCAATCATCTCGGCCAAGGACTGTATGTCCGATCCGCTTGATCTCAGGGTGAGAGTGTTTTTGGATATGCTCTGTTTCATCTGCCGAATATGAAGTTGATGTCCTCCTCGGAGAGGAATTTGGATGATGTGGTATCCGTGCCGATCAGTCCGTCGAACAGGAGAGCCTTCTGTTCCTGGAGCTTGCGGATCTTCTCCTCAATGGTGCCTATCGTGATGAGTGAGTAGGAGTGGACCTTGGCGGTCTGCCCTATGCGGTGGAGACGGTTGATAGCCTGCTCCTCGGCGGCCTTGTTCCACCATGGCTCGAAGATGAACACCGTGTCGGCCACGGTGAGGTTCAGACCCACGCCGCCGGTCTTCAGTGTCATCAGGAACACCTTGCAGGCGGGATCGCTGTCGAAGCGGTCCACGACCTTGCGGCGGTTGGTGGTCGCGCCGGTCATGGTCTCGTAGTCGATCCCTAAGGCGGACAGCCGCTCGCCCACGATCTCAAGGCCTGCGATATAGTTGAAGAACACCACGCACTTATGGCCGTTGGCCACCGCCTCGGTGAGATTCTCGATGAGAAGTTCTATCTTGGGCGATTTTATGCGGCCTTCTGAAAGACTCTCGGGCACGGATGCGATGCGCCTCAACTCGGTTAGAGCCTGGAACATGACAAACTGGCTCTTCCTGACACCTTCAGTTGCGATTGCATTGCGGATCTTGTCGAGATAGAATGTCCGCCGCTGCTCGTAGAAATCCGCCTGAGGCTTGTCCATTTCGACCTGCAGGGTCTGCTCGACTCGGTCGGGCAGTTCGGTAAGGACATCCTTCTTCACACGGCGGAGCATGAACGGGAATATGCGCCGGCGCAGATCGGCCATGGCCTCCTTGTCGTCATCGCGCTGGATGGGTCCGGCAAACCGGCGGTTGAAATCCTCGAGATCGCCGAGCATACCCGGATTGAGAAATCGGAATAGGGAGTAGAGCTCGGACAGATTGTTCTCGATGGGTGTTCCGGAGAGAGCAAGCCGATGGTCCGCTTTCAGAAGGAATGTGGCACGTGTCACCTGCGCCTCGAGATTCTTGATGTTCTGGGATTCGTCGAGGATCACATAATGGAAATCCTTCTTGTCGAATTTCTCAATGTCGTTTCTCACCATGGCGTATGTGGTGATCACCACGTTGTGGCGGACGGCTTCCTCAATATCGCGGGTTCCCTGATAATATATATAGGTGGAGATGGATGGGTTGAATCTATGCAGCTCGTTCTGCCAGTTGAAGAGCAGGCTCCGGGGCATAACGATGAGCGAGGGCTTGCTTTCCGCCGGGTATATCAGCGACAGCATGGCGATGGTCTGTATTGTCTTTCCGAGACCCATATCGTCGGCCAGACAACCTCCGAACCCGTTGTCGTGGAGATACCGGATCCATTTCACGCCCTCCTTCTGATAGTCGCGGAGGATGGCGTTGAGATTAGGAACCGAGAGGGTCTGCGAGGGAAGATCGTTGAAACCCTCGAACACCTTGCGCTCGCGGGCAAAGATGGCAGGATCGATCCTCACGGCGAGCAGATCTTCTATCTCGGGCAAGTCAAGATAGCTTATCCTTACTTTCCGGCCGGCATCGCGCTTGTCGCCGAAGATGCGCTGCAGGCGTTTCATGTAGGCATCGTCGAGCACGGCGCGGGTTCCGTCCTTGAGCGTGAGATAGCGGTCTCGGCGATATTGCTCGAAGAGTTTTCCGAGAGAAAAGCTCTCGTCGGCCACTTCGATCGTGGCATCACCCTCGAGGAAGTCTATGCCGGACCGGAAGTTCATGCTCAGGCGTGGCCTTACGGGAGTCACCTTGTATTCTTTTAGTTTGTCGGTGCCGAGGAGCGTATATTCGTTGATGAGAGTAGGCAGTGTGCGCAGCAGGAACGGACCGGCTACCTTGGCCGGGAGTATGAAATAACCAGAATCATCATAATATACCTCGCGGGCATCTTTCTTGGTGGCCGCGCTGCGGTGGATGAGTTCCTTCAGCTTGTATATGTCCTCATCCGGATCGGACGGCCGGAGCTGCCGGAGTATGATCTTACCTTCCATTCCCACGGTGGCGGTACAGGTGAGGCCGAAACGGTCCATAAAATCACGGTCGTAGCCTTTGAGGGTGCGTGAGATGGTGAGATGCAGCGCCTGGTCGGGATCCACTTTCTCAAATGTCAGGGTGGGGGACAGCTCTGTCTCGCCGGGAGTGTGGACCACCGTGTAGTCATCATATCTGAGAGTGAGGTTCTCGAGATATGTGTACAGCACGGAAAGGTATGGCTCGATCATATCCTTGCTGATCGGGGATACGAAGAACGGAAGCTGATCGTAGTTGTCGCCGAGCGGCTCGATGGGATACAGTGTGTCTCCGGCGATCACAAATGAGTCCGTGACGCACTTGAACGGCAGTGATTCGTCGCCGTCGGGTCGGTGGAGTATCCATCCGGGACGCAGTGTGTCAGGATTTTCCTTGTCGTGTGTGATGGACAGTATCACTGTGGCTTTGTCCTCGTAGATTTTCAGTCTGTTTCCGTTCGGACCGGCCACATTGTCACATCTGACAAGCTGGAAGAGCAGATGGGGATTTTTTTTCAGTGATATTACATCGGATGATGATGCCTTCCTGTCGCCCCAGACATCGGAGAAGCGGGAATTGTTGCGTCCGGCGGCCTCCATGGATCGGAGAAGTGTCGCAACCGGGCCGGTGTAGTCCCTTGATTGTGGTCTGACTGTGTCTTCGTCGGGATCTTCACACGTCAGGGCAAATTCCGTCTCGGTTATGTGTATTATGCGGAATATGAAATTTCCCTTGAACGATTCGATGGTATCGTTGAGGAAATCTCTCCGGTCTGTGCGGGGTTTGAGGTGCGAGAGGAAGTCAGAGGTCATGGTTGTTGACTGAAGCTATTGTAGGACGACCTTTACTGTCAGATAGAGCCTGCTTCCTGTTTGGCTTTGAAGGCAAGAGCATACAGACGCATCTGCTTCACCATGGCGAGCAGGCCGTTGGAACGTGTGGGCGAAAGATGTTCCGCCAGTCCGATGTCGTTGATGAAATGCAGGTCGGAGCCGAGGATCTCATCGGGCGTATGGTCGTTGAGAACCTTTATAAGCAGTGAGATGATCCCTTTGACGATGATTGCATCGGAATCGGCAGTATAGTGGATCTTTCCTTCCGGCGTGAGCTCGGCATTGATCCACACGCGGCTCTGGCATCCCTCTATGAGATGTTCTGGCGTGCGGTATTTCTCGTCGATCGGCGGTAGGGTGTTGCCGAGATCGATTATAAGGCCATAGCGGTCCATCCAGTCGTCGAGTTGAGAGAACTCGTCGACGATTTCTTCCTGTATATCGTTGATTGACATGATCTGTTGATTATTTTCCGGGACGTGGTGTTTCGTTGGCTCTCTCCGACGGCTTGACTTTGGCCAGCGAGTTGACAAGTTCGCGAAGGTTCACGGAACCCTGCTTCACGCTGTTGCGCAGCCGGCGGGCATTGCCGGTCTCATTGGGTGAACCGATGGCTTTCCATGCCATATCGGCAGCTTCCTCAGCCTGGGCGTTTGTGCACCGGCCGGTCACGGAGAAGTATTCATTGGAAGCGAAGGCTTTGAGATCACCGTCGGTGATCGCTCTTGCTAAATTTGTTCCCATCGGGCTTTTGAGTTTGTCAAGATCCCATACTCTCGAGCTGTTCAGATAGTCGGCATCGGCTTTTTCCACATCTGTCATAGGAGCGGAGGGGGCGGATGTTTGGGCGGTCATGGTGCTGTCGGGGAGTTCCGTGACATCCTGGACGGCATCAGCCGGACCATTGTCTTCCTGCGGTACGAGGTATATCCATGCCACGATCACTGCGATCACCGCTGCCAGAATCAGTGCGATCCAGCGGATCTTCCTGTGGCCTGATCTGTCGGCTGTCTTTTCATCATCGTCCTCTTCCTCTGGTGAGATCACCGGGTCGGATACGGGCAGGGACTGGTCAATCACCGGTCCGTCATCATCTCCTTCGTCGGAAACGTTCTCGAACTTGTGGGAGAGATGCGGTTTCTCAACCGGATTTTCGGAGGTCTCGAAGTTCGGAGCCACCGGGCGGCTGGTGATTCGGACATCCACGTTGTAGACTTCGGAATTGTCGTTTGTGACCTGACGCAGCGCCCGGAATCCGTGGAAATTGCCGGAGTGGAGACGGATGTATTCGGAAGTGCTCTTCTCAATGGTGATCTGCTGCTCGAACACACGTCCGTCGCCGAAGTCGAGACGCAGTGTGACACCCTGCTCCAACGGCTGAAGCTCGAGGTCGAGATTGTCGAGTTCGAGCACCTCCTCAGCCTTGCGGCGGAGCTTGAGGGGACGGTAGTTGTTGGATGCGACCTGTATCTCCACCTCTTCTCCGGGGGTGAGATCCTTCTCGGTGAAGTCTATGTAGGGATCCATCGTCGAGATGGACTTTCCGTTGACTGAAATGGTGAATCCCTTCACCTGTGTTCCCTTGGTGGAGATCACACGTATCGGCACCCGACGGAAGAATCTTATGCCGGTCCGGGAGACATCACGGATTATCATTGACGATCCGTCATACTTGGTGTAGGCCGACGGGGTTCCGGCCACGACGGTCTCCTTGTGATCATTGAAGCCCTTCTTTGTGAATGTGAGCGTGACGCGGTCTCCATCGTAGACGAGTGTCGACGAGGCACGGACGCCGTCGTGGCATATCACGTTATACTGCTTGCGGATCTGGGTGGTGATACGCGGCATCTTCACACCCGGACGGAGAGATGTGGTGGCTGATACGACAAGTATGCAGCGGTAGTCGGCATATTCGGGCTGATTTGGGAACGAGAATATGGCTTCAAGCTCCTGCAGGGATATGTATGTGCGATATGCGGCATCGGCCACCGGTTCCTTCCCGTCGGGCTTGTAGGTCCAGGATTCGATATGGACCGGTTCTTTCGGAATACCGGCTGCTGCCAAGGCTTCATCGACGGAATCGTCCGAGAGATTCTCCTCCTCGATCAGTGTCTTTTTGAGATTGTTGAAAGCTGCCATCACCTGCCGGCCCGTGAGGGAACAGGTGTCGTCGATGAGGATTGATATCATCAAGTAGCCCTTCTCCGGCTGGAGAGCGTTGCGTGTGATCAGGGATATATAGTGGCCGTCCGGAGTGCTTTGGATCACATAACATTCAGAGGCGTTGAGGAAGCGTTTCATAGCGGCTCCGGGTTCCACCATGGTCGTATTCCATTTTGGATCCACGGCTCCCGGATCGGAGGGATAGGAGTAGATAGTGCGGGTAGCTCCCTGCATCTCTCCGCGAAGAGCTATGTGTATGTAGGAGAAATCAGACATAGAATAGGTTTGCTAAATTTTCGCAAAGGTAGCAATTTTAGGTGAAAAAATATCGCATCTCCGCGTGGAAATGCGATATTTTCATTGGTATAGATTGTGTATCTTACGGACGGCCGGAGCTTGAGCCATACTGCCGTGCGCTCGCGGTGGTTGAGTTGCTGCCGTTGCTGACGGTGTAGGATGTTCCGGAGACGAGTCCCGGACAGCTGATGATAAGATTTGATCCACTGCTTGATCCGCCGGGACCGAATCCGAAACCGAACCCACCGGTACTGCTGCTGCCGGTGTAGGTGTCAGGCACGATGAATTCGGCAAGGGTCTCGCTGCTCGACTTGACCGTTATGGTCTGGCCTTTGGAGACTGACAGTGTGCAGGACAGATATGGCTGGGTGGAGCTTGAATTGGTGGGAACAGAGTTGGAGCCTCCGACGCCAAGGATCATTCCGCCGGTGAAGTAGAGCTTGTAGCCTTCCTCCTCGTTGACATCTATGCCACATTCGGGAGATGTGGCTCCGAAAGCGCGGACGGTGCCCCCGCTGATATACATATTGCCGTTGGAGTCGAGTCCGTCGTTGCCGGTAGCGACAACAGTGACATCGCCGCCGGTGATGTACATATGGCTTGAGCTGTTGATACAGTCATCTTTGGTGTAGGCTGTTATGGTGCCACCGTTGATGGTGAGAACCGCTTTGCTCTCGATACCCTCCGCACCAGTGCCGGTACAGGTGACATTGATGCTGCCGCCGTTGATGGTGACATTCCCGTCAATCTTGATGCCCTTGGGCGATGATTTATAGTCGCTCTTGAGGTTGTCGGTGTTGCCGGTATAGTTGTCGTAGGTCTTGCCGTTGACGTAGGCGAAGACGCCACCGGATGTTGTGATGGTGATTTCGCCGCCATCGACCGTAAGCTCGCCGTCGCCGCTCATGCCCTTGCCTCCGCCGCCGGTCGACTTGAGATTGAGGATACCGTCCGTTATGATGATGTTGCCGTCAGCTCCCAAGCAAGCCGATGCTTTGGTCTTCAGTTTGTCTGAGTCCCATTTCCCGGTTCCGGATGTGGAGAGGATAAGCTCGCCTCCGGCGACAGTCAGATCCCCTTCGGTCTTGACGGCCTTGGCCGCTACGGCTGTGACGGAGACAGTGAGGGTACCGCCTGTGATCGAGAATGATCCGGTGTCCTCATCCTCGCGGTTCTCCGAGTCCTTATAGTCAATCTGTATGCCGTCGTCGCCTACTCCGGAGATGCTGACACTTCCGCTTTCCATGGCGAAATATTGTGTGCAGTTGATGCCGTCCTTGACAGCTGAAGTGACATTGATCGTACAGTTCTTTATTTCCACATACTCCTTGGCATAGATGGCGTGTGAGGTATTGCCGGCCACGTTGAGTGTTCCTTTACCTTTGAATTCAAGGTGTCCCTTGCAGACGATACATCCTTTCTGCGATCCGCCGGCGGCATCCGTAAGGCTGTTGACGGTGCCGTTCTTGGAACTAAAGGATATGCGTTTGCCGTTCTGTATGTCCAACGCGGCTCCACGGGTGCTCGTGAGTGTCAGCCCGAGGAGTTCGATGGATGACTTGTATGATCCGCTCAGTGACAGTGATCCGTCGGACGACTCACCGCTGAGGCGGTAGGTGATCTCACCGCAGGTTGATTCGGCGACGGCTGTGCTCTGGGTCAGAGTCACGTGTGCACCGTCAATCTCGGCAGTCACGTATGGTGCGATGTTGGCCGCGATGTTCACGGTGGCGGTGGAACCGCTGTATGTCACGGTGACAACGTTGTCCTCCACCGGGTTCGATCCGACATAGATGTGTGAATTTGCATCTAACGGGAAGGAGAATTCCCCGCCGACAGTGACAGCGGTACCGTTGCCGGTGAAAGGCATCACCCCGGTGTTTTCTGTGGGGAAGCTGTATGTGACACCATTTCTCTCCAGATTCAGGGTCTGGGTCTGTGCGCTCACACTCAAAGCCATTGAGGTAAGGCATATTGTCAGCAGGCGTTTCATCTTACAGTGATTTTAAGTGTTTGCGACTTCGTTTTCAACAGATACACACCGGTCTTGCCTGCGAGTGATTCGCGGGCCTCGTCCAAAGTATTGCAGGTGTTGAGAAGTATTCCTGATGTTGCATAGATCTCCACCGGACCAGTCAGGTCATCGTTGGTGATGCCGGAAATGCCGGTCTCGTCACCGGTAAATTCCATTGATTCGAGGCTTTCAAGAGCCAATGATGTCTGTTCGGAACCACTCGTGACGATCAGCATACCATTGGAAACCGAAATTGTCAGCCCGTCGGCTGTAAATTCCCGGCTGACACCATCCTTTTGCGATATTTTCAGCCATGGCGAGGCCGCTTGCACGCCTGCGAGACAAAGGATCGCAAATATCAGGCAAAGTAGTCGTCTTGTCATGCAAATTTGAATTAATCAATAAATAAATGTATCTACGTTTGTCCGGCCGGGCCGGATCCATTACTCAGCTGGTTGCTGATACGCGCCGATGTTGGGCGACGGAAGACGGCTGATGCCGTAGAAGTCCTTGGCTGCATCCGGTAGGGTAAGAGCCGGGAACGCGGCGCCCGCGAGTGGAGACCCGTCGAGAAGCCGGTAGTCAAAATAGTAGTCCTCGCGCACTGTGGCATATAGCGGATCCTCGCCCCAGATGCACGATATGAAGTTGTCGTCGTCGCTGCCTTCGCTTTTGAACGCGCAGCGGCGGAATGTGACAGAGGTACCGGTGAAATCACCGGCCGACAGATCCACCCCGTTGCCATATACTACCGAATTGGTAAAATCAGCTGTGAGATATGGCATACCGGAGCCATTGTCGTTTTCGGAATTGAAGTGATAGAATTGCAGCGATGCTCCGCGCAATGCTGTGAAGAGATAGTAGTTGGCGAATGTGCAGTGGTTGGCGATGACGGATCCGCCCATCATGGCGAAGAGTCCGGACGAAGCCTCGGCTACCTCGGTGCCGATGAGTGTGATGTCGGCATAGCGCGACACCAAAGAGTAGTCGGCTGAGTTGCGCAGACGGCAGTTCAGAAACGAGACCTGTGAGAGACTGTCGGCTACCACGCCGGAACAGGTGTTGCGGATCACGGTATGGCTCAGACGGTTGCCTGTGCTCATGGGCGCGAAATGCACACCTTCCCATTGTGAGGCCATGAGATCAAACGAAATGTCGCCCACTACGTTGTCCGTGCGGTCGCCGCTCATGTTGACGGGAGCCTGTGGAGTGCCGAGTGTGACGAGGCTTCCATAGACCCGCAGGTAGGCCTTGTCGTGGAAGTGGAGAGCCGTTCCGGCTTCAAGGGTTAGGGTCGCACCCTGAGCCACCACCAAAGAGTCGAAGATCTGGTAGGGATATGTGGCATCCCATGTCTGGTCGGTGCTGACGGTGACACCTCTTCGGCGATCCACGTCCTGACCTCGGGCATGGAGCACTACGGAGCGGGAGATACCGTTTGTGGTGAAATCAAGATGCGCGGTGATGTCAGTCAGCATCGGGGAGGAGTTGGCCGGCAGAGTAGCCTCGACGAACACGTAGATCGAATCGTTGGGACGGATTTCCACGTTGTGAAATTCTGTCCCGGAGAATCCGTCGACATTTAGACGAAATGTATTGTTGTCGTCAGACTCACGCAGGGATATATCGCTGATTGATATGAGTTTGTCGTGCTTGTTGTGGACTGTGAATCGACTTGTGGGCGTGGGTTGGTCGGTGAAGTATTCGCCCATGAAGAGAGTGTCCACCGAGAAGACCGGCTGGGCTGAGGGAGATGTGTCAAAACCGTCCTCGATGCACGAAGCAAGAAAGAACGGGAGGAAGAGAAAGATATATATGAAACGATTCATCATTTTGCTTGTTTCGTTAATAAATAACGGAAAAAGCCTTGCATTATTGTCTAAATCTCACCGACTTCCCTCATTATGTGCCTATCGAGAAACTTAGAATTCAGAGAACGCGAGCGGGAGCGTGGAGCTCACGGATGGCAGACAGTAGATGGAATCGCGGCCCACAAGCATCACCTTTACATCTCTGCCGGCGAGCTTCTCATACTCCAGAAGTACCTGACGGCAGGCTCCGCAGGGTGCAACGGGATCGGCCACCTCAAGGCCGTCAGTGCCCTGTGCGGATATGGCTATCGCCACGAAGCGGGCGTCGGGATAGGTGGAGTGGGCATAGAATGAGGCTGTGCGTTCGGCGCATATCCCGGACGGATAGGCGGCGTTTTCCTGATTTGATCCGGTGACGATCTCGCCGTTGTCAAGGAGTATGGCTGCCCCGACATGGAAATGGCTGTAAGGAGCGTAGGCGCGGCGGTATGCGCGGCGGGAGAGATCGACAAGCTGGCGTTCCTTGTCGGTCAGCTCATCGTATGAACATTCAATGAGCGGAATTGTGATCGGACGTGGAGTCATATACTAATTTTTGGAGATTATCATTGAATAGAGGTTCTGACATCCTTCCTGCAGGAGGTCGAGGACGAGTTCGAAACCCTCAGAGCCTTCATAGTAGGGATCAGGCACATGATCCCAGTGGGTGGACGGGTTGAAGTATTCGGCCATGGCGTGGATCTTCTTCTCAGCTTCAGGAGAAGGCGCGATCCGACGCAGATTGGCGATGTTTGATGCGTCCATACCTATGATCAGATCGAAATCATCGAAATCGGAGGCGGAAACCTGACGGCAGCGGTGGGTCAGCTCGATTCCCCGGCGTCGCGCATGGATGCGCATACGCTGATCCGGAAGCTGTCCGATGTGGTAGCGTCCGGTCCCGGCTGAATCGACGGAGACCGAATCGCCGGCGATGGAGCGCATTATTCCCTCGGCGGCCGGAGAGCGGCAGATGTTGCCGAGACACACGAAGAGGATGCTTTTCGGAGTCATTGGTTATAAGATTATAATGGATAAGACAACAGGAGGGCAAGAGTCATTCCTGTCCTCCTGTTGTCCTTACCGGTGTTTTTATTCGAGATCCTTGGGGATCGCTACAATCTTGAGGTTGCAGCCTTCGATGAAGCTTAGGATATTGTTGCGTTCGGGGGTCTCCTCGACGTCAGCCTCGATGCGGCGCAGTGCGTTGAACACGGAGGTGCCGGTCTGATAGATATGACGGTAGCACTTGGCGATGTCGTCGATGCGCTCCTCGTCTATCTTTCCGGCCTTGCGCAGGATAGTCGCGTTGACACCGAAGTAGGATGTCGGATTGTGAGCCATGATGCAGTAGGGCGGGACGTTGCCTGTGATACGGCATCCGCCTTTCACGAGCACCCAGTCACCGATGGAGGAGTTTTCATGCACGATCACACCGGAGGAGAGGATCGTACATTCACCTATGGTAACATCGCCGGCCACGGCTACATTGTTGCCGAGCACGACCTTGCCTTTGATCACGGTGTCGTGACCGACGTGGGAGTTGGCCATCAGCCAGCAGTCGTTGCCGATGACAGTCGCTCCATGGTCGGGGTCGATGCCACGGTTGACGATCACGTTCTCACGGATTGTGACATTGTCGCCGATGTGGCAGTATGTGAAGCCGCCTTTCCAGCGGAAGTCCTGCGGGTCGGCACCCACGATGGCTCCCTGGTACACTTTGCAGTTCTTTCCGAGGCGGGTGCCGCGGATGATGCTTGCGAAGGGCATTATGACTGTTCCGTCGCCTATCTCCACATCCTTGTCGATGTATGCGAAAGGATGGATAGTGACATTTTCGCCTATCTTTGCCGACGGGTCGATGTGAGCTTTGTCGCTAATCATGATTGGGAAGTTGGTGTAAGAGGTTGTGAGGAGTTATCGACCGCCGCCGAGGTTCTGATAAAGATTTATGATCGAGCGGGCGGCTGTAAGGTTTGTTGTGATCTGGGCTGTCTGGGCGGCGAGCAGGTTTTTCTGCGCGGTGAGCACTTCGAGATAGGTAGTGGAGCCGTCGAAGAGGAGCAGCTCACCGGTTATGTCGACCGCTTTGGCCAGATTCTCCACCTGAAGTTGCAACCACTGCTGCTTCTCCACGCTCTTCTCGTAGGAGGTGAGAGCGTTGGATACGTCGGCGGCCGCACTCATGAGTGTGTATTCAAAATTGTTGAGTGCCTGCTTCTGCTGAGCCTTTGATGCCTCGAGACGGGCGAGATTCTGTCCGCGCGAGAAGATCGGGGCAGTCAGCGATCCGGCAAGCTGTATGAACCAGTCGCCGGGATTTTTGATGAAGGATCCGAGCAGATTGGTGAATCCGCCGTTGGCGGTCACGGCTAAAGTGGGATAGAAGGCTGCACGGGCGGATGAGGTGGTGTAGTATGCCACGGCAAGAGCCATTTCTGATGCTCTCACGTCGGGTCGGGCTGCAAGCTCGGCCATCGGGATGGCGGTGCGCTGGAGCGAGGGGAGGCTCAATGCTGCCGATGAGGGTATGCTCCATGTCTGGGGCATCGTGTTGAGAAGTAGCGACATGGTGTTGTTGGCCTCGTTGAGCGACAGGGCTATGTCGGTGATCTGTGCCTCGATGCTGTAATACTGTGCGAGACTCTGCACCACGGCATCCTCGCGCAGGCGTCCTGCCTCCTTGAGGTTGCGCATCACGGTGACGCTCTCTTTCCAGAGCACGGCGGTCTCCTTGAGCAGTGTCTCCTGGCTTTCGAGGGCGGCAATCGTGTAATAGCACTGGGCTACGCCTGCGATTATCTGTGAGCGGACGGCCTGCTCGTATGCCATGGCCTGAAGCTCACCGGCGGCGGCTCCACGCTTGGCATTGAGAAGCTTGCCGAATACGTCGATCTCCCAGTTCACAGCGAGCGGAAGGGTATATGTCCATGACATATCGCTTCCGGCGTATGATGCGCCTGCTCCGTTGGGATTGAGAGCCACGGAGGGGAAATAGCTCAGTTTCGCACCCTTGAGCTGTGCGTGGGCTATGTCGATATTGAGTTTTGCGTTGCGCAGATCCTTGTTGTTGGCCAGCGCGCGGTTGATGAGGTCTGTCAGGACGGGGTCGGTGAATACCTGCTGCCAGCGCATATTGCCGAACGCACCGGAATCGGTGTCAAGTTTGGCTGCCTGCGCATACTCCCTGACGATTTCAGACTCTGCCCGCTCGGGATCGTATTTCTGGTATATCCCGCAGCCGGTGAGTGCCGTGACACTCACTGCGGCTGCAAGGAAGAATGATATATTCTTTGATTTCATCTTGAAGTCGAGAATGGAATTGTGATTACTTGGTGGGCGTGTACTGCTCGATCTCGTTTTCGATACCTTCATTGTCGGTGTCCTCCCACTTGAGCGGTGTGATCTTCTCCTGGATCTTCTGGAATATCACGAAGAGAGCCGGCACGATGAGAACCTGAAGGATCATACCGATGAGCATACCGCCGATGGATCCCGTGCCGAGCGCGCGGTTGCCGTTTGCACCTGCACCGGTGGCGAACATCATGGGAAGAAGACCGATGATCATGGCGAGAGATGTCATGAGGATAGGACGCAGACGGGCCGATGCTCCCTGGATGGCAGCGTTGACGATCGACATACCTGTGCGTCGGCGCTCGACAGCGAACTCGACAATAAGGATGGCGTTCTTAGCGAGAAGACCGATGAGCATGATGAGCGCGATCTGGAGGTAGATGTTGTTGGAGATACCGAAGATCTGCGCGAAGATGAATGTGCCCATGAGTCCAAACGGAATCGAGAAGATCACGGCCCAGGGAAGGATGTAGCTCTCATACTGTGCCGACAGAAGCAGGTAGACGAAGAGCAGACAGAGTCCGAAGATGATGGCCGTTGTAGATCCGGCACCGGTGGATGCCTCCTCACGTGTCATACCGGAATATTCGTAGCCGTAGCCCGGGGGAAGGGTCTCGGCGGCGACACGCTCGACGGCTGCGAGACAGTCTCCCGAGGTGTAGCCCGGTGCGGGCTGTCCGGTGACGGAGATCGACTGGAACATATTGAATCGGTTCAGAAGGTCGGGGCCGTAGACTTTCGTGAGGGTGACATAGTTGGAGAGCGATGCCATCTCGCTGCCGTTGCGGATCTTGATGGCCGAGAGGGTCTCGGGACTCACACGGGCCTCGGGATTGGCCTGCATCATCACACGGTAGATCTTTCCGAAACGGTTGAAGTTGGAGATGTACATACCGCCGTAGTAGCCCTGGAGTGTGGAGAGGATGGTGCTCGGGGAGATGCCGGCCTGTTTGGCCTTGGCGGCATCAATGTCGATCATGTACTGGGGGAAGGTGGGGTTGAACGTCGTCATGGCCACCTGAACCTCCGGCTGTGCGTTGAGCTGCGCGAGGAATCCCTGTACGATTGCGTAGAAGTCGTTGATATCGCCACCGGTCTTGTCCTGCATCTTGAGCTCGAAGCCGTTGGTGAGGGAGTAGCCGGTGATCATGGGGGGCGCGAACATCACGACGCGGCCATCCTTGACTGCGGCTCCGGTCATGCCATACAGTTTGCCGAGCACGGCTTCCGATGACTGGCCTTTGCCCTTACGTTCATCCCAATTCTTGAGTTTGATGATGAACGTACCGTAGGTCGCACCCTGTCCGGCCATGAACGAGTAGCCGACGATCTTCATTCGGTATTGGATCTCCGGAACTGTGGCAAGGATTTTGTCGACCTGATCGATTACCTCCATCGTGCGTTCCTGTGATGTGCCCGGGGGCATATCGATCATACAGAAGAGCACACCGGTGTCCTCGTTGGGCACGAGGGTCGAGGTGGTGATGCTCATGAGCCATACGAGTACTGCGATGGTTGCGGCGACGATGCCGAACGATGTGATCTTATGGTTGATGAAGAAGTTGGTGAACTTGTTGTAGGCCTTCAGGATACGTCCGAATCCTTTCTCGAATCCCCGGTGGAAACGCTTGCCGAAGATTCCGAGTATGGTAATGATTGCGCAGACGCTGGCGATGACAAGTTTGAGGATATTCTCAAGGCTATACCATCCGAGCACCATGAAGAGGATGGTGGCTACGAGGAAGGCAAATGTGATGAGCGGCGGAAGGTCGAGCGTGAAGCGGCGCTTTGCGTTCTGGACCACTGCTCCGGCTGCCGCACTGTAAGCATCACCCATACGCTTGGGCAGGGAATCATGGTTGTCATGACCTTTGAGGAACACGGCGCAAAGTGCCGGCGAGAGGGTGAGGGCGTTGAGCGCGGAGAGACCGATGGCTATGGCCATGGTGAGACCGAACTGACGGTAGAACACACCGGTGGTGCCGGACATGAACGACACGGGGATAAACACGAGCATCATGACGAGGGTGATCGAGATGATGGCACTGCCGATCTCGCCCATGGCGTCAATTGATGCCTTGCGGGCACTCTTGTAGCCTGTATCGAGCTTGGCGTGGACCGCCTCGACCACCACTATCGCATCATCGACCACAATCGCGATCGCAAGCACGAGAGCTGAGAGGGTGATGAGGTTGATCGAGAATCCGATGAGGTTCATGAAGAAGAACGTACCCACAAGAGCCACAGGAATGGCCACGGCAGGAATGATGGTGGAGCGGATGTCCTGAAGGAACACGTAAACCACGAAGAACACAAGGATGAATGCCTCGATGAGGGTCTTGATAACCTCATGGATCGACGCGTCGAGGAAGTCGTTGTTGTTCATCGGGATGGCGAACTCAAGGCCGGAGGGCAGCTCCTTCTTCATGCTGTCCACAACCTTGAGACAGTCATTGATGATCTGCGTGGCGTTGGAGCCGGCGGTCTGGAACACCATACAGCTCGTGGCGGGATAGCCGTTGAGTGCGTTGTGGAAGCCGTAGGTGACACGTCCGAGTTCAACCGTAGCGACATCGCCGAGACGGAGCACCTCGCCAGTGGGCTTGGCAGCCACCACGATGTCCTCAAACTGCTCGGGCGTGGTGAGACGTCCGCGATATTTCATCGTGTACTGGAAGCTCTGGTCGCCCTGCTCGCCGAATGCACCGGGGGCGGCCTCGATGTTCTGCTCAGAGAGAGCATAGGTGATGTCGGACGGCATGAGTCCGTACTGTGCCATCACCTCGGGCTTGAGCCAGATACGCATGGAGTAGTCAGCACCGAAGCACATCACATCACCCACACCTGACACACGCTGCAGCTGCGGGATGATGTTGATCTTCATGTAGTTGTCAAGAAATTCCTCTGAATAGTGGCCTGTCGGATCATAGAGGGCCACGGAGAGGAGCATGGAGGTCTGGCGCTTCTGGGTAAGCACACCCACCTGCGTCACCTCGGCGGGAAGGAGGTTCTGAGCCTTGGCCACACGGTTCTGGACATCCACGGCTGCCATGTCGGGGTTGAATCCCTGCTGGAAGTAAACGTTGATGGTTGCCGATCCTGTATTGGTGGCGGTTGATTCCATATAGGTCATGCCCTCGGCACCGTTGATTGACTCCTCGAGAGGTGCGATGACTGAATTCTGCACGGCCTGGGCGTTTGCACCCGTATAGGTCGTAGTAACCGATATGGTCGGCGGCGCGATGTTCGGGAACTGGGTGACGGGCAGCGAGACAAGCCCGATCAGACCCAGCAGGACGATGAAGATGGAGATCACCGTCGACAGCACCGGCCTATTGATAAAGTTATCTAATTTCATTGAATTGCAAGATTATAAAGGATTCTTTCAGCGTCTTGGCGCAATGATGTGATGAAAGAGATATGTTTTACTGCTGCGGCTGCTGTTCAGTGGCTGCCTTGGCCTCGGATGGGGTGATGGCCATTCCGTCGCTCAGACGGGTGCCGACACCTTCGACGGCGATACGGTCGCCGGCCTTGAGTCCGGATGTCACCACGAATGTCTTGCCGTCATTGTTGGGATCGACAGTGATGGGGGTGGACACTACCTTGTTGGAGTCATTGACCACATAGACGAATCTCTTGTCCTGAAGCTCGAATGTGGCCTTCTGGGGGATCATTATCGCGTTTTCCTTGTCGTCAGGCATCACGATCACGCCTGTCGCACCGCTGCGGAGCACACCCTGGGGGTTGTTGAAGAGGGCACGGACGCTTGAAGAGCCGGTGCTGTTGTCGATAACTCCGGACACGGTGGCCACCTTGCCTGAGTAGGGATAGGTGGATCCGTCGGAAAGGCGGAGCTGAACTTCCGGCATGGCCTTGATGGCGGCATCGAGGGAGTTTGTGCCGTTTTTGGTCAGGGAGAGCAGATCTTTCTCGGTCAGTGAGAAATAGGCGTAGACCTGTGAGTTGTCGCTGACCGTAGTGAGAGGCTGGGCCGATGATGGGCTTGCGAGCGATCCTTCACGATTGGGGATCGAGCCGACAACACCGTCGCTCGGGGAGGTTACAACCGTATAGGCAAGATTCTTCTGCGCATTGACGAGCGCTGCCTTGGCTGTGGCGAGGGATGCTTCGGCCTGATGGAGTGAATTCTGCGAAAGCTGATACTCGTATTCGGAGATGATGTTCTTCTCAAAAAGTTTCTTCTTTGAGTCAGCTGTCAGACGGGCTGTGTTGACAGCGGTCTGGGCTGAGTTGACCTGAGCCTTGGCCTGGTCAACGGCTGCCTGAAACTGAACCTGGTCAAGGGTGAAGAGCACCTGGCCTTTGCGGACGTGCTGACCCTCGTCGACATTTACTTTGGTGATAAATCCCGTCACCTGCGGACGGATGGCGATATCGGTCTTTCCCTGGATGGTGGCGGGGAAAGTCGTCTCGAGATTTGCCTGCTGGGGCGTGAGTGTGATGGTTGCGATTTCGGGGGCGGACATCTGCATACCCTGCTGTTGACCGGAATTACCCGAGCATCCTGTAAACATTGCCGCTGATGCGACGAGCAGCCCGAGGCTGCCGATTGTTGACGAGATGGATTTCATGTCTTTTCTCTTTTTCGTCTTGGGTTATACCTATTTATTTTTTTCTGATTTTGCGATATGGAGTGTTTTCGAGGCCGATTTGTTAATATAGTTTAACGATTGGCTGCGTTTTAACACACAAAGTTACTGTCTTTTTGTGAATTATAGGTAATTATTTCCAACATTTTGGTGTTCCTTGGTGAAAAAAGACTCAAAAATGAACATTTTGACCAATTGCGGAAAAATTCCTGTTTCAATCCTTTCTGGTACGTATCACGCGGGCCGGATTTCCTCCGACTACGGAGTAGGGAGGATGTGTGTGTGTCACCACTGCTCCGGCTGCCACGATTGTCCCATCGGCCACGCAGGCACCGGGGACAATGATCGCCCGTGCGCCGATCCAGCAGTCATTGCCGATAGTACATATCTGTCTCGGCTCTTTTCCCTGCATATTCATGGGGATTTCGGTTGAGGATGTCCGGTGGTTTTCGTTGAGTATGAGCACATCCTGCGCCATCATTACGTTGTCGCCTATGCGTATGTCGCGCGGGATCTCGCATCTTGCCCCTATGCCGGAGTTGTCGCCGATCTCCACTTTTGATCCGTTTCCGAAATATGCCTTGCGGTTGATGGTGGCCACCTTGCCGCACCGGGCGAAAATATGGCGGCAACACCATATACGGAGAGAGTTGCACACCGGTCCTATCACCGGTGTATATGACGATGGCAAATAGGTGAGAATGCCGTAGTATAACGCGAGGAATAATGTTCTCATGCTTTATGGTTCGATGTGTTGTCCTTGGCGGGACGGATGGGCATATAGAAAAACAGTGTGTATGTGGCGGCCGCGAGTGCTATCGCACCACCGATGTATCCGATCTCGCTTATGAGACCGTGGTCCACGATCATACCGCCCACAAAGGCTCCGGCTCCTATGCCGAGGTTGAATATACCGGAATAGAAACTCATGGGGACGGCTGAATCGCCGGGGAAGAGGGTGATGATCTCGTTCTGGAAGGCAATGTTGTAGATTGTTATTGCCATGCCCCACAGTATGCATATCATGCTCAGGAGAAGCGGATGGATGGATGTCATGGGGAAGATGAGAAGCATCATAAGCGGCAGTCCGAAGCAGGCTCCGAGGATGAGGCGTCGGGAATAGCGGAAAAACCATCTCGACATGATGTAGCTGCCGAGAAGTCCGGCGACGCCGAAGAGCGAGAGGGTAGCGGTGATAGCCGACGGACTCATCCCGGCCACTTTGTCCATGAACGGTTCGATATATGAATAGCCGGTGTAGTGACCTGTCACTATTACGGCTGTGATCAGATATATCATCAGAAGAGGGCGGCAGTGGACGAGCGACGAGAGCATGGTCTTGCGGCTTTCTGATCTGTCGGTCTGCGGCAGGGATGGGAATCGGAATCTCAGTCCGAGCCACACAAGCCCGGCCAGCGCTCCGAGCGCTCCGAGAGTGGCGCGCCATCCGGCCACTAATCCGAGTATGCGGCCGAGCGGCAATCCGGCTATCAGCGCGATACCTCCTCCGGCCACGAGGGTGCTGAGCGCGAAAGCACGCTTCTCCGGCGGCATTACAGCTACCGCCATAGCGGGAGCTATGGACCAGAAGAGAGAGTGAGCCAGAGCCACGCCTATGCGAGAGGCCATCAGTGTATAGTAGCCGGTGGAAATCACGGAGCCAATATGGGAGAAGAAGAATACTCCCACCACCCACATCATCAGCTTCCGGTAGTCCCATTTTGCAAAAATAAGCATGAGAGGCAGGGACATGAGGGCGACCACCCAGGCGTAGACCGTGATGAGAAGACCGGCCCGGGCTTCCGAGATCCGGAAGTCCTCGGCGATGTCGGTCAGCAGGCCTATGGGGATCAGTTCTGAGGTGTTGAAAGTGAAACCGGCCACCGTCAGCAGTACGAGCGGGAATATATGTCGTGTCTTTTTGTCGATGTCAGCCATTTATTTTCAGGATAGGGTTAGAAGCCAGTCGGCTGTGAGCGGGTCAAGTGCCCGGAGCGGGTTCATGACGAAATCTCGTTCGTGAGCTCTCGGATGTGGGAGTGTGAGGCGTGGGTCTCTCATTATGATGCGGTCCACGGCTATGATGTCTATGTCGATGCTCCGGTCTATGTATGCTCCGTTGGCGTCACGGTGAGGAGCGGGATCGATGTCGTCCTGGATCGATTGTGTTATGTCGAGTATGTCGATGGGATCAAGCATATCCGGCAGGTCTATCACGACCCCGAGATTCAGGAATCTGTTGGGGGAAGAGAATCCCCACGGTTCGGATTCGACCGGCCCGTACAGGCGCATACGTCCCGGTAGTGCTCCGGAGAGCGCGGCCACCGCCCGCTCGATTAGAGTCCGGCGGTGGCCGCAGTTGCTACCTATGTTCAGGTGGACAGTCATGTCCGGCTTCTCATAGAGACTTCTTTACCTCGACCTCCTCGAAGCCTTCGACAATGTCGCCTTCCATTATATCGTTGTATCCGGCGATGGAGAGGCCGCAGTCGTAGCCGGATGTGACTTCTTTCACATCGTCCTTCATGCGCTTGAGCGAACCAAGCTCGCCGGTGTAGCGGACAATACCGTCGCGTATCAGACGCACCTTGCAGCCACGCTTGATCTTTCCCTCGCGGACGATTGCTCCGGCGATGGTGCCGACCTTGGAGATATGGAATGTCTGGAGCACTTCTGCCGTACCGATCACTTCTTCCTTGATTTCCGGCGCGAGCATACCCTCCATGGCGTCCTTCACTTCCTCGATGGCCTGGTAGATCACGGAATAGAGTCGGATTTCCACTCCATCGTGTTCGGCGGCGCGGCGGGCAGCCTGCGAGGGTCGTACCTGGAAGCCGATGATGATGGCATCCGATGCTGCCGCGAGTGTGACGTCGCTCTCGGAAATGGCTCCGACAGCCTTGTGGAGCACGTTGACCTTGACTTCCTCGGTGGAAAGCTTGATAAGCGAGTCAGAAAGGGCTTCGATAGAGCCGTCCACGTCACCCTTGACGATGATGTTGAGCTCGTGGAAGTTTCCGATGGCGCGGCGACGACCGATTTCCTCGAGAGTGGTGCGCTTGGCGGTGCGGAGTCCGAGCTCACGCTGGAGTTGCTCTCGTTTTGTGGCGATCTCGCGGGCTTCCTGCTCTGTCTCCATTACGTTGAATGTATCGCCGGCGGTCGGCGCACCATTCAGGCCGAGGATCAGGGCGGGTTCTGCCGGACCTGCCTCCTTGATGCGCTGGTTGCGCTCGTTGAACATGGCCTTGACTCTTCCGAAATGGGTTCCTGCAAGGATGGTGTCACCGACACGGAGAGTGCCGTTCTGCACGAGGACGGTGGCTACGTATCCACGACCCTTGTCGAGTGAAGATTCAATGATCGAACCAGTGGCACGTCGCTTGGGATTGGCGCGGAGTTCGAGCATCTCGGCCTCGAGAAGCACTTTCTCCATCAGTTCGTCCACACCGATGCCTTTCTTGGCGGAAATGTCCTGCGACTGATATTTGCCGCCCCATTCCTCCACGAGATAGTTCATCTGCGCGAGTTCTTCCTTGATTTTGTCAGGGTTTGCCGCGGGTTTGTCGATCTTATTGATGGCAAAGACGATGGGCACACCGGCAGCCGACGCATGGTTGATGGCCTCGATGGTCTGTGGCATCACATTGTCGTCAGCAGCCACAATGATTATACAGAGGTCGGTCACTTTGGCACCACGTGCACGCATGGCGGTGAAAGCTTCGTGACCGGGGGTGTCGAGGAATGTGATGTGACGGCCGTCCGACAGAGTCACATTGTATGCACCGATGTGCTGTGTGATACCTCCGGCCTCGCCGGCGATCACGTTGGCGTTGCGGATATAGTCGAGCAGCGAGGTCTTGCCGTGGTCCACGTGACCCATGACGGTGACAATAGGCGGACGGGACACGAGTTCGTCCTCGGTGTCTTCCTCCTGATGGATGGCCTCGACCACCTCGGCGGAAACGTATTCGGTCTTGTAGCCGAACTCCTCGGCCACGATATTGATGGTCTCAGCATCCAGACGCTGATTGATGGATACCATGACACCAAGATTCATGCAGGTCGCGATCACATTGTTGATGGGAACATCCATCATGACCGCAAGGTCGTTGGCGGTCACGAATTCAGTGAGCTTCAAAACCTTGCTCTCTGCTGCTGCCTCGGCCTCGGCCTCGTGTGCGCGGCTTGCGAAAGCCTCGCGTTTCTCCTTGCGCCATTTTGCGCCCTTCTTCTGACCCTTGTCTTTGGAAGTGAGACGTGCGAGGGTCTCGCGTACCTGCTTCTGTACGTCCTCCTCGTTGACCTCCGTGTGCATCGGGGCGCGCTTGTTGCGGTCCTTTCCGCGGTTGCCACGATCGGATCCATTGTTGCGGTTGTTGTTATTACCGTTGCCGTTGCCACGACCGTTGCCGCCGCTCCGGTTGTTGGTGTTGTCGTTCTGACCGGCCTTTTCAATGTCGATCTTTTCCTTTCCGCCGATGCGCTGACGCTTCTTGCGGTTTCCGCCGGCAGACTGTGCGGCAGCCCCACCTTGTGGTGCCGCTCCACGGTTGGCTCCACGTTCGTTGCGACGCTCTTCCTTGGTCTTCTTCTTGGGACGGGTGGACTGGTTGAGTGTGGCGAGGTCGATATGTCCCACAACCTTGGGGCCGGCCACTTGCGGTTCGGGTGAATAGCGGAAAACCTCCGGTTCGGCTCCCGGCTCCTCACCGGCAGTATCCGCGGGTGTTTCGTCCTGTGGTGCGGCCGGTTTTTCCTCGGGCTTTTCCTCAGGCTTATCCTCTGTTTTTTCAACCACGGGTTCAACAGGCTTCTCTTCGGCCTTGGGAGCGGCCGGAGCTTCCGGCATTACAGCCTTTTTTTCCTCCTTGGTCTCCACAACCTCTTTGACCTCGGTCTCTTTTTTTGCCTCAGAAACCGGCTGTATTTTCACAGCCACCGGATTGTTGTGCTTGTCAAGTTCAATCTTGCCGATGACACGCGGTCCGGTCACTTGTGTCTGAGTGGGAGATTCAGCCTTGGGCGTGTTTGTTCCGACCTCGGCCTTGGATGCGGCCGGGGCGGATTCGTGTTCGTTTACCTTTTGGCGCATGGTGTCAATGCGCTCACGCTCCTTGCGGTCAGGCTGAAACGCGTCCACGAGGATGTTGTAGGCGGCCTCGTCGATGCGTGTGTTGGGGCTTGTGACATCGATGGCGATACCTTTTTTCTGCAACTGTTCTACCACCGTCGGGATGGAGACGTTGAATTCTTTGGCGGCTTGGCTGATCTTTATTCTCGGCATATTTTGTCATGAAAAGCTTCCGCTTCAGTGCGGAGAAGCTTTGCGTATTCTATTGTTGTTTGGTTGTTAATGGGGAGAGAGGTGAGCGGGTGGTGCGGATCACT
The DNA here is from genome assembly GCA_964552825.1 of uncultured Staphylococcus sp. Taxonomy (GTDB): domain Bacteria; phylum Bacteroidota; class Bacteroidia; order Bacteroidales; family Muribaculaceae; genus Duncaniella. The sequence continues at coordinate 23,680 of CAZKIE010000012.1, read as the reverse complement.
CTGCTGAGGGTTCTTCCTCGTCCTCGAACTCGGCCTTGAGAATACGGATCACGTTGTCGACGGTCTCCTCCTCGAGGTCGGCCTTCTCGATCAGCTCCTCACGCGGGGTATTGAGCACGTTTTTGGCGGTGATGCAGCCCATATCCTTGAGAGCATCGATCACCCATCCGTCAATCTCGTCCTTGAATTCGTCAAGATAGATGTCCTCGTCCACCTCGGTGGGGGTGTCGCGATATACATCGATAGTATATCCGGAGAGCATTGAAGCGAGTTTGATATTCATGCCTCCCTTGCCGATGGCCAAGGATACTTCCTCTGGTTTTAGGAATACCTCGGCTTTCTTCTCATCCTCGTCGAGATGTATGCTCGAGATCTTGGCCGGACTGAGCGCTCGCTGGATGAAGAGCGAGGGGTTGGATGTATAGTTGATCACATCGATATTTTCATTGTGAAGTTCGCGGACGATTCCGTGGATACGGGACCCTTTCACACCCACACAGGCGCCGACCGGATCGATTCGGTCATCGAAACTCTCCACGGCAATCTTGGCGCGCTCGCCCGGGATACGGGCCACGGCCTTGATGGCGATAAGACCGTCGAGGATTTCGGGCACGTCGCGCTCGAAGAGACGGCGCAGGAACGCCTCGCTGGTGCGGGATACGGTGATCTTGGGATTGTTGTTCTTATTGTCAACATTGTGGACCACCGCGAGGACGGTCTCACCCTTGCGGAAGAAGTCGCCCGGAATCGACTCGCTCTTGGGAAGAAGCAGCTCATTCTTTTCGTCGTCGAGAAGAAGGGTCTCGCGCGACCATGTCTGGTAGACCTCTCCGGACACTAATTCGCCCTCGAGTTCCTTGAACTTGTCGTAGATGGCCTCTTTCTGGAGATCGAGGATCTTGGACTGGAGTGTCTGGCGCAGGTTGAGGATGGCTCGGCGGCCGAAGTCGGCGAAGAAGATCTCCTTGGTGTGTTCCTCGCCGACCTCAACGTCGGGATCATCGTCCGCACGAGCGTCGGAGAGAGAGATCTGGAGGTTCTTGTTTGTCACTTCACCATCGGGGACAACTTCAAGATTCTGGAAGATCTGCACATCTCCCTTGTCGGGGTTCATGATCACGTCGAGATTCTGGTCTGTCCCGAACATCTTTCCAAGGACATTGCGGAACGACTCCTCAAGCACACTGATCATAGTGGTCTTGTCTATATTCTTCAGCTCCTTGAACTCGGCGAAACGCTCCACCATATTGGGAGCTTCTTCTTTTCTTGCCATACCTTATTATATATGTAGGATGTTATCTTGTATTAATGAATTTCTTTATTTGAAGTCAAAGTGATATGTCACCTGCTTGCAGTCATCGGGAGTGAATGTCACCGGTTCGGCCACGAGCTTGGGCCGCTTCTCTCCCGGCTCTTTCACCTTGCGGTTGATTTCGACCGTAAAGCGCCCGTCGGGTTCCACAACCGTGAGCACTCCTGTCAGTTTGCGGCCGTCGCGGGTAAGGATGTCCACCGTATCGCCGATATGTTTCTCATATTGCTGTCTCACCTTGAATGGTGCGGAGAGCGATGCGGTGCCCACTTCGAGGGAGTAGTCCTCCTTGTCGCGGTCGAGCGCTTCGTTGAGCTGACGGCTCACCTCAGTGCAGAAATCAAGATCAACCCCGGTGGGGCTATCAAGTTCAACAACTATATCATTGTCGGGCGACACTGTCAGTTCGACCAGAAAAGCGTCTGTGTTTTCAATGGCCTTTTCCACCAGTCCGGCGACCTCTTGCTTGTCAATCATAGGAGTATATAATAAATTCGGAGGAAGCAACCTGCCTCCTCCGCGACTTTCTGTCTGCAAAGTTAATAATTATATGTCATATATCCGGCGTGGCAGGATATAAATATATAAATATTAACAAATATTAATTATTAATAACTATTGGTGGCGCTTACTGTCTTCTCATCTTGGATTTGATCTCGCCGACAATCATTCTCACATCGTCGGTCGAAACCCACGGTCCGGATGGCAGACACAGTCCGCGGCTGAAAAGATCCTCGCTCACGCCGTTGACGTAGGCCGGAGCCGACCTGAACACCGGTTGAGTGTGCATGGGTTTCCATAGCAAGCGAGTCTCCACATTCATTTCGGCGAAATGACGGCGCAGATCGTCAGCCGTGAATCCCGTGGATTCCGGATCGATGGTCACGGTAGAGAGCCAGAAGTTGGAGTCGACATCCGGTGATGGATTGCCATGGAAATCCACGCCGTCCACGTCGGCCAGAAGATCGGCATACAGTGCGGCAAGCTTCCGATGGTGGGCTATGTGGTCATCAAGGATGGTCATTTGCCCGCGTCCGATACCGGCTGAGATGTTGCTCAACCGGTAGTTGTAGCCTATATGCTCATGCTGGTAATATGGGTATGGCTCGCGGGCCTGAGTGGCGAAGAACACCGCACGGCGACGGGTCTCTTCGTCAGGGCATACAAGAGCGCCGCCTCCGGAGGTGGTGATCATCTTGTTGCCGTTGAAACTGAGCACGCCGAACGCGCCAAATGTCCCGCATTTGCGGCCGTGATACGACGAGCCAAGCGCCTCGGCGGCATCCTCAAGGACCGGAATACCCCATTTCTCCCCCACGGCGAGGATCTCGTCGAGTTTTGCAGGCATACCATAGAGATGGACAACGATAATGGCGCGAGGCTTGCGTCCGGTCTTCGCCACACGATCGGCTATCGCCGAGTCGAGAAGCTCAGGATCCATATTCCACGAATCAGGCTCCGAATCTACGAAAACAGGTGTTGCACCTTGATATACTATGGGGTTTGCAGATGCTGAGAAAGTGAAGCTCTGACACATCACCTCGTCGCCTGCCGTGACGCCGAGCAATATGAGGCCGAGATGTATGGCTGCCGTGCCGGACGACACCGCCGCTACCCTAAGCTGACCGAGCGATTCGTCACCGCCGGCAAGAAACACGCGCAGATCCTCCTCGAACGCATCGACATTAGGACCGAGAGGCACCACCCACTCATCGGCGAACGCCTCGTCGATATAACGCTGCTCATTGCCGCTCATGTGGCACATACAAAGCAAAATTTTCTTCTTCTCAGACATCGTTATCTATACAAACTATATACTTTATACTTATATATCCTCTCCAAGCCTCGACGCAGCCTGTCGGAGAAGGTCGATTTTCGACCACTGCGACTCATAGTTGAGTCCTTGCCTCTCGCGGTTGCGCACCTTGAATCCGCAGGTCGGACTCAGGGAGATCATGTCAATAGGGACATAGCGCATAGCCACGCGGACACAATCGATTATATCGTCCACACTCTCAAGGCCGGGGAGCGAGCCATCGACGAGACCGAGGATGACGCGTTTGCCCGCAGGCATAAGGCTGAGTATGCCAAGCTCCTCCGGGCTGTTGATGTCAAACGGTAGCAGGAACGCATCGGCATCCACTTCCGTGAGCATCTCTTTCAGGCGCTCCTGCTCGCGGGAGTCGCCCCAGCGGGGTATGCGGGTCTCATCGGCTGCGATACTGAGAGTGACTTCCAGATCAGCCGGCCGGCCGGCAAGGGTTGTATTGAGCACCTTTATCAGGTCTTTCGTGATCGCATCCGGGTCAAGGCCGCCGAGCAGGGTGGAGCGTTCGAAATCCGGATCGCTCAGTCGCCCCCAGACGGAGCTGTCAAATTGGATGTGGCGGCAGCCGCGGCGATACAGCTCGGCCATAGTCTCCCTGTAAGCTTCGGCTATGTCCTCAAGCAGCGTATCAGGTGAAGGATACACCTTGGACAGATCTCCGTTGGAGATGATGAGTGTGCGGACATACAGCTCCCCCGGCGAGGGCATAGTCTGACGCACCTCGGCACGCCCCTTGGCTATCTCAAGCAGGTGGCTGAACTTCTCGAAAAACGGATGGGCGGGATTAAAGGCCACTCGTCCCGTAAACCGGAGCAGGTCGTGGCGCACAGGTTCGTCCTGATAGATGCGGCCGGTATCTATGCGGTCGCGTTCAAGTCCTTCAAGTCCCTCCCAGAAGTCGCGGTCCCAGGCCTTGCGGCGCATCTCGCCGTCGGTTACGATGGTGAGTCCCTCGGCTATCTCGCGGTCGATGAGATGGTCGATCACATCGTCCTCTATGCGTGAAAACTCTTCCTGCGACATCTCGCCACGCTTCTTCAGCTCTATGGCCTGTTCAAGTTCTTCGGGCGGGAGAAAACTCCCCACGATATCTACGCGGGGTGACTGTGGTTTGTTGAAATTCATGATAAAGTGGTTGGTCTGTTAACTTCTCACTTCTGCGCTGCAAAGTTACTTAAAACCAACGTGCTGACGGTGTCTGCCATGTTAAATTTGTATAATCGGGCTTGTGCTACACCTTGTATTCGCTGAACTTCATGGTGATAGCGTCGAATACGAGCAGCCGTCCGGCAAGTAGGTCTCCCGCGCCGGTTATCAGCTTCACGGCCTCGGTAGCCATAAGTGTTCCTACGACACCCACCACCGTGTTGAGCACCCCGGTTATTGAGCACGGCTCGTCCTCGCCGGTCTCATAGTCGTCGAATATGTCGCGGTAGGCGGCTGTGCCGGGCAGATGGGTGAACAGCTGTCCTCCGAATCGTCTGACGGCTCCGAATATATATGGCTTTCCCAATGCTATGCAGGTGTCGGAGATGAGCAGGCGGGTCGACAGATTGTCCGTACAGTCGAGCGTCAGATCGTGGCTGCCGATGAGTTCGGCGGCATTCCCGTCAGTGAGCGGCATTTCGAGCGGCTCGACCGTGATCTCCGGGTTTATGGCAAGCATCTTTTCCTTGGCCGATTCGCTTTTGGGGCGCCCGAGATCGGCGGTGGTGTGTATGATCTGTCGTTGCAGGTTGCTCAGGCTCACGGTGTCCGGATCGAGCACGGTGATTCTGCCCACCCCTGCGGCGGCGAGATACAGTGCGGCGGGCGATCCGAGACCTCCGGCTCCGACTATCAGTATATTGGCATTCCTGATTTTCCGCTGTCCGGGGATGTCGATCTCGCACAGGTTGATATGTCCGCGATAGCGTATGTCCGTATTTTTAGAACTCATAGCCGGCTTCTTTTATCATTGCTTTGTCTTTCTCTATCTCTTCGCCCATGGTGGTGAGCATATATCCCATTATCGCACCGTTTATCCCTGCCTTCAATGCCCTGCGGGTGGTCTCCGGGCTTATCCTGGCTCTTCCGCCGGCAAATCTCAGCACAGCCCGTGGGTGAACGAGACGGAACACGGCTACGGTGCGCAGGATCTCATCGTCGGTCAGCGGTTTCATGTCCCGGAGCGGAGTCCCGGCGATAGGCTGGAGTATGTTGATAGGTATGCTTACAGGTTTTATATCCCTGAGTGTCAGTGCAAATTCCACTCTCTGCATCATGCTCTCGCCCATCCCGATGATTCCACCTGAACATATCTCCATCCCGGCCTCGCGGGCGGACATGATTGTGGCTATCTTGTCGCTGATCGAGTGGGTGGTGCAGAGTGTCGGGAAGTGCGACGGTGCGGTCTCAAGATTGCAGTGATAGCGTGTCACACCCGCCTCGCGCAGCTTGTCGAGAGACTTCCTGTCAAGCAGTCCCATCGACGCGCACAGACCTATCCCGCAGTCATCATGCAGTTCGCGGATATATCCGCACGCGGTGTCAAGTGCTTTTCCCGACATGGCTCTTCCGCTGGTCACGAGCGAGTAGCGGCCTATTCCGGCATCATGGTTTTTACGGCCGAGCCTGATACACGGATCTCTGTCGACGAGTGGATACACCTCGGCTCCCGTGTCGTAATGGGCCGACTGAGCGCACCATTTACAGTCCTCCGGACATCGTCCGGACCGGGCGTTGATGATTGAGCATGAATCGAATTTCCTGCTCCCGAAATGGCGTGTCACTTCTTCCGAAGCTTCCAGCAGCTCATCAAGCGGGCAGCTGTCGGCCTCGGCTAGCCAATAAGCCTCAGACGAGGTCAACTCTCCGCCGGCCAGTATCTTCTCTTTGATCTCTGTGATGTTCATGACGGTGCAAAATTACACATAAATTCACTATTTGGAAAATTCTTGCGATGCTATGCGGCGTTATCGCACCTTTTCCCCTGTTTCGGCGATGTATCTTTGCAGTGTTGAAAATATCTGACCTCTTAATACCCCCTTTGCTCATGAAAATCAACCTCACCCGCTCCCAGATGCTCGCCCGATGGAGACTCCACCGTGGCTACGATATCCCTCACTACGATTCCGAGACCTCGCGCACCGACGGAATAGACCTCGACGAAATCCTTTCGGCCGAGATGGACGAGTGGTATTCCAATCTCCTCCGCACCGCACCACTCTCCCGGCTCGTACCGGTCGAGAAGGCCGGCGTCGTGTCCGTCCCGGGGCCGGGAAGCGCCGAGATGCGCCTGCGTCTGGCGGATACGACTGTCCGCATAGCCGGTGTGCGCCTGTCGTCATGGCGTTATGCCGCCACGATTGTCGATGATCCGGCTTCACCGCAGGCTCTCCGGCAGCTTCATCCCTATACCCGGGCCACTGTCTCCGCACCGGTGGCCGTATTCGATCCCGTCGGGAAGACACTCGATCTTTACCCCTACGATTCAGATGTCGACATTTTGGAGACTCTCACCGTGATCGAACATTCCACGGATTCATTTTCATTCGATTCATCCGCACTGGCGCTAATCTGATACACAACCATGAATACCACCTATGATTATGCCCGCAATGCGTGGCTGCGTATGGAGCCGCTTCGGGCGGCCCGCAAACGACTGAAACATTTTGTCTACGGCCGGCAGTGGGACGACCTCACCGTCGATAATGACGGAAAGGCTGTCACGGAGCGTGTGCTGGCGATCAACTCCGGCCGCCGGCCGCTGACCAACAATCTCCTCCGCTCGCTCATCAAGAGCATCGTCGGGCGTTTCCGCCACAATATGCTGTCCGAGAAGGTCAGCGATGCCGTCTCCGGCATCCGTGATGTCAACGCGCTCGGCGAGCTTGATGCCCGCGCTCTCGAGGAGTTCCTCATATCCGGATGTGCCATCCAGCGCGTGGCTTTCGAGACCCGGCATGACGATACCCGCGTATGGGTCGACAATGTGGCTCCGCCATACTTCTTCTGCAACCGCTTTCTGGATCCCCGGGCGAGCGACATCAGACTTGTCGGAATGCTCCGCGATATGACAATGCAGGAGATCAGGATGCGATTTGCCCACGGATCCCACCGTCGTGCCATAGAGCTTGAGCGCATTTTTTCCGGCTCTTCCGCGTTCCGCCCGGAATGTTCGGTGGCCATGCTCGACCCGGATCCTGATGCCGTGGCTTGGGATCGTCCGTCCGACCCGGCTCTTTTCCGTGTCATCGAGGTCTGGACCTATGAGTATGTCAAGCACCACGGTTCCTGTTGGTATTGCCGCTACTATGCATCGGACGGCATTCTTGTCGACGAGATGCGCTCGCCGTTTCCCCATCGTTCGCATCCTTTCGTCGTGAAGTTCTACCCGCTCACCGACGGTGAGGTCCATCCGTTCATTGAGGATGTGGTGGATCAGCAGATCCATATCAACCGTCTCATCACCACCATTGATCATATCCTCAACAACAGCGCGAAGGGTGTTCTGCTCTTCCCCACCGATGCCTGTGGTGCCAATATATCCATCGAGGATGCCTCATCCCTGTGGAACAAGCCTTCCGCCGTCATCCCCATAAATCCTAATGCCCGCATGATGCCGCAGGAGATCTGCACTGCCGGACGCAGCGAGGGCGCATCGGCTCTGCTCGATATCGAGTTCAAGCTTTTCCGCCAGATTTCCGGTGTGTCGTCGGCTCTTCAGGGACAGGATCCGTCAGGCAATGTGTCTGCATCGCTCTATGAGAGCCAGGTCAACAACTCTGCGGTGGCTATGCTCGACATATATGCGACGTTCGACTCTTTCCGCTTCGCTCGCGATGCGAAGGCGCTTGCTGCTAAATAGATGCCGGCATTAACATATTTTTAGAGACCGGTACGGGTATTTTGCCCGCCTTACGTTGTAATTTTGCCAACAATCAATGGATTTATTAACAACAAAAAACGAACGAACAATGCTTTCACTTATCGAGACCCGCAACCGTCATTTTCTCAACGCTTGCCGTGAGGTCATCAGCAGTATGCCCGCCGGGGAGGAAATCAACCTGACTGTCGTAGCCGAACTTGCCTCCTCCTCCCCGGCTCCTCATTATTACTGCACATTCACCTATGCGCTGCGTATGCTTCGTCTCTTGCGCCACGGCAGGCTTCCGCTGCGCAACGACCGCCGCCGTATGCTGTGGGAGGAGCTTAACCTGAAGACAGCCATAGTCATGGCACGACGCGGATGCCGGATGCCGGAGGCTCTTGCCAATGTGCTGGCCACACAGACAGCATCACAGTTCTTCATCGCACCCACCACAGCTTTGAGACTCGTCCAGCGTCTGCGCGCACGGGCATGAGTCTGTCTGCTTCAACTCCCTTGACTCCAAACTCCAAACTCCAAACTTAAAACTTAAAACTTAAAATGCTCTACTCGCTATCCACGTCAGTGATAATGGACACCATTCAGGCCACTGCCGCTTTTCAGACCCTCTCCGCTCCGGACGACCGTAAGGCTCTCCTGTCTCCCCTGCTGCAACCTCAAGTGAGGGGACAGTTGAAGATAATGGTCCGCAATGCGTTTGCGGAGACCATACTTGCCATACTTCCTTATGTCGAGGAGTGCTCTTTAGATGGAGAGACATCCGCGTCCGATCCCGGACATCAGGATCCGTCCGACGAATCAGATCTGCTCCTCACGGTCGAGCTGTCGCCGCTCGCTACCGGTCAGGATGTATCCGGAGCTTCTTTGCGCCGCGTCCTCGAACACATAGTGGTGATGAAATCAATGCGGCTCTGGACACTCGCCGCCGGCGACCATGAGACCTCCGGGACTTACGGTGCGCTCGCTGCCTCCGCTATGACCACTCTCCTTTCCTCGCTTCGTCCTCAGCCGCGTCCGTTTCTCAGGAATGCATGACCCGTCTGAACCACATCCGCAATTATGAGGTTTAAATTTTAAATTGTATCTCGAATTTTATTCTTACCTTTGCACTCTCATAATTTTGACATTGACTATGACTGAAAAGAACGGTGTGGCCGTCTATTGCGCTTCCTCCTCGCGCATAGACCAGAAATATCTTTCAGCTGCCCGCGAGATGGGGAGACTTCTTGCCGAGGCCGGATACGAACTCGTATGCGGAGGCGGCGTGATGGGACTCATGGCGGCAGCCATAGAGGGAGCCGTCGATGCCGGAGGCCATGTCGTCGGTGTTTTGCCCACATTCATGATCGAGAAAGGCTGGGCGCATCCGCGACTCTCGGAGATGATAGACACACCGTCGATGCATACCCGCAAGCACACCATGGCCGCACGTTCGTGTGCTGTCGTGGCGCTGCCGGGCGGAATCGGAACGCTCGACGAGCTTTGCGAGATGATGACTTGGCATCAGCTCGGACTCTTCAAAGGTCCTGTGATCATTGTCAACACCGACGGATTCTACGATCCGTTTGTCTCGATGCTCGGACGCATGAGGGAGGAAGGATTCATGCGTGACGACCATATACCGGCAGTCATCGTTTCCACCCCGGCCGAAGCCATCGGGGTCATAAAGAGTCGTATGAAATAGTCGCCCTGCAATGCAGTTTCTCACTGATAGCATCCCGTCTCCGTTTGTCCGTCCGGTCTGTACCGAACAGGATGCCGTCATGCCGGTTACTGAGCAGACGTTCTTTGCCGTCGGGCGTGTCCCTTTCACCGAAGGACATCAGCCGGACGCCAAGGCTTCGCTGCCGGGCTATGATTCCGGTGTGTTGTGTCTGCTTCTCGGTATGTTCCTCCTGCTTGCCTACAACTTCCGCCACTATTCGACTTTTCTCAAGAATTTCGCTACGGATCTGTTCTCGATACGTCGCCGCGAGGGGTTCTTTGATGTCCGGACAACCTCCGAGGCGGGTATCCAGACCTCACTTATGTTTATGGCCTGCCTTTCCGAAGGCATTATCATCAATTCGGCCATTGATAGTGTGACAGTTGTTGATTTCAAGGCCTTTCCGGTGATATGCACATTGGCTATTGCGGCTGTGCTCTATTATCTGTGGCAGCTCGCCGCCTATTCTACTGTCGGATTCATCTTCACCGACCGTGTCTCCGCCCGGATGTGGATCAAAGGCTTCAGAGCTTCGCAGGCTCTTCTCGCCATGCTTCTTGTGGTGCCGGCCATTGTGGTGTTGTTCAATCCCGGTTGTTCGGATATCGTGGTGACTTTAGGTGTGATTTTCTATATTTTGACCCGAATCTTGTTTATTTGCAAGGGTTTTAGACTTTTTTACGACAATTTTGGTTCGTTGATATATTTTATTTTGTACCTTTGCAGTCTTGAAATCGTACCAGTTGTTTTGTTGTACAGATCGGTATTATTCATGCAGACTCTATTGACGGAGTTTTTCTGACACATTTAAAAGTCTATAAAGTGAAAGTCAAGAAAGTATTGGTTTCGCAACCCCGTCCGGAATCCGGTAAGTCCCCCTACTATGACATTGCCGAACGCTATGGCGTGGAGGTGGTTCTGCGTCCGTTTATTAAGGTGGAAGGTCTTTCCGCCAAGGAATTTCGCCAGTCCAAGATTGCTATCAACGACTTTACGGCCATAATCTTCACAGCACGCACCGCGATAGATCATTTCTTCCGTCTTTGCGAGGAGATGCGTGTGTCCATTCCGGACACCATGAAATATTTCTGCACCACAGAGTCCATCGCCCTGTACCTGCAGAAATATATCGTGTATCGCAAGCGCAAGATCTTCCACGGCGAGACCGGAAAGCTCGAGGGTCTGCTCCCCTCACTCATCAAGCACAAGAAGGAGAATTTCCTTTGGGTGGTCAGTGATGTCCACAAGGAAGACTCGGGTCTGCTCGACAAGAACGGAATCAACTACACCAAGGCTGTGATGTACCGCACCGTCAGCAATGACTTCGGTCCCGACGAGCCCTTCGATTATGATATGCTCATCTTCTTCAGCCCTTCCGGAATCCAGTCACTTCTGAAGAATTTCCCCGAGTTCAAGCAGGGCGACATAAAGATAGCTTGCTTCGGTCCCACCACAGCGCAGGCTGCCCGGGATGCCGGACTGCGGCTCGACATCGAGGCTCCGTCGCCCACGGCTCCATCCATGACCGGTGCGCTTGAAAATTATCTGAAAGCTGAATCACAGGCTTCCTGATCGGCAAACTTCCACCATTTCATTCTCACATACCCCTCTTTTGTTTCGTCTTTACAAAATAGAGAAACTGTGCAGCGAGACAGCCATCGGACGTCTGTTTCGCCATGAGGCCGGCGATGGTGTGAGTTCCGCTTTGTGCTATCCGCTCAGACTGACTTGGGCGCGCAATGACAGGCGCACGGTCCGCTGTCCGCAATTTCTCGTCTCGATCCCCAAGAAGCGTCTGCGCCATGCCGTCGACCGTGTGAGGATGCGTAGAGTCGTCCGTGAGGCTTACCGCCTCAACCGCGCCATTATTCCCGGGGATCTCCCCGTGGATCTCGCGTTCATTTATGTCGCTACCGAGAAGCTCCCGTATTCGAGGGTGGAGAATGCTGTCCGTAAACTCCTCTCCAAGATCAATGCTCAGTAAGCTGCTCATACTCCCCATCCGCTTCTACAGGATGTGTATCTCGCCCATGTTCCCCCCGTCGTGCCGGTTCACACCCACCTGCAGCCAGTATGCCATTGAGGCCATAACGCGTCACGGGCCAGTACGCGGCCTCTGGCTCGCCGTCAGGCGTATATGCCGGTGTCATCCCTGGGGTGGATCGGGCTACGACCCTGTCCCCTGATCTCTCCTTCCGTGATGATAGACAATCATACCCATAACCTGCATCGCGATGCTGTGGTCAATCTTGATCCCACATCCGTGAATCCCGGTGAGCTTTACCTTCGCCGGGGTTATATGTATTCCGTGGGGATTCATCCGTGGAATGTATTGATAGCCACTGCTGCCGACGAGAGATGGGTCAGGGCGCTCGCCGCCGATCCGCGGGTTGTGGCGATAGGTGAGACAGGGCTTGATTCTGTTCATGTGGGATATAAATGGGAGAGGTGTGATGGCGATTGGAATGTTGTAGAGACTCATCCGGATCTTGACGCGCAGATGGCGATGCTTGACTTCCACATATTCCTGAGCGAACACCTGCGCAAACCGCTGCTGCTTCATATAGTCAAACGCTATCCTGAGATCATACGGTTGCGCGGCAAGCTCAAGCCCGCTCAGCCGTGGGTCATCCATGGTTTCCGGGGCAAGCCCGGTCTGGCTCAGGAGCTGCTGAAGGCCGGTTTCTATCTGAGTTATGGCGGGAAGTTCAATCCTCAGTCCGTCGCGGTGACTCCGCCTGACAGACTTCTCGTCGAGACCGACGACACTTCAATCCCCGTCAGCCGTGTCGCCAGTCTGCTCGGTGTCAGGCCGCGGGTCACACTCCATGGGCTTTGTGCCCGATCGTAGGGCATTCCGACGCAGCCCTGACAGCTTTGTGCGCTTGATGGCCGAGTGGCTGAATATGCGCGAGAAATCACCCTGTTCCATCCCTATTATCTCTCCTCGTGTCAGTGATGTCACTTCCTCACGGGGGTGGAATATATCTGACTCCACCGCGCAGCGGTTGTGAGGGCATACTTCCTGGCATATATCGCAGCCATAGATGCGACCGTCGAGATCCGGCACCTCTTCACCACGGTATTCTATGCTCAGATACGACCGGCAGAGCCTTGCGTCCAGACCCCCTTTTCCGTCAAGGGCTTGTCCGGGACAGGCTGCCACGCACCGCCCGCACCGTCCGCAGTCGCGCTCCATGGGCTTGTCCGGTTCAAGATCGAGAGTCGTGATGATCTCGCCCAGCACCACCCACGATCCTGCGCCGGGAACGATCAGCAGGCCGTTGAGACCTATGAAACCGACTCCGGCCTTCACCGCCCAGTATCTTTCCCTGAGTGGAGCGGTGTCCACGGCCACTCTCCATTCGCCACCCATCTGTGTGGCCATGCGGGTCAGGCGTTCCCTGACCTCCTCATGATAGTCGCGGCCGAGCGCATAGCGTGCCCAGCGGAGCGATCCGTTATCCTTGTGGTAATAATTGAAAGCGGCCACCACAATGCTCCTCGCGCCCTCAAGCAGCAATGCCGGATCGCGGCGGATGTCGGGATATTTTTCAAGATACCCCATATCTCCGTGCCTTCCTGTGGCTATCCAGCGGTCAAACAGGCTCTTTTCCTCCGGACTGATCCTCTCTATGCGGGCTATGCCGCAGGCTGCGGCTCCTTCTCCGGCTGCGAGCCGCTTGATTTCGGCCGGATCCATCACATCGGGAGTGTTTCAAATTCAAATCCGTTTTCCTTCAGCCATTTTATCGCCTTAGGAAGCGCGTAGCGCATATTCGTGTGGGCTTTTTTCGAGTCATGAAACACGATGATGCTGCCGTTGCGGGCATATTTCCTGACGTTGTTGAACACCCTCTCTCCGTTGACTCTCCTGGAGTAGTCGCGGGTCACGATGTCATACATTATTATGTTGTAGTGGCGCTTGATCAGGCGTGCCTGTCCCGGCCAGATTATGCCGTGGGGCGGTCTGAACAGTATGGAGTCTATAAGTTCGTCAGCTTCCTTTATGTCCCGGAAATATTTGTGGTTGTGCTCTTTCAGTCCCTGGAGGTGGTGCATTGTGTGGTTGCCGACGGAGTGACCGCGTCTTTTCACCTCCTCCAGCAGTTCCGGATGGCGGCGCACATTGTCGCCCACCATGAAGAATGTGGCTTTCACACCCTCCCGCTCAAGCAGGTCGAGCACCCACGGTGTCTCCTCGGGCACGGGACCGTCGTCGAAGGTCAGGAATACCGTCTTGCAGCCTCTGCGCTTGTGTCGCCAGATGGCCTCCGGAAACAGCGCACGGTAGATCAGCGGCGGCCGCTCTATCAGCCGGTCAGGCTTCAGCCTGTTCCATATCTTCCGGAGTCTCTCTTTCATTCGGACATCTCAGGCTCCTCGTCGTATTTCTGGAAGAGGAAATCGTTGTAGGGGAAACGGGTGAGATGTATCTCCTTGGCGCGCTCGTAGATCATCTGTTTCAGCTCGTCGATGTTCTGACCCGTCTTGGCGGAGATGAACACACAGTCGTGAGGCAAACGCGACATCCACATCTTTTCGATCTCCTCGAGGGGGATGTTCTCACGTGTGCGCGGGGTCAGGTCGTCCTCATCCTTGGGTGTATGGGTGAAGGCATCGATCTTGTTGAACACCATGATCATCGGCTTGTCCGTGTTGCCGCACACATCGCGCAGGGTCTTGTCGACGACCTCGATCTGCTCCTCGAAGCAGGGATGGGATATGTCCACGACATGAAGCAGCAGATCGGCCTCCCTCACCTCGTCGAGGGTGGATTTGAAGGAGTCGACAAGATGGGTGGGGAGTTTGCGGATGAAGCCTACGGTGTCGGTGAGCAGGAAGGGAAGATTGTCGATGATTACCTTGCGCACGGTGGTGTCAAGCGTGGCGAAGAGCTTGTTTTCGGCAAAGACATCGCTCTTTGAGAGCACGTTCATCAGCGTCGACTTGCCGGCGTTGGTGTAGCCCACGAGGGCGACACGCGTGAGCTTGCCGCGGTTCTTGCGCTGGACGGTCTTCTGCTTGTCGATGTTGCGCAGTTCTTCCTTGAGCAGGGATATCTTGTTGAGGATGATACGGCGGTCGGTCTCGATCTGGGTCTCGCCGGGGCCGCGCATACCGATACCGCCACGCTGGCGTTCGAGGTGGGTCCACATACGGGTGAGCCGCGGGAGCAGATACTGATACTGGGCAAGCTCCACCTGGGTCTTGGCGTTGGCGGTGCGTGCGCGCTTGGCGAAGATGTCGAGGATGAGGCTCGTGCGGTCGAGGATCTTCACCTTGAGTTCGCGCTCTATGTTGACCACTTGCTTCGAGGTAAGGTCATCGTCGAAGATCGCCATACCTATGTCGTTTTCCTCCACGAAGGCCCGTATCTCCTCCAGTTTTCCCTTGCCGACGTAGGTGCGCGGATTGGGATAGGGGAGTTTCTGAAGGAATGTCCTGACGGTCTCGGCTCCGGCCGTGTCGGCCAGGAAAGCCAGTTCGTCAAGATATTCCTTGGCCTTGGCCTCGTTCTGCTGCTCGCTGATGAGCCCCACGAGCACGGCGCGTTCGGTGACTTCCTCGTTCAGTATCTGATCAATCATAGAATGATTCTTTATTCGATATAGCCGAATGATTTCAGCTTGTTCTCACGGTTGCGCCAATTGGGCTCGACCTTTACGAAGAGTTCGAGGAACACGCTCTTGCCGAAGAATTTCTCTATGTCTTTTCTGGCATCGGTGCCCACTTTCTTGATCTTCGAGCCTTGATGGCCTATTATGATGCCCTTCTGGGAGTCGCGTTCGACATAGATGACCGCCATGATGTGGATCGAGTTTTCCTTTTCCTCGAATTTCTCTACGATCACCTCGACGGAGTAGGGTATCTCCTTGTCGTAGTTGAGGAGGATCTTCTCGCGGATGATCTCGGTGACGAAGAATCGGGCCGGCTTGTCGGTCAGTGCGTCCTTGCCGAAGAATGGGGGCGATACGGGCAGCAGGGCGATGATGCGGTTCATCAGGTTGTCGACATTGAAGTGCTCCTTGGCCGACACGGGGAATATCTCCGCGCCGGGCAGGATCTTCTGCCACTTTTCGGTGAGCTGCTCGAGCTGCGACTGCTCCTTGACGAGGTCTATCTTGTTGATCACAAGGAGTACCGGGATCTTTTCACCGGCCACCTTGGCGAGAAAATCCGCGTTTTTCTCGGGATCCTCCACGACGTCGGTCACGTAGACGAGTATGTCGGCATCCACGAGTGCACCCTCGCTGAAGCCGAGCATACTTTCCTGAAGTTTGTATTTGGGCTGGAGCACACCCGGAGTGTCGGAGAAGACTATCTGGTAGTCCGGGGTGTTGACGATGCCCATTATACGGTGGCGTGTGGTCTGGGCCTTGGAGGTGATGATGCTTATGCGCTCGCCTACGAGGTCGTTCATAAGCGTGGACTTCCCGACATTCGGGTTGCCCACGATATTGACAAATCCTGATTTATGATCCATGTTCTCTGTAATTGTTTATTTTTAGTGTAAACAATCCGCAGTGTGGAAAGTTAGGATCGTTCAGTTTCTTTTAGAGATCCCAGATGATGTAGAGGGCACCCCAAGTGAAGCCTGCGCCGAAGGCAGTGAGCACCACTTTGTCGCCTTTCTTGAGCTTGTCGCGGTATTCGTCGAGACAGAGGGGTATGGATGCGGCCGAGGTGTTGCCGTATTTCTCGATGTTGACGAGCACTTTGGCGGGGTCTATGCCGAGGCGGGATCCTACGGCCTCGATGATGCGGAGGTTGGCCTGGTGGGGGATGAACCAGTCGATCTCATCTACTGAGACACCGGCTTTCTCCATCACTTCCTTGGAGGAGTCGAGCATATCGGTCACGGCGTTCTTGTAGACGTTGCGGCCGTCCTGGATCACGAAATGCTGCTGTGCGTCGACGGTCTCGTGGGATGCGGGGAGCACTGATCCGCCGGCGGGCATCCATAGATGCTCCAGTCCGTTGCCGTCGATGTGGAACACGCCTTCGATGATGCCCACGTTGTCCTCAGTGGGTTCGAGCAGCATTGCACCGGCGCCGTCGCCGAAGAGCGGACAGGTGGAACGGTCGTTGTAGTTGGTCATTGACGACATCTTCTCGGCGGCCACCACTACCACCTTCTTGCGCAGGCCGGAGCGGATGTAGGCCGATCCGTCCTCGAGAGCCACGAGGAAACCGGCGCAGGCGGCCTGGATGTCGTAGGCGTAGGCATTGCTGAGTCCCAGACCGTGGGCTATGATCGAGCCTGTGGACGGGAATCGGTAGTCGGGGTTGGAAGTGGCGCAGATGAGCAGATCCACCTCTTCGGGCTTGGTGCCGGTGGATTCGAGCAGGCGCTCCACGGCCTTGATGCCGAGATATGACGAGCCTTTGCCGGGTTCGTGGAGTATGCGGCGTTGCTTGATGCCTACGCGGGTGGTGATCCACTCGTCGTTGGTATCGACCATTTTGGAGAGCATCTCGTTGTCGAGGATGTCTTCCGGAGCATAGGAAGCGAGTCCTGTTATGCGTGCATTTATCATTGTTGTAGCGATATTAGAAGGTTAGGGTAGCTGCAACGACGCGCTTCCGCGCATCCGTCCATTCAAACGCCGGCGCTCTTTTCGCGGCCTTTGGGGCCGGGAGGAGTAGCCTTGTTTGCTGCCGGACACGCAGAAGCGCGTCGTTGCCTCACGCTGCCGATTTTTGTTGGTTTCTCACGGGAGGGTGATACTCCTCCTTAGACAGCAGCGGGCTTTTCGATAGCGACGCGTCCGCGATAGTAACCACACTCACCGCAGACGGTGTGGTAGAGGTGCCATGAACCGCAGTTGGGGCAGAGAGCCAGGGTGGGGACTACTGCCTTGTCGTGTGTACGGCGCTTTGCGGTGCGGGTCTTGGATTGTTTTCGTTTAGGATGTGCCATGACTATTTATTATTTTTTATTGTTACTATATATTTGGGGAGTCCGAGGCGTCAGTCGTTGCCGGACTCGTCGGTTTTCAGGTCTTTCAGTCCGTCCCAACGGGGATCGGTGGGTGCTTCGGAGTCGGTCTCCGGCTCCATGGAGTCCATCTCGTCGATGAGCCGGTCGGTCAGCTCCGCTTCCTCGTCGTCGCCGGCTTTTACAGCGCGGTGTTTGCGCAGGAGGGCGCTCATGGCGCGGTTGCATTTGCCCATCGGGTGGACGTGTTTGATGGGGATGGCGAGCGAGGCGGTGTCGTAGATCATATAAGATACGTTGAGTGTCGGATCGCTCTCCGGGATGGTCAGCGTGTCGTCGGTCTCGGAGTAGTCGTCGCCGAATTTGACGGCTATCTCGTAGTTTGCGTCGATCGGCTGTATGAGGTCGTCAAGGCAACGGTCGCATATAAGCGTGACTGTGCCGGTGACATGGAAAGCAAGGTTGTAGATGTCATGCTTGTGTGTCACCGTCAGTTTTACGTCGAGATCGGCGTCATGTATGTCCGTGCTCTCCATGTTGACGAAGAATTGCTTATCGAGATGATACTCAAATTCATGAGTACCCTCGGGCATGGTCATAAGCTGGAGACGGAATGCTGAAAATTTCCCCACGACAATATTGGTTGAAAAAACTTTGCAAAGTTATGGATTTTCTTTTGATTATCAAAATTTTTTTGTGAAATTAGGCTTTAGGCAGAGGCATGGGGGCAAGAAAGGTAAAAAGGCAAAAAGGCAAGATAAATGATGTGGTCGTGCCGGGGGAGGCTTTTTTTTTGGTAAAGAGGTGAAAAGTCAAAGAAGGCAAGATAAATGATGTGGTCGTGCCTGGGGATGCAACCGCTTCGCGGTAGGTGGTATGGGGTGGAGGCGTGGACCCCACGAATGATCGTGGGGTTAGGCAGATATATGCGCTTCGCGCAAACGCCTCGGAGAGGCGGGGGTATAGGATAACCCTATGCAGCCTGCGCATAGGGTTGGGGTAGACAGGTGGGTCGCGTCAGGGGCGAGGGCATGAGCGGGCTCTCCGAGTCCGTGTGGGTGGGGGGCGGTGTGTGTCCCCAGGCGCAGGCTGCCTGGGGTTGTCTCATGATGTGCGTGTCTCCGACACGCTGGGTGGATCTGTCGGGCAGGGGTGTCCGCGTCGGGTAGGCGAGGGGTGAGGGTGTTGCGCGGAGCGCATACATATAGGTAACCCCACGATCATTCGTGGGGTTGTGTGGGTGGGTGCCGTGGTCTTACCGCGAAGCGGTTACATCTGCTCGGGTGGGGGATGCAACCGCTTCGCGGTAGGTGGTTAGGGGTGCGGGGCGGGGACCCCACGAAGAGATCGTGGGGTTAGGCAGATATATGCGCTTCGCGCAAACGCCTCGGAGAGGCGATGTTATGGGATAACCCTATGCAGCCTGCGCATAGGGGATCGTGGGGTTAGGCAGATATATGCGCTTCGCGCAAAGGGGGGCGTGTCAGGGGACGCGGTCTGCGTGGGAAGAATCGCCTCGGAGAGGCGGTGTTATGGGATAACCCTATGCAGCCCGCGCATAGGGAGTGGGTGTCAGATTAATATTCCTGTTTTGAGGATGTCGGAATACAGGGGGTTGTTTTTGTCTTCTGTAAGTAGTACCGGCTCGATGAGATTGCTTATTTTGCGTTTCAACTTCCACAATAGTGGGGTGTCGGCAAAGTAATCGTCGTTCAGATTCTCCACCACGACCGCAATGTCGATGTCGCTGTCGGCTGTATATGTGCCCTTGCTGAACGAGCCATAAAGGTAAAGAGCCTTTAACGGCAATCGCTCTGCAACTGCGGTCTTGTAGCGTTGTGCCAATTTTATAGCTTGCTCTTTATCCATATTCTCAATTCATCGGTTTGTTTCAGGAGTTCTTTGCAACGGTCAGCATTAAGGCTTTTCATCAGACGCTCCTTGTATGATGGATAACGCGCTTCGATATTAAGCGGTTCAAGGGTGTCGATGATGTCAAGCTGTTCTTCTGTCATGTCCTTATCAAGCTCGGTCTTTTCTGCCAATCGTGAAAGGCTGTGGATTTTCAGCGGTGGTTCTTCCGACCGGTTGCTCCAATATGCTTTCAGAATTTTTTCTATAACTTGGTGACACATAAAGCCAACATATAGGTAGCGCTTCGTTTCAAGCATGGCGTTGGCTGTGTCGAAGTCATAGTCCGACATCTCTATCCAATATGTCACCTTTTCATTTATCAACACGAATGGTTTTTACAAGTGCAAAGATAGTAATTTCTTTGATATGAAAGTGTTTTTTTAGGGAAAAGAGGTTTTTAGGTTAAGAGGTAAAAGAGGTTAAGAGGCAAGATAAGTGTTTTTTAGTGTAAAGAGGTTTTTTTAGGTTAAGGGGGTATGGAGGCAAAAGAGGCAAGATAAATGATGTGATTGTGCCGGGGGGTGCAACCGCTTCGCGGTAGGTGGTGAGGGGTGCGGGGCGGGGACCCCACGAATGATCGTGGGGTTAGGCAGATATATGCGCTTCGCGCAAACGCCTCGGAGAGGCGGGGGTAGACGGGTGGATCGTGTTGGGGGTCGAGGGCATGAGCGGGCTCTCCGAGTCCGGGGGATGGAGGTGGAGGTGAGTGTCCCCAGGCGCAGGCTGCCTGGGGTTGTCTCATGATGGCGTGTCTCCGACACGCTGTGGTGGATCTGTCGGGCAAGGGTGTCCGCGTCGGGGAGGTGAGGTGGATCTGTCGGGCAGGGGAGTCCGCGTCGGGAGACGCTGGGTGTGGGGGAAGGGTCGTGTCGGGGGTCGAGGGCATGAGCGGGCTCTCCGAGTCCGTGTGGGTGTGGGCGGTGTGTGTCCCCAGGCGCAGGCTGCATAGGGTTGTCTCATGATGGCGTGTCTCCGACACGCGGGGTGAGGGTGTTGCGCGGAGCGCATACATATAGGTAACCCCACGATCATTCGTGGGGTTGTGTGGGTGGGTGTGTGGTCTTACCGCGAAGCGGTTACATCTGCTCGGGTGGGAGGTGCAACCGCTTCGCGGTAGGTGGTGAGGGGTGGAGGCGGGGACCCCACGAATGATCGTGGGGTTAGGCAGATGTATGCGCTTCGCGCAAAGGCCTCGGAGAGGCGGTGTTATGGGATAACCCTATGCAGCCTGCGCATAGGGAGGGGGCGTGTCTCCGACACGCTGGGTTGGGTATGTCGCGCCTGAGTGCGTGTCTCTGATACGCGGGTGCGCTTTGCGCAAGGGTGTAGATAGGAAAAGGGCGACCCGATGGGGTCGCCCTTGTTGGTTTTAGGGGTTTTAGGCGTTTGGCCTAACTTAGCTTTTTTGGCCTGATTAGTCTTATTGGCCTAATTGGACTTGTTAGTCTTTATAGCCTAACTTGCCTTTATAACCTGATTAGCCTTTCTTGCCTAATTAGCCCTTCTTGCCTAACTTGCCTAATTAGCCTAATTAGCCTGTTTTAGCGGACGTAGACTTTGCGGACGTCGTTGCCCTGGCGGCGGATGTAGATGCCGTTGGAGGGGTTGGCGACGCGTACTCCCTGGAGGTTGAAGTACTCAAGGGTTGAGTTTGTCTTGTCCATGATGATGTTTTCAACTCCTGCGGGATCGGGGATCATGATGATGGAGGTCATGTCGATTGTAGCAGGATATGAGGCGAACATATAGGCGTAGCTTCCAGACTTAAAGTCGTCAAGGCAATCGGTCCATGTATATAAGCCGTAGGAATCGACCATGGGGTATGTGAACATGGCATCGTTTATGATAACCATGTGGCTGTTGCTGTCGTAGGTGGAGAACTTGTAGCCAGGCTCGTCAGACATGAATCCTTTATATTCTTCAATCCATTCGGCAATGGTCTTATCAGGATCTTCTGCCATGGAATTGTAGATCATGTAGCCAGCCTGGTTGGTCATATACATCTGTCCAAGACCGGTTATGTCATCGTAAGCACCGGAGTAGACGTAGGGGGTGACGACAACGCAGGAAGGATCCTCGATGGTGAACTCAACGCAACCGTTGACGAATGAAGTGTTGTATTCATCGGTGTATCCTTCGGCCTGAGATACGATGGTGTTGTAGTCACCTCCCCAAGGATCGACAAGGCGGTAGAGATTGGGGTCTTTTGTGTTTCTCTGGAGAGGAACATCGAAGGCGGGAATCTCGTTGGCTATCGCCGGATAACCCTGCGAATCCGCAAAGAAGAAGTATTGGACTGCAGGTGAGAACCAACCATCGGTGAAGGTGGCGTTGCCGGCATCTTCCCAACCTTCATTTGACAGGGGCTGGGTCTTTGCGCTGAACAGACCGCCAAGACCGCCGAAACCCGTGAAACGTTCGGCTTTCTCAAGTCCTTCGAGGAATCCATCATACTGATCAGAATAGAGATTGCCTTCGTCGTCGAATTTAAGCACAAAGGGGGTCTCGGAATATGCTAACTTACTTGTTTCGGGGTCAAGAACTATGTGGTAGAGGATGACTTTTCCATAGTTTGTGCCATCCTGAGTGTAGTCAGAGGTGGTGGTGGGTTGATCGTTTGCGATGGATAGTGTACCCTCGGTCGCGTCAAAAACGCCTGTCACAGGGATATAGTCAAAAACACCAAGTCCGGAGACCAAAACTTCGTTGTCTTTCTCTCCGGGGGCGAGGATGACATTGAGTGTGGTTGGATAGGAGGAACCGACATACCAATAACCACTAACGGTATAATATCCGTAGAGATCCTCGACCTTAGTAGGTTTGGCTTTGGCTACGGGGGATTTCTTGACTGTGGAGGTCGCGGGTGCGGCGGGGATCATGACGGCCTCGGTCTGCTGAGAGATCTGGAGGTTCTTGGCGTTTGAGAGGGCTTTCTTGCCCAAGGTGCCGGGAGCTGCTGAGGCGGAGAGAGCGACGGCCGCTGCAAGAACCATAGAGGTGTAAAATTTCTTCATTTAAATCTTACGGGTTAAATGTGACTTAATAATGTGATATTTTCTTTCTTTTTGTTGGTGTTTGAGGATAGAACGTGGCAAAATTATATCTTTTTTTGTATCTTTCCAAATATTTTGCTTGTTTTTAGTGATTTTTTTAGCGCGGGGGGCTTTTTTTGGCAAGGGAGGTTAAGGAGGCAAAAAAGGCAAGATAAATGTTGTGGTCGTGCCGGGGGGATGCAACCGCTTCGCGGTAGTGGGGGTGAGGGTGGAGGCGGGGACCCCACGAATGATCGTGGGGTTAGGCAGATGTATGCGCTTCGCGCAAAGGTGGCGCGTCGGAGGATATGCGCTTCGCGCAAACGCCTCGGAGAGGCGATGTTATGGGATAACCCTATGCAGCCTGCGCCTGGGCGATAGGTGGATATATGCGCTTCGCGCAAGGGGGGGTCGCGTCGGAGAGGCGGTGTTATGGGGTAACCTCGGGTGGACTGTGTCTGGGGGATAGGCGTGTGTATGCGTCAGGGGTCGGGGGCATGAGCGGACTCTCCGAGTCCGGGGGGTGGAGGTGGCGGTGTGTGCCCCGGGCGCAGGCTGCCCGGGGTTGTCTCATTATGGCGTGTCTCCGACACGCATCCGGTGTCCGGGGCATGAATAGGCGTGTCTCCGACACGCGGGGTGCGCGAGGATGAGATGTGGGGTGTGTAGCGGGGATGATGGGGCGTATCTGAGATATGGGGTGGGGGAGTTGCGCGAAGCGCATATATCTATCTAACCCCACGATCTTTCGTGGGGGTTGTGTGGGTGAGTGTGTGGTCTTACCGCGAAGCGGTTACATGTGCTCGCGGGGGGGGATGCAACCGCTTCGCGGTAGAGGGTGAGGGGTGTGGTGCGGGTACCCCACGAATGATCGTGGGGTTAGGCAGATGTATGCGCTTCGCGCAAAAGGTGGCGCGTCGGAGGATATGCGCTTCGCGCAAACGCCTCGGAGAGGTGGTGTTATGGGATAACCCTATGCAGCCTGCGCATAGGGCGGGGGATAGCGCTCGGATGATTGGGCGAGAGGATACAATTAACCTCCGCGAAATCACTTCGCGGAGGTTAATTGCGCTTCAG
>CAZKIE010000011.1:0-83104 GCA_964552825.1 uncultured Staphylococcus sp. | reverse complement strand
TGATATGGAGTAGACATATAAGTTGGGTGACCTTTACTTTTTAGAAGAAAGTTACAAACTATTTGTCGCCCTGTCAATAGCTTTAACGCTATTTGATGAAAAAACGGCCTGATTTAACACAATCGAGCCGTTGGTATTCTGAAAGAGAACTTATTTTACTAAAATTCTGTTAATGAGAGAGTGAGGTGAAAAATTCTTCCCTTAGCGCAAGTGAATCGGTGAATAGTCCTGAAGTCTCTACTGTGGTTGTAGCCGACAACTGTTTTTCCACGCCGCGCATTTTCATGCACAGGTGATCAGCGGTACATGAAACAATCACACCCGAAGCGTTAAGCTTCATAGCCACGATGTCGCAGATCTGTTTTGTGAGTCTCTCCTGCACCTGAAGCCTTCTCGCGTAGAAATCCACGAGACGGGCAAGCTTACTGAGACCGATTGTCTTTCCATTGGGAATATAACCTATGGATACACGTCCGAAAAACGGAAGGATGTGATGCTCACACAGGGAATAAAATTCTATGTCCTTGACGATGACCATGCGGGAACCCTCGTGGGTGAATATGGCTCCGTTGATTATTTCGTCCGGATCCTGTCTGTAGCCCCGGGTGACATAGGCCATGGCCTTGGCTGCTCTCAATGGAGTTTTGACGAGACCCTCCCGGTCGATGTTTTCGCCGAGCAGACGGATGATAGCCGCATAGTGATCGGCTATTTCATTGATAGTTTCGTCAGATAATTGTCTGGACATTTCAGTCTGCGGATATGTTTACACGGTCACGGACCACGCGTATTTCCTTACTGTAGGAGGGAAATGCCTTGCGCAGCTCTTCGGCAGCGGCATTAGCTTCCTGCTGAGTGCGGAAATCGCCGACCTTCAGCCTCCAGTAAGGCGAGGTGTACATGACGTATGTCTGATATTGAGGGAAGCGCGATGATATGACCCTCTGCTTTGAGTTGGCCTCGGATTTGGCGGTGCGGATATTGTTGTCGCTGAATACCTGGACGCGATATCCGGCCATCCTGCCGCTTGTGGGGCGCACAATCTCTTCTTTCTCCTCCTCGGCGGTATCCTCGACGACCGGAAAGAGCCTTTGCAGAAGCGCTTCCGGCTGCTCGACGGTGTTGGTCGTGCCGATCGTGATGTGGTCTACGATAGTAGTGGTCGACTCATCGGCGAGAACTGTACCCGTCGAAGAGATAGCGATCATCAGAATCAAGGGGAGAAATTTCATCTCTTTATAGGTGATTATGAATGAAGGGATATGCCGGGGCATACCCTTCATCCGTTGTTCGGGTTAATTAAAAAGCATTGACAATACCCATGAATGACTCAGCCTGCAATGCCGCACCTCCAATCAGACCGCCGTCCACGTCAGGCTTGGCGAAGAGCTGGGCTGCGTTGGTAGGCTTGCAGCTGCCACCGTAGAGTATGGACGTGTTTTCGGCTACCTCCGCACCATATTTGTCTGCTATGGTCTTGCGGATGAAGGCGTGCATCTCCTGTGCCTGGTCGTCGGTGGCTGTCTTGCCGGTACCGATGGCCCATACGGGTTCGTAGGCAAGGATGATCTTGCCGAATTCCGTAGCGTCGAGATTGAATAGACCTTCCTCGATCTGGCATTTCACCACGTCAAAGAAGCTGCCGTCCTCGCGCTGCTCGAGAACCTCGCCGATACAGAAAATGGGGGTGAGGCCGTTGTCGAGAGCCAGACGTACTTTGTCGCGCAGAGTCTCAGATGTCTCACCGTAGTACTGACGGCGCTCCGAGTGGCCGAGGATCACGTAGGTTGCTCCTGTAGATGCGACCATGGGTGCTGACACCTCACCGGTATATGCGCCGGACTTATGGTCGGCACAGTTTTCAGCTCCGAGGCCAAGTTTGTTCTTGTCGATGACGTTGTTGATGGAAGCGAGATGGGTGAAGGGAACGCAGATGACAACGTCGCATTTGGGGTTTGCATCAGCAAGTGCTGCATTGACCTCTTCTGCGAGTTTGATTCCCTCGGGCAGGGTGGTGTTCATTTTCCAGTTGCCTGCTACAATATTTTTTCTCATTTTTACCTGTAAAATTATTGGTGAAAATTCAGGCTACAAAGGTACATAAAAATCGTGATTTCTTGCGCACGGTTGTGTAAGAAATCACGATTTTTGTGTACCTTTGTGGCGGAAAAGGTGTCAGGCGGCTCCTATTGAAGTCCCTTTCAAGCTTCAACAAAGGAAAGAATCCAATCATAATCATATAAGTTATGTCTAAAATCGGTAGCAAATTCACACAGTGTGGACGTAAGGCAATGTTGCTCGGCAGTGGCGAACTTGGAAAGGAAGTGGCGATCGAACTTCAACGCATGGGAGTCGAGGTGGTTGCTTGCGACAAATATGCTAATGCGCCTGCCATGCACGTGGCCGACAGATGTCATGTATTCAGTATGCTCGACGGGGAGAAGCTCCGTGAGACAATCATAGCTGAAAATCCTGATCATATCATACCTGAAGTCGAGGCCATAGCCACTCCGGTGCTTGTGGAATTGGAGAATGAGGGTTATCATGTGACACCGACCGCAAACGCTGCATTTCTTACGATGAACCGTGAGGGTATCCGCAGACTTGCTGCCGAACAGCTCGGTGTGAAGACATCGCCATATCGCTTTGCCTCGGATTACGATGAGTTCGTCAAGGCTGTCGATGCCGTAGGTATACCTTGTGTTGTCAAGCCCATCATGTCATCGAGCGGACATGGACAGAGTGTCATAAAGACCCCGGAAGATATACAGCGTGCGTGGACAATAGCTCAGGAGGGCGGACGCGCGGGCGCCGGACGCGTTATAGTGGAAGGATTTGTAGATTTTGACTATGAGATCACTCTGCTTACTGTCCGCTCTGTGGCCGGCACGAAATTCTGTGAACCGATAGGGCATATCCAGATCGACGGTGACTACCGTTACTCATGGCAGCCTCAGGCCATGACCCCTGAAGCTAAGAAAGCTGCTCAGGAGATAGCCGGAAAGGTGACTGATGCTCTCGGAGGCTACGGAATATTCGGCGTTGAACTTTTTGTCAAGGGAGATGATGTGATTTTCAGCGAAGTGTCACCGCGTCCTCATGATACCGGCATGGTGACTATGATCTCGCAGGATCTGAGTGAGTTCGCTCTTCATGCAAGAGCTCTTCTCGGACTTCCCGTTCCCGATATCCGATTCCTGGGGCCGTCTGCTTCCCGTGCGGTTGTGGTCGAAGGCGACACCAAGGAGATCGAGATGTGTAATCTTGAGGCGGTTCTTGAAGAGCCGGGTGTGCAGATGCGTATTTTTGGCAAGCCTGAGATAAAGGGTCACCGCAGAATGGGTGTGATTCTTGCTACTGCTGACACCGTGGAGGAAGCCCGGGCAAAGGCCGAACGCGCCTACGACAAACTTACGGTCAATGTGAAGTGATGTGAGATATATCAGGCAGATATATTTTCTCTTACTGTTATTGCTCGGTGTGCTGCCCTCTGTCGCTATTCAGGTGACGGAGGCGGATGTCGTCGCTGTTCTGGGTCGGTTGGATAATGAACTGGCCAGGCGGGATGAGTATATTGACGCGAGGCGGTTGAAGATTGATTCATTGAAGCGTATGCTGGTGAGGCGCGACACGCCGGAAGCACTACGGCTTGCTGTGATGCTTGAGATCGGAGATAATTATAGCGCGTTCAATATAGATTCTGCTGTTTTCTTTTTCCAGGAGGGGTACAGACAGGCCCGTATGCTGAGAATGGATTCGGTTGCGGTGCGGTTCGCTATCCGTGGAGCCACATATCTGCCTCTGAAGCTGAGAATCCTACGTGCGAATGAGCTGATGGACTCGGTGTTGAGAACCGGAATCCCAGATGGACTGAAGGGTGAGACGTATGATGCGGTCAGGCAGATGTCATCGTTCATCGGCAATCTTTTTCTGTCCTCCCCGGAACTTTATGAAGTGTACTCAGAGAAGCATCATGCAGCTCAGAGGATGTTGCTTGATGTACTCGATCCTGATTCCGAGAGATACAGGCTGAACAGCGGGGAACAGTATCTGCTAAAAGGAGATTACTCTAAAGCGAAAGCAGTCCTGTTGGGATTGCTTGACGATATAGACGAAACGCATCCTCTATATGCGAGAGCCGCCCACATGATGGCGGATATTTCCAAGGCCAAAGGTGACGAACCTGGATATATCTACTATCTCGCGTTGTCGGCCATATCGGATACGAGGTGCGCAACTCTGGAAGTGACTTCCCTGCAGGAGCTTGGCAGGACTCTTTATGGACATAATGCCGTAGAACGCGCTCACGATTATCTGTCTATCGCCCTGAAAAATGCGGTGGACTGTAATGTGCCATTGCGTATCATAGAGACTTCTCAAGCTATACCATATATAGAAAGCGCGCACAGATCCGAGATCGCGTCGTCGACGAGACGGATATATATATTTATATGTGTACTTGCGTTTCTCCTTGTCGTATTATGTGTGGGAATAATGCTGGTTAGAAACAAGAACAGACAACTACATTCAATGGCTGCCAGTCTTGAGGATGCCAACAGCACCAAGGATGTTTATATCACGCAGTTTCTGAATCTGTGTTCGATATATATGGATAAGCTCAATCAACTCAACAAGATGGTCAACCGTAAGATTTCTGCCGGACAGGTCGATGAACTGTACAAACTCACAAAGTCCGGAAAGTTCGTCGAGGAGCAATCCAAGGAGTTTTTCGATGTCTTTGACGATGCTTTTCTCCATATATATCCAACTTTTGTCAGCGATGTCAACAGTCTTCTTTTGCCTGACAAGCAAGTTGTTCTAAAGGATGGGGAACGTCTTAATACTGATTTGAGAATACTTGCCCTCATGCGGCTCGGGATTGAGGATACGACGCGTATAGCACGGATGCTGAATTATTCGGTCTACACTATCTATACATATAAAAACAAGTTTAAGGCGCGGGCTTTGGATCGGGATGGATTTGAGGAAAAAGTGATGCTGATCAAGTCGATTTCTTGAGAAGTGGAAATAGTCTGCTATTAACATTTTATACCTATAATGTTATCAAATTACCATATAATTTGATAACTATTTTTCTGTATCAAACCTCCAATTATCAGTGCTATTATGTTGATATATAGTATTTTATATGCGTTTATCCTTTATTGTTGTTAAGTGGATGTCAACTATTGTTTGAAACGAGTGTTTTTACGGCTAAATTTGTATTGCAGAAACACCGAGATGGGGTGTTTCAATAAGAAATTAGTTAGTGGAATTATACTTTTCGTATTATTTGATGCATGGATTACCGTAAACGAATTGCATAATAGTAAATGTGTTTTTTATGTTAGGTTTGTAGAGCCTTATTACTAAGACTGCATATGGGTTTCGCCGTGAGGCGAGACCCATAGTGTTTGTACTGGGTTATATATATATCATATTTATTAAATTCGTGTTTTATATGTCAGATAAAAATGGTAACTTTGCAACAAATCCAATGAGATCATGTTTCGACCTTTCACGTTAAATATCAATGGTGAACTCCGGGTGTTTGATCGGCCTCAGGTGATGGGTATCCTCAATGTCACCCCGGATTCATTTTATTCCGGTTCGAGGGCATTGACTCGTCGCGATATTGCGTCGCGTGTGGAGCGTATGCTGAAGGATGGCGTGGATATTATTGATATAGGTGGATGTTCCACGAGGCCCGGCTCCGGCGATGTCGGTCTCGAAGAGGAATGTGCGAGGGTCGAGATGGGTCTTGATGTAGTCCGCGACATATCGGACGATGTGATTGTGTCTCTTGATACGTATCGGTCGGAGGTGGCGAGGCGGTGTGCCGGAGATCATCGTGTCGACATTATCAATGATATTTCAGGAGGTGATCTTGATGGTGATATGTATCGTGTGGTCTCGAATCTTGGTGTGGTGTATGTGCTGATGCATACGCGAGGTACACCGGAGACGATGCAGGGACTCACAGACTATGCGGATGTCACTGCCGATGTGATTAGGGATCTATCGGAAAAGTTGCGTAGACTCAGGCTTGCCGGGGTGTCAGATGTAATTATTGATCCCGGATTTGGATTTGCGAAGACTCTGGAGCAGAACTACAGACTTATGCGTGATCTGGATGTGTTTGCGGAGGCGTTCGAGGAGCCACTGCTTGTGGGTATATCGAGAAAATCCATGATCACCAAGGCGCTTGGTGTACCGGTGGAGGCCGCTCTAAACGGGACAACTGTGCTTAATGTCGTCTCCCTCTCCCGCGGGGCATCGATCCTGCGTGTGCATGATGTAAAGGAGGCTGTGGAAGCCGTAAGATTATTCACTCTCTCAACGGATATCTGATTGTGGAACAATTTGGAATCAAAGACGCTTTCGACATAGCCATTGTGGCTCTTTTACTATTCTATATATATAGGATAATGAAAGAAAGCGGAACTATAAATATATTTTTCGGAGTTCTCGCGTTTATAGTCGTGTGGGTGGTGACATCGCAGATTCTTGAGCTGAAGCTTCTCGGCAGCATACTCGACCAGTTCATGGGTATAGGTATGCTTGTGCTTGTGATTTTGTTTCAAGATCAGATAAAGAGGTTTCTTGTCGAGCTTGGCGATCATAAGCGTTGGCGTTTCATGAAGAATCTTTTCCGTCATGATAAGGCAGCGGAGAATTCCGATGCACGCAAGTATGTGCTTCCGATCGTGTATGCCTGTATGAATATGTCGAAGACGAAGACGGGGGCACTGATAGTGATACGACAAGAGATGCCGCTCGAATCCTATGAGAAAAGCGGCGATATTATTGATGCGGATATCAATTCCCGCCTGATTGAGAATATATTTTTCAAGAATTCGCCTCTGCATGACGGCGCGATGATCATAGATGGCACAAGGATATGCAGCGCGGGCTGTATACTCCCGGTGAGTCATGACAGAAATGTTCCGCGTGCTCTTGGCCTGCGACACCGTTCCGCTCTGGGTATCTCGCAGGCTACCGATGCATTTGCGATAGTGGTATCAGAGGAGACCGGCAACATATCAGTAGCCCATAAGGGGACACTCACTACCAGATTGAGCTCGACGGATCTCGAGCATCGACTTTCACAGATACTCGTAAAGGATTGATAATTCGCGCTGTCGCGGCTGCTATCTCTCGCAATAGGGGTATATGTCTTGCGGCCCGGGGCCGTCAAACGTCAAAATAATGGGCAAATTAGCCGGTTTTGTTTTGCCGTTACGGAAATTTTGATTAATTTTGTATGCTCCAAAGAAGATGCCTTGAAGGCTTTCCTGGCGGAGTCAAAGGAAAACCATACAACGAAGAAATATCACAATAACGCAATGTCAGCAGAAGACAAAGAGAAACAACACGAATACAGTGCGAGCAACATTCAGGTTCTTGAAGGACTTGAGGCCGTGAGAAAGCGTCCGGCGATGTACATAGGCGACATCAGTGCCAAGGGACTTCACCATCTTGTATATGAGGTGGTTGACAACTCTATTGACGAGGCTCTTGCAGGATATGCCACGCATATAGAAGTGACCATCAATGAGGATGATTCCATCACAGTGGTGGATAACGGACGTGGTATTCCGGTTGATATGCATGAGAAGGAGCACAAGAGCGCGCTTGAGGTTGTGCTGACGGTTCTCCATGCCGGAGGTAAGTTCGACAAGGGTTCCTACAAGGTGTCCGGTGGTCTTCATGGTGTCGGTGTAAGTTGTGTAAACGCGCTGTCGACATATCTCCGTGCTGAGGTGCGACGAGACGGCAAAGTCTATATGCAGGAGTATTCTTGCGGAAAGCCCACGACCACGCTTCAGGTGATAGGGGAGAGTGATGAGACCGGCACGACCGTGACGTTCAAACCCGATGCTTCCATATTCACCGAGACTGTCTATGATTATAACACGCTCTCTATACGTCTGAGGGATCTCGCATATCTTAATGCCGGAATCACTCTGACTCTGGTAGATAAGCGCCAACTTGACAGCGAGGGCAATCCAAAGAAAGATGTGTTCTATTCCAAGGAGGGTCTGCGTGAATTTGTGGAGTACATAGATTCCAACAAAGAGTCGCTGATCAACGATGTCATACATCTCAACACTGAGCGTCAGGGCATACCTGTGGAGGTAGCACTTACGTACAATACTACATTCAATGAGAATGTCCACTCGTTTGTAAATAATATCAACACTATTGAGGGCGGTACACATCTCAGCGGATTCCGTCGCGGTCTTACTTCGACACTCAAGAAGTATGCCGAGGACAACAAGCTGTTTGACAAGGTGAAGGTTGAGGTAAGCGGTGACGATTTCCGCGAAGGACTCACGGCTGTCATCTCTGTCAAAGTTCTCGAACCTCAGTTTGAAGGTCAGACCAAGACCAAGCTCGGCAACAGTGAGGTTGCGGGAGCCGTATCTTCGGCGGTAAGCGAGGCTCTGCGTTACTATCTTGAGGAGCATCCCAAGCAGGCCAAGATAATTGTCGAGAAAGTGGCATTGGCAGCCCAAGCCCGTCATGCCGCATATAATGCGAGAAACAAGATACTCCGCAAGTCTCCCCTCACAGGTGGTGGTCTTCCCGGTAAACTCGCCGACTGTTCTTCGCGCCATGCCGAAGATTGTGAGTTGTTCCTTGTCGAGGGTGACTCTGCCGGTGGAACTGCAAAGCAGGGTCGCGACCGTACATTCCAGGCCATTCTTCCTTTGAGAGGTAAGATTCTTAATGTGGAGAAAGCGATGGATCACAAGATTCTTGACAACCAGGAGATACAGAGCCTCTATCGGGCTATGCGTGTCACCATCGGCACCGACGAGGATCCCATGGCTATCAACATCTCGCGTCTGGCATATCACAAGATAATAATTATGACTGATGCCGATGTGGACGGTAGCCATATCGCTACACTGCTCATGACCTTCTTCTTCCGCAGGATGCGCCCGGTTATTGAGAACGGCTACCTGTACCTTGCCACTCCGCCGCTCTATAAATGTTCGCGCGGCAAGGTGGAGGAATATTGCTGGACGGATGCCCAGGTTCAGCAGTTCATCGCTGTCAACGGTGACAAGACAAAGGTGCAGCGCTACAAAGGTCTCGGTGAGATGTCGGCTGAGGAACTTCGTGATACCACTATGGATCCCGATCAGCGTCTTCTCAAGAAAGTGACCATCTCGGATGCTGCGGAAGCAGACCGCATATTCTCCATGCTTATGGGCGAGGATGTCGCCCCGCGTCGTGATTTCATAGAGACAAATGCCAATTATGCCAATATTGATGCATAATAATTAGGTATCCCTGTAAACTTTATAGTGCTTTTTTACTTTATTATAAGTAAAAAGGCATTTTCTCTAAAATCATCACTATGGCTAAATCATCTGGCAAACCTGTATCAAGCCGTTCACAGTCCGCTCTCAGAAAGAGCGTGGAGGATTTTGTGAGCCGGCAGAAAAACAACACATATAATTATAAGCAAGTTGCCTATGCTGTCGGGGCCAAGACCGCCGTCCAGCAGCGCAATATTGCACTTTGGCTTGTAGAAATGGCTTTTAACGGTGAGATCATCGAGGTGTCACCGGGTAAATACAAGTCACCGCAGCGTGGTAATGAGGCTATCGGTATATTTGTCCGCAGGAGCAATGGCAAGAATTCCGTCGTCACTGAGTCGGATGGCGAGACCATCTTCGTGGCGGAAAGGAAATCGATGCACGCGCTCAATGGCGACCGTGTCCGTGTCAACATCGCTGCTCATCGAAGAGGCGCAGAGACAGAGGCTGAGGTTATAGAGATTATCGAGAAGAAGGATCAGACATTTATCGGGACTCTTAAAGTGGATCGACATTTCGGATATCTTCTCACTGACAGCAAATTTCTTGCCACTGACATTTTTATACCCAAGTCAAAGCTCAAAGGTGGTGTCACGGGCGACAAGGCTATTGTCAGGATCACTGAATGGAAGGATGATATGAAGAATCCGAGCGGTGAGGTTGTCGATATACTTGGGAAAACCGGAGAGAACAACACCGAGATCCATGCGATTCTTGCTGAGTTTGGTCTTCCTTATAAATATCCACGCGCCGTGGAGCTTGCGGCGGATAAGATTGATGCCGGAATCACTGACGATGTAGTTGCACAACGTATAGATATGCGTGATACCTTGACGTTCACCATTGACCCGGAAGATGCCAAGGATTTCGATGATGCCTTGTCGTTCAAGGCTCTTCCAAACGGTCGTTATGAGGTAGGTGTGCATATCGCTGATGTAACCCACTACGTGCATCCTGATACAATTATCGACAAAGAGGCGCAGCGCCGTGCCACATCCGTCTACCTTGTGGATCGCGTTGTCCCCATGCTTCCGGAGCATTTGTGCAACGGTATCTGTTCGTTGCGTCCAGATGAAGATAAACTCGCATTTTCCGTTATATTTGAAATGGACAACGATGCGAAAGTCCACTCCTCTAAAATCGCGAGGACAGTGATTCGCTCGAACCGCAGATTCACATATGAAGAAGCACAGAGTGTTATCGAGAACGGTATGGGTGACTGTGTCGAGGCTATTGTAAAACTTGATGAGTTGGCCAAAGTGCTTCGCCGCCAGCGTTACGAGGAGGGATCTGTCGAGTTTGACAGGGCAGAGGTGAAATTCGACATAACCCCCGACGGAACCCCTACCGGTGTGTATTTCAAGGTCTCGAAGGATGCCAACAAGCTTATAGAGGAATTCATGCTTCTGGCCAACAGGACTGTCGCGACTTATGTCGGTAAGTCGCAGGGTAAGAAGAGACCTAAAGCCTTCGTATATCGTGTCCACGATGTCCCGGATCCACAGCGTCTGTCGGATCTTGCGGCTATTGCGCGTGCTTTTGGTTATAAGATCAAATCGTCCGGTACACCCAAGGAGATCAACCGCTCCCTCAACAGGATGCTTGCCGAGGTGAAAGGAAAGGGTGAGGAGAACTATCTCGCCACTCTCGCCATCCGTTCCATGGCCAAGGCCATATATACTACAGACAATATCGGCCACTATGGCCTCGGTTTTGATTATTACACACATTTCACCTCGCCTATCAGACGCTATCCGGATATGATGGTTCACCGTCTGCTCGAACGCTATCTCGCTGGTGGCAGAAGTGTCAATGTCCAGAAACTTGAGGAACAGTGTAAACATTCGAGCGAGATGGAACAACTCGCCGCCAATGCCGAGCGCGCATCCATCAAGTACAAGCAGGTCGAATATATGCAGTCACATCTCGGGGAATCATTCTCAGGTATCATATCGGGTGTCACCGAATGGGGATTGTATGTCGAACTCAATGATAACCTTTGTGAGGGTCTTGTCCCGATGAGGGATCTTGCCGATGACTATTACGATCTTGACGAAAAGAATCATTGTCTTATCGGCCGCCGCCACAATCACCGCTATCGTCTCGGCGACAGTGTAGACATAAAGGTGGCTCGTGCGGATCTCGAGAAAAAACAACTTGATTTTGTCCTGCTCGATGATAGGGGTAATGATCTGAGGGGTGAGGATTACATGGGCAAGAAAGTCAGTCCTAAAAATGTCCGTGAAACGCACGGCAAGAAGAAAAAACGCCATTGACATGAAGGATTACGGTGAATATCTGAAGATCGTCGGCGATGCGATCGCCAATATGAGACTACCTCAGCAACCGCAGGGTCTTTATGCTCCGATCACATATACTCTTGACTGCGGAGGAAAGCGGTTGAGGCCGGTTCTCACTCTCGCTGCCTGTGATGCTCTCGGCGTGGATCCCATGACTGCCATACATCAGGCCATTGCTATCGAGATGTTCCACAATTTCACGCTCCTTCACGATGATGTGATGGACAAAGCTGATGTCCGCCGCGGCAGACCCACGGTCCATCGCAAGTGGAACGAGGAGACGGCTATACTTTCCGGCGATGCCATGCTCACGACATCCGTAATGCTTCTTGCAGTGAAAGCCGGCGATCGTCTTGCCCAGGCTCTCGAACTATTCAACGGAACAGCGATGAATATCTACGAGGGTCAGCAGTATGATATGGATTTCGAGCAACGGACAGATGTCACGGTGGAGGAATATATGGAGATGATCCGGCTGAAGACCTCGGTTTTGCTCGGATGTGCCTGTGGTATGGGAGCACTGATGGCGGGTGCTCAGTTTGAGATACAGGTCAAATTCTTTGAATACGGAGTGAATCTTGGACTTGCTTTCCAGTTGCAGGACGATTATCTTGACACCTACGGTGATCCCGGAACATTCGGAAAGGCTATAGGAGGTGATATCCTCAATGATAAGAAGACATGGCTGCTCATCATGGCTATGAATGAGGATAAGACAGGTGTGATAAGGTCGTTGCTCGGCAAGTCGGACGACCCCGCCGGAAAAATCCGTAGCGTGAAGGAAGTGTACAATAATCTGAATCTCCCTGAAAGAATTCATGAGTTGATAAGCGCGTATATCGACTCAGCCATAAAATGTCTTGACAATCTGGATCTGTCACCTGAGGCGAGATCTTTCTTCATGGATCTTGCACTTAAATCTGCCACCCGAGACAAGTGATGCTGATAGATACGCATACACATCCGTATCTCCCGGAATTTGATGCCGATAGAGATGATATGATCCGTCGTGCTATTGATGCCGGAATTGGGAAGATGATACTTCCCAATGTGGATATGTCCACGATCTCCCCGATGAAGCAGCTCCATGATTCCTATCCTGCATACACCTGCATGGCGATGGGGCTTCATCCAACTGAGGTAGGGGAGAACTATGTATGTGATCTTGAGCAGGTGGAGAAGGAGATGGAAGAAAATCCATCTTCATACGTGGCTGTCGGTGAGATCGGTATCGACCTTTATTGGGATAGGACATATCTTGATCAGCAGATTGTTGCTTTTGCCCGCCAGATCGATCTCGCGATCCGTCACGATCTTCCTGTCATTATTCATTGCCGCGAAGGACTTGACGAGATATTGAAGGTGCTCAATCCGGTGAGTGGTAAGGTCAGAGGCGTTTTCCATAGTTTCGGAGGAACTGTGGACGATGTGGTGGCCATAAGATCTGTCGGTGACTTCTACTTCGGGATAAACGGGATCGTCACGTTCAAGAATTCAAAACTAAGGAATGTGCTGCCGGAGATAGGCCTTGACAGGATACTTCTTGAGACAGATTCTCCCTATCTTGCCCCTGTCCCGTTCAGAGGGAAACGTAATGAAAGTTCCTATATTGTGAATGTGGCCCGGGAGGTGGCCGCTGCTCTCGGCGAGACATATGAAGAGGTTTGTGACAGAACCACATCCAACGCCTGCAGGTTGTTTGACTTGAATATCGAATGAAATGAGACATATTTTATCTTTCCTCTTCCTTGCTGTATGTAATGTCATAGCTCTTGGTTGTGATAGTTGTTTCGTGCAGATATCTGTTCCTGTCGCCTGTATGAGAGACGGCAGATCACACGGTTCACAGTTGGTCTCGCAGGCTGTTCTTGGAACACCTATGCAGGTGATTGATGATAGCGATGATGAATGGTGGAAACTGAAGGGTCCGGATGGATATGAGGGGTATGTGATATCCAACAGTTTCGTCGATCTTTGCAAAGGTGGCGGGATTTCGGATTGGCAGAATTCCAAGCGGCTCAGAGTGACATCGCTCCGGGAAGCCATAGTTTATAGTGAGCCCGGATCTGACTCGCCGCGCGATATCATCGTTTCCCTTGTCAACGGGTCAGTGGTGAGAGGTGAAAATATCTCTGACAGTATATATGTAAGAATAATATTACCGGATGGCCGATCCGGATATATACGCTCACTTGATGTAGTCCCGTTGGAATCGTCTGAGCCTGTTGATTACGACAGACTCGTTGATTTCTGTTACGCATATATGGGTAGTCCGTATCTGTGGGGTGGAAACTCCACTAAATCCATGGACTGCTCCGGATTGGTGAGGGTTGCGTTTGGAGATCAGGGCATACTTCTCCCGCGTGATGCCAAGGATCAGTTCAATGCGGGACTTCCCGTAGAAGAAGATGACATAGAGCGTGGGGATCTTCTGTTTTTCAGTTCTACTCCTGATGGAAATATCAATCATGTGGCCATATATGACGGAGATGGTAGATACATCCATTGTTCAGGTATGGTAAAAACAAATATGATGGCTCCCGATGATCCGGACTTTTCCGGAAGATATTACCGTGGCGCCAGAAGAATAACAGAAATGACAACATCAGTTGTGCCACTCATATGTCATCCGTGGTACGTTAAATCTAATAACCAGTATTAATCATGATAACATTCATTATCTGTCTTGCACTTCTCGTCACGGCATATTTCACCTATGGCAAATATTTAGAGCGACAGGCTGATGCCGACGATGCTAATGTGACTCCTGCTTTCCGCCTTGAGGACGGCGTGGACTATATGAAGCTTCCACGATGGAGGGTGTTTCTTATCCAGCTTCTCAATATTGCCGGAACCGGACCTATTTTTGGTGCAATACTTGGTGCCTGTTTCGGTCCGGTAGCTTTCCTCTGGATCACACTTGGCGGAATATTTTTCGGTGCTATGCACGACTATCTTTCCGGCATGATGATTTTGCGTCACGACGGTAAGAGCTTGCCTGAGATCATAGGTGTATATCTTGGCGTAAGTACCCGCAGCGTGGTGCGTGTATTCTCTATCGCGCTGTTGGTGCTTGTAGGAGCAGTGTTTATTCTGAGTCCGGCTCAGTTGCTCGGTACGCTTGTGCCGTCCGTAAGCCAGACCATCTGGATATATATTATCTTGGCCTATTATGTAGTGGCCACAATGCTCCCGGTCGACAAGGTGATCGGAAAGATCTATCCGGTGTTTGGAGTAGCTTTGATAGCGATGGCCGGAGGTCTGCTTCTCGTGCTTTTTTTCGGTTCCTATCAGATTCCGGAGCTTACCACACTGCATAATTTTCAGCCTGATCCGGAAGCCCTTCCCATAATTCCCACGATGTTCATCACCATCGCGTGTGGAGCAATCTCTGGATTCCATGCCACACAGTCACCGCTCATGGCAAGATGTGTCACATCGGAGAAGAAGTGCCGTTCCGTTTTCTATGGCTCTATGATCTCCGAGAGTGTGATCGCTCTGATATGGGCGGCTATCGCGATGGCTTTCTTCCATGGTCCGACGGGTTTGAACGAACAACTCGCGGAGCATGGCAACAATGCTGCATGGGCCGTCGATGTGATTTCCCGTTCGACTCTCGGACAGATCGGTGCCATACTCGCGCTGCTCGGAGTTGTCGCCGCGCCCATCACATCCGGAGATACTGCTTTCCGCGGTGCCCGGTTGATCATTGCTGATATGTTTAACTATAATCAGAAGCCTATTTTGAACCGGTTCCTTATATGTATCCCATTGTTCATAATAGGATTTGGAATAACTCAGGTGGAGTTTGGCATGGTATGGCGATATTTTGCATGGTCTAACCAGACTCTTGCCGCCGTAGTGCTATGGTCAATATATGTATGGCTTGTGCAGAGAGACAAGAATTACTGGATCGCACTGATACCCGCACTGTTCATGACATTCATTGTCACTTACTTTGTGTTCTATTCTCCTCAGTTCCTCGGAATAGAGAACCGATTCGTGTCAATGCCGTTGGCGATTGTGCTGACTTTGGTTTTTGCATTTATGGTGTTCAGACGAGCCGGCAGTTTTAAAGCTATTAACCGCGGAGAGGTATGATCCTGCTTAACACGACATTTTACATCCATCCGTCCATAGAGAACGATTTTCTCTCATGGATGAAGACCGTTTATGTCCCGTCGGCTCTTCTTGCCGGATTGTCTGATCCGGAATTATGTCTGTTGCTTGTCGAGGCCGGTGAAGATGTGTCGGGATATGCCCTGCATCTGAGAGCCGGCGATCTGTCAGAGGCTGAGGCGTGGCATGATGGTGCCGGCGGTGATGTAAGATCCGGATTTATGAGCCGGTATGGAGAGAAAGCTCTCTCGTTCTCGACATATATGGAGGTGATTCCTATATTGTGATGGAGCTGAGGGATTTCGATAAGGTCATAATTGGCGTTGACCCGGGTACAAATGTACTCGGTTATGGTATCCTTGGAGTGAAAGACAGGAAGCCGATCCTTGTGGCTATGGGGGTGGTTAGACTCAGTAAGTTTGAGAGCCATTATCTCAGACTGAGACGTATTTTCGAG
Organism: uncultured Staphylococcus sp.; assembly: GCA_964552825.1. GTDB lineage: Bacteria > Bacteroidota > Bacteroidia > Bacteroidales > Muribaculaceae > Duncaniella. The sequence goes on along the minus strand of CAZKIE010000011.1, from coordinate 66,896 downwards.
CGGGTCACAGGCCTCGTGGAACAGTATATGCCTGACGAGATGGCCATTGAAGCACCTTTTTTCGGCAAGAATGTCCAGTCAATGCTGAAACTCGGAAGAGCGCAGGGTGTGGCGATGGCCGCTGCCCTGACGAGAGATGTTCCCATTGTTGAGTATGAGCCCAGAAAAATTAAAATGGCTATCACGGGCAATGGTGCCGCTTCTAAAGAGCAGGTGCGTGAGATGCTCAGGAGAATGTTGTCTATTCCGGATGAGCAGCTTGATGTGGAACTCGATGCGACAGATGGTCTTGCAGCAGCGTTGTGCCATTTTTATGAATCATCAAGGCCTCAAGTTTCCGCCGGTCCGAAGTCCTGGAAAGATTTCATTGCTAAGAATCCCGATCGGGTGAAGTGACCTAAAAATTCATCATGTTCAGGTACACAGCTGTGCCGCCATCCTCTTTGGTCTGCAGTATCGCGCTCCTCAATTCATTAAGGTATTCATTGTTGATATATCCGATCAATGCTCCGGTGAATCCGGCTCCGGCCGAGTCTGATAATATTATGATCCTGTTAGAATCAGCAGATACCGGTCTGGCGAATATGGCGAATAACGAACTTCCGGCCATACGTCCCTGTATCATTTCCGCAACCGGGAGTTCACTTATTATCTTATATATCTTGTTGCCATAGACCCCGGTCTGGCTTCCGCGCTCGCCGGTCCATAGAATGAGTTGTGCGTTTGTGATTCCAACTGCTGCGAAATCATTGTGCCCTGAAAGCTCGGTAGCGTCAACGCCTTTCATATCAGGAATGGCTTTGATTGAATCAAAAGCTTCCTCATAAGTCATGGCTTTTGTAGCCATTACCATGGACACGAGTATTGTTGCAATTAGAAATATCCTTTTCATTTCTGTTCCCGTTTTCTAAATATAACATAGGCCGGGACAAAAAGTTGAACAGAATTATCTGTGGCTGCGTTTCGATGAAAGATATCTTTTCAGAAAACCGAAATGGCGGAAAAGAGTGGGGAAGAAGCCATAGTAATGGCTCATGATTATAAATCTCTCGTAGAGCGATCTGCGGTGGTTGGATGTGGTCAGCCCTTCTGAAAGATAGTCGACAATGGTCTCGTTCAGGTAACAATTGCGCTGTGATCGCTGCAGGCATCTTATACACCACTCGTAGTCAGCAGAGAAACGCAGGCGTGTATTGAAATTGTTGGTCAGTTTGCGCAGTACGACAAAAGCCTGATGACACACTACCATACCTTGTTTGAACGAGTCGAGCGTCAACACCTCGGGTGCGGTGAGATGTCTCGGTCCCACATACTGACGATTAGAGTCTACTATATCGGTCTGTCCGTACACGATGCCCGGATAGTCATTCTCCATTATTGCATCGGCGAGATGCTCCAGTGTGGTTGGTGAGTGAAATGAATCCCCGGCATTAAGAAATATCAGATAATCTCCCTTGGCGATGCCAAGACCTTTGTTCATGGCATCATACAGACCTCCGTCAGGTTCGGAGATAATAGTCTTGTTTGCTATTTCCGAATTTTTGGCAATGCTTACTGTGCTATCGGAGGATGCTCCATCGATGAGCAGAAACTCATAGAGCTTGCACGTCTGCCGCTCTATGCTTCTGATTGTCGGTTCGAGAGTGTCCGCTGCGTTGTAAGTGACTGTGATGATCGAAAATAGTGGATTCATGTCGGGTTTTGATAAACTATTCGTCTGCAAATATAAAATTTTTAAACATCAAATCCAAATCCTGAGACAGCTCGGTGTTTAGAGCTGTGTTGTTTTTGCGAAAAAACCTTAAATTACGACCTCGTGGCGGCGATTGTTTTGCAGAATCACACAAAAATTTTTACCTTTGACCCAACTATTGTTTCAACTAATCGGTTTTAGTATAAACTTACTTATATTAAAAATTAAAGCGTGCGATGAACGCAGAAGAATCAGGATTTTCAGAAATTGCGCCCTACGATGACGCTTGTTTTGCCGAACAGATAGCACGGATGGTCAAGGATCCGGGGTTCGAACACGCTGTCAGATGGGTACTTCCGGATATAGATTATAGTGATTTTGTCAAACTATTGAAGAGCTGTGATGGGAAGCGTGACTTTCAGATAAAGATAATGATGCGCTTTCTTGAAAATCTCGAAAAATCCACTACATCAGGTATAACCTGTACGGGGTTGGAGAATGTAGATCCGTCAATGGCATATTCATTCATTTCAAACCACAGGGATATAGTGCTTGACGCTTCATTTATAAATCTTTGTTTTCTCCGAAAGGGATTGAAGACATCCGAGGTGGCCATAGGTGATAATCTTCTGATATATGACTGGATCACACATCTCGTGAAGCTCAACGGCAGTTTCATCGTGAAGCGTAATCTTCCCACACGTCAGGCTCTTGATGCAGCCAAACAATTGTCTTCCTACATTCACTATGCCATTACATCGAAGCATGAGAGTATCTGGATAGCTCAGCGTCAAGGTCGTGCCAAGGATTCGAGCGACCACACACAGGAGAGCGTTGTGAAGATGCTCGGGCTCGGAGGAAACGGTTCAGCCGCATCCAATCTTGCGGATCTCAACATACTTCCGGTGGCGATCTCATACGAGTTTGATCCCAATGACTATCTCAAAGCCCGCGAATGGCTTCTCCGCCATAGGGATCCGGAGTTCAAGAAGAGCCAGCATGATGATCTATTCTCCATGGAGACCGGTCTGCTCGGACATAAAGGCCGTGTCCACATCGCTTTTGCCGGATGTATATCTCCGCTTGTGAGAGCGATGGACGGCGAGAAAGACAAGCAGGAGGTCGTGCGCATGGTATGCCGTCACATAGATTGCGGAATCCACGTGGGCTACAAGATTTTCCCTATAAATTATGTGGCATACGACCGCGCGTTTGATTCCGATATGTACTCCGATCGCTATAATGCCGAGGAGGCGGCAAATGTCACTTCATATATAGAGGGACAGCTTGATAAGGTCGATGTCCCTGATGTGACGGTACAGGAGCGGAATTTCATGAGGACATATATGTACACCATGTATGCCAACCCATTGCGCAACAAGCTTCTTGCCGCCGGTTATTGCTGATTCAGATGACGATCTCTTAAATACGTTACTATGCGACTCCTGCTCCTCCCGGCCATACTGCTTGTCGTAATCGGTATTCTTGTCGATTGGTATATTTATGGTGTATTGCGCCGTAGATTGAACAATCGGTGTCTGGCTGTGATCCACAAGTGGGTATCCGGTATTTTACAGTTGCTTGTTATCGTGGCTATCATTATGCCCCGCCGTGGCGGAGACAATACGATGCTCCTCTTCGTCATGTGGTCACTATATGCGTATCTGTCCATTTATATACCTAAGATCATATTTGTCATCATTGATCTTGTATCCCGTATTCCGAAATTTTTCCACCGCCGTCCGCTCAACTGGCTCTCGATTGCCGGTGTGGTGATCTCAATAGGTGTATTTGCGACAATGTGGTGGGGCGCGCTTGTCAATAGGTACGATATACAGGTCAACGAGATTGACGTTGACATAGATGGCCTACCGGATGAGTTTGAGGGATTAAGGATAGCACAGATCTCAGATCTTCATGTGGGTACTTTCGGTTCGGATACAACGTTTGTGAGCAAGCTGGTTGACAGAGTGAACTCCCTGTCGCCGGATGTCATAGTTTTCACGGGCGACATTGTCAATTCCAGGACTTCTGAATTATATCCTCACGTCAAGCCTCTGCAGCGGCTCCACGCACCACACGGGGTGTATTCAATACTCGGCAACCATGACTATGGCGATTATTCGGATTGGCCTGACGCGAAGGCCAAGCAGGCAAATCTTGATGAACTCAAGTCTTTGCAGGAAGAGATGAACTGGCGACTTCTGCTCAACGAGACGGACTACCTGCGCACAGGCGGGGATTCGCTCGCGCTTATAGGGGTGGAAAACATCGGTGATCCTCCTTTCAAGGTATATGGCTCTCTGACTAAGGCATATCCAGAACTGTCCGACAGTGTGTGCAAGATACTTCTGACCCACAATCCGGCTCACTGGACGGATTCGATATCCGGACGCGAGGATGTCAATGTGGCTCTCACTCTGTCAGGCCATACCCATGCCATGCAGATGGAGATAGCCGGGTGGTCGCCAGCAATGTGGAGATATGACACCTGGGGCGGTCTGTATAAAGATAATGATTCGACACATCAGCTTTACGTAAATATAGGCGATGGCACGGTGGGATTTCCTGCACGTATCGGAGCTACTCCTGAAATAACTGTCCTAACACTCAAAAAAAGGTAAATTTTCAACTAATGGTCAACGTTCACGCCAATATAATCACGAAGGAATTAGGTACACATTTGCGCAAACATGTGGCTGCCTGTATGCGGCTGCTCGACGATGGTGCTACTGTCCCTTTCATCGCGCGATACCGTAAGGAGGCAACCGGAGCTATGGACGAAGTCACGGTGAGAGCCGTACAGCTCCGCCATGAAGCTCTTACCGAATTGGACAAGCGTAAGGATTATATCAAGAATGTCATAAGCGAAAAAGGAGAGCTTACAGCTGAATTGGAGGCCCGGATTGACGAGACCCTTGACCCTGTGGCTCTTGAGGATATATATCTGCCATATAAGCCCAAACGTAACACCCGGGCGCAGGCAGCACGTGCCCTCGGCCTTGAACCATTGGCCAGGATGATCATGTCGCAGTCATCGACGGCTGATCCGGAGGCAATGGCGGCCAAATTTGTGAAAGGAGACGTAGCGTCAGCCAAGGACGCACTGGCCGGTGCATCGGATATTATCGCCGAATGGGTCAGTGAGAGCGAGAAGGCCCGCAATATTGTCAGGGCGCGCTATCAGAGATCTGCGACAATCTCCTCCCGTGTTGTCCCCGGCAAAGAGGAGGAAGGGAATGTGTATCAGAATTATTTCGATTTTTCCGAGCCGCTCCGTACCTGCAACTCCCACCGTTATCTCGCGATGCGTAGAGGTGAGGAGGAGGGATTCCTGAAAGTTTCCATCAATATAGATGATGAGGAGATGACCGACCGTCTGATCAGAATGTTTGTCCGTTCCACTGCTTCGCCTGCTGTGGCGGCAGTTGTGAAGGCTGCTGTCAAGGATGGTTACAAACGTCTGATGCGACCCTCGATAGAGGGTGAAATCTCGGCCGCCACGAAGGAGAAGAGTGATACGGCGGCCATACAGTTGTTTGCCGACAATGTCCGTCAACTTCTGATGGCGGCACCGTTGGGCAAGAAGCGTGTCATAGCCATAGATCCCGGCTACCGGACCGGATGTAAGGTGGTAGCCCTTGATGAGCAGGGTAATCTTCTGGAACATGATGTGATATATCCTACTCCCCCGGCCAATGATTTTGTCGGTGCTGCCGATACATTGTGTTATATGGTTAACCGTCATCGTATAGACGCGATAGCCATTGGTAACGGTACTGCCGGAAGAGAGACTGAGCGTTTTCTGCGTGATGTTGTCTTCCCCCGCAGGGTGCAGGTCTATATGGTGAGTGAACAAGGGGCATCGATCTACTCCGCTTCCGATGTCGCACGTGAGGAATTCCCGGATGAGGATGTCACCGTAAGAGGCGCGGTCTCCATAGGGCGCCGCCTGCTTGACCCGCTTGCCGAACTTGTCAAGATTGATCCCAAAAGCATAGGTGTGGGGCAGTATCAGCATGATGTGAACCAGACACGTCTTAAAGAGTCGCTCGATTTTGTAGTGGAGAGTTGCGTCAACAGTGTCGGTGTGAATGTCAATACCGCTTCCCGACAGCTCCTCAGTTATGTGTCGGGCATCGGGCCGTCATTAGCGGCAAATATCGTGAACTACCGTAAGGAGAATGGACCGTTTGCTACCCGGACGGATCTGCTTGATGTGCCTCGTATGGGGGAGAAGGCATTTCAGCTGTGTGCCGGATTCCTGCGTATACCCGGAGGCGTGAATCCGCTTGACAATACCGGAGTCCATCCCGAACGTTATGCTTTGGTTGAGAAAATTGCATCAGATATAGGATCGGATGTGGCAACACTTTGTCGCAACCGCGCGCAGCTCCACAAGATCGAACTTGATAATTATATCACCAAAGAGACCGGACTTCCCACCCTTACGGATATTATCATAGAGCTTGAGAAGCCGGGACTTGACCCGAGAGAGAAGGAGGAAGAGGTCGTATTCGATGATTCGGTGCGCAAGATTGACGATCTGCATCTCGGTCAGGAACTGACGGGAAAAGTCAACAATATCACGGCGTTCGGCGTGTTTGTGGATCTCGGGATGAAAGAGAACGGACTTATCCATATCTCTCAACTCAGCGACAGGTTCATATCATCGCCTGCCGATGTGGTGAGGATAGGGCAGACCGTCAAGGTGAAAGTTCTTGATATTGATTCACAGCGTGGTCGTATAGCCTTGACAATGAAAGGGGTCGCTCAGTAAGACAATTTATTTATATATTAAGATATTATGGATCGCGTAATTCCATGTACAATCGGTCTCGGAAGCAACTCCTCCGACCGCGAAACACAAGTACGTCAGGCTATTGATTTCATCTGTGGTAGACTTGCGGATTGCAAGGTGTCGTCTGTCTATGATTCTCCGGCAGTGTCCGGCGACGGAACGACCTATACAAACGCCGTGATACATGGACGGACGAATATGACTGCTGACCAGCTTGTCACGTTTCTCAAGGACTACGAATCACTGCAGGGTCGTGTGGCCGGGAAGGAAGCGGAAGGGTGTGTGGTCATAGACCTTGACCTCGTGATCTACGACTCCCGGATTCTCCGTCCACGGGATTTCGAACGGCATTATTTCAATGTAGGTTATGCCGAGCTTCTCGCCAAGGGAGCATATATTGATTGATATGACTACATTTGGTATAAAGATTAATCAGGCGATATCCATGGATATCGCCTGATTAATCTTCAGGGTGAACAGTGGGGGTCGAACCCACGACCTTCGGAACCACAATCCGACGCTCTAACCAACTGAGCTATGCTCACCATCTTTCGGTTTTGCGCTGCAAAGGTAGAGACTTTTGCGGAACTGTGCAAGTTTTTCGTGCTTTTTTTGACGACAATTCTGTGAATACAGTCCCTTTGAACTGATTATCACAAACTTACAATTACTCTGCCTTCTTGTATCGGGCGGGGTATCCGTAGACAGTCACCCGCAGTATCTTGTTCCCCTTGGAGAGATGTGTATATTGCGGATTGAAGAGGGTAGCACATTTATAGGTCATCAGAGCCTCGACAAGAGCAAGCTCCTGGGCTTCACACACCCTTTTTTATTTTAGTTTAAATTTATTTGTAGACCATTGATTTATTGCTTAATTTTGCACCTGTAAGTAAAATATGTGAATTTCACGATAGGATAAGACTACGTTATATGAGAAAGGTGAAACAGCGACAGATTTATCTTGATTCGGTTGGAGGACTGCTGTTGATATATATGATAGTTGGACATTGCTGTCAGTGGGCACATCTTTGGGATCAATTTGACCGTTATACATTTTGGCTCGGTTTTTTTATGCCCTGGTTCTTTTTCAAAGGCGGTATGTTCTATAAACCGGTCACAAATAGAGATGCAGTAAGGGCTTCGTTTCGCCGATTAATAGTTCCATTCTTATGGTTTACGCTTATAGGAACGTGCGTATTGTGGCTAAAAGATATAATCGGAGGAACGTTTACACTGATGTCAATCATATCCCAGATCAAATGTTTTCTCGTCTCCGGAGCCTTTTCAGGCAATCTTGCGCTGTGGTTTCTGCTGTCACTGTTCTGCGTCAGAATCCTATTCAATTATTTCTATACCAAAAGGAATACTTCAAATAAGATATATAACTATTTGAGGGGGGGGTATTTGCAGCGTGTTGCATAGTGTTTATTCCGGTTCATTTCCTGTCAAACGAGTTAAAATTACCTTATCCCTACTATATATCAAATATCTCAAGCGGTCTTCTATTCTATTCGTGCGGATACTGGCTTCGCGACATAAAGTTTGGAAAGATTACAACATTTATTCTCTTGGTGTCGTATTGCATTATGTCGGTGATTTCGCCAGTGTGTGTGGATATGAGGAGCGGTACAAGTGTCATGGGTCCATATTTGTTATGGGTACCATACGTACTGTTGGGAATATTATCGTTCAACGCCCTCGCATCACATATTGCTGATTCGCGCAATGTACTATCAAGAATAGGAGCTGACACTATGCCGTACTATTGCTTGCACTGGCCGGTGATAATCCTTGTCAGTATATTTTTTCGAAACAACGGACTACCGGACACGACATTCCTCATCTGTATGCTTGCGGCTAACATAGTTCTGCTCCCGACAATTACAAAACTCTTGTATAAGCATAATTGCAGAACCACTCTCGGGTTATGACCAAAAACGCATAGCTGTCTCGTCTTATGTAACTTGGCAAAATCGAATATGTAGTTGCTTAGGGTTGAACCACATTACAGATGGCACATAGGACGTATGGGGTGCGAGCCCACTTGGACTTTAAAACTTCCCGGTGTGGAATGTCGGAGTTTCTTGCCTGTGGAGTATGATTGAATCGCAAAAAATTCGTAACTTTGCAGATTATGAAACGAATCCGAAATTTTTGCATTATAGCCCATATAGATCACGGCAAGAGCACCCTTGCTGACCGCCTGCTTGAATACACAAATACCGTGGCAGGCAAGGATCTTCAGGCACAGGTGCTTGACGATATGGATCTGGAGAGAGAAAGAGGCATAACGATCAAAAGCCACGCTATCCAGATGAACTATCATCTTGACGGGGAGGACTATATACTGAATCTAATCGACACTCCGGGACACGTGGATTTCTCTTACGAGGTGTCTCGTTCGATAGCGGCCTGCGAGGGTGCGCTCCTTATTGTGGATGCGTCGCAAGGCATACAGGCTCAGACTATCTCCAACCTCTATATGGCCATTGACAATGATCTTGAGATAATTCCTGTCGTAAACAAGGTGGATCTTGACAGTGCGAAGCCTGAGGAAGTGGAGGATCAGATTGTCGATCTCCTTGGTTGCGATCCTGATGAGATAATCCGTGCGAGTGGCAAGACCGGAATCGGTGTGCCCGAGATCCTGAAGGCGATAGTGGACCGCATCCCTGCTCCTGAAGGAGATCCGGATGCTCCGCTTCAGGCTCTGATTTTTGACTCGGTGTTTAATCCATTCCGGGGAATCATCGCTTACTTCAAGATTGTCAACGGAACGGTGCGGAAAAACGATTTCGTGAAGTTCGTGGCTACCGGTAAGGAGTATAATGCAGATGAAATCGGTGTGCTGAAATTGGATATGCAGCCTGAGGAGATGCTTTCTGCCGGGAATGTGGGATACATCATCTCCGGTATCAAGACATCGCGCGAGGTTAAGGTGGGGGATACGATCACCCATGTCAACCGCCCTTGCGACGCTGCCATTGACGGTTTTGAGGAGGTCAAGCCGATGGTCTTTGCCGGCGTTTATCCGATAGAGACGGAAGATTTTGAGAATCTGCGGTCATCTCTTGAGAAATTGCAGCTCAACGATGCTTCGCTCACGTTCCAGCCTGAGTCGTCCATGGCTCTCGGCTTCGGGTTCCGCTGTGGATTCCTCGGACTTCTTCACATGGAGATCATTCAGGAACGCCTCGGGCGCGAGTTTGACATGGATGTCATTACGACCGTCCCCAACGTGTCATATCGTGTTTATGACAAGCAGGGACACATGGCGGAAGTGCATAATCCTTCAGGCCTGCCGGATCCGACGTTGATCGACAGGATTGAGGAGCCATATATAAGAGCCTCCGTGATAACGGCTGCGGATTTCATCGGGCCGATAATGACTCTCTGTCTTTCCAAGCGTGGTGAACTTGTGAAACAGGAGTATATCTCCGGCAACCGCATGGAGATGATCTTCGATATGCCTCTTGGCGAGATAGTGATAGATTTCTACGACAAACTGAAAAGCATATCGAAAGGATATGCATCGTTTGACTATCATCTCCACGATTTCCGCGAGTCAAAGCTTGTGAAGTTAGACATTCTGCTCAACGGTGAGAGCGTGGACGCGCTCTCGACGCTTACCCACGTCGACAATGCCGTGACGTTCGGACGCCGGATGTGCGAGAAACTCAAGGAGCTTATCCCGCGCCAGCAATTTGACATTGCGATCCAGGCTGCCATCGGAGCAAAGATTATTGCACGTGAGACCATCAAGGCTGTGAGAAAGGATGTCACGGCCAAATGCTACGGTGGTGATATATCGCGAAAACGCAAGCTGCTTGAGAAGCAGAAGAAAGGTAAGAAACGTATGAAGCAGATAGGCTCCGTGGAGGTACCGCAGAAGGCGTTTTTGGCTGTGCTTAAACTTGACTAAACCAATGTCACGACTGCGACAGTCCGTGTGTCGGCAGTCACAGGAAAATAGCGTGATGTGCGGTAGCCTGCCACCCACAGGATCTTGCCGTCGCATTCCACAATCATGACGGAGCGTTTCCGGTCAAGCGGAGTCTTTGCATCGCTGAGTATATCGCTCACAAGTCGCGATCCTTTCATCCCGAACGGGTATATTCTATCACCCTCTGACCAGTGTCGGAGGGTGAGTTTTTTCCCTTCGATGGAGTCCGCATCAAGATATAGCGTATTGTGGTCTATCCGATTTTCACTCATCAGTTGCCGGAACATCTCCGGGCTGATATGGCTGATCCGCAGTTGTGGTTCTGCTTCCGGCGTGGGAAAGGCCGATGTATGGAGTATTCCACGGTCAAGGAGCATCCCGTTGAACCATTTGCCCTCTCCTGATTTTTCGGATGCGCATCTTGCTATTTCTGCGGACTGGGATGGGTTGATGCCCCGGGAGGAGGTGAGTTCATGGATTGCCGTGACCGGATCAGGAGACTCGTTTATTATTCTACGGACATCAATGCATCCATCATCGGTCATGTAAATGGTGCGAAGATGCTCTATATACTCTTGGTATAGTGCATGATTTCCCCGCAGATTGTCGATCGTACTGGCTATTGAGTCGCAGGCTTCCGGGAAGTTCCTTTCTATCTCGGGGATTATGTTCAGCCGTATTTTATTACGCCTGAAATCGTCATGCAGGTTTGTGCTGTCAGTCACGAAAGAGAGATCTCTTGAGGCGAGATATGCTTCAATATCTGTCCTTGACACGCTGAGAAGCGGGCGGATGATGTGTCCGTTTTTCGGCAGCATAGCTTTTAAACCGGCTATGCCGCATCCGCGGAACAGATTAATGAAGAAGGTCTCTATATTGTCCTCCCGGTGATGCCCGACAGCGATCAGAGTACCGGATCCATCGGCTATGAGTGATTCCCACCATCCGTAGCGCAGGTTTCTGCAGGCCATCTCTACGGATTCGTCCGTTGTGTCCATTCTTTTACCGACATCGAAGTGCTTGATATGTAATTCAACGCCAAGTTTATGACATAAGTCGCGACAGAATATTTCATCGCGGTCGCTTTCCTCGCCGCGTAGATGGAAGTTGCAGTGTGCGACACATAAAGGTATATCAAGTTCCCGCAGGACTGTGAGAAGTGCCACGGAATCAGCACCTCCGCTAAGCCCGACAATCACACGGTCGCCGGAGCCGATGAGACCGTTGACCTTGATATATTCCTTTATTATGGTAGAAAACATCAGTCCAAAGGTACGATTTCTTGCATAAATGCGCAAATTTACGCATCTTTGTACGTAAATTAATATCCTTTTATCCGATTTCCATGAGAAAGGCATCATTTCTGTTAGCTATTGGTATCTGCTCGTGTGTCCCGGCTTCGGCTACTATTGATCGTCTCGCATTGCTGGAACGCAACTCTCCTGTCATCACGGCGGTTGATACGCTTTCATCGCTCAGTGTCGGAAATGGCGCGTTTGCGTTCACTACGGACATTACCGGGCTTCAGACTTTTCCGGAGTATTACAGCAACGGCGTTCCGCTCGGCACACAGAGCCAGTGGGGATGGCATTCATTCTCAAATCCTGACAGTCTGAGGATCGAGGACTCATATAAGGAATATGATTTCGGTCACGGGCACAAAGAATTATATGCGGCTGAGTTCAAAGAACCGGGACGGCAGAATGATGCAGCTGTATGGTACAGAGTGAATCCTCACCGTCTTCACCTCGGTTGTATTGGACTTCTGCTGCCGGACGGAACCGGGCCAGATGATATAAAAGATCCGGTCCAGAAGCTTGATCTCAGGAGTGGCAGAATTAAATCGGAATTCACGGTGGGAGACGCTGGTTATATTGTCAGCACTGTCTGCCATCCGGATATGGATCTGGTGTCGGGATATGTGTCTACGACATCTGATGCAGTCCCGACAGGGATAACACTGCGCTTCGCATATCCGACCGGTGCACATTCTGATGATGCCTGTGACTGGCATGAATCCCTGCCGCACCACACCGATATAGTGGAGCAGGCTCCAACACGAGCCATACTTGAACGCACCATAGATGAGACCCGATATTATGTCACACTTGAATGGAGCGATATCAACGCGCGGTTGACGAGAGCCGGAGCCAATAGCTTCACACTCACCGGATCCGGTGATTCCCTCGCTTACTCAGTGCTTTTCACTCCTGATATGTATGCGGCCGGATTGCCTTTATATAAAGAGGTGGCAGAGACTTCAGCTACTGAGTGGCGTGACTTCTGGGACAAAGGTGGAGTGGTCGATTTTTCGGGGTGCAAGGATCCCCGTGCTGCCGAACTTGAACGTCGTATTGTGCTCAGTCAGTATCTTCTTGCCATACAATGTGCCGGAGATATTCCTCCGCAAGAGACCGGACTGACCTACAATTCCTGGTTTGGAAAGCATCACATGGAAATGATATGGTGGCATCAGTCATGGTTGCCGCTATATGGACATCCTGAAAAGCTCGAACGGTCGCTTGCATGGTATGCACAGGTTTTGCCAAAGGCCCGTAACATAGCGAACAGACAGGGTTTCAAAGGATGCCGGTGGATGAAGATGACAGATCCGTCCGGTGAGGAATCGCCGTCGAAAGTCGGTAGTTTCCTTATATGGCAGCAACCTCATCTCATATATCTTGTATCCCTGCTGCATCGGGCCGGTAGTAAGGATATATTGACTTCCTTCGGGCAGATGATAGATGAGACGGCTGAATTTATGGCTGATTTTGCATCCGAAAGCCATGATGGATATATGCTAAAAGGCTATATCCCGGCTCAGGAGACATTGAAGGCTGCCACCACGTTCAATTCGCCGTTCGAGCTTTCATACTGGTATTATGGACTATTGGAGGCCAATAATTTACGCGAATTGCAGGGTAAGAGGAGAGTGGCTGAGTGGGATCAGATCGCATCAGGGCTTCCGGCCCTCGCTGATGATGGAAAAGGCTTGTACCTCGCTGCAGAATCAGCCCCGGAGACATTTTCCACATTGCCATTGATCTCTGATCATCCTGCCATGCTCGGTGCTCTTGGCGTTCTGCCGTTTAATCCGCTGACGGATGTGGGAAAAATGAAGAAAACACTCTCGTGGGTCATGGAAAACTGGAATTGGGATCAGACATGGGGGTGGGACTATCCGATGACAGCAATGTGTGCCACCCGGTGCGGGGATCCGGAGACGGCGGTTGAGGCTCTGCTGAAAGACTGCAGGAAAAACACCTATCTTCCCAACGGACACAACTATCAGGATGGCCGTCTTCGCTGCTATCTGCCGGGCAATGGAGGCCTATTGACGGCAATAGCCCTCATGTGTGCCGGATGTGATGGCCTGACCGGCCATAATCCCGGTTTCCCTGAATCATGGCCGGTGAAATGGGAGGGAATCTTGCCTTTGCCATGACAATAGGAAAATTTTTGTAGAGAAAGTGTAAGAACATTGACATTGCCGGACGCTAATTTTGCCAATCGGAAAAAGATAAGTAATTTTGTGTCCATTATGCCAAAGTCCTACATTATGAATCGTGTTGTCATCTGCAGTCTTGCCATTGCGGTATCCATAATATGTGTGTCATGTCATAATCATGATACACATAAAGGTCATGATGCCGGGGAGGCAGTGGCTGAGGGACATCATCACGATAAGCCCGGTATTGTCCATCTCTCGCCGGATGATGCTGTGAGATTTGGAGTCTCTGTTGAGACGGTGACTCCCGGATCATTCTGTGATGCCATCAGGGTGACCGGTGAGATCATGCCTTCAGCTGCTGATGCTGTCGTGATTTCATCGCCAACGTCCGGTTTACTGTCCTTGGCTCCCGGCATAACCAAAGGTGCGGAGGTGAAAGCCGGACAACATATCGGGCGTGTGTCGTCAAAGAGTGTCAGCGGTGGAGACCGTGATGCCGCAGCGAAAGTGGCAGTGGAAAATGCGAAGCGTGAACTTGACCGTCTGAAACCTCTTCTCGACGATGGGCTGGTGACAAGAAAAGAGTATAATGAAGCACTTGCTGTGTATAATTCCGCAGTTTCCGCGTATAGTCCTGCAGCTGCTTCCGGAGCGGTGACTGCTTCTAAAAATGGTGTCATTACTGAAATTTTGGCCAAGCCAGGCGAGTATGTTGAGACCGGGACGCCGATAGTGTCGGTCTCAGGATCCGGTACTATAACTTTGCGTGCTCTCCTTCCAACCAAGGATGCCGGGTTCGTAAGTCAAATTTCAGGTGCGGTGATAACTCCTCATGGTGCCGGAGCGGAATCGGTGGATATTTCCGACTATAATGGAAAGATCCTTTCGGTATCACGCAATTCGGGTGAAGCTCCGGGATATATACCGGTATATTTCACTCTATCCTCCGCCTCTCCGCTTGTGCCTGGAAGTGCCACGGAGGTATATCTGAAGGGTAATGAACGGGATGGTGTGATTTCTGTACCGGTTGCTTCGGTTGCCGAACAGCTTGGAGAGAAGTTTGTATTCGTGAAGACAGGCAATGATGACTATGAGAAGCGCTATGTCAGAATCGGCCGGTCGGATGGTATGCGTATCGAGATCACCGACGGGATTGTACCGGGGGATTCTGTTGTTATCGGAGGCCTTTCGTTCGTGCGGCTTGCCGAGCAGTCTACGGTAGTACCGGAGGGACATTCCCACAATCATTAAACAGCCCGCGACAATGCTTGACAGAATCATCAGAGGATCGCTTGACAACCGGTTGGCAGTAGTTGTATTGTCCGGTTTGATCCTGTGTGTCGGTATGGCTGTCATGATGCGCACGGAGGTGGATATTTTCCCAGATCTTAATGCCCCTACGGTTGTTGTCATGACTGAAGCGCCGGGGATGGCGCCTGAAGAGATAGAGCAGACAGTGACGTATCCGGTCGAGACCGCTGTGAATGGTGCGTCGGGTGTGAGACGTGTGCGTTCGTCCACTACGACCGGATTCTCCGTTGTATGGGTCGAATTTGACTGGAATACTGATGTTTACCGTGCTCGTCAGATTGTATCCGAAAAGCTTTCGGAGTTTGAAGGTGATCTGCCTCCCGGCGTTGGCCGTCCGACTCTCGGAAGCCAGTCATCAATACTCGGGGAAATGCTTATAATCGGTCTCACATCCGACTCCACGACAACTATGACGGAACTCCGGACCATCGCTGACCGACAGATTCGTCCTCGTCTGCTGTCAGTCGCGGGGGTCTCTCAGGTTTCGGTCATAGGTGGGGATGCCAAGGAATACCAGATACGCATTTGTCCTGCCAAGATGCAGCGTCATGGAGTGTCATTGACAGAGATCCGGGATGCGGTGGCAGGGATGAACCGAAATACTCCCGGTGGAGTGATATATGATTACGGTAATGAGTATATCGTGAAGGGTGATATAATGACATCCGATATTGCGGATCTTGCCAACACTGTGATTGTCTCCGACGGTGGCCGTATGGTGCGCTTGTCTGACGTGGCAGAGGTAGAGATCGGGAGCGAGGAGCCTCGTATCGGTGTCGCATCGGTAGATACTGAACCGGCCGTACTTCTAACTGTGACGAAGCAACCGGGAGCCGGCACGATTTCATTGACTGAAAATATAGACAGACAGCTTGAGCTCCTGTCAAGAACTCTTCCCTCAGACGTCGTGATCCATACCGACATATTCCGTCAGGCGGATTTCATAAACAATTCCATATCGAATCTCAGGGAGGCGTTGTTTGTTGGCGCGGTTTTTGTGATTGTGGTGCTGTTCTTCTTCCTCATGAATCTCAGAACCACGGTCATCTCCCTCGTAGCATTGCCTCTATCAATCATTGTCACTGTTATCGCTCTTCATTTCATGGGATTGACCATTAACACCATGAGTCTCGGCGGTATCGCGATAGCGATCGGTTCGCTTGTTGACGATGCGATTGTGGATGTTGAAAATGTGTACAAACGGTTGCGCCAACGTCGTGGGTCCGGGGAGAGTGTCATACAGATTGTCTATGATGCATCAAGGGAGGTCAGAATGCCGATATTCAACTCTTCTCTCATCATTATGGCATCCTTTGTGCCGTTGTTCTTCCTTTCGGGGATGGAGGGCAGGATGCTTCGACCACTCGGGATCTCGTTCATAGTGTCACTTATAGCATCCACGCTTGTCGCTCTCACTGTGACACCTGTACTGTGCTCCTATCTGCTTGGTAGCGGGAAAGCCATGTCCCGACTCGACCGGGAGCCGTGGCTGTCGCGGAAACTGAGAGGTGTCTATGACAAAAACCTTGCAAAGGTTTTATCCCGACCGCGGCCTATCTTGATTCTGACAGGAGCCTTGTTCATTATATCGCTCGCTATCTTCTTCACGCTCGGTCGAAGCTTCCTCCCGTCGTTCAACGAGGGATCCCTTACCATAAATATATCCACGCTTCCTGGCATATCCCTTGACCGTAGTGATCAGATAGGTAGGGAGGCGGAGAAAATCATAATGTCCGTTCCGGAAATTAACACTGTGGCCCGTAAGACAGGTCGTGCTGAGCTTGACGAACATTCTCTTGGTGTCAATGTCAGTGAGATTGAAGCTCCTTATACACTTGGGTCGAGGAGCCGCAGGGATATGGTGGCCGATCTCCGTCATAAGTTATCGCATATTCCGGGTGTCAATATAGAAATCGGACAGCCAATATCTCATAGAATTGATGCGATGCTTTCAGGTACGGAAGCGCAGATTGCCATAAAGTTATTCGGTGACGATCTGTCCACGCTATTCACTCTCGGCAACCGAATAAAGTCCGTGATCTCGGAAATCCCGGGCATTGTGGATGTAAATATAGAGCAGCAGATGGAGAGACCACAACTTGACATCCGTCCGCGCAGGGATATGCTTGCTTACTATGGTATTCCTGTAAATGAGTTTGGCAGTTTTATCAGTATGGCTCTCTCCGGAGAGGTTGTCTCGCAGGTCTATGAGAACGGATATCCGGTAAATCTCACTCTGAAATTCGAGCCTGAGTCAAAGAACTCCATTGAGGCTATATCATCGCTTATGATTGATTCACCAAAAGGCAAGATCCCACTTTCTGCTGTCGCAGACATCATATCCGCCTCAGGACCGAATTCAGTCAATCGTGAGAATGTGAGCCGGCGTATAGTAATTTCCGCCAATGTGGACAACCGGGATCTTCGTGGCGCTGTCGACGATGTGTCACGTAAGATTGAGTCGGAAATCATTCTCCCGGAGGGATATTATGTGGCCTACGGAGGCCAGTTTGAAAGTGAACGCAACGCTTCGCGTACACTTGCTCTTGTCTCTTTAGGTGCTTTGATAGTTATTTTTTTATTGCTTTATGGACAGTATCACAGTGCTTCCAAGGCCGGAATGATTCTTCTCAATATGCCCCTTGCGCTGATTGGTGGTGTGTTGATCCTTCGTTTTACATCAGGAGAATTGAATATACCTGCTATAATCGGCTTCATCTCGTTGATGGGTATTGCCACACGAAACGGAATGTTGCTCATGTCAAGATATGAGACACTTCGGGCTGACGGTTGTAATCTCATGGAGCTTATTGAGCGAGGCTCTTCCGACCGCCTGAATCCGATTCTTATGACAGCTCTAAGCTCTGCTTTGGCTCTTATCCCTCTTGCAGTCAACGGAGATCTGCCGGGCAATGAGATTCAGTCGCCTCTCGCGGTTGTCATCCTCGGTGGTCTGCTTTCGTCCACACTTCTCAATATGTTCATTGTCCCTATCATATATTACCTCACAAACAAGACCCGCAAATGAAAAGGCTCGCGATATCATCCATCATTTTTATGAATCTGATAACTTTTGCATCGGATTTTGACAAGGCTGTCGATGAACTGGTGGCTCACAACATAGGTCTGCGTGTCGAAGTGGCAAAATCGGAATCAGCGGTAGAATCTATTGCGGCCGCCAACTCGCTTCCGGGGCCGGAAGTGGAATTTTCAAGAGTGTGGGGAACCACACCCGAGGCCGGAAATAAGTGGGCGTTGTCAGTTTCCCAGGGATTCGACTGGCCGGGATTATATAAGGCCCGCAGCGAGGCTGCCCGGACAGCAACAACAGCAATGCAGTTCATGCATGAGGTAAGCCTGCTCGATGCGAGACGCGAAGCGAGGACGTTACTGATTGAATATATCCACAACACGCAGTTGCTATCGTTGCAGCAGGAGATAGCTAATAATATAGACAGCATGGTCATATATTATAAGATAGCAGCCGAGTCCGGACTTGAGACAAGAATCGATTACAATAAGACTGTGCTTGAGAGGATCGCCGTTCATCGGGGTCTGCATGACCTTGAGGCTGAAAGAGAGGGTATAACGGCGAGGATTCAGGAATTTAACGCAGGTCTTGATGTCGGACCGTTGCTCGCGTCGATAGGTGATGAATATCCGGATATAAATATTGTCAGATTGCCTATGGCTCTGTCTATGTTGGAAGAGCGTGATCCGGCCTATGCAGCGGCCAAAGCCGGAGTCAAGGCAGCAGAGTCGCTCGTAAAAGTTGAGAAAATGAGTGTACTTCCCGGTTTTTCAATTGGGTTTGAACATGAGACGGAGGCCGGCGATCATTTCAACGGTTTTTCAGTAGGTATCACGCTTCCCTCTTGGAGTCGTCGACATTCCGCCAAGGCCGCACGTATAGATGCGGAAGCTGCTATGATGGATGCGGAGATAGCGCTCAACCGTCGTAAAGCTCTGTTGCTGGCTGATTATAGCCGGATCGATTCATACCGTAAAGTCATAGACGAGTATGCACCTGTGATCAATGACAAATCACACTATGAACTGTTGCATAAATCATTGAAGGCGGGTCAGATCTCGTTTCTTACCTATATTCAGGAAATCAACTATTTTATAGAAGCCCATCGCGATTATCTTGACGTGCTCTACGAATATAATCTTGCGTTATATGGAACAAAATACTACGACTAAAAACATCTGCCTGAAACTGTTCTGCTCTTTCTTCAAGATCGGTGCGTTCACCTTTGGAGGTGGTTGGGCCATGATCTCCATAATAGAGAAGGAGATCGTTGATAAAAACCACTGGATCGGCCGGGAGGAATTTCTTGATCTCCTCGCCGTGGCACAGTCACTGCCCGGTATCCTTGCGGTCAATATCTCCGTAGCTGTTGGTGATAAGCTCAGGGGTATGAAAGGCGCTTCGTTTGCCGCTCTCGGGACGATTCTTCCTTCGTTCATGATAATACTTGCCATCGCTATCTTCCTCACGCCGGATCTTATAAAGAATAATGAGACACTTTCGGCTATATTCAAAGGTATACGCCCTGCTGTGGTAGCTCTGATTATCGCGCCTGTGATAACTTCCGCAAGGTCTGCCGGAATAGGATGGAAGACGGTGATAATACCGGTTGCTGTGGGTTTGCTGATATGGTCAGGCTTGCCATATATATCAAATCCGATACTTTATATTGTACTTGGTGGGGCGCTCGGGTATATTTGGCTGCGCAGACACAGAAAGACATTGCGCCAGCTTGAGACAGAGGTAAGAAAGGAGGAAAAGGAGAAGTTATGATATATCTCAGACTTATATGGGCCTATCTGAAGATTGGCCTGTTCGGATTCGGTGGCGGTTATGCCATGCTCGCCTTGATCGAAAGAGAAATAGTTGGCCCCGGATGGATCACGGAGCAGATGTTCACCGATATAGTGGCTATCTCACAGATGACCCCCGGCCCGATAGGAATCAATTCGGCCACATATATCGGTTATGTCGCTCCGGGAGAATATTCACCGGAGTTTGGCTCTCCGTTTTTCGGTATCCTTGGTTCGTTGCTATGCACTGTGGTTGTCATTATTCCATCGTTCCTGCTTGTTGCTTATACGAGCCATCTTATACACCGTCACAAAGACAGTGACGTTGTGAAAGGTATTTTCATGGGACTCCGGCCGGTAGTAGTCGGGCTTATAGCTTCGGCGGCATTGCTCCTTATGAATAGTGCCAATTTCGGTACCGAAACCTTTCAGGTCGTATGGAGTGTGGTGCTGTGTGTGGCGGCATTCATCATGGTGTACTGGCTTAAATGGCATCCTATCCTTATTATATGTCTTGCCGGAGTGGCCGGTTGGCTTATATATTGATGAATACTATGTCCTACAAAGAGTCGATCGATTTTCTTTATAATTCTCTCCCTGTGTTCCAGCGTATCGGAGCCGGGGCATATAAACCCGGACTCAGAACATCTCAGAGGCTTGCGGAACTCTACGGTAATCCTGAGAGGAGATACCCATGTATCCATATAGCCGGAACGAACGGAAAGGGATCCACCGCACATTCGCTCGCTGCCATATTGCAGAGCGCAGGTTATAAGGTGGGGCTTTACACATCCCCGCATATTTTTGATTTTAAGGAGCGGATACGTGTCAATGGTGAAATGATTTCTGAACCAGCGGTCGTGGATTTTGTGGAAAGATGGATAAAGATCCGCGACGACGGGCATGAGGAGCTGAGTCCAAGTTTCTTTGAACTTACATCCACCATGGCCTTTGAATATTTTGCTGATCAGAATGTCGATATTGCTGTGATAGAGACCGGGCTTGGCGGACGGCTTGACAGTACGAACATCATAATTCCCATTCTGAGTGTAATCACCAACATCTCTCTTGATCATACGGCATTGCTTGGTGACACCCTCTCCCGGATAGCCGGAGAGAAAGCCGGAATTATCAAGCCCGGTGTACCGGTTGTGATAGGGGAGCGCAATCCGGAGACTGACGGCATATTTGTGGCTAAGGCGCAGATAGAAGACTCTCCAATCATATTTGCAGATCAACCGGAGGCAGACCTGCAGGAGGACTGTAACATATATACGCATACCCCATTCGGAGAGATCAGAGGTGAACTGCAGGGTGAATATCAGGTCCGGAATGCTGCTGCGATATTTGCATCGGTGTTGGTTCTGCGCGGTATCGGATGGACGATTCCTGATGAGGCAGTCCGTGACGGAATGGCCGATGTCACAGGTCTGACTCATCTTTTCGGCCGTTTGAGCAGGATAGGAGAGTCGCCGCTGACGATCGCTGATACCGGACATAACTGTGGTGGATGGAAATACCTTGTAGATATGGTGCGCCGTATGCCGCAGGAAAAGAAAGCGCTTGTCATTGGTTTTGTCGCTGATAAGGATCTTGACGAAATCCTTGATCGTATCTCGTCACTTGACGGGGGTATTGAAGTGATTTTCTCTACCCCATCCGTACCGAGAGGGCTTGATGCCGGAAAGCTTGCTTCGCAGGCGGCATCGAAAGGTATTCCCGGAACAGTTATTGATGATGTCAACGCTGCTTTGGCAGAGGCGCGTCAGGCTGTGGGTGAAGATGGTTTTGTACTCGTCGCGGGAAGCAATTTCCTTATTGCCGATATCAGGAATTCCAACTTTTCACAATAGTAATAACGCTAAAATAACGATCACCATGAAAATTTTCAAGAAGACTATTCTGTTTCTGTTGATGCTCTCTTCTGCTCTGGCAGCATATTGTTCGGCAGATGGCTACGACCGTTTTCACAACTTTCGTGGACAAGTAGCCAAAATGGTTATAACCAACGGTGAAGATGTCGAGACAGTATTTTTCGACGAAGAAGGTATGAAGATCTTTGCTGAATTATCTTATACCTCCGGCGGTTCCCGCATTGATGAGATAGCCGCATTTGACAATAGCGGAGTGAGGGTTATATATCGACAGGTCAACGGGAATAGCAACAACATTCAGACAAAAGTCTATCCCGACTATAAGCACAAAGACCACTCTATGGCTCAGCCGGTTGATCTATCAGGAAAATTCAAAAATGGAGATAAGGAAGGGAACTGGACTCTATATGAAGGTGCCCATGGGAAAAATATTACCCGAGAATTAGTATATTACGCCGACCCGGAAGCTTCAGAACTTATCAAAAAGGCAAATAACAACCGCCAAATGATGTTTGAGCAAAATGACATAACCACGGATGTATTTACTGTCGACAATATTGCTGTTGTTTTGGGCGGACTCTTATTGGGCCTGATTTTCGGTTTGTTGACTTTGGTGACTATCGTGTTCGGCCTGTTGTGTCTGATATCGTATGACCGTGTGCGCAATTTCTTCAATAAAAGAGCCGGGGATACTATTTTGCCAAAGAAGCTGAGGCTGCACAAGCAAGAGGCTGTAGTGGCGATTATTGGCGGCATTTACGGCATCAGTCTTTGGAGCGGAACATTGTTCGGAAGTTCTACATCAATTTTGTTCAGCATATTCTTGTTCGGAGTCATTGTATATGGCTTCATATATTTCCGTCGGCTCTACCACAAGATATTGCGGGTGGCTTCCCCGAAAGCGTGCAAATGGTACATGATTTACACGTTGTTGGCAATGTGTTGCTGCTTTGTTCTTGGCGCTTTGGCATCCGTCGTAGGTATTGCCATTATAGTGTACTCTCTGGCGGGCAAAGGTATGCTGCATATATGGGATGATGAATATACCCACAAACTTCCGGTATCCGATGGAAGTAGCAGCACCCGTAAGTGTGCGGTATGTCCTGACTACGAAAATGGTTACTGCCGATATCACAACCGGCAAATGCCGGTCACCGGAGGTTGTGGTGTCCGCTGATTTGACCTGCTTTGCTCTGTCCCTGCTGAGACTGTATATTTTAGTGCTAAATTTGCAGTGAAAATGGCTACAATATGGCATCTGAGTGATGATTAAGTGTCGAAAAAAAGTAGTAATTTTGCATCATGAAAATCGCCAACATTGATCTTGGTCCTCGACCGGTGATGCTCGCTCCCATGGAGGATGTCACAGACCGTTCTTTCCGCCTTATATGTAAGGAGCAGGGAGCGTCGATGGTCTATACCGAGTTTGTCAGTGCCGATGCTTTGATCCGCGACATTCCTGCCACCGTGAGAAAGCTTTCCATTGATCCCGGCGAAAGACCGACGGCTATCCAAATATATGGACGCGAGATAGAGCCGATGGTGGAAGCCGCGAAGATAGTCGAGCAGGCCGGACCTGACATCATCGATATTAATTTCGGATGTCCTGTGAAGAAAGTCGCAGGTAAGGGTGCGGGTGCCGGTATGTTGCGTGATATACCTAAGATGCTTTCCATTACCCGTGCTGTGGTGGATGCGGTGAAGATCCCTGTCACGGTGAAGACTCGTCTCGGATGGGATCACAACTCAAAAATTATTGTCGATCTTGCCGAGCAGCTTCAGGATTGTGGCATAGCTGCACTGACCGTACATGGAAGAACACGTTCGCAGATGTACACCGGTGAGGCTGATTGGGAGATGATCGCTAAGGTGAAGGAAAATCCGCGTCTTGTCATTCCGCTGATCGGTAATGGAGACATCACCGGACCAGATCTGGCCGTACAGGCCTTCGACCGCTATGGAGTGGATGGTGTGATGGTAGGACGTGCTTCAATTGGTGCGCCGTGGATATTCCACGATATTTCCCGCGCGTTGAACGGTTTGCCTCCCGGACCTCTCGACAATGCTGCAAAGTTCGACCTTATCCGTAGGCAGGTCAGGGAGAGTATTGACAGGATAGACGAGTATCGCGGCATCCTGCATATCCGTCGTCATCTTGCCGCGTCACCATTATTCAAAGGTATTCCTCATTTCAGAGACACTCGTATCAGAATGCTTCGGGCAGACACCTATGATGAGTTGATGTCTATTCTTGCCGAAGTCCAGTTATTAACCAGTCAATCACAGTCATGAAAAAATTATTTTTTCTGTTATTCCTTTCGCTCTCCTTATTTGCCGCCGGCGCACAGGAACTGGCAAATTATAGTCTTAAAATCGGTGATTTTACAGAACTGAAGCTGCTTGACGGAGTAAATGTGAACTACTCGAGCTCGGCCGATTCAGCCGGTTATGCCGTGTTCACTTGTCCTCCATCCATGGCTTCTTATTTTATATTCGACCGCAAGAACAATAAACTGACAGTCAGACTATCATCTGAGAATCCGATACAGGGATCATTGCCCACGGTCACGCTCCATTCGAAATATCTCATAAAGGCTGAGAATAATTCGGATTCTACCCTCAGGATCCTTTCTGTCGCAAACGGCCCTAAGTTTGAAGGGGTTGTGGAGGGCAACGGGACTCTTGTGGCTCGCAATATCGTGGCAAATGAGATAAAGCTCAGTCTGCGTCTTGGCCACGGTATGATAGTTGCCTCAGGTAGCTGCGATAAACTCGGTGTTAAATTTGTGGGCACCGGTGTCATTCAGGCTGATGATCTGAAGGCGCAGAGTGTGTCGATAAACTGTTCCGGCACCGGTTCTGTCGGTGTGTGGGGTGTCGACAAACTTTCTGTGTTCGGTATGGGATCGACATCCATCTATTACAAAGGACATCCGGAGATCAAGAACCGGTCTGTCGGTCCTAAACTGAATCCGATAGCTGAATAACAAGCCGTAAATGACAGGTACGGAAGACGGACAACTGAAACTGAAAGTTGCGGGGACACTCAAATGGAATCTGATTGACCGGGTGTCCTCGCAAGTACTCTATGCCGTGACCGGTATAGTGCTTGCCCGTATGCTCTCGCAGGAAGATTTCGGTCTCGTTGGTGCGATCCTTGTTTTCCAGGCCTTTGCTTCGCTGTTCATCGACAGTGGTTTTTCTTCAGCTCTTATACAACGTAAATCACCTTCGAGACTCGACTATTCTACTGTCCTGTGGTTCAATATAGGGCTGTCTGTGGTGCTTTACGTAGTGCTTTTCTTACTTGCCCCGTGGATCGCACGTGTGTTTCAAGGAGATATGCGCATCGTGCCCTTGTCGAGGGTGATGTTTCTGTCGTTTATAATCAATGCCACGGCTATCGTGCAGACCAACAGGCTCATGAAAAGCATGGATGTCCGTATGATTGCCGTAAGCAATTCCATCGGTCTGATAGCTGCCGCCGTCGTGGGGATATATCTGGCTGTATCAGGTTATGGAGCCTGGGCATTGGTGTGGCAGACCATCGCGCTCGCTTCAGTGAAGAGTGTGATACTATGGCTCACAAGCCGGTGGCGGCCGATGTGGCGCTTTTCGTGGAAAGTGCTGAAGGGATATTTTTCTGTCGGATCCGGTGTGATGTTCACATCGCTTCTCAACACCGTGTTTCAGAATGTGAATCCATTTTTTATCGG
This sequence comes from uncultured Staphylococcus sp., assembly GCA_964552825.1. GTDB lineage: Bacteria > Bacteroidota > Bacteroidia > Bacteroidales > Muribaculaceae > Duncaniella. The sequence continues at coordinate 41,283 of CAZKIE010000011.1, read as the reverse complement.
CAATAGAGCCGGACTTTTCCTGTTGGGTTATTTCACTCAGGCCGACAAATGGAGTAAGATGGGTATAATGTCTCTGTCGCAGGTTCTGACTTCGACATTTCTTCCGCTCCTTTCCGGAGTGCAGGATGATCGTGAACGTTTCGCAAGAATATGTGGAAAGACCCATCGGTTCACTTCTTATCTTCTGTTTCCTTCCATGGGGCTACTGATTGTCTCAGCTGCTCCGGTGTTCCATCTTTTGTTTTCTACAAAGTGGGATGCCTCGGTCGGCCTTTTCCAGATACTTCTGCTCCGGGGTGTGTTCACGGTTTTGTCACTGCTTTACAATAATTATATTCTTTCGTTGGGAAAATCGAAGCTATTGGTATTCACTGAGATTCTCCGCGATGTCGTCTCGCTGATAGCCATATTCATTACCCTTCCGGGAATATCTGACTCCACACCGTCGGATCCTGTGGCCGGTATCAGATTCTTTCTGTGGGGACAGTTGATCGCGGGTGCGATCACATGGGCTGTCACTCTCCGGATAGTCGTGAGAATGACGGATAGATCAATTTTGTCATATATATCCGATATGGCTCCATATCTGCTGTTGACCTTGCTTGCTCTTGTGGTTCCGTCATATCTGATCGGGTCTTCGTTTCCGCCGCTTGCGGTGTGCATGATGCAGATCGTATCCTTTGCCATTGTGTATATAGGTATCAATGCCCTGTTGAAGTCCCGGATACAGGCCGAGGTGTTTTCATATATTTTCAGAAGGAAATGAGTTTGTCAGCCATATCAGCAGCGTGGAAAGAGTACAAGCCGGAATACCGCAACCTGTTTCGGCTTGGTCTCCCGGTACTTGTGACGCAGATCGGTATTATTGTGGTGAATTTTGCCGATACCATAATGGTCGGTGCATACGGGACGGAAGAGCTTGCCGCATCAGCTTTCGTCAACTCTCTGTTTGTGGTTGCCACGATAATGCAGATAGGTTTCGCGTCAGGAATGACTCCGATAATCGGTGCGTTGTTCAGTCGCGGTGAGAATAGGAAGGTCGGTATTGCCTTAGGTAGTGGGCTTCAGGTCAATATTGCAATCTCTATGGGCTTCACTGCCATTATGGGAGGTCTGTATTTTTTTCTTGACCATTTCGGACAACCTGAGGAGATAATGCCTCTTGTGAGAGACTATTATCTCATTATTCTTGCTACATTATTGCCGATGGCGGTATTCAACTGTCTGCAGCAGACGGCCAACGGAACTACTGACACTGCCACTCCGATGTGGATGATACTTGGAGCCAACGTAGTTAATATAGCGGGCAACTATGTGTTGATATATGGCAAGTTCGGTTTCCCGGAGCTTGGCCTCGTGGGCGCCGGTCTGAGCACTATGGCTGCGAGATATGCCGGAATGTTGGGAATCATAGTCGTTGTATGCTGTTCATCCCGTTACCGTTGCTATGTCAGGACAGGTAAAAGTATCGGACAGGATGAAAAACGTGCTTATCGCCGGCAGGTATGGCAGACATCCTATCCACTGATGATACAGAGTGGTATAGAGTGCTTCCTGTGGAGCTTCGGAACGATCGTATCCGGTTGGTTCGGCAAAGTGCAGCTCGCATCATACCAGGTGGTCAACACTATATCTCAACTCGGATTCATGACCTATATGAGTTTCGGCGTCGCCACATCGATCCGTGTGGCTAATTTTACAGGTTTGAAGGATATGACCGGAGTGCGTAGGATTACTTCCGCCGGACTGCGGTTGAACATACTCCTCGCCACGATCGCATCCATCGTGTTCATACTCGGCGGTGCGCATCTGATCAGGATATTCACGCCCGATGCTGCCGTGGTTGCTGTCGCGCTGACATTGTTGCCGCCGATGGTGCTGTATCAGTATGCCGATGCTTATCAGTTGACATACGTCAATGCTCTCAGGGGAACATCGCACGTCAAGCCTTTGCTGTGGATCTCGATAGTCAGCTATATCGTTGTGGGTATCCCGCTTCTTCTCCTGCTTGCCAAAGGTCTCTCCCTTGGGAACCTCGGTGTCTATTACAGCTTTTCCGGAGCGCTGATAGTTGCATCTGTGATGTTGAGACTATCCTTCATGAAGGTAAGAATTGACAAAATTTAGCTGTATGGCGTTGAAAAATGGTATAAATGGGATAAAAATGGCGGATCAAGCAGTCTTTTTTGCCTTGAAATTCGTTATAAAGGGAAAAGATTTATTTATGAGAAGGCATTTGTCATTATTAGTCATAGCGCTGTCTTTCCTGTTCCAAAGTAATATATATGGACAGGTGGAGAGAATAAAGTATGGTGATTTCAACCAATGGGTGACTCGTGAGCTTCATGAGTCAAAGATAATCGGTGGACATAATAAGGAACTTTATGAGGTAGGTCCGACGCAGACCATCAACGGCAATAATCCGTATCGTCCATTTGGCGGATCTCCGTGGGGTACGAGCAATGTGTATGCCAAGGTGTCAGGTGTTGTCAAGGGATCGTGCGCCGTATTTCCCGAAGATGATCCCGGCAATGGCAAGTGTGCGAAACTCTCCTCCCTGCTTGAGCAGGTGAAGGTTCTCGGGTTGGTCAATATGAAAGTCATGGTGGCCGGATCCCTGTTCCTCGGCCAGATGATCGAACCCATATCATCAACGTCAAATCCTTATAGCAAGATGGATATGGGTATGCCTTATACTAAGCGCCCCAAATCTCTCGTTTTTGACTACAAGGTGGATATGCCGAATGTCGATTACCGGATTAAGGCTACCGGTTTCGGGTCGCAGAAAAAACTGCAGGGTCGTGACGAGGCTGTGGTATTCGTGTTTCTTCAGCGTAGATGGGAGGACTCGGAAGGCAACCTTCATGCCAAGAGAGTGGCCACCGGCGGAAAATTGTTCAAGAATTCCTCTTCGTGGAATCGTTCGTATAACCTGCCGTTGGTCTATGGCGATGCTTCAAAACAATCCGGTTACGGATCGTTCCTCGCCCTTAGATCAGGAGATAATGCTTATTACGGCAGAAATTCAAAGGGAAAGATGGTTCCGGTCATAGAGGAGGGATGGGATAGCCCGGATGCCACCCCCACCCATGTCATAGTGATGTTCTCCGCCGGAAACGGACTTCCTTACGAGGGGACTCCGGGACTGACGTTATATGTGGACAATGTCGGATTCGGTTTCTGAGAATGTTCACTTTCAAGCAGTTTGAGATAGACGATTCCCACTGCGGGATGAAGGTCGGCACTGACGGCGTGATTCTCGGTGCGTGGGTGGATTGCACGGGAGTGGTATCGGTGGTCGATGCCGGATCCGGCTCGGGGTTGATCTCACTCATGCTTGCACAGAGAAATCGGTCAGCTCATATCGTAGGAATAGATGTGGACTGCGATGCCTGTGACGATGCCCGGAAAAATGTCGGGCGTACCGGTTGGTCTGACCGTGTTGAGATAAGATGCGGGAATGTCCTCGATATTGAAAGATCGGATATGGCATCACCTTTCTTACTTGTCTCGAATCCTCCGTTTTTCAAGGAGACTCTCCGCTCCCCGGATACGGAAAGATCGCTTGCACGCCATGGCGACGGATTTGACCCGGAATCGTTGATTGACCTCGCCGGGAGATTGCTTGTCGCGGAGGAAGACTCGCTATCCTTCATAGCTCCGGCTTCAAGAATTGATGAAATTGAGTTCAGACTTGCTGTCAACCGTATGTATGTCCGACGTAGGGCGCTGATTTTTTCTCGATCCGGACGACCTGCACTCAGAGTTCTCTATCAGGTAGGTAAAGGGAACAGATATAGAATCGAGGACAGTTCCATCGTCATCAGAGACGGTAATAATAAATACACAGAGCAATATAAGAAGTTAACTTCAGAATTCTATCTTGATATATGAACAGATCATATCCGGTCTTGCGTCGCGGCTATGTGGCAAGGCTTTTCCAGTTGTTATTGTTCACATTGTTCGGCCTTGTTGTGGCCGGTCTGCTGATGGGTGTAATAATGCGTATCGGCGGACTGACACCACGCTCGTTGCGTATAGCCACTGTTGTTCAGGATATTATGGTGTTTGTGGTTCCGGCCATACTCACTGCCTGTATGGTGACATCCCGTCCCGATGAATTGCTTGAGACCGGTCGGGGATTCCGTCTGTCAGATCTTATTATGGCTGTTGTAATCATGATAGTATCAATTCCGTTCATGAATTTTGTTGTCGTATGGAATGAATCTATATCCCTGCCGCAGTGTCTGCATGGTGTCGAGTCATGGATGCGTGAAGCGGAGGATAATGCCCGTGGATCTGTGGAGATGGTTTTGGGCGGGACATCAGTGGGCGATCTCGTGGTGAGTCTGTTGATTGTCGGGTTGCTTGCCGGATTCAGTGAGGAACTTTTTTTCCGTGGAGCATTGCAGCGTCTGCTCGCTTCCGAAAGGTTGAACCCTCATGTGGCTATTTGGATCACTGCTTTTATTTTCAGTTCGTTCCATGTCCAGTTCTATGGTTTCTTCCCCCGCCTGCTGTTAGGAGCCTATTTCGGCTATCTGCTCTATAAGTCAGGCTCGATATGGCTGCCCGTAACGGTTCATGCCTGCAATAATGCTATGGTTGTGATAACGACCCGATGTGAGAATACCGGCTCAGAACTGGCCGGTATCAATGAGTATGGTGCGGACTCGGTGATGCTGATCACCCTTTCGGTAATATTGACCGCGACACTTTGTGTAGTCTATTTCAAAAAAGATTCATTCGGGAGAATAGCACAGCCGTAGGGAGGTCCATCTGTCCTGTACGGTGTGATCCGTATATTTAAGCCCGAGCACTTCGGCCACTTTAAGTATTACCGGAATATCCTCCTCATAGAAACCGCTCAGTAGCATGGTTGCTCCGGGCGATAGGGTGTCGGTATAGGCCGGCAGATCGGCGGTGATTATGTTGCGGTTGATATTGGCTATGAAGAGGTCTATATCCCGTATGGACGCGAGCTTCCCGGCATCTCCAAGGTGAAGCGAAACCTTGTCGGCTCCGTTGAGCTTGAGATTTTCTATGGCATTCGTATAGGCGAACTCATCGATTTCGATCGCATCTACCGTCGAAGCTCCACGCATGGCGGCAAGAATGGCGAGTATGCCGGTGCCGGTGCCCATATCCACCACTTTAAGTCCGGTGAGATCCATTGATAGAAGTCTGCGGATCATGAGTGAGGTTGTGGCGTGATGGCCGGTGCCGAAGGCCATCTTAGGATCTATCACTATGTCATATCTACATTCGGGCACATCCTTGTGGAATGTTGAGTGAATCACACACTGGTCATCGATCACGATAGGCTTGAAGTAGTTCTTCTCCCATTCGGAATTCCAATCTTTGCCCTTGACGATTTCATTTGTGAAGGTGATTTCTGTCTCCATCGGGAAGTTCCCGATGACATCCCGGAGCTTGTCCTCGTCGAAATCTTCTTTTTTAATATATGCGGTCAGACCTTTTTCGTCGGCCATGAAGCTTTCATAGCCCACGTCGGCGAGGTTGGCTGCAAGTATGTCAGTATGGATTTCTGTACATGGAGAGAGATTGAAGCGTGATTCTATATAGTCGTTCATGATATTGATGTTTTATGCTATTTCCGGCGTAGGAATCTCATCGCCTTGAACACTCGGCGTGAGAGTTTCCACCCGAGAATAGCTAAATCGACGTATCCTACGGCACCGAGAAGCCGTCCCACCATGGATCCGCCTTCTGAACCTGTCAGACCGTTTTTCTTGATGGCCGCAGCTCTTGACGAGAGCCTGTCCTTATTGATTTCGATCCTTGCCGCTGTGTATGCCCTCATGTATCTCAGCTCGTCGATATTATATCCCTTCCAGTCACCTGTGTGGTGTGGTAATGTCTTAGGTGTGCTCATTGTCAGTCATTTTTAATGATGAGATGCGACACGAATCGCGCTATCGGGTTGATAAGCAGTGTACGGCGGAGCAGGAATATAATCACGAGAAGCACTGTATATATGCCTGCCATGATCATGGATGCTCCGAATATACCGGTGCTTTTGGACATGAGGAGGACGAGTCCGAGAGATATGAAGAAGATTATCGTCGAGATCATCACAAATGCCACCAAGGCAAACGCCACAGTGGATAATAGTACGGTGATTTTTTCGGCAGCCGTCAGTTTGGCGTAGTCGATATTGAGTGTGATCGTCTCCCGGATTTCCTTCCATAGAGAGTTCAATTGGGATGTATTCTCGGCCATTACTTGGATGAATTGGTGGGGTAGTGTGGAGATGAGAATAAGAAACAAGGGGGTGCGGATGAGTCATGACTGACCGGCTCCACACCCCGTTTTATCGTCAGATTGCCGTATACAGAGCCAACGGTGTTCAGTCGTCGATCTGGGTGGTCAGTTGTTCCACAAGGGCATCAATCTCGTTGTCAGAGCACAGGATCCCCTTTTTACGGAGCAGTTCAGCGATGCGTTCGCGCACGTCTGATCCTTTCTCAGGAGCAAAAAGCAATGCTGCGGCTGCTCCTGCTATCGCGCCTCCGACAAAAGCATACAATATAGAAAGATTGGACATGATGTATAAATATAATGGTGTTTTGTTGATGGATCGGTTTGGATCTCGATTCTTGACCGCCGGTTATTTGCCAAGTTCGTCAGCAATTTCGTCGGCGAGTTCCTCAAGTTTGCTCTTGTGGAGCTTGATACCCTTGCTTTCGAGATATTTCACGATGTTCTTACGGGTATTTTCGCCTTTTTCAGGAGCAAGAAGAAGACCGACTGCGGCACCTGCAACGGCACCACTCAAAACTGCGAGCACAATGTTCAATGCTTTCATAATTCGTAGAGTGTTTTGGTGTCCGGGAGGTAATGACCCGGAACGGGTTAGAAGTAATTACGCTTAAATAACATCTCTGACGGTCGAAATGTTCGTATTGAGCGTTAAAATTAATAAATTTTCCGAACTGATACAAATTATATCACAGCATTGAGAAAAAATAACCAATATTATGGCGATAATGATTATCGAAAATGTGATTATGTTGCGGGAGAATATGTTTTGTCTGTCGTCATTTTCATCGTTTGACTCAGACTCTTGTTCGCGTTTTTTTCCTCCGTAGAAATCCCTCAGCTCATTTCGCATCGTGGTGATGGATGATGTACGGTGTGCGACATCCGGATTGAGCGCATGGATCAGGGCCTGTACAGTGTTCTCCGGTAGTGTCGGCGGCAGTGTCTCTCTGATCTTCTCCTCCGTTAGCTCGCGTGAGTCGGGAAGTCGTTTGCCTGAGAGTGAGTAGACTATCGTTGCTGCAAGTGCATATATGTCGACCTGCGGCGAGAAGTGATCTATGCTTGTATATTGTTCCGGGGGAGCATATCCGGGCTCACAGCTCATTACCGGAACTGACCATGACTCTTGTCCGTCGTCCCGGAAGTGCATGGTGGCATACAGACTGAACAGGATAGGGATGTTCTGACCCTGATGGTTGACGAAACGTATGTGTCCGGGGGTTATCTCGGTGTGCAGGGCATGAAATGTATGCAGTGTCTTCACTGCGTCAAGGATAGGGGAGAGCATATCACGTGTCTCCTCGAATGTCAGTGCACCCTTGCTTTTCACGTATTCCTCAAACGTCACACCGTCGAGATATTCCACGACGTAGTAGAAAGTGTTGTTCCTCTCGAATATGTCGAGCACATTGACTATGGATGTGCTTCTGCCTGATATGATCATCCTCTCCTCGGATGCTCTCTCAAAAGCTATGAGACAGGTTCTGACTGTCGGTAGTATCTCCTCCGGTGTTTCTACGGTGACACCGTCGGCACCTCTCGTGGAGCAGTGTGGCATGAAATGCTCACGGATTATGACTTTTTCCGTGAAGTTCTTCCGTTTCATCAGCGGCTCAGCCGTATAGGTGTAACCCATGCCGTCATGCCGGATACATGAGAGGATCCTATACTCGTTCTTCTCACCTTTCAGATGAGTTCCGACTGATAGGGAATAGTCCTTTTCCATTTTAAGATAGGTTAGATAGTCGGTTCGTGTCACCTACGAGCCACAGAACGTCACCGACCTCGAACTTACGGCTTGGATCCGGCTGCAGATATTCGCTGTCGATCTGGACTGCGACAAGCAGTGACTCATACTTATCGCGTAAGCCGGACGTCACTAATGTCTCTCCGATAAGCGGTGAGGTTTCGGACAGCCGGATGCTTGTCAGTCTTATGTCTTCATGTGGAGCCATACTGTCATTCTCCTCGGATGCCTCCACCACCGGCAGCAGTGTCTGAATCTCTTCATCGGTCCCGATCACACCGAGTATATCACCCGGGAATATGCGTGCATCCGCACCGGGTACCATTATCATGCTGTTGCCTCTCTGTATGGATGACACCGATACACCGTAGCGATGTCTCAGCCCGGAGTTTTTCAGTTGCTCCCCTACAAACGGACAGTCATAGCCGACAGTCATGTATGCGAGATGCATATTGGGGACAAGTGCGTTTTTCGCCCCGCTGCGCCTCAGCTCACGCTCGTTGAGATTGTCCATAAAGCGGGTCTCGATCCTCGACAGACGTTTCTTGACCCGCCTTGAGTATGACAGCAGCAGGATTAGGAACAGTGCCACTCCGAGAGTCCATCCCATGGCCATGGAGTAGAGGCTACTGATGAGATATACGATTATGCCCATAGCGATCAGAAGCCGGACTACGGTCATTATGATAAGCGGTATATCGAACTTGGCGTTACATTCCCTGAGTCTGGCGCGCTCGGTCTTTTTTGATGCAGGGTAGGTGAGAGCCATAAGGAATGGTGCCATCAGTGCCAGTGCGAGTATCATGGTGAAGAATCTTCCCCATATCGGGAAAAAGTCTATGAGAATCGGCAGGATGAAATGCGTGGTGATAACACAGATGGCGATCAGTACGATGGAGTAGAGCATCACTCTCCACAGATAACGTTTCAGCAGAGACTGCCACAAAGCTTTGATCACACTCTGATCAGCCGTAGCGTTTGACGAGTAGCGGTCTATCAGGAAGTGAAGCCTTTCGGGCAGATGTGATTCTATCCATCGGTAGACCGGATCGGCCATACGGATGAAATATGGAGTGGTGAATGTGGTCAGTACGGACACGGCCACGACGATGGGGTAGATCTGCGGATCAAGCACACCCAAACTCATACCGAGTGATGCGATAATGAACGCGAACTCACCTATCTGAGTGAGTGAGAATCCACTCTCTATCGCTACTCTCAGGGTCTGTCCGGTGAGAAGCATACCGAAAGTCCCGAAGAAAATCATACCGATTATAACGACCATCGACAGAAGTACGATCGGCAGCCAATAGTCGGCAATGACGGTAGGATTGACCATCATACCGACAGATATGAAGAATACGGCTCCAAACAGATCCTTGACCGGCATAGTGGTCTTCTCGATCCGCTCCGCGAAACTCGTCCCGGCAAGGATGGATCCCATGACGAACGCTCCGAGGGCAAGGGAGAATCCGCAGGCCACCGAGAATACAGCCATCCCAAGACATAAGCCCATGGAGACAATGAGCAGTGTCTCGGAATTCAGATATCGGCGCTGGGAATTAAGCAGTGACGGAAGCACAAACACTCCGACCACAAACCATATTATGAGGAAGAACACAAGTTTGCTCACACTGTATAGCATCTCTCCACCCTCGACACTGTTGTTGACCGCGATTGACGAAAGTATGACCATCATGAGAACCGCGAAAAGATCCTCGACAATCAGCACTGCGAATACAAGCGATGCGAATTTGCGGTGGCGCAGATTAAGATCAGTGAATGCCTTGATAATGATCGTTGTCGACGACATGGAGAGCATTCCGCCGAGAAACAGACTGTTGATTTTAGAGAACCCGAGGATATGACCTGCCGCGAATCCTGCCGCCATCATGCCGCAGACGATAAAGAGTGCCGTGACAACGGCCGAGCCGCCCGCGCTCATAAGTTTCTTGAAACTGAACTCTATTCCGAGCGAGAAGAGCAGTATGACGATGCCGAGCTGTGCCCAGAAATCGATATTGGCCTCTGTCGTGACAGATGGGAGATATGTGAAATTCGGACTCGCAAGAAATCCGGCCACTATATATCCAAGCACGACCGGTTGCCTGAGCCATTTGAACAGCAGTGTGGTGATGGCTCCGAGTATCAGTATGAACGCGAGATCGCTGATCAGTCCCTCGACCGAAAAGGACTCCGGGACAGATGCGGCTACATTGGCAATTACAAAGTTAAGTATCAACGGTGAGGATGGTTAAGGGATTGTCTAATAATGTTCAGGAGAGATCAGCCTGGTTCGAGAGCGAGATGGTGATCGTGGGCATTATCTCATGGAGGGCATCGAACACATCGATCATGTCGCCTCCGTGTTCATGGATCAGGACAAGCAGGTTGAGTCTGGTCTCGTCCTTGTCATAATCATATTCCACATACACCTTACTGAGATGTATGTTGAAGTTCGAGAGCACTTGCTTGTAAGGTTCGATGGTTCTGACAATACCCTTCACTTTCAGCCGGATCGTCCTGGCCTCGTTGCCCACGTTGACGCGGTGCTCTATGCGTTCGAGCATAGTAAGCACAAACAGGACAAGCAGGGTTGAGACTATCGAGATGAGATAAAGACCACATCCGACCGACATTCCGATGGCAGCGATTATCCATATTCCGGCTGCGGTAGTGAGTCCTCTCACGGATCCTTTCATCTGGATTATAGCCCCGGCTCCGAGAAAGCCTATGCCCGAAAGCACCTGTGCGGCTATACGTGACGGATCTCCGCGCAGTGGTCCAACAGTCTCTTGGCAGACGTAAATGGAAAGCACCATCGCTATACACGCTCCCATGGATATGAGCGAGAATGTACGAAGTCCGGCCATCTGGCCCTTACGCTTGCGCTCAATTCCTATGCACGAGCCGAGAATCAGACTTAATATGATTCTGAACAGTGCGGAAACGGGGTTGATGTCTACCGCTGAGATCTCTTGCCAGAACTGATCCACGATATATACTATTTGAGAGTGAAATGGCGGGATGCGAGACGGTATCCGTCGGTGAACAATTCTACGGTGTAGTCACCGGGATTGAGAGCCGTATTGACGTCCCAATAGATCGTGATACCGGAAATCTCGTCGCCGGAATATTCGATACTCTTCCGGGCACTGCACGGGATATTCTTTCCCTCGAACGGGAACGATCCGGCACTGCCGAGAAGCTGTCCTTCTGGCGATACGAGACGCATATATATCACTTTCTCGCCCACAGGTGTGGAATTGTTCTGCGGGATAGTGAAGCGCACCATGAGCTGCTTGGCTTTCTTTACGTTTTTCTCTGTCTTTCCGTTCTTCTTGAGCGGTGTGAGGGTGATTCCGGTGACATTCAGCTTCTCGGCTAAGGTCATTCTCTCGCTGAGGTTCTCGTTTTTGCGTGTCTCCTCCTGAAGCCGCGAGCTCATCCGTTGGTTCTGCTGCTTTATCTCCGTGTTCTCGGCCCTAAGTCCGGCATTCTCCTTGTTGAGAGAGTCAATCTGCTCTATGTAATGGCGCAGAAGGCTTTTTAGGGTGGATATTTCATTCTGCAGCTCCTTTATGCGTGCGGCTGACTTCACACGCTCGTTCTTCAGCTCGTTCATGAGCTGCTCCACCTTGGCTTTAGCTGCGGTGTATTTGGCGAGAATGGTATCATTGGCCAGACGCTGAGCCTGATCCTCATATTGCTGGAACTCGGAATTAAGAAGATCAAATTCATTGGACAGTTGAAGCTGCTCGTTGTCAAGCTTCAGCTCCTCGTTCTGCAACCTTGCTTCGGCCACCTGTGACTTGAGTGATGCGACTTGGGTCACTCCGAAGCCTACAGCTATGAGCAGCAGGACTCCGAGTATTATTGCGATAATAAGAATCGGTCTGGTCTGTTTCTTCATGACTGGGTTATATTTTATTGCAAAATTACAAAACGAATGTAGAAACGGCAAACATTTTGCAAAGTATGTTGCAACAATGTCTGCCGTTTTTCAAGTCGGTATGCCGGATTTTCAATCCTGCTTCTTCTTCAGAGTGACGAGTATGAACCCTATGAAGAATATGATTAGGGTTGATATGACTATCGAGAGATTGATATGCACGAACTGGGGTATATCCATCCATTCCGTGAGCTTGGTCTGCATCGCTATGAGAATAAGAGCGGCGACACCGATGATCACACCGGGGATCACGTGTTGTTTCTTCGCCTTCGGACACAGATATGCGAGCAGGAACATTCCGAGCACACCTCCGGAGCATATCGAACTGAGTGCCCACCATGCGTCGAGGGCATTGTCGACGAGTAGGAAGCACAGAGCGACACCGATTCCGAGGACTCCGATCAATACACTGGCCACGCGCAGCACGACCACCTTGCGGTCGTCGGAAGCATTGGGGAAGAAATGGGTGTAGAAGTCGGTGAGTATTATGGTTCCGGAAGAGGTGACGCTGGTGGCTACGGTGCTCATCCCGGCACAGAATATTGATGCGATCAGTAGCCCGACAAGCCCCACAGGCATCTCATGGATTATGAAATACGGGAACACGAAGTCGCTCTTGATCCCCTCGGGAAGTGCCCCGGGATTGACATAATAGAACGCGAAAAGGAATGATCCGATCAGAAACAGGACTATATTGACCGGTATCGTCAGGAGTGATCCCCAGAACGCGCTTTTACGCGCTTCGCCGAGTGAAGGGGCTGCGCAATACCGTTGGGTGTAGCTCTGATCGATAGCGAAGTTGTTGAGATTGGTGAACATTCCATAGACAAGACATACCCAGAATGTACTCTCTATGAGCGAACCGTCAAAACTGCCGAGCGAGAATTTGTTGTGCTCGCGGCATATCTCGATCGCCTGGGCCGGACCTTCGGGCATCCCGAGCAGGAGCACCACGAGACATATCAGCGCTCCGCCTATGAGGATGGCTCCCTGCAGAGCCTCTGTCCAGATCACTGATTTCAGTCCTCCCTTCTGGCTGTAGAGTATGATACCGAGACCGGTCACGGTCACGACTATTGGAATATTCCATCCCATCAGAACATTCATCGGCACCGCGAGAAGGAATAGAATGGCTCCGGAGCGGCAGATCTGGGTGAACAGATAGAAGATCGAGGCATACAGTCGTGCCCAACGGCCAAAACGCTTCTCAAAGTAGCTGTATGCGCTGATGCTGCCGAGCGAGCGGTAGAACGGAACGAAATACCACATCGCGAGCAGTCCGGCCGGTAGGATGGAAAGCGTGAAGACAAATGCGTTCCAGTTGCCCGTGAATGCCGACGAACAATAGCCGAGAAACGATATGGAGCTGCAGAATGATGCGAATATTGAGAGTCCTACAACCCATCCAGGCACTTTGCCGCCGCCACGGGTAAATTCGTCGCTGCTCTGCTTCTTCCGGCCGAAAAGATAGCCGAAAAGTATTGTGCCGACGGTGAAAATGAGGAATATTATCAGGTCTATTATGTTCATTTGGTATTTGTTTTAAGGCTGACCGGAAAAGACGGGAAGACAGGGACCGGCAAAAGCATCAGTCCCTGTCGCTCCCTGATGATTAGAGAATGATTTTGCCGTCCTTGATGGGAAGTGCGTCAAGGGCTTCGCGGATCTTGCGACGCTCAGGCTCATTGAACTTGTGGAACGGTGCAGCCACGAAGTCGTCCTTGATCACGCCGAGAAGTGAGCAGGCACATTTGAGCCCTTTGAGATAGCTCGAACCGTGCTGTCCCACGCTATATATGGTGGAGCTGATCTGCATGATGATCTTTTGCAGACGGCGCACCTCGTCGAGATTGCCGGCGTGGGCGGCGTTGTACATGGCTACATAAAGCTCAGGGAACATATTGGCACCGCCGTTGATACCGCCGTTGGCTCCGAGAAGTACAGCTTCGGCTGTAGCCTCCTCCGGGCCCATGAGTAGAGCGAAGTCCGGACGATGTCTCATTGTGTACATGACCGACTGGAAGTACGGCAGATTGGCGGAGCTGTCCTTGAATCCGATCACCTTGCTGTTTTCTGCGATGCGACGGATGGTGGCCGGCGCGAAATTGACCTTCACATGGCTCGGCATATTGTATAGGAACAGTGGGAGAGGGAGGTGGGGAAGGAGATCCTCGTAAAATTCGGCAAGTTCGGGCTGGCCGGTGGCAAAGTAATAAGGTGCGGCGCTCACGACAGCCGATGCTCCGTGGTCTGCCGCATAGGCTGCCAGATTGGCACTCTCGATGATGGATGTGTCTGTGATGCACACGAGCACCGGCAGACGACCGGCATTGATGCGGCAGGTCTCGGCGATCATTTCCTTGCGCAGGCGGTAGCTCAGGCTCTGCTCCTCGCCAGTTGTGCCGAGGATGAACAGACCGTGTACGCCTCCGGCGATCAGGTGTTCTATAAGATTCTCGAGGCTGGCCACGTCAAGCGTGTCATTGCCAAGCAGGGGGGTGACGAGAGGAGGGATGATGCCGCTGAGCGGCGAGTGGATTTCTGTGCTCATTTTCTAATATGTTAGAATTGATAGTTAGTGTCCGTTGAAGAATATGTAGAGTCCGATCATCACGATCGCAAGCAGTGTCCAGCCTATCTTTGTGCCTGCCGACATCTCGCTCTTGATCACTGCCATGGGTTTCTTCTCTTCGATCGCCCTGTCGGCATAGCTGATGAAGACCATGGAAAGGATCAGTACGACGAATATCAGGAATGAAAGCATCATGAAGTGGATATGCTCGGATGCTTGCGGTATGATCCACAGATAGAGGATGCCGCAGCCTATGCTGAAGAATGTGCCGAATGTGAGGATCACGTTGGCCGCCAATGTGGTGCATCTCTTCCAGAACACTCCCATCACGAATACGGCTGCCATCGGCGGTGCGATGAAGCTCAGTACCGACTGGAACACATTGAAGAGATCCATACCCTTGATATTGTCAACCGCTACGGCGATGACAATTGACACGAGTGCACCGACCACGGTGACTATCTGTCCTGTGCGGATGATTTCCTTTGGTGTGGCGTTGGTGTTGATGTTCTTCACATAGATATCCATTGTGAACACGGTCGACAGCGCGTTCAGAGCCGATCCGATTGTGGATACCAATGCTGCTGTGAGTACGGCTATCACAAGTCCCACCATTCCTTTCGGGAACATGGAGGAGACGAGTGTCATATATGCATTGTCAGGCTCCACAGTGGCTCCGCCGAAGAATCCTTTCTTCCAGAGCGCGAAGCATACCACGCCGGGAATGATATAGATGGCCACATCAAGGATCTTGAGCCAACCGGTGAAGTTGGCTCCTTTCTGTCCTTCCTCAAGGTTTCTGGCCGCGAGTACGGGCTGTACCATGGACTGATCCGTACACCAGAACCATAGTCCGGAGATGGGATAGCCGAGCAATATGGGAAGCCAGGGGAACTCCTTGTCGTCGTTGGGCTGGAATAGATTCCAGTAGTGGGAGGGAACAACGCTGCTGTCGGCAAGCGTGGTGATTCCACCGACTACCGAATGATCACCGAGATGCCATATGCCCACAATCGTGAGTGTAGCGGAGACAAGGATCAAGAGTACCATCTGATACACATTGGTATAGGCTATGGCCTTCAGTCCGCCGAGTATCGTGAAGAATGCTGAGATGGCGAGCAGGATGAAGGCGGATAGCCACATCTCTATCCCGAACACCTGGCGGATGATGATACCTCCGGCGAAAAGTGTGAGTGCGAGCCATGAGATAAGCACTGTCACGATTGTATACCACGCGAGCATATTGCGGGTCGATTCTCCGAACCGCCGCCCCATGAACTCTGGCAGGGTGGTGATCTTCTCTCCGAGATAGCGCGGCGCGAATACGAACGCAAGCAGGGCGATGAATACAAAGGCATACCATGCGTAGTTGCCGGAGACGATTCCGGCGGTAAATCCGGCACTTGCTGAGGCGATAAGCATGGATGGACCGACGTTAGTACCCCACATCGAGAATCCGATGTGGTGCCAGCGCAGTGAATTGCTGGCAAGGAACTTGTGAGTTCCTTTCTTGCTCTTCGAACTGGCCCACAGGCCAATTCCGAGCAGTACGATGAAATAGACGGCCAGAACCGCCCAATCCATCGGCTGCATTGATAAATGATCCATTATTAAATTAAATAGGTATAGATTTAAGATTATGTGTTTCTACTCTTTAGCTCCGACAAGCCTTCGGGCGAGAGCTACCGCCGTGTTGGCGTTGTCGCTGTAACCGTCCGCGCCGATCTCGTCGGCGAATGTCTGCGACACCGGTGCGCCACCCACCATGATTTTCACCTTGTCGCGGAGTCCGGCATCCGTCACAGCATCGATCACATCTTTCATATATGTCATGGTGGTAGTGAGCAGTGCACTCATGCACAGTATGTCGGGATTGCTCTTGCGGATCTCTTCCACAAATGTGTCGGCCGGTACGTCGATGCCGATGTTGATCACCTCAAAACCGCATCCTTCGAGCATCGAGGCTACGAGATTCTTGCCGATGTCGTGGAGGTCGCCTTTCACGGTGCCTATGATCACTTTGCCGAGTGTTGTGGAGGCGGATCCGGCCATCAGGGGTTTGAGCAGTTCAAGTCCCGACTTCATGGCGCGTCCGGCCATGAGGAGCTGAGGCACGAAGGCTTTTCCATCCTGAAAGCGCTGTCCCACTTCGCCCATCGCGCGGATCATCTGTCCGTTGATGATGTCCTGTGGTGACACTCCGCTTTCCACTGCTGCCTTGGTGGCCTCCGCGCAGTCTGCTGCTTTGCCGGCTATGATTGCTTCATACACGGCGTCGGCATTGGCCGCCGGCTTCTCCTCTGAGGTGGTCGTGGGCTTGCAGCACTCACATTCCGGCTCTGACACCGGTTTAACAGTAGGGATAATGGTCTTGTAGGTTTTTGCCGCTGTCGGAGCCTTCTCTCCGCCTGTATGGGGTGAGAGATACAGTCCGGCGAATGGCTCCACAGCCTGTGCGAGTGCTTGTATGTGTCGGTCGGTAGTTCCGCAGCATCCTCCCAATATATTGAGAAGATGTGCGTCGAGCAGTGGCCACACCGATTCCCTCAGCTTTTCCGGAGTCATGGCATACTTGCCGTTCTGATCCGGGAATCCGGCGTTGGGATACAGACTGATCTTATACGTGAATTTCTCTCCTAACCGTGCGATGAACGGGATCATCGCAGCCGCGTCGGGCACACAGTTGAGTCCAATTGAGAGTACCGGTATATCATGTAAGTTTGACACGAACTCCTCGACTGACTGCCCGAGCATATTGAATCCCTCGGGGGTGGCCACATTGAAACTGAGCATGACCGGAACGGCCTTGCCGACCATTTTCATGGCTTCGGTAGCACCTTTGATGGCTGCCTCTGCGTTTTTCAGATCGAATATGGTCTCGATCAGAAGGGCGTCGACTCCACCCTTTATAAGTGCTGATGCCTGCGTGGTATATGCATCCGTAAGTCTGTCAAATGAGAATGATTCCCATCCGGGCTGAACGCTTCCGGACGATATGGAGCAGGTTTTGGATGTCGGGCCTATTGATCCGGCCACAAATCTTGGTTTGGAGGGTGTCTTGCGGGTGTATTCATCAGCAAGCTCGCGTGCTATCTTGCAAGCGGCGAGATTTATTTCCTCCACATACTCCTCCATACGGTAGTCAGCCATGGATATGGCCTGCGCATTGAAGGTGTTGGTCGTGATTATGTCGGCTCCGGCCTCGAGATATCTGCGGTGTATGTCGGATATTATGTCCGGACGTGTTATCGAGAGCAGATCGTTGTTGCCTTTGAGTGTGGTTGGGTGCGATGCGAATCTCTCACCCTTGAAGTCCTTCTCCGTGAGCGAATGGCTCTGGATCATTGTCCCCATGGCTCCATCGAGTATCACCACGCGGTTCTCCATGGCTTTTGCAAGCGGGGATTCCGGATCGGTCTTCATGTCTATTTCAGCGGCTGCGGTTGCCTTTGCGGCCTCCGACTCGATTTTCTCGATTATCCGTTCCACCTCCTTGTCCGGATCGGTGATCACAATTGTGTCCGTTTCCTCACGTCGCATAGCCGGGCGATCGCGGTATTCCTCCACGATTTTCATCGCTTCCTCCACCTCGGCTTCATTGTGGAAGTCCATTTCGAGGTGTACGCCGTTGCCTCCGATGTTGTCAAGCAATGGACGAAGTTCGTCAAGTGTCACCCAGCAGGCCATTATGCTCTTGCCGCCGTCAAGTATGCGGCGGTATAGATCATACCATTTCGGTGAACCGCCCTGAGGCTCTCCGACGCCCGGGGTCCACTGGATGGCATTGAGCTCCTCGATTTCAAGAAGAGCCGGCAGATGGTGGAGTGCGCCTACTCCGTCGAGATGATACAGTGTGTAGTCAATCTTCTGGCATTGTTGGCGGATGAACGGTTGTACAAACCGGCGGTAATCCTCCACGCTGATCATGGTCGATATATCACACTGCAGTTTCGACATCTTTCCGGGTGCCCAGGATGAGAAATAGCAGAACGCCATTTCATCGCCTTCACGGATTATGTCATACAGCTCGTCGAAAACACGGAAATATATGTCGTTGATCTGCTGCATCTGGCGTTCGAGCACATCCGGCTGCATCACGGTGTCAAGCAGTACTTTGTCCGTACCCTTGATGGATGCGAGCACGTCGAGTCCCTCCATGAGATCGGGCATACCTACATAATAGTGTCCTTGGGCTTTTTCCTTGACTGCTTTCAGCAGCTCTTTGTGCAGAAGATAGTTAGGATGATTCGGGTCAAATGTGAAGTCATCCTTGTAGTTCGGATCCGGATGTATCCAGATGGTGTCCGGACCACCCTCGAAGACACCTCCGAGTATCGCGGCGAGCGATCCCGGTCCGAGTTGGGTGTTGGCCACGGGGAGTATATCGGCTTTCAGCGAGCTGTGAGCCACATACCAGTCGAGATAGTCAGCCCTCCATTTCGGATCAAACCACTTTTGGTCAAGGCTGGCTGGCTCCTTTGGTACCTTTATGTCGGCATGGGGTTTGACCCCTTCCTGAAAGTGTTCCCACATATTGAGCACGATGCCCTTGTGGTTCCACCAGTCTATATAGTGTTTCTTTGTCTCTTCAAGATTCGCTTTCCAAGTGTTCATTGAGGCAATGATTATTTATCGGTGAAAGGTTTCTCGGCCCAAATTCCCTTGAATTTTGATCCGATGTAGATTTTTATGGTTTTGGAGAGATCCATCTGATCCGTGCAGTCCACTTCTTCAGGATAGAACGGTATCTCTTCCTCCGGACGCACGAACACGGGCATCTCGTCGAGAGGTACTTCGACATCCTTGAGCCAGCGGCCGCCTTCATAGCTTTCTCCGGTGAAGAAGTTGATCCATCGACCCTCCGGAAGATATATGTCGCGCCGGTTTTCGGAGTTCATCACCGGTGCCACGAGGAATGAGTCGCCGAAATAATACTGGTCATCGATGTGACGCACGGTCGGATCGTCAGGATTGTGGAACATCATGGCCTGGATGAGGGTCGAGCCGCTCCGGCAGGCTTTCTCGCTCTCCTTTACTATATAGGGGATCAGCGCGTAGCGCAGCTTCCACCATTTCTTTACGATATGAGCTATGTTGGGATATGCCCATGGCTCGCGCTTGTTGGTGCCGTGATAGCGTATGTGGGATGTGAAGACACCGAACTGTGTCCAACGGACATATACATCGTCGGCCACAACCGAGTTCATGAAATTGGGGAGTGTGTGGAATCCCGGTACATCATGGCTCCAGAATGCGAATCCTGAAAGCCCGAAGTGCAGTCCGCCTTTCAGCGAACCGGCCAGACCGTCCCAAGAGCTGCACGAGTCGCCGCCCCAGTGGAGCGGGTATCTCTGACATCCTGCCCAGGCAGCGCGTGCCCACACTATACCGTCGCCCGTCACTTCTTTCGTGACTTCATAGGCTGCTTTCTGATACAGGAGAGCATATAGGTTGTTGAGCAGTTCCGGCGACATATTTTTATACTTGGCATCCATGTGTATATTTTCACCGAAGTCTGTCTTGATGGCGGCGACTCCCATTTTCAGCAGATTGCGGAGGAGTCCTTTGTACCAATCTGTTGCCGCCGGATATGTGAAGTCGATGGTGCCGGCGTAGTCTAAAGCCGAGAAGTTGGATCCATCGGATGCCTGCTCTTTGGTTAGTGGTGCTATGTATTCGTTGTCGCGGGCTTCATCTATCTGCTCGGCGTCCTTGGCCACGTATGGAAGCTGCCATAGTGTGACGCGGAATCCTTTATCCTTGAGGTCATGAAGGAATTTTTCCGGGTCCGGAAAACGCTCTTCGTTGAATTTCCATTCACACAGCCAGTCTGTGCGGAACCACCCTGTGTCGAGATGGATCACATCACATGGATAGTGCTCCTCGCGCAGACGGTTGCATATTCCGTTGACTTCGTCGGCACTGAAATAAGTCATCCTGCTCATCCACACGCCAAAGCTCCACAGCGGGGGCATGGATGGATAGCCGGTTAGATCCCTGTACCGGCGTATGATTTCCTCCATGGAGTCTCCGCCTATCACGAACGCATCGATCAGCGGCTGATCGTTGAGGAACTGTACGGAGCGTGTGGAATGTCCGGCAAGCGACAGCTTGCAGTATGCATGGGTATGATAAAATGTACCGTACATCCTGCTTGACACGTAGAACGGAATATTCTTGTATGTGCGGCGGTTGTTCACTCCCTGTCCGTCCTGATTCTTCAGGTAGAAGGTCTGTCCGCTGAGATC
Source organism: uncultured Staphylococcus sp. (assembly GCA_964552825.1). Classification (GTDB taxonomy): domain Bacteria; phylum Bacteroidota; class Bacteroidia; order Bacteroidales; family Muribaculaceae; genus Duncaniella. Next base: position 20,479 of record CAZKIE010000011.1, on the reverse strand, counting down.
CATTTTTGCGAACCGTTCGCCTGTTCCTCCGAAACATTCGTCATGTTTGCACTCGAAGGATAAGGTGGCACGCTCTCTCTTTCCGTCTTTCTTGCAGAAGGCGATGGGCAGAGCGTCGTAGCGGGGAGGGGAGAAGTGGTCGTAGGCGGCCAGTCTGATCTCACGCTTCCCGTCGGGATACAGACGCAGGTCTATCGTCGGCTGCGGATCAGGCTGCAGGTCGCTCCACCTGTCCAAAAGAGGCTCTGTCATGTCTATCACAGCTCTTCTGACCCCGTCAGTGGTGGATATGATCCACTGTCCTTCTGCGAACTCCGCATGGAGTGCCCTCCTTTCCGTCTGGCCGGGATTTAGCTTCAACATTTCCGATTCGTCGCTCATTTCCTCTCCGTCAAGTCCCATGAATACGCGCAGGGTCTTCTCGCCATACTGACGGAGGATGAGAGTATGTGTCTCCTGCGCCACCGTCAGCTCGGGTGCCATATCGTTGTCGAGCTTCTGCTTCTGGAACGGGACGGCGATATGTATGTCGCCATTCTTCTCCACGACCGAAGTCGGGGTATATGCTTTCCATAGCGATTCGTCCCGGCTGAGATCCGGATCGAAGTCGAGGAAGTCAAAAAGATGATAGTTGGTGGGTTTCATCAGTTCTTTTTCGTTTTATTTAGTACGACGTGTGAGCCGTTGTTACGGATCACCATTGCCGGTCCGGGGCGGTTGTATCCGAACTCGACATCCGGACACAGATTGTTCTCAACCGTGAAGCCGTCTGTCGCTTCGTCAAAGTAGATATAGAAGCCCCGGTTGTTGGTGGCGTATGGCGCGTCGATCAGATTCTCGATTCTATTGCCGGAGATGACGGATCCAGGCTGGTTGGAGAGCGTGTAGATACCTCCGGCATCATATAGTTGTGCTGCGAAGTCGTGGATGTAGTTGCCGGTGATACGGTTGTTGCGCATCCCGCTTTCCAAGGCCGTCCATCCCCATCCTACGCAGATCCCGGAGTAGTTGACATGACATACCTCATTGTCCGAGATGGTCAGATCCTTCACGTATCCGGCTCCGATCCCCACGCATCCCCAGTCTTCGTTTGTGGCATCACATACGAGATTGCCGGAGATGGTTATGTCCGAGCATATTTCAGTGGAGTCCGACGGGATATACGGCACATGGGTCTCGAATCCACCGTCAGGGAACGTGCCGATCTGGATAGCTGTCCCGCCGATGTCGGTGAATCTGCAGTTCTCGACCGTAGATTTGTCAACGGATGTGATATAGTCAAGCCCGGTAGCGCCGAGATGGCTGAATGTGCAACCCTTGAAGTCTATACCTGATGCGTTCTCGACAGTCACTGCAGCCTCCGGACGGGCTATCCATGCCTGGTTCTCAAGTTCGGCCTTTTCAGGCAGCCCCGGGATCTGGAGCTTATATGCGTCAAGCAGACGGAATCCACCTTGAAGTGTGACGTGACCTTCCATGGACGGACGTATCCACGACGAATATTCAAATGCTACATTCTCGAAACGGAAATTTCTGACCTTGCGCTCTTTTGCACCGTCCACCTTGACGATTGTCTCGAGCATCGGTATCACGATATCGGCGGATTCCGGATTGACATTTTCTTCGGGATACAGATATATCTTCCCGGAGGGATAGTCCTGATACCACTCTCCGGGAGTGTCGAGAAGTTCAAGTGCGTTTGTGAGTGCGAACGACGAATTTCCGCGTTCGCCGCCTATGACAGGCTGCGGCCACGGGTGCGCGAATTCCAATCTGCTTTCCGGATCCCTGAAATACACCTTGACATTGCCTTGCCCGTCAGGAATCATCTCCTTGACACGTAATATGGCTATGGCCCAGCGTTGGTGGACTATCATCTCGAGATTCCCGGCTTCCGACAGGTCGGATTCCGGAGCCGGAATAGTGATGCTTTGGTCTGATGTTTTGAAATCGATCATGCGCTCCATTGTTCCCGGCGCGAATTGGAGCGCTCTCACGGCTTTCTTTCCATTTATATATAGCTGCCGTGTCTCGACTATACGGTTGCCGTTGAGCGGAGCTTCCGCCACCCATATTTTGTCTCTCATACTCTCCGGGATCCTTTTGTCATCTGTCCCCTTGGTCCATCCGGTGACGTTGATGCCTCCGCTGATCACAGCTTTTGCCCCGGGTGCCGATGTGATTATGGTGGCCGATGTCGCTGACCCGCTGTCTTCCGGTCTTATGAAAAGAGGTGTGGTCTGCCTGTACACTCCGCCATCAAGTATTATCCTTATGTCAGTTTCGGCTTCCGGGCTCTTGAGCCTACGCCATTCACGTGCGTGTCTCACGGCCTCACCTATAGTGCGGAGCGGCGACCCGGCGGTGCCGGTCGCACTGTCGTCACCTTTGGAGGCCGACACATATATGTTTCCGGAACAGAGTGGAATTGCCGTGATTATAGTTATAATGGCAGATGTAAGGATTCGCCTCATGATATAATTTAGAATAAGGTAATGCAAAAGTAATCATTATCGTTGAAAAGACGAAAACTTTTATCAAAATTTTACTACCTTTGCATCTCGAAGAACTGATGTCACGCAAACTACCGTAAAATACAATAACGCCTGTATAAAAACCATGAAAATAAACATGAGAGAGTGGGTTTGTCCGTGCTGCATGGTCGAGCAGCCACATAGTTGAAGCTGCGGAGCTGACATAGTTTGGGATTACATATCTCCTTGGTAATCCGCACCTCCATTGTTATCGCACCTCTCGCTGTTGCAGTTCTACCTTTGCATTGTCTTGATGAAGTATGGATTATACAATCAATAAAAAAGTTGATAGGTTTTGGTGCGTGATGTCTCTCTCCGAACTTGTCAATGCCGATATAAATTCTTAGCTTTGCGACATGAAACGAATAAGGTTGACGAAAGACGAGAAACAAGCCCTGCGCCTGTTGACTTCCGTGGGTTGGTGTCCTGACACCTTTCCGTTTCACCGTTTCGCCCTCGGAGTGGAGGGCTTGGAGGAGAAAGGGCTTGCAATGGCTGCATGGGCTTCCGGCCATGAGCTTGTCTCTGCCGAAATTACGACCAAGGGTGAGGTCTACCTTGCCTTGAACCCCTCACTCCGTAATCCGGTGGATTGGAAATGGGTAATCGGAACTGCCATCGCCCTCGCAACTCTCTTGCATCTGCTTGTCGCTTGTCGGTCGTTTATGAATTAAGATTTTGGCAATTCAGAATTAATTGCTAACTTTGCGCTGCGGGATAGCTGCTTTCGTGGCGATTTCTGCACCAGTCTGGCGAGGGGGTCGGTTGCGACAAATACGCATAAAGGGAGCTTAGTCTCCCTTTATTTTTTTGATTAATCGCAAATTACCATTCAGGTCAAATATATACACATCAGGCAATTCGTCAATGCTTTTCCCTTGCGATTTATAGTTTCCTATCTCTCTATTGATTGCGTTCATAATATCGTTATAACGATTAACTTCTTCAAAGACAAATATCACACAGTCTGCTTTACGTGCGTCCTTAAAATACGTTCTAATTGTTGCCTCATTTGCCAATGGTACATACTTGCAATCCCAAACCTTGCCGTCGAAGTGCATATCGCCCGACTTGCCGTTAACGCCACTTTCAGGCAAAAATTCAATTGCTTTGCCTTGTTTTGCCAATTGTATTCCGAGCCACTTTTCGGCTTCTCCGCCTGATTTAGGTACATCTTTTGGCTTGGATTTACTAAACTGATGAAGTTCGTGGGCAACATTATATCCACCCGAATCTTCATCAAAATAAAGTTTATGCCATTTTCGGTCATAGTTATTGTATTGCTTGCGCCTTTCTTCGACAAATTCGGGGTCAACTCTTTTTGCGGATTCTTGGGAAGATACTGCGGTGGCCGTTGCTGACGTTGTGGCCGTTGCGGTTGTGCTGCCGCCCAACGCTTTCTCCACCGCCGCCCGGTTGTCGCGTATGAAATACGGCTCGCTCTTGGCGTTCTCGATGCGCTCCGCGTTCTCCTGCACCCAATCGTTGAAGCACTGCGGCATTTCCGTTACCTCCCCGCTGTATCCTCCCTGCGGCACGTCCTCTCCGTCAATCAGGGCTTGCTGCCGCTTGATGAACTCGTCCTCGTCTGCCAACTTCGGAACGGCTATGCAACGGCAAAACGGGTGCCACCCCACGAACTTAAACGTCTTGGGGTACACTCCGCACATCTCGTCGCAAACGTCCTCGACGGGGTGGTTGCCACTCAACAGAATCTCGATGCCGATAACGAAATCGAGATCGTTCCACCGCTCGTGGTCTGCCGTGCGGTAAGCCATATTGTTCTCCGTTGTCCTTTCTCGTTCCAGACCCTGCGGAAAAGTTTGTGCGGCTGTTTCAGATACATCAAAATTTTACTACCTTTGCATCTCGAAGAACTGATGTCACGCAAACTACCGTAAAATACAATAACGCCTGTATAAAAACCATGAAAATAAACATGAGAGAGTGGGCTAAAGCCCTCATTCGTGATAAAAAGGTCGCGGCGATTCCTGTCATGACCCATCCCGGTATAGAACTGACCGGCAACACCGTGCTTGAGGCTTGCAGCGACGGAGTGGTTCATTTCAATGCCATCAAGGCTCTTGCGGAGAAGTATCCGACAGCTGCAGCATCGGTCATCATGGATCTCACGGTTGAGGCTGAGGCTTTCGGCGCCAAGATCTCTTTCGAGGAGAATGCCGTGCCGGCTGTGATCGGACACTTGCTCGATGGCCCGGAGGACATAAAGGATCTTAAAGTCCCCTCGCTGAAGGAGGGGCGTGTCCCGCAGTATCTGAAAGCGAATCTCCTTGCCGCAAGATCAATCACTGACCGTCCGGTCATAGGAGGCTGCATAGGCCCGTTCTCACTTGCCGGACGACTCTACGATATGTCAGAGATAATGGTGTTGATCTATCAGGATCCCGAGGCTGCCCATGAGCTGCTGCGGAAGTGCTCGGAATTCATACTCAAGTATTGTAAGGCATTGAAAGAATGTGGTGTCAATGCTGTACTGATGGCCGAACCCGCCGCCGGACTGATGTCCGACGAGGACTGCCGCCGCTTCTCTTCCGATTATGTGAAGAAGATTGTCGATGAGGTCCAGGACGATTGGTTCAGTATGTTCCTCCACAACTGTGGAAATACCGGACACTGCACGGGTGCCATGGTGGCTACCGGAGCTGCCGGCTATCATTTCGGCAACAAGTGTGATATGGTGGAAGTCACCAAGGATGTACCGGCTGATGCTCTCGCGATGGGCAATCTTGATCCGGTGTCCGTATTCAAGGATGCCACTCCTGAGGAAATGTACCGTCGGACGGAGGATCTCCTCGACCGGATGAAGGACTTCCCGAATTTTGTCCTTTCGAGCGGATGCGACACTCCCCCACATACACCACTGGCGAATATTGACGCATTCTTCGACGCGCTCGCCCACTACAACGGATGATCACCCGTGTCCTGACTTTCGACGATCTCGGGATATCGCTCACTGATGTCTATGAGCAGATGGGCTACGGGGTGAATCTACCCGATGAGTCTACCCGGACTGAGACCGAACATCTGATTTCGGAGATAAGGCGGTTTCTCAAGCCTGAATTCTGCTTTTTCATAGCCGACGGTGTACTTGATCAGGATGATTGTACGCTTGAGGCTGTCGGCAGGCATTTCAATATTGGAAAGATCATAGCCCGGCAGCTTAAAGGGTCGCGGAGGTTTGCGTTCTTCGTGGCCACAGCCGGAGTGGAGTTCGGCCGGTTTCAGGAGAGGCTGATGAGCGATGGCGATATGGTGAAGGTGTTCATTGCCGATGCAATAGGAAGTGTCCTTGCCGAGAAGACCGCCGACAGGATGGAGGAGGCTCTTGAAGAACTGCTCGCATCCTATGGCTGGAAACATACAAACCGTTTCAGCCCGGGTTATTGTGGATGGCACGTCAGAGAGCAACATTCCCTGTTCTCGACATTCCCTGTCGAGCATCCGTGTGGGGTACGTCTGACTGATTCTGCTCTCATGTTGCCCATCAAATCGGTGAGCGGAGTGATCGGACTTGGCCCGTCTGTCAGAAAGCTTGAATACACCTGCGGGCTATGCGACTACAAGCAGTGCTACAAAAGGAAAAAAGTAGGCGGAATTTCGTAGATTTTAACAGTATTTATTAAAAGGGCGATGATTTTATCACTAATTTTGCAAGACAAGAAAACACAACAATTCTAAATATCATAAAAACCATGAGCAACTATCCCAAGATAGGTATCCGCCCTGTGATCGACGGTCGTCAGGGAGGTATCCGTGAGAGCCTTGAGGACAAGACGATGAATCTTGCCAAGGCTGTGGCCGACCTTATATCCACCAACCTCCGTTATCCTGACGGAACACCTGTCCAGTGTGTCATAGCCGACGGTACGATCGGTCGTGTCCCCGAATCGGCAGCCTGTGCCGACAAGTTTGAGCATGAAGGCGTAGGAGCAACCATCACCGTTACATCCTGCTGGTGCTACGGCTCAGAGACCATGGACATGAATCCCTATTGGCCTAAGGCAGTGTGGGGTTTCAACGGTACCGAACGCCCGGGTGCAGTCTATCTCGCAGCCGTACTGGCCGCCCATGCCCAGAAGGGTCTTCCCGCATTTGGTATCTACGGACACGATGTCCAGGATCTCAATGACAATTCGATTCCTGCCGATGTGGAGGAGAAGTTGCTCCGCTTCGCACGTGCTGCCCTCGCAGTGGCTCTCATGCGTGGCAAGAGCTATCTCTCCATGGGTTCCGTATCGATGGGTATTGCCGGATCCATCGTGAATCCCGATTTCTTCCAGGAATATCTCGGCATCCGCACCGAATCGGTTGACCTCACCGAGATCATCCGCCGCATGACCGAGGGTATCTATGACAAGGATGAGTATGAGAAGGCTATGGAGTGGACCAAGAAGAACTGTATGCCCAACGAAGGCGAGGACTTCAAGAACCGCCCCGAAAAGAAAAAGACACGTGAGCAGAAGGATGCCGACTGGGAATTTATCGTGAAGATGACCATCATCATGCGAGACCTCATGAAAGGTAATCCCAAACTCAAGGAGATGGGCTTCAAGGAAGAGGCTCTCGGCCACAATGCAATCGCCGGCGGCTTCCAGGGTCAGCGCCAGTGGACTGACTTCTATCCCAACGGTGACTTTTCCGAGGCACTTCTTAACACATCGTTTGACTGGAACGGTATCCGCGAAGCATTTGTGCTCGCCACAGAGAATGATGCCTGCAACGGTGTTGCCATGCTCTTCGGTCATCTTCTCACCAACCGTGCACAGATGTTCAGCGACGTCCGCACATACTGGAGTCCTGAGGCCGTATACCGTGTGACAGGCAAGCAGCTCACCGGACGTGCATCCGGCGGTATGATCCATCTCATCAACTCAGGTGCCACCACACTCGATGCTACCGGCCAGATCGCCGGCGAGGACGGCAATCCCGTGATGAAGAACCATTGGGATATGACCCAGGATGATGTTGACAAGTGTCTCGCAGCCACCACCTGGTATCCTGCAGACCGCGACTATTTCCGTGGCGGCGGTTTCTCCTCCAACTTCCTGACAAAGGGTGGAATGCCCGTGACCATGATGCGCCTGAACCTCGTGAAGGGTCTCGGTCCGGTGCTTCAGCTTGCAGAGGGATGGACAGCCGACGTTGATCCCGAAATCAACAAGGTGCTCGATATGCGCACTGATCCCACCTGGCCCACCACCTGGTTCGTGCCCCGTCTGTGTCCGGATCGTGATGCGTTCAAGGATGTCTACTCGGTGATGAACAACTGGGGAGCCAACCATGGCGCCATCAGCTACGGACATATCGGCAAGGATCTGATCACACTCGCCGCCATGCTCCGCATCCCGGTATGTATGCACAATGTGGATGAGAAGGATATCTTCCGTCCCGCCTGCTGGAACTCGTTTGGTATGGACAAGGAAGGTGCTGACTACCGTGCTTGCAAGAACTATGGTCCCATCTACAAGTAAACCGGGACAGTACGTTTGACTGAAATACCGGAGGGGCGTGCCATTCGTGCGCCCCTCCTTCATAAATTCTCTACGATGGAAGAAAAAGAGCAGGGTTATCCTGTCAAAAACTACGGGATGCCGGTGAAGCGTTTTTGCCGGACTCTTGATCTGAAGGATGATCCGGAGCTGATCAAGGAGTACCGCAAGCGTCATGCCGAGGAAAATTTCTGGCCTGAGATCATGGCCGGTATCAAGGAGGTAGGAATCCTTGACATGGATATTTATATCCGTGGTACCCGTCTTTTCATGATACTCGAAGTTCCGGTCGATCTGGATCTTGATGCAGCCATGTCCCGCCTCGCCACACTTCCGCGCCAACAGGAATGGGAGGACTATATGTCCATATTCCAGGTGGCCGCTCCGGGAGCATCGTCCTCCGAGAAGTGGCAGCCGATGGAGAGGGTGTTCCACATCTACGACTAACAGTTTTCATAAATCACCATGAAAGACAATAATCAATCATTGCTGAAATACAACGGTGTCAATTATATCATACCGTTTATTCTCATCACAAGCTGCTTCGCTCTGTGGGGATTTGCCAACGACATCACCAACCCGATGGTCAAGGCTTTCTCGAAGATCTTCAGAATGAGCGTGACCGAGGGTACGTTCGTCCAGGTCGCGTTCTACGGCGGCTATTTCGCCATGGCATTCCCGGCAGCGATCTTCATCCGCCGGTATTCCTATAAGGCCGGTGTGCTTCTCGGTCTCGGTCTCTACGCGGCAGGTGCGTTCCTGTTCTATCCGGCCATGCTGTCCGGCGCGTATTTCCCGTTCTTGGCGGCTTATTTCATATTGACCTGCGGACTGTCGTTCCTTGAGACAAGCTGCAATCCCTACATACTCTCCATGGGATCGGAGGAGACGGCCACACGACGGCTAAACATGGCGCAGTCATTCAACCCTGTGGGATCTCTTATGGGTATGTATGTGGCCATGAACTTCATCCAGGCCCGTCTGAATCCGCTCGACAGTGATGCGCGTGCTTCGCTCCCGGATGCGGAGTTCGAGGCCATACGTGACGCGGATCTCAGCGTGCTGATCACACCATACGTGTATATAGGTTTGGTGGTCCTGCTGATGTTTGTCGTGATAGGCCTGATGCGTATGCCTAAGAATGGTGACGGTTCACATGATATCCACTTCCTCGCCACGCTGAAGAGGATTTTCTCTCTGCCCCGTTACCGCGAGGGTGTGATAGCACAGTTCTTCTATGTAGGTGCGCAGATCATGTGCTGGACATTCATCATCCAGTACGGCACCCGCGTCTTTATGCTCGAAGGTATGGATGAAAAGAGTGCGGAAGTGCTCTCGCAGAAGTTCAACATAATCGCGATGCTCATCTTCTGCTGCAGCCGTTTTATCTGTACGATGCTGTTGCGCTATGTCAACGCCGGCAAGCTGCTTGCCACCCTTGCTGTCGCCGCCGGTATCCTCACCATCGGTGTGATTTGCCTGCAGGACAGGACCGGAATGTATTGCTTAGTTGGTGTCTCGGCCTGTATGTCGCTGATGTTCCCGACGATCTACGGTATAGCGCTCGACGGTCTTGGCGATGACGCCAAGTTTGGAGCTGCCGGTCTGATCATGGCAATCCTCGGCGGATCCGTGCTCCCTCCGATTCAGGCAAGCATAATCGACTGCGGCACGGTCATGAGTATGCCGGCTGTCAATGTGTCGTTTGTACTACCGCTCATCTGCTTCATAGTCGTCACGGTCTACGGTTTCCGCAGATCTAAGGACATAAAGGCATAGGAATATCGACTGATATATCCAAAGGTTTTGAAATCCGGGCCGGTGAACGCATTGGCCCGGATTCTTTTACTGTCCTGCCGGAGAATGACCTGTTGAGATGGAGCGGACGATTGTGTTGAAGCGGGCGAACCATGGGGATAAACGGACCGACAAGCGGTGGATTGTGGACGATATGATCTGATGTTGTCTGTTTGGCTGCTTCCTGTCGGGCTGCTTTCCGACGGGCTGCGGAACGACGTGCCGAGGCCGAGCGGCGGGCTGAGCGCTCTATGGCAGCGACCGCTTCGTCGTAGATCTCACGGTCTGTCTCGAACTCTTCGTTAGGTGTGTAGTCTGGGTCGAGAATGTTAAGGTAGACTTCTGTGATGGTGTCAGCGAATGTATCACTAAATGCTTCGGTTTCCAGCAGCCGGTCGATGACGTCGGCGAGATGACGGCCAAGAGCGGCCTTGCTGATACGTAGATCTTTGTAGTCTTCTTTTGTCATGGCAGTAAATTTTAATTTTTACTGCAAAGTTATCATGCGTGACGGCAGAAAAGGTGCGATAATGTCGCGTAGCTGAAAATTTTTTTAATATCCGCGTCTTTCGACGGTAAAGCAAGGACGGGAAAGTGAGATATTCACCGTCCCGTCCTGATTATAGAGTCCGATGTCGCGGTGTTATTCCGCGTCAGATGTGTTTGCGTCGTTTTTGAGCCAACGGTCGAACCAACGGAAGAAGAGACGCTGCCACAAGATAGCGTTCTGCGGTTTCAGGATCCAATGGTTCTCGTCGGGGAATATGACCATCTCGGCAGGTATACCGCGGAGTTTGGCGGCATTGAAGGCCATCTCTCCCTGTGACGAGAGAATACGGTAGTCAAACTCACCGTGTGAGATCATGATGGGGGTGTCCCAACGATCTACATAGCGATGGGGCGATGTGGCAAAAGTGCGCTGCGCTATCGCATTGTCCTTGCGCCAGAAAGCTCCGTAGTCAGGATCATCGGCAGAGTCGGCCGGGGCATTGACGGCACCACCGCCCATATCCCAGTTGGCAAACCACATCTCCTCGGTTTCAAGATATTGAGCTTCCATATTGAAGATTCCGGCGTGGGCGAGAAGTGCGGCAAAGCGTTTCTCATGGTTGCCGGCGAGCCAATATACGGAGAACCCGCCGTAGCTTGCACCGGTCGCACCGATGCGGGCTGCGTCAATATAGGGGAATTGCTTCATGTAGTCCACGGCGGCGAGATAGTCCTTCATGTTCTGGCCTCCATAGTCGCCGGAGATCTGGGCGTTCCATTCCGTGCCGAATCCCGGAAGACCGCGACGGTTTGGAGCGATGATGACATAACCGTGAGCTGCCATCAGTGCAAGATTCCAGCGATAGCTCCAGAACTGGCTGACGGCCTGCTGGGGACCTCCCTGACAGTAGAGAAGAGAGGAATATGTCTTTGTGGAGTCGAAATCGGCAGGCCTGATTTCCCATACGAGCATCTGCTTACCGTCGGTAGTCGGAACAAAGTGCTTCTCCACCACCGGCATTTTCAGGGATGCGAGCAACTCAGTGTTTACGTTGGAGATCTGCTTGACCTCTCCGGCGGGAGAGATGTGGAATATCTCGTTGGGGTAGAGCATTGAGTGGCGCAGTGTGACGAGGGATCCGTCGGCTACAGGGGCGAGCGCTGCATAATCACACATTCCCTCAGCCACGACCTTGACCTCTTTGGAGGCGACATCAATGTTGAATACCGGTGCGACGCCGTCCTTGTAGGCAAGGAAGAAGAGACTCTTCCCGTCCGGAGCCCACGCGATGGCATCGGCTGTATAGTCCCATGCGGCGGTGAGGTCTGTCCGCTCGCCTGTGGCCATATCGAGGGTGAAGATGCGGTTTTTATCGCTCTCGTATCCGTCATGTTCCATGGATAGGAACGCGAGGGTCTTGCCGTCGGGGGAGAATGTGGGATTCGTGTCATAGCCCATCATGCCCTCGGTGAGGTTGCGGGTGGATTGATCCTCTGTGTTATAGAGAAAGAGATCCGTATTGGTCGACAAGGCGTATTTCACGCCGGTCTTTTTCCTGCTTGTATAGACTATGCTCTTCGAGTCGGGAGACCATGCGAAAGATTCGATGCCACCGAACGGTTTGACCGGTGATTCATGAGGCTCATCGGCGAGGATGTCGGTGATGCCCGATAGCTTGGAACCGTCAAAATCGGCTATGAAGGGATGAGGAATCTCTGTCACCCATTCGTCCCAGTGCTTGTAGTTGAGATCGTCAATGATGCGTCCGGTAGCATCGGGCAGATCGGGATATAGCTCTTTGGCCTCGCGTGTGAATGTCACGGTAGAGACTACCAGCACCTTGCTGCCATCGGGAGAGAACAGGAATCCCTGGATGCCTTTTTCGATTTCCGATACCTGACGGCGGTCAGATCCGTCGGCCTTCATGACCCAAAGCTGCGGCTTGCCATCGACGGGATATACAAACGCGATCTTCGAGCCTCCGTCGATCCAGGCGAATCCGCTTTCGGAGGATTCAGTCCGGGTGAGACGCTTGAGATCAGAGCCGTCGATGTTCATGACATAGAGGTCGGCGTTGCTCTTGTTTTTCTCAACACTTTCGTATGATATGGCGAACAGTACTTTCCCGCCGTCGGGCGAGACCTTCACGTCGCTGACACGTCCGAGAGCCTCCAGAGCCTCGATGGTAAACTTCCCGTCGGTGGAGACGAAGTCCGGTTTGTCCACGATGTCACCGTCACCTCCGGCATTGCCGGAACAGGATGCTAATGATGCTGCTATGGCTGAGGCTATCATAATATTTCGGATATTCATGGCCTTGCTCTTATTTTATAAGGTATTGGGAGGAGATGGATTCGTGGGTGTGGACGCGGCGGATAGTGTCGGCAAACAGGCGTGCCACAGACAAGATGGTGGCCTTGCGGCAGTTCTTGTGGAAGGGGATGGAGTTTGTGAACATCATCTCCACGAGAGCGCAGTTGTCGACTCTCTCGGATGCGGGATCGCTCATTATGGCATGGGAACAGAGTGCTCTCACGGAGCGGGCACCGTTCTTCATCATCAGATCGGCGGCCTTGGTGATTGTGCCGGCTGTATCGACCATGTCGTCAATAAGGATCACATCCTTGTCCTTGACATCGCCGATCACTGTCATGTTGGCTACGACATTGGCCTTGGCGCGCTGCTTGTGGCAGAGGACGAGGGGTACGTTGAGGTATTTTGCGTAGCTGTTGGCACGTTTGGCTCCACCAACATCGGGGGAGGCTATCACGAGATCCTTGAGACCGAGGGTCTGGATGTAGGGGATGAACACGGACGATGCGTAGAGGTGGTCGACCGGGATATCAAAGAATCCCTGGATCTGGTCGGCATGGAGATCCATGGTGATCACACGATCCACTCCGGCAGTCGTGAGAAGGTTTGCCACGAGCTTTGCGGCGATGGATGTACGCGGTTTGTCCTTGCGGTCCTGACGTGCCCATCCGAAGTATGGCATCACGGCGATGATCGAATCGGCTGAGGCGCGTTTGGCGGCATCGATCATGAGCAGAAGCTCCATGAGGTTGTCGGAATTGGGGAATGTGGATTGCACGAGATATACCTCGCATCCACGGATGGATTCCTCGAACGATACTTCAAATTCACCGTCGGCAAAGTACTGGATGTTCATTTTACCAAGTTCACAGCCGAGATCTCGGCAGATCTCCTCCGCCATATACTGCGACTGGGTTCCGGCAAATACTTTGATTGGTGGCAAGTTGTCAATCATAAGAATTTATGTGTGATAGTGAAGAGTTTACGCCAACAGGGCGTTTTTATGTCTGCAAAATTACTAAAAAAGATGCTAACCGAGTGTCATTTCGATGAAAAATATAACCCGGTCAGCAAAATTTAATTTGTTGGAATGTCATATGGTTTTCAGAAGAGGCAGAGAACCAGAGCCTGTGCTGCGACCACCCGCAGGAACATCGTCAGAGGGTAGACCGTTGAGTATGCCACTGCCGGAGCATCACTGCCGGTCGAGTTGTTGGCATAGGCGAGGGCAGGGGGATCGGTGCAGCCGCCCGATATGAGACCCATGATGGAAAGATAGTTGATCTTGTAGACTCCGCGTGCGATGAATCCGACGATAACGAGGGGTATGAAGGTGATGATGAATCCCCAGATGACCCACCACATACCGGTGGTGTTGAACACGGTCTCGGCAAAGCCCTTGCCGGATGATATTCCGACGGATGCAAGGAACAGGCATATACCCAGCTCACGCATGAGCAGTGAGGCCGACGATGATGTGTAGGTGACGAGTTTCATCTTGTATCCGAAGCGGCTTATCAGGATGGCCACTACGAGGGGACCTCCGGCGAGACCGAGCTTCATACCGAAGCCTATGTCGATGGAGCCGACGATGATACCGAAAAGTATTCCGACGAATATTGTGATGAGATTCGGCTGGTTGAGACGCTTCATGGAATTGCCGAGGCGTGTGGCAAGTCGCTCGATGTCGTTGGGGTCGCCGACGACCACAAGACGGTCGCCTATCTGGAGCCTGAGGTTGGGGGAGGCGAGCAGATCGACACCGGCACGGTTGACACGTGTGCAGTTCAGGCTGTAGGCGGTGTGGAGTCTGAGCGAGCCGAGCGATACACCGTTGTATTTGCTTTGAGTCACCACGATACGGCGTGAGAGCACGGTGCTCTGGACTTCTTCCCAGTCCATATCTATCTGATGACCCACCACTCCATGGAATTTCATCTCGTCGGACGGACCGAGAACGACATATATCTTGTCGCCTACATGGATCACGGTCTTGGATGTGGGGATGATAACTTTACCGTCCTCTCCCATCAGACGGGACACGACAAAGTCGCAGTCGAGTATCTGGTGAAGCTCGTAGAGGGTCTTTCCGTCGATGAGCTTGTTGGTGACTTCAAATGATTCGATCACAGGCTTCTGCTGCCCTTCCTCATATTCGGTCTCGATAGCCTTGATCTCGTCATTGACATTGATCTTGAACACGGCCTTGAGGACGAGCATGGAAAGGATGATGCCGATGACGCCGAGCGGATATGCGGCGGCGTAGCCCATAGCCATCAGGTTTATTGCTTCGGTGGTTCCGACTGTCTGCTGTGCGGCGGCAAGTCCGGGGGTGTTGGTGACGGCTCCTGACATGACACCGACGAGTGCCGATATGGATGTGTCTCCGTCAATGAAGAAGATGCAAAGGACTATGGCGACGTTGAGAAGTATGATCAACACGGCAAGTCCGTTGAGCAGCACGCCTCCTTTTTTAAACGAGGAGAAGAAACCGGGACCTACCTGCATACCTATGGCGAAAATGAACAGGATCAGGCCGAATTCCCTCACGAATTTCAGCACCTCGGCATTGACAATATAGCCGAAGTGGCCCATGACGATACCTACAAACAATACAAAAGTGACACCGAGCGAGATCCCTCCCAGCTTGATCTTACCTAAAAAGATTCCGGCGGCGATCACAAAGGAATAGAGCACAAGGGTGCTCGCAAGCTCTGTGTGTCCGGGACCTATAAGGTCAATTAGCCATTCCATAAATGATATAAGTGTATTTGAAACAATCTTTCTCCTTTACGGGGTGCAAAGTTAAGTTTTTTTTATGGATTCACCATGCTTTTAGCGCATGATTGTCGTGATTCGATCCGTAAAAATCACAATATAGGGCTGAGAAGTCTCGCGAGGGCCTGCTTGACCTTAGCGCTTCTGGGGCGGCGCACCCACTCGCTGATCTTGGGGAGCGAACATTGCTGTGTGTCTTTCTTGAACCGTGTGGCCAGCGAGTTGTTGACTTCGGCGGAGTACATCACTATGTTTTCCTCAAAGTTGTGCTCGAAGCTCCTGAAATCAAAATTGACTGATCCAATGGTCGAGAAATCATCGTCGACGAGCAGCGATTTGGCGTGAAGCATACCTCCGTCGTAGAGAAGTACCTTGATACCGGCGAGCAGACACTCCTCGACAAAGCTGAACGATGCATGGGTGAGCAGGGATGAATCGGATTGTCTCGGGATCATTATCCTCACGTCTATGCCGGAGAGCGAGGCGCATTGCAGGGCTGTCAGAAGGCCGTCGGAGGGGAGGAAATAAGGTGTCTGTATGTAGATCCTTTTCTTGGCCTGCGAGATGGCTCTCATGAACAGCATAGAGGCGTTGCCCCATCTGTCGATCGGACCGGACGTGACGAGCTGGACAGTGACATCGCTGATACTGTCAGGACTCAGTTGCGGCTCATCCGCCACGGACGTCTCCGACTGCTCTTCGACCAGAAGCTCGTGACCCATGAATTTCCAGTCTACGGCAAAATTGTACTGCAATCCCGACACGGCACTGCCGGTCAGACGGACAGCCGTATCGCGCCACTTGGGAAACCGGCGTCCTCCGTCGATATAGCGGTCGGCAACGTTCATGCCGCCTATGTAGCCGACGGATCCGTCGATCACCACTACCTTGCGGTGGTTACGCCAGTTGAGACGGTTGAGTTTCTCAGGGAACTGTACTCTGAAAAAAGAGTGGACTTCGATCCCCGCGCCTTTCATGCGCATGAAGAAGTCACGTCTGCGGGCATCGAAGGACCCGATATAGTCATATATCACCCTGATCCTGACGCCGGCGGCCGCTCTTTCTATGAGTATGTCCCTCAGCCGGCGACCTAACGAGTCGTTGGCAATGATGTAGAACTGGATGTTGATGAAACTCCTGGCCTTGCGCAGATCCTCAAACAGGGATTCAAAGTGGCTCTCTCCGTCATAGAACATACGCACGTCATTGTCAGCGAAAACCTGTGAGTCAGCCACCGAATATAGAAGCCTCATGCAGCGTCGGCTGTCGGATGTGATCTCCTTGTTGAGTTTCGAAAGTGGTTTCTGAGCCTCCGAATTGAGAAGTTTGCGCCGGTTTCTACGGGAGATCATCTTGACGTTGCGCAGGCTCCGTCCGAAGAAGTAGTAGAGCAATGCTCCTCCTATCGGAAAAAGAATCAAGGCTGTCACCCATGCGATGGATCGGACCGGATTGCGCGTCTCACTCAATACTGACACTATCATGGCGGCCACAAGCGCACAATATGCCGCTCCCAAAATCCAGAGGAGTACCGTGTGGCTGATCCAAATAAGCAGAAGTGTCATTTACGGGAGGTTTTTGTCGCAAAGTTAAGAAAATCATTGAATAGATGCAGGTCGGGTATGGAAAGTTGGAAATTTTTTGTTAATTTCGTGGCTCACTCATCAAAGTGATATCTTAGTAAGAAAATTTCTATATCCTTATATATTATGAATCATGGATTTCTACGCATCGCTGCCTGCGCTCCCCAGGTAAGACCGGCAGATGTGGAGTTCAACACTGAAGGAATCATCTCCATGCTTCGCCGTCTTGAGGAAGAGAAGGTGGAGCTTTCCGTATTTCCGGAGATGAGTATTACGGCATATACCTGTGCTGATCTGTTTCATAATACGACACTTCTTGATGCGGCCGAAAAGGCTCTCGGGAGGCTCCGTGATGTGTCGCGCGGAATGAAAGGCCATTTTGTGGTGGGACTGCCCGTAAGATGTGACTCGTCTCTGTATAACTGTGCCGCCATCATCCGAAGCGGAAGAGTTGATCTGGTTGCTAAATCATATATACCTAATTATAATGAGTTTTACGAGCGCCGGTGGTGGAGACCGCTTCCCCCCGGGGAGGTAAAGAAATTGAATATCCTCGGGGAGGATCTTGTACTTGATTCATCAAGGATCTTTGAGAGCCACGGCGGAACGTTCGGTGTGGAGATCTGCGAGGATCTGTGGGTACCGATACCTCCGTCGTGCAATCTCGCGCTTGGAGGTGCGGATGTGATCCTCAATCTCTCGGCTTCGGACGATCTGATCGGTAAGTATGATTATCTGCGGTCACTCATCGGCCAACAGTCGGCCCGGTGTCTGTGTGCCTACGCATACGCCGGAGCAGGGTGGGGCGAATCCTCTACGGATCTCGTATTTGACGGAAAGGCCATCATCGCGGAAAACGGTTCTGTCCTCGCTGCCTCAAAGCGATGGACTCCGGAGGACAATATGGTGATTGCCGATGTCGATATAGAGGCATTGCGTCGCGACAGGCTGCATTTCACCACTTTTGCCGATTGCAGGGAGCAAAATCGCAGTTACGGTATCACCGTCTGTGGCAAGGTGGAGAATGAGACTCAGTTTGACTATGGCGATGATGAGCTTTTGCACAGATATATTGATCCCCGGCCGTTTGTCCCCTCTGATCCGCGAGCCATGGAGAGCCGGTGTGAAGAGATAGTCAACATTCAGGCTGCCGGGCTGGCCCGCCGGCTCGATGCCATCCATTGCCGCTCGCTTGTAGTGGGAATATCCGGCGGCCTTGATTCCACCCTCGCTCTTCTTATCGCGGCTAAGGCTTTTGACCGTCTCGGGATCCCGAGAAAAGGAATAACCGGTGTCACAATGCCCGGATTCGGTACTACCGGAAGGACTCACGGAAATGCCGTCGGGCTTATGGAAAGTCTTGGCGTGACATCCGTGGAGATACCTATTGCTGATGCTGTCAGCCTGCATTTCCGTGATATCGGTCAGGATCCGGATGTCCATGATGTGACATACGAGAATAGCCAGGCTCGTGAGCGGACGCAGATACTCATGGACCTGTCCAATAAGATCGGAGGTATTGTCCTCGGCACCGGCGACCTGTCGGAACTTGCGCTCGGATGGGCTACATACAACGGCGATCATATGTCGATGTACGGCGTGAACAGTGGGGTGCCGAAGACACTTGTAAAGTATTTGGTCAATTATTTCGCCATGAGGGAGCCGGAGGGATCCGATATCCGGCGGTTGCTGTTGGACATCATCAATACCCCGATAAGTCCCGAGCTTATACCTGCTTCGTCGGAAGGGGAGATCCTGCAGAAGACGGAGGATCTCGTGGGTCCGTATGAACTTCATGATTTCTACCTTTATTATATGCTCAGATTCGGATTCTCAAAGGAACGGATCAGGTATCTTGCACGGAAAGCATTCAGCCGGGAGGAGTATGCCGATGAGGTGATCGACAGATGGCTCGATGTATTCATGAAGCGTTTCTTCCAACAGCAGTTCAAACGGTCATGTCTGCCCGACGGGCCTAAGGTAGGCTCTGTCTGCCTCTCTCCAAGGGGTGATTGGCGTATGCCCTCGGATGCATCATCTTCACTTTGGAACTCATGAAAAAGCCCGGACTGCTCACTCTGATCTTTATCGCGATAATCGCGGGATCGCTATTAGGACTGATAGCTCCGGAATGGCTGTTAAGGACGTTCGCGACGTTCAACGGTATTTTCTCGCAGTTTCTCGGATTCATGATCCCGCTGATAATTGTCGGATTCGTGACACCTGCAATATCCGATATAGGAGTAAAGGCCGGAAAGCTGCTCGTGGTGACGGCGCTGCTCGCCTATGGCGCGACCATACTTGCCGGATTGTTCTCATATACCACCGCATCCTTGACATTCCCCTCGCTGATATCGGGCTTCACATTTGATGCGACACAGTCGGAACATCCCGAGACTGTGCCGTTCTTCACCGTTGAAATATCTCCGTTGATGTCTGTGATGACAGCCCTCGTGGCATCCTTCGTGCTCGGATTAGGAACGGCATTTCTACAGGGTGAGACTTTGAAATCAGCGTTCGGTGAGTTCCGCACCATCGTGGAGATGACGATCCGGACAGCCATAATCCCACTGCTTCCGATCTATATATTCGGTATATTCCTTTGTATGGCTGCGCAGGGAGAGGTAGGCGTGATTGTGACTTGTTTCGCCAAGATCATAGGCATAATATTCCTGATGCATATATTGCTGCTGTTGTTCCAGTATGTAGTGGCATCGCTGTTCGCCCGTAAAAATCCGCTGAAAATGTTGTGGACCATGATGCCGGCCTATTTCACCGCTCTCGGCACACAGTCGTCAGCAGCCACGATCCCTGTGACTTTGCGACAGACTATTGCCATGGGGGTGAGGGAAGACATAGCCGGATTCGTCATACCTCTGTGTGCTACCATCCATCTGAGCGGTAGCACGCTTAAAATTGTGGCCTGTGCTCTCGCGCTCATGATAATGCACGATCAACCCCACAGCACCGGCCTTTTCATCCACTTCATAGCTATGCTCGGGATCACCATGATAGCTGCGCCCGGAATCCCCGGAGGTGCGATAATGGCCTCCATCGGATTGCTCCAGAGTATCCTCGGATTTGATGAACAGGAAGTAGCACTCATGATAGCGCTGTATATAGCTATGGACTCATTCGGCACAGCTTGCAACGTGACCGGCGATGGAGCCATAGCCCAGATCGTCAACAGACTTTTCCCAAATAAAACCGTTAACGATGCCAGTAGCTCCCCAAAATAATAAATTCATTTACTCGCGCATATCGTTAGAGCTTGAGAAGAATATTTTTGTATAAAATGTTGTATGGGTTAACAAGTGTTAAAACAAGCGTGGGCGCTTGCACGGAACAGGAAAAGTGACTACCTTTGCATCGCAAAAACGGAAAGCGATCTCCGGTTGCGATAGCAAATTGAAAAGACCGCGAAAATAGCTCAGTTGGTAGAGCACAACCTTGCCAAGGTTGGGGTCGCGGGTT
>CAZKIE010000010.1:0-86198 GCA_964552825.1 uncultured Staphylococcus sp. | reverse complement strand
CTGGCCGAATGTCTTATTGCTCTTACAGGTAAGCACCATGGAGAGAGCGAGGAGGCGCAGAAGCTCGGACTGCGTATCATCTCATACATGAGATCAAGAGTCAATGATTTCAGCGAGCGATATCATCATAATTTCTCGGTTCTTGCCACTCCGGCTGAAGGTCTTTCAGGAAAATTCACTTCGCGTGACCGCCGGTCGTTCGGAATCATCCCCGGGGTGACAGATAAGATATACTATACAAACTCAAATCATGTACCGGTCTACTACAAATGTTCGCCGACACATAAGGCAAGGGTCGAGGCTCCGTATCATGAACTGACTGGTGGCGGTCATATCTTCTATGTGGAGATTGACGGTGATGCCACTCATAATCCAAAAGCTATCAGTGATATTGTTGATCTGATTGATAAGTACAACATTGGGTATGGGTCGGTAAACCATAACAGAAACCGCTGTATGGAATGTGGTTATGAGGACGCTACCGAGGGTCTCACCGAATGTCCGAAATGTCATAGCCATCATATCGACAATATCCAGCGTATCACCGGATATCTTGTGGGTACTACGGATCGTTGGAACAATGCCAAACTGGCTGAGCTGAAGGATCGCATTGTTCACAAGTAAGTCCTTGTACCGTAATAATGAGAGTCATAGATATAGTCCCCGGCACCAGCGTTGATGGGCCGGGGCTAAGAACTGCAATCTATTTCTCGGGATGCACTCACCATTGTCCGGGATGTCAGAATCCGCAATCGTGGGATCTGATGTCAGGAAAGGATATGAGTATTGATGACATCCTTTTTGAGATCGAAGAGAATGGTTTTGATGTGACATTCTCCGGTGGAGATCCTTTGTGCCAGCTTGATGATCTGGTGGAACTTGCCCGCAGGATAAAGGATACCGGTAAGGCCATTTGGTGCTATACGGGATATATTTATGAGACAGTTGCCAACGATCCGGAAAAGAGGAGAATACTTGATTATGTGGACGTGCTGGTAGATGGTCCGTTCATCGAGGAATTGAAAGACAAGGATCTGCTTTTCAAGGGATCGTCCAATCAGCGATTGATCGATGTGACAAAGTCAACCGCGGAGAATCCGGTTCTGTGGGATGGCGAGACGTTTACAGCAGTTCTCTGAGTGCCACACATTCATTATGATCATCAAGATATACCGGTTCTGTCTGTCTGAAATCTGGTGATAGCAGTGATTGGGACTCATTGATCTTATCCGATCGTATTCCGGCCATCATAAGAAGGGTTGGTGTGTAGGTTTTTGAAGAGGATATAGTCTTTTTCATATTTTCCTGTAACACAGTATCTGCATCAGGATTATAAAGAGACAGACTCTTTGATAGCCATACGATCATCGGGACATGAACCTGATATATTGTCGGAAGGGGAGAGGCATGGAGAAAGCTGTCCTTACCATTGTCAAATATGTCCTCTCCATGGTCGGAAGTGTATATCACCCCACCCAGAAGTCCGGCCACTGTGTCAAGTCTGGCAATACATTCGGAGATCAGTCGGTCAGTGACTAAGATGGTATTATCGTATGCGTTGACTAATTTTTCTCTGTTGGATATGCTTGCCTCGCTATATTCATCAGGTATGAATTGCGCATCCATACCTTTATATCTATCCCGGTAATTGAAGTGGGAGCCGTAAGAGTGAAGGACGATCAATTGTTTCTTCCCACCATCCTTGATAAATCCATCAAGGACGGACAGAAGCCATAGATCCTCAGGAATGTCGAGATTGTCACACACACCGGTTTCCTTTATGAATAGTGTTGTGTCAGCTTCCTCACTGAAAAAGTCAATGAATGAATGGTTGTAGCGTTGGTTGGAGATAAAGGCCGTCCTGAAACCGGCCTCGTTGAATGCTGTTATGAGACTTTTGGTCTTGTATATACCTTCGTTGAAATCGACTGCTGATACAGGACTAAGAAGCATAGGTACGCTTTTGTGTGTCGTGTTGCTCTCGCTATATGTTTTTGGTGCGGTGAATAGGTCTGTCCTGGCTGACAGCAAGGGTGTCGTCTGTCTGTCATATCCGAACAGCTGCCAGTTTTCAGCACGTGATGTCTCGCCGATTATGGCAATGTATATCTCGGTGGTGTCCTCCGGATGTGTCGGTATCGCATTGTATGTAAAATCTCGTGATGTCTCATGATATGCAGCTGTTTTGGCAGTCCGGTCAACTGCGAGATATATGTTATAGCACACATTGAGAGGGAAAATATCATCCTTCGGGTCATGTCCATGCCTGCTTGTCCCGGCGACCACGAGGGCGATGGCTCCTGCCACCGCCATGCCGCACGACACCAGACGTGTCCTGTGCATAAGAATCCTCTCAATCTCAATTTTCCTATACCACATAATGCCTGCCAATATCAGGATCGGCAGGTAAAGTATGATAACAAGTCCTACTACCGGCATCAGGTTCCCTAAAAGTTCCGTTGCCTCGGTCACATTTGTTGTCACGAGATTCAGGAACATATCCACAGCGATTATGCTCCGTCCGTATAGCTTCAGAAGGACGATCTGAAAGGCTGAGAGAAAAAAATACGGAAAAAGAAGCCATATATTCCGCCCGATTTTTCTTGATACGGACAATATGAACAGTATCAAAGCTCCCGGAAGGAGCACATTACAGGCCGACGCTGAAAACGACATCTGTTCAGTGAAGCACAGAATCACGTTTGGTATCAGTAATATGATAAATACATATATTATAAGTAGTTTCTTTGCCATTGTGTATCAGAATGATTCATTAAGACTAAAAACAAAGCCCGTTGACTTGCGGCCTATGCCATAATCGATACGCACATTGGAATTGCGCTTGAATTCCCATCTGTATCCTAATCCACATTCCGGAAGGAAGTGTTTTGTCTCTATCTCCCGCAGATGATGGAAGACTGTTCCGGCTCCAACCCATACCACAATTCCGCTACGATTCCATATCTTCTGACGCAATTCAGCTATGGCATCTATGCAATCCTTATCACGGTAGCGTCCTTCATAATAACTTCTCATTGTGCCTTCACCTAATGATGGCAATTTCCCCCAAGGTGTCCGTCCGTATGTAAACTCTCCGTGCAGACGGGTCGCAAGAGTCGAGCCTGTCCATAGCGGCACGAATATGTTGGCACTTAATTCAGTTGCAGAATATGAGTAGTGTCCGTTTCCTATAAAGCGGGGTGCGAACAGTTGTATAAGTTCGAGATATATACCATGTTTGGTGGCAGTGTGGTTATCCCGTGTGTCATAGCTTATCTTACCTCCGGCAGATATGCTTATATGGGATAATGGTTCACCAAGCCAGTCAACTTTCGATTGAGGGTCATGGGCGCTGAACATCATGCCGTCTATAACCGGCCCGATAAAAAACTTATCGGCCACTCTCCATTCAAAAGATCCGTTGACCGCGACATCAAGAGCACGGTATCTCACTTTGTTGCCATCATAAATACCCCAGTAATAACCGATGCCCCAGAAATATGAGGTCTGCGATTTGACATTTATGGAATAGTTTATTCGCCTGTTATTATCGGGAAAGAAATGCTCTCCTCTGATTCCGGCGAGATACAGGTTTTTAGTGGCGATATCTCCTACGACGGATATGTTGGAAATCGGGATAAGAGTGTCCAATGGGGCGGTGGAATAGTTGCCACCAAGCACAAGTCCGAGTCCGAAGCCAGATTCCTTTGAATAGTGTGGGCCGGCTAAAAAACTAAAATGTGGTTTGGTGGTGATTTCTTGCTTGTTAGTATTCTCAAAATATTTTACGATTTTTCCTACAAGGCCGGTATGTTCGACAGCCGTGTCATCTACGGCACAATAAAGATCCTGTCCGCCCATAATCAGGAGCGATGCTAAAATCATGCTTATGACAAAAATCCTATGTTTCATTGTGTCGGATATGATGATTATGATTTTGTTAATGCAAGGGAGAATACACTGATCTTGACAGTTGGACACTCAGCTTTCAGCGTCTCCATTGCTTCAAGCATGGTTGCGCCGGTTGTAATTACATCGTCAATAATTAAAACGTGTTTGCCGGTGAGTGATGATGGTGACTCGACCTTGAACGAGGCTTTGGCATTGATCTTTCTGTCGGATGCGGATTTGCGGGTCTGGGTCGAGTGGTATCGGGCTGATCGTAGATTGTAAGACAATGGAATTCCGGTTACATCGGAGATTCCGAGCGCAATTTTCTCAGACTGATTGTAGGTCCGTTTCAGATATTTTAGAAAGTGGATCGGAATAGGAAGCAGATAGTCGATTCCGTCGAAAAAACCGGATGAAATGAGCTGTTTGGTATGTTCGGTGGCAAGCTTGCGGCCGATGTTGTATCGCCCTCTATACTTGGTGTCATGAATTAGTTTGGCGTAGGGGTTTTCTCTATGATAATATATATATGATGTGGCTTTCTCTATCGGGGCACGAAGAGAGATGAGCCGGTCATGTATGTCGTTAGGTTGACGGAGATATTGGTTTGTCACAGGTAGACTGACTCTGCATCTGAGACACATCACATCTTCTCCACCTACAAGCGATGTGCCACAGACTGCGCATAGACGTGGAATAAGGACATTTATCAGGCTATGTCCAGTTTCTCGGAGTGTATCAGTGAAGCTACTCATCTTCCTGTATGGATTTCAGTCTTGATATAATCCCGGAAATCAGACCGATCTCAAAACCTCTCCCGACACCGAATCGCAGTAGCTTGGTGCGCGACTCATAGCTGTCGAGCAACTCCGGATTGAGCCTTATACGGTTTGTCATGATTCGTAGAGCTGTATCATCATATTCTTTTGCATCAAGGCTTTCGAGAGCGATGGAAATAATATTTCTGGGAAGCCGCTTTACCCACAGACCTTGGGCTATTTTCATTTTCCCCCAACCGGAGAACAGCAATTTGTCGTGGGCGTATGCTTTGGCGAATCTTGTGTCGTCAATAAATCTCAATTCCTCCAGTCTTTTGATTACACGGCTTGAATCCTGCGTGGACACGCCCCAACCTGACAATTTCTTCATAATATCATAAGAACATTGCTCGCACTTCGAACATAGTGCGCCAGCCTTGTCTAATGCTTCCTCGTATGTGATTGGGCGGCGTTGCTTCATATCACTTCTTCGCTTCGATGAACCGTCTTTTCCCGTACATATCCATTATTATGGATATGTCATTCCATCCATAGCCTGAAAGCAGTTCTTTGAGTCTATCGGCATGGATCGGATTGATTTCCAGATAAATTTTACCCCCCGAGACTGCTATCCTGTATCCTTCATCAGCAATTGCCCTGTAATATTTGAGCGGGTCGCTATCTGGGACAAACAAGGCGAGTGACGGTTCGTAATCCAGCACATTCTCTTTCATTCCGCTTTTCTCGCTCTCACATATATATGGTGGATTTGATACAATTATGTCAAATGTTTCATCGTCAAACGGCAATTTTGAAAGCATATCGGCCTTTATGACTGTCACTCCGGCATTGAGTCTCTGATTGTTGTCCTCAGCAGTCCGGATCGCATCGTCAGATATGTCAACAGCTGTGACAGATGGGAAATCGAGAGATTTTGACAGAGCTATGGATATGGCTCCTGAACCGGTGCCGAGATCTATCACTCTCAGATCAGACTGTTTGTTGTCATCAGAAATTATATCCACAAGTTGAGAAGTCTCGGGACGTGGGATCAAAACACCCGGATTAACTTTCAACGTCAGACCGTGCCAGTATGTATCACCGGTTATATATTGAATAGGCTCATGTCTGAGCAGCCTCGATGTTATGTCATCAAGTTTATGCGATATGAAATCTGAAAGTTCTTTGTCCGAATTCATTAAAATATCGACCCGGTTCCAGCCTTTCAGATGTTCAATGGCTATATCAATGATATTACGGGCCTCGCGAGATTCATAGACCGGTGCGAGTTCCTTGATCATGATGTCTATTTTGTCTTTCAGAGTCATTGGCATAACGGAAGTTCAATAGTGAATGTGGTCCCACGGTCAAGCTCAGAGCTTTTGACATATATCCTTCCTCCGTGATACTCCTCAATGATGCGTTTGGCAAGAGTCAGACCTAATCCCCAACCTCGCTTCTTCGTAGTGAATCCGGGGCTGAAGATGTTTTTCTGATTTTTTTTTGAGATTCCTTTACCTGTATCTGTTATGTCTATTTCCGCATGATCTTTTTCCCGGCACGTTTTGACGTGGATTGATCCGTCTCCATCCATTGCATCAACGGCGTTCTTGATGATGTTCTCCATTACCCATTCCGTCAGCGGTGCTGAAAGTCTAACATCGAGAGGTTGTGGACAGCAGTCAATAGTCAGTCTGATCCGTTTTGATATACGTGTTGTCATGTATTCAACGGACCTTCTTATCACAGCATTGAGATCTTCTATCTCCATTGACGGTTGTGACCCGATTTTGGAAAAACGTGATGCGATGGTGGATAACCGGCGTACATCCTTGTCCATCTCATTGACTATATCTTTATCAATGCCCATATTGTCGAGCAATTCCATCCATGCCATGAGCGATGATATAGGAGTCCCGAGTTGGTGGGCAGTCTCTTTCGAGAGGCCAACCCATACCTTGTTCTGTTCCGCACGTTTGGTAGATGACACCGCATAATATACAATAAGTATGAATGCCAGTAGTACGAGAACCTGTATGTATGGATAGAAGTTGAGGGATCTCAGAAGTCTGGAATCCTCATAATACAGATATTGCTTACCGGCACTTTGCATATCGATCTCTATGCAGTTTGGCGACTCGCGCAGGGATTGAAGTTTGTTGTTCAGAAACCGCTCATTGGCCGCAGAAAGCTCAAAAGGGGATAGGGAGTCAATTTCTTCCGGCAGGTTGAAATTGCGGTGCATCAATATATTCCCTTCTGTATCGGTGAGCAGGACCGGTATGTTGGTGTTGTCTTCGATGATTGACAGAAGAAAGTCCATTATAGCCGGACTTGTACTCTCATCTACTTCGGTATTGATGATTTCACGTGTGGCATCGGCCCAAATCTGCATACGGGATCTCTCTTGCGCCGCAAGATCCCTGACAAGGGAATCGGAGTAGTAGAGAAACGATGCGACAACGACGACAGACACCACCAGAAATCCGATGATGCCATATCGCCGTATGTCGTATATATTGCTCAAATTTATTTATTCAGGTTGCAGCCCTTGCACTTTTCGGATATCTCGGTGAAGAAATCGTTGCCTTTGTCGTCCACAAGGATAAAGGCAGGGAAATCCTCGACTTCAATTTTCCAGATAGCTTCCATCCCAAGTTCAGGATACTCGAGAAGTTCGACTTTCTTGATTGAATTCTGGGCAAGAATGGCTGCGGGGCCTCCGATTGATCCAAGATAGAAACCTCCGTGCTTATGGCAGGCATCTGTCACCTGTTTGCTCCGGTTGCCTTTGGCAATCATGACCATTGATCCGCCGGCAGCCTGGAATTGATCTACGTATGAGTCCATTCGTCCGGCAGTTGTAGGCCCGAAAGATCCGGAGGGCATACCTGATGGAGTCTTGGCCGGTCCGGCATAGTAGATAGGATGATCTTTAAGATATTGAGGCATCGGCTCGCCTTTGTCAAGGCGCTCCTTGATCTTGGCATGGGCAATATCGCGACCTACAATGATCGTACCGTTGAGTGACAGACGTGTCGCAACCGGATATTTGGTAAGTTCAGCAAGTATTTCGCTCATCGGACGGTTGAGATCGATCTTTACCACACTTCCTTCACCCTGTTTGCGGTATTCTTCCGGGATAAGCTCTCCCGGGTTGGTGTCGAGCTTTTCAACCCACAAGCCCTCGCGATTGATCTTAGCCTTGATGTTTCGGTCGGCTGAGCATGAGACTCCGATTCCGACAGGACATGATGCTCCATGCCGGGGCATACGGATCACGCGGATGTCATGGGCGAAATATTTACCGCCGAACTGTGCCCCGAGACCGAGACATTCAGCCTCTTTCTTCAGCTGCTTCTCAAGTTCATGGTCGCGGAACGCATGACCCAGTTCGTTGCCGTGGTCAGGAAGGGCATCGAGATATTTCACGGATGCTTTTTTGACCACCTCAAGATTTTTTTCGGCAGAAGTACCTCCGATGACGATAGCGATATGATATGGCGGACAGGCTGCTGTCCCGAGACTCTTCATTTTTTCAACGAGGAACGGTACAAGTGTCTTAGGATTCAGGATGGCTTTGGTCTCCTGATAGAGATATGTCTTGTTGGCGGATCCTCCTCCTTTTGCGACGAAAAGGAATTTGTATTCGTCGCCCTCGGTGGCATGGATGTCGATCTGAGCCGGAAGATTGCAGCCGGTATTTACCTCATCATACATGGTGAGAGGTGCATTCTGTGAATAGCGTAGATTGTCGGTGGTGTATGTTATGTATACTCCCTCGGAAATACGCTCTTCGTCATTGCATCCGGTGTAGACATTCTGTCCTTTCTCACCATGACATATCGCCGTGCCTGTGTCCTGACAGAACGGAAGTTGTCCTTTTGCAGCGACTTCTGCATTCCGCAGCATTGTCAATGCGACAAACTTGTCATTTTCCGATGCTTCGGGATCTGACAAGATCTTTGCCACCATGGCGTTGTGTTCGCGACGTAGATAGAAAGCGTTGTCATGAGTACAGGCGCGGGCAAGCACTGTCAATGCTTGCGGATCAACCACGAGAAATTCGTGACCACCCCAGTTCTCAACTTTCACATAATCGGATGTGAGTTTATAATACTCGGTAGTATCAGGTCCTAAAGGAAACATCTCCTGATACTTGAATGGTTTTGTCGCCATAGCGGGAAGTATTTTGTTTTATGTTGATAGTAGAATTGATTTACAAAATTAACGAAAAATCCGGTAATCCAATCCTCCGGATGTAATATTTCCTTCAAATGGATATGGTTTTGCTGTATCAGTAGGAGTCGGTATCAGTCAAGATTTACCACAGTGATACCTGCACCTCCGAATCTGACATCCTCATCGTGAAAGTTATTAACTCCGGAGACGGTATTCAGATATGTTCTGATCGCTTGGCGTAGAGCTCCGGTGCCGGTTCCGTGCAGGATACGGACTCGCGGAATGGAGAACCGGATGGCATCGTCAATAAAGTATGTTACGGTCTGGATGGCTTCGTCAGCTCTCATGCCACGCACATCGATCTCTTGTTTGAAGTTGAGCTGTCTCTCATACCCGGAGTCAATTGTGGACATACTAAGCCCGGATTTTTTCTCAGTCTTAGGCTGTGCCGTGGTGGCAGTCAGGCGTTCAGTCTTGACGGTTGTCTTGATATTGCCGAACGCGACAATCGCATTTTTACCGTTCAGTTCGATCACCGTACCGACAGTGCCCTGTCCATCGAGCTTGACATTTGAACCTGCCGTAATCTCTGTACGGTTGGCAGACTGTATTTTTTCTCTCCGTCCACGCTTTTTGGGTGCTCGGGCCAAGGTCGGATGCACCTTGCCATTTGCACCGTCTTTTTCCATCTCATCACGTTCGGATTTGAGCCGTTTACGGGCTTCGAGTGTGGCTTCCCGCTCAGCATTGGCCTTCTTGATGTCCGCAATGGTGCGTTCAACGGCAGCATTTGAAGAGTCTATTATACGTTTGGCCTCTGCCTTGGCCTCGTCTATTATTTCGCGGCGTTTATTGCGGAGTGTTTCGGCATCTTCAGTGTATTGGTTGAGTTTTTGATCAAGTTGCTTTTCCTTTTTCTTGATGTCAGCACGTTTGTTTTCCCAATATTTTTTGTCGCGTGTGATATCAAGCAGATACTTGTCGAGATTCACGTAGTCACTGCCCACGATCTCCTCCGCAGATTCGATTATGTTTTTTGGTAGTCCTATCTTTCTGGCTATTTCTACGGCAAACGAACTGCCCGGGTTCCCTATGGACAGCTTGAACAGTGGTTGCATGAGATGTCGGTCGTAGAGCATGGAGCCGTTGACGAGTCCTTCCGTATCATCCGCGAAAAGCTTCAGATTCTGATAGTGGGTAGTGACAATTCCCCACATTCCTTGTCGGTTCATTTCCGCAAGGATGGACTGAGCAAGAGCACCACCGATCTGCGGTTCTGTACCGGATCCCATCTCGTCGATAAGAAACAGAGAGCCCTTTCGGCCACGGACAAGCATGGATCTCATGCTGCGGAGATGGCTGGAATATGTTGACAGATCGTCTTCCAATGACTGGTCATCACCAATATCTACAAAGAGATCCTTGAATATCCCGAAATGTGAGTTTTCGAATACGGGTGGAAGCAGTCCGCATTGCGCCATATATTGCAGTGTGCCTACTGTCTTCAGACATACTGATTTGCCTCCGGCGTTAGGTCCGGATATGACAAGAATCCTGTCCTTGGAGTTAAGCCGGATATCGATCGGAACTATTTCCCGGCCTTGTTTCTCAAGGGCGGTTTTTAGACCTGGATGACAGGCATGATACCACTCAAGTTCCTCCTTATTGTGGAGATGTGGCATAATCCCGCCGACCGCATCGGCATAGCGGGCTTTGGCATTGATGAAGTCAAGCCGGTATACTACGGATGCTGCATCAAGAAGAACCTCTATATGCGGACGTATAGAATCCGCTATCACGGTGAGTATACGTATTACTTCACGATGTTCCTCCATTTCAAGCTCACGGGTGAGATTGTTGGCTTCAACAACTTCTGCCGGCTCTATGAATACGGTCTTGCCGGACGCGGATTCATCATGCACAATACCTTGAATCTGTCTTTTGTGCATCGGCGGGACGGGTATGACAAGCCGTCCGTCGCGCACGGATGGTACTGTGTCAGGCTCAAGTAATCCCTGAGAGATGGCTTTTGACAACACATTACGCAGGATTGAATTTATACGTCCGGACATACTGCGCATTTTGCGACGGATATCGGCGAGGGTAGGGGAGGCTGAGTCTTTGACTGTACCGGATGCCTCGTCGATACATCGGTCTATGGCTGGGGCAAGTGATGTCGGGACGGACTCGAGCGGACGGCTTATTTCATCGAGATTTGTATATGGTGTGTGGTTGCTGTCGTTTCGGTGCCGACGGAAGAAGCTGTTTATGTCATTGAAACATCCGATCATGCGGCGCACTTTGACAAGATCCTTGACTTCCATGAATGTTCCCGGTATCTTGACGAGTGCAAGAGATGAATCTATGTCATTGAGCCCTCCGAACGGTATCGCATCATCGCTATGGTTCGCAGCGACCATTTCCGCGGTTTCGGACATAGCCTTTTTTACAGCATCGTAATCTGAGAGAAAACACATCTGAGCGCATAACTCACGTGCACCGGAGCATCGGCATCTTTTTGCGACTTCTTCTCTCACATTATCAAAGCCGATTTTATTTTCTATTTTGTCTGGAAAAATCATAGTGCAAAGATAGCAAATTTCATCTAAAATAAGGCAGCTGCAGGATTGTCCGGCATAAAAACAATCAAGCGATCAGACTTCGATCTAACCGCTTGATATTGAATCGTAGATTGTGGTCCTTCAAGGGCTTGAACCTTGGACTCCCTGATTATGAGTCAGGTGCTCTAACCAACTGAGCTAAAGGACCCAACATACTTTGTGAAAGTATAGTTGTCTATTGGCTTGTGAACATTCTTGTTTCACGGTGCAAAGGTAAGCACTTTTTTTGTGACGACCAAATATTATGCCACTAAATTTGTAATTTTTTCTTCAGATAAATATCAGATAAATTTCTGGTATATGTACGCATCTTCGTATGAATCCGCCTGCCGCAGCCACGACTTGAGCCGTCCGGAAATACTGAACCCGGATTTCTGGAACAGATCTCGGCTGGGCTTATTGGAGGCCGCTATTGTGCAATACAATTGATGGATTGAGAGATGTCTGTGGCAGTATTCCTCTATCATCTCAATGGTTTCGGATGCTATTCCGTGGCCTCTGAAATGCGGTATCACCAATATTCCTATGCCACACCGTGAGTTCAGCGGATCAAAATCAAAGAGATCCACCGTCCCTATCGGCTCGTGGCTTTCGTTCAGCTCTATCATGAACCTCAACTGCCGTGACTTGAATATATCGGCTTCGTATGTATCGATGTATTCCCACAATTGTTTTTTTGAATATGGTGCCACGGTGTTGCCGACACACCATACATCGGGATTGTTCTCCCATCGGTACAGTGTGTCAACATCGGCTGGTTCCGGTGGTCGTAGTGAAATACGCGCGGAGGATAACATCATTTATGTTCAGCGAGGAAACGCTCGACATCAAGAGCGGCCTTACAGCCCATTCCTGCAGCTGTGATAGCCTGACGATAGCATGGATCAGCAACGTCACCTGCTGCAAATACTCCCGGTACGTTGGTGGCGGTTCCCGATCCTTTGACCTTTATATATCCGGTCTCGTCCAGATCGATGTATTTTTTGAACACGTCTGTATTAGGCTTGTGCCCAATAGCAAGGAAGAAACCATCGATCGGGAGATCGTATCTTACCTCCTGGTCTGTACCTATATGTACGACCATGTGTGCTCCTTCCAAAAATTCAGCGCCATACAGACCGGCGGTATTAGTGTTGTAAAGTACGTGGATATTGTCCTTGTCAAACACTCTTTGTTGCATGACCTTTGATGCCCGCAGGAAATCCTTGCGTACAACCAGATACACTTCTGATGCAAGATTGCTGAGATAGAGAGCTTCCTCACAGGCAGTGTCTCCACCACCTACGACAGCCACCTTTTTCCCACGATAGAAGAATCCGTCGCAAGTTGCGCAGGCTGACACTCCGAGTCCATTATATTTCTTCTCATCATCGATGCCGAGGTATTTCGCCGATGCACCGGTACAGATGATGACTGAATCAGCTTGTATGGTCATCCCATTATCTGTGTGGACACTGAATGGACGTGTTGAGAAATCGACCTCATCGACCTGTCCGGTTTTAATATCCACGCCAAAACGTATTGCCTGCGCACGAAGATCCTCCATGAGTTGTGGCCCGCTCACGCCCTCCGGATAACCCGGAAAATTTTCAACATCTGTAGTGATGGTCAGTTGTCCGCCCGGCTGGTAGCCTTCGACTAAAACCGGTGATATGTTGGCACGTGATGTATATATGGCCGCCGTGTATCCGGCAGGGCCGGAACCGATGATCAGGCAACGAGTTTTAATAGTTTCCATATTATGTTGTTTTTGATGATTATGCTATTTTATCGCAGATCCACTATGTTGATTCCGGGATAGTCCTTAGGGTCATATCTGAAACGCGACAATGGCAACAGTCCTCCTGGAATAACAGATTTTATTTTTATGTTTATCGTCTGTCCGCCGGCCAGAGTGAGTTTGACAGCGGAGGGATAGTCTGTGGCGGTATTGATCGTTACCGATATGGACGAAATATCTGGATTCTTATTCTTTGCCTTCAGGAGTATGGTCTGAGATCCTTTCTGTGATTTCTGTATCGTAGCCGTATAGTTCGATGAAAAAGATTTCAGGATGGCAAACGGGTTGACTTGCGCAAGGTCATCGCTCGTAGGTTCTGTGATATTTACCTCCCCAATATGGGATGAGTATGTCCATTGGGTCTTGCCATCATACCACGATCTTATCTGAGGCGATGTCAACTGGAAACAATCTCCGGCCAGGATCAAGGTTCCATCTACAGACTGGCCTCCGGAATCCAACGTGTAATCTACCGTAAGTGACTTGGCGGAACGAATTTTGGAAGCGGCTCTGTCAAGGACTGACACGGCATTATCACCACCCCACGTTGTGGCCGGATGCAGTGTCACCATCATCACGCATATCAACAGTCTGCCTATCTTGTTCATAACATTCATTCTAACAATAACGTCCGGTTAATTGTTTTCGAGGATTCGCTCAAGCATCATGGGATCCACCAAGACCTGACGAGGCTTCCCGCCTTGTGATGGTCCGACTATACCGGCAGCTTCCATCTGATCCATGATTTTTCCTGCCCGATTGTATCCTATGGAATATCGACGTTGGAGTGATGATGTCGATGCTGTATCGGTCGTGACAACCAGACGTGCACATTCATCAAACAATGGATCTCTGTCGCCGATCGAGGCCAGAGAACCGGTGGTATCATTCTCCGGCACATATTCAGGCAGCTCATACGCGTGATCGTAGCCTACTTGTTCGTCGATGGCCTGACATATCGCATTGACCTCCGGAGTGTCTATGAAGGCGCACTGTACACGCTCGATTTTTCCATTGTTGGAGAAAAGCATATCGCCACGGCCAATAAGCTGGTTTGCTCCGGGGCGGTCAAGAATAGTCCTGGAGTCCACCATTTGGAATACCCTGAAAGCTATTCGGCCGGGGAAATTAGCCTTGATAATGCCGGTAATGACATTGGTCGATGGTCTTTGTGTCGCGAGAATCATGTGGATTCCGACCGCACGTGCTTTCTGGGCGATACGCGCAATCGGAGTTTCAACCTCTTTTCCGGCGGTCATTATCAGGTCTGCAAACTCGTCGACTATAACGACTATATAAGGCAGATATCTGTGGCCTTTGTCCGGATTGAGCAGATGGTTTGAGAATCTTTCGTTATACTCCTTGATATTGCGCATGGAAGCATCCTTCAGGAGTGCATACCTGTTGTCCATCTCTATACACAGAGAGTTGAGTGTAGCCACAACCTTTGACGGATCTGTGATTATGGCCTCGTCCTCATCAGGAAGTTTGGCAAGATAATGACGCTCAAGTTTGGCATACAGACTGAATTCAACCATTTTGGGATCGATGAGCACGAATTTCAGTTCTGACGGATGTTTTTTGTAGAGCAGGGAAGCTATGATTGCATTCAATCCCACGGATTTACCCATACCGGTGGCACCGGCAACGAGCAAATGTGGCATCTTGCAGAGATCTGCCATAAAGACTTCATTGGAAATCGTACACCCCATCGCCATGGGAAGTTCCATCCTGCTGTTTTTATACGTGTCTGATTCTATCACAGATCGCATGGATACCGTCTGTGGATCCTTGTTGGGAACCTCTATACCTATGGTGCCTTTCCCGGGTATGGGGGCGATTATACGGATACCGAGTGCTGAAAGACTTAGTGCGATATCGTCCTCAAGATGCTTGATCCGGGCGATCCTGACACCTTCGGCCGGTATTATCTCGTATAGAGTTACAGTGGGCCCCACTGTCGCCTCTATCCTGCGGATCGGTATACCATAATTGTTGAGCGTGTTTGTGATCCTGAGTTTGTTTTCTTCCATCTCACTGGAGTCTACGCTCGGCCCTTTTTGAAGCGACTGCCTGAGGAGTTCCAAAGACGGGAACTTATACCCGGACAGATCGGCTCTCGGATCATATTTCTGTTGGCCTGCAGCCGCTATTATCTGACTTGTTTTCTCTTCGGATGATGTGGGAAACAAGGGGGTGTCAAGATCTTCACTTACCGTGGCCTTTTCCTCTTCAGGATTGATGTTGAACAGTGATAGTTCGTCGTCACTGATATTTTCTTCCACAGTATCAGTTTTTTCTTCGGTTTCATCCTCGGATTCCAATATCTTGGCGGATGATTCTGATTCCGTAAACACAGGCTCCGTCGCTATATCATCCGCTGTATTAGTCTCGGTAAGCGTCATCGGGACAATAGGAGTTGGTGTTGATGTTGATGGTTTTTCTACCTCGGGAACAGTCGTCATGGCTGCTACACTTTCAGCCCTGCGGAGTTCTTCTTCCTCTTTCCGCCTCTTGCGCTCTTCACGTGCCACACGGTTTTTCTCTAAGAATACCGATGTATGGGATAATATGACATTGAAGAATTTTGTGAGTTCGGTCAGATATAGAAATACTACCATACCGGCCATGATTATACTGACCCCGAGAGCACCCCAGAAGCCGGTAAGGGTTACGAGGCGATCATTTAGTATGTAGCCATGACGTCCACCCCAGTAGAAAGGTGTCGATATTCCTGACGTCATGAATCCACATATGACAGATAGTGCCACAGATGATAACAGGCATCTAACAGTAAGCCCCCAGAAGTCAACCTTACAGCATTTCATCAGTGTGAGACCTGACAGGATCAGCCATATAATCAGCGGGAATGTACCAATCCCAAGCCATTCGTTGATCAAAATGTTGGATAGCCATGCGCCAAACGGGCCACCGGTATTCTCTATCATATCGGGATCGAATTCTCCACTGATCACCGCGCTTTGGTCTGTCCCGATGTGAGCGAAGAAGGAAACGGATACGATCATTGCATATACCGCAACAATGACGATCACTAATCCCGTGAATCTGACGGATCTTGAGTCAAGCAGCAGATTGACGAATCTGCTGAGTGCCGATCTGTGAGGAAGTTGCGCTTCTGACTCGGGTATTGTTGTATCTGTATTGTTTTCCATACTAATGGTCGCGGATGCCTGTTCCGAAGCAACCGGTCCGGATGTATGGACAGTGTCTTGTGATGTCCGGGCAGGTTCATTCGGCGATGTTTGTTCTGTCCGGGTGGTATGATTGTTCAGTATCACCTCCGGATCGTATGCCGGAGCGTCTGAAAAAGATGATTCATCGATAGGGGAGATGGTAGATGCCATATTAGAGGATAATTTTAAAAGCAAAGTTACAAAATATCCATGAATTCTCAAGCGTAAAAGAAAGGAATCTCAAAAAAATGAGTTCTGAACATTTATTATATCACAAACGTTAAAAGCATATAAAACTTATCACGTATATTATGAAGAAAATAGGCATATTCTATGGGTCGACCACCGGTACTACTAAAGAGGTGGCTGAATATATTGCCACGGAACTTGGCATTGGAGAGGATGCTCTCCACGATGTCTCTTCCACCGCTCCGTCAGTTGTGGCGGATTATGATGTCCTGATCATCGGTGCGAGCACATGGGGTGCCGGGGATCTTCAGGTGGATATGGAAAACTGGCTTGATGGAGTAGGATCATTGGATCTCAGGGACAAGGAAGTTGCAATATTCGGATGTGGCGACGACTCAATGAGTGAAACATTCTGCGACGGAGTCGGTAAAATCTATCATAAACTGCATGACGCACATCCTGAATTTATCGCACCTTTTGACAATAAGGGATACGATTACGATCATTCGGACAGTGATGTAAAGGGGATGATTGTAGGTCTTTGTATAGATAACGTTAATCATCCTGACGAAACACTGCCACGAGTCAGAGAATGGTGCAGGATCATAAAGTCAGAGATCGTG
Organism: uncultured Staphylococcus sp.; assembly: GCA_964552825.1. Taxonomy (GTDB): domain Bacteria; phylum Bacteroidota; class Bacteroidia; order Bacteroidales; family Muribaculaceae; genus Duncaniella. Next base: position 68,960 of record CAZKIE010000010.1, on the reverse strand, counting down.
TGATTCACTATCCGATAGACGTTCATATTACTTTTCTTATCTGTAGAGGCACATAAATTGTTAAAAACATTTGCCGTTGTAAAAAAATATTCCTAAATTTGCACCTCAAAATGTGGAATAACAACAAAAATAAAAATAAACGGCAATGAAAAGAACATTCCAACCTTCTAACAGAAAGAGAGTTAATAAGCACGGATTCCGCGCACGTATGTCTACACCTGATGGACGCAAGGTGCTCGCTCGCCGTCGTGCCAAGGGTCGTCTCCGTCTTACTGTTTCAAGCTCCATAGCAAGCAAGTAATTGAGGCGTTATCAAAGCTCTCACTTATAACCATTGAAAGCCACTGCTTTTTGCAGTGGCTTTCGTATGTCATGAAATTGCCTGATTCTCAGGATAGATCGATGCTCCAGTTATCGGCCGCCTGCAAAAAAGGCAACTTTTTTCTGTAAAGGTATAGTTCTTCCCTGTCGGGAAGAGCGTATAGGAATCCGTTGCGGCGAGACTCCTGTATCGCGTTGCCTGTATAGTCGTAAATCGCTGAGTCGGATTTGGTATATTCCCCGTATGGGTCTATCCCGGATCTATTTGCCCCGACAGTATAGGCTTGATTCTCGATAGATCGTGCTGCAAGAAGGGTCTTGTAGGGATAGCTGCGTGAATTAGGCCAGTTGGACGGGACAAGCATTATATCATAGGGGTTAGATGCTGTATTTCTGCACCATACCGGGAAACGGAGATCAAAGCAGACTATAAGCTTGAATGTCCATCCTCTGAATCGGATCAGTGGCGGAGCTACACTGCCGGCAGAATACACCTTGTCCTCGGTGGATAATGGGAACAGATGTCGTTTGTCGTAGAATGTCGCATCGCCGAGTGGCTCTATGAAGAAAGCCCTATTGTAGTAATGTCCGTGACCATCGGTAGATAGAAAACTGCCAGCAATGGCGAATCCGAAGAATTGCGCCCAGCGTCTGATTGTCTCAACCGTTCTCCCGTCATCGGGTTCAGCAAGAGCCTGCACGTTCTTTTCGTCCGGGATGAACGCGGTGGTGAACAATTCAGGCAGAACCACGACATCGGTGTCTTTCTCCACCTGACTCAGAGCATGGGCAACACCGACGAAATTATCCTCGGGTGAGGCATACACGATATCGTATGGAATACTGCAGATTTTCATCAGATCGTGAAATTTTCAGGTATGATACCTTGAAAATCCTTATAATAATTTTTTATGGATTCCATATCAGCCTCCACATTCCCGGTGGGAATGAATGTCCGTTCTAAATGGATGGTTTTCACAGACGCGTCTATCGCTCCGAGCACGATCGGGATATGCGCATCGTAAGCTATATGGAGAAACCCTGTTCTCCATTCCGATACGCGCGAGCGTGTGCCTTCAGGAGTGATGGCAAGAGTCATTCTGTCCGAATTGTCGAACTTTTCCACGAGAGTCTCGGTCAGCGACGAACCTCTACGGCGCGAGACCGGAATCCCTCCAAGAGCCTTGAAAAGAAGGTTCATTGGAAAGAAAAACCATGCTTCCTTGATCAAAAAACCGGCATGACCACCCACAGACCAATAAGCGATCTTGCCAAGTACAAAATCCCAATTGGAGGTGTGGGGGGCTACACAGATTATGCATTTAGGGTAGGGGGGGACAGTATAGATCACCTTCCAACCGAAAAGTCTCAAAAGAAATCTACATATTGACTTCATCATATAGGAGGTGAGAGAAAGGAGGTATAGGATCCGGATTTAAGTTATTCTTTTGTCACAGCCTTTTTATTAGCCTGCTTCTGTGCGTCAGGGAGCGCGGCGTTCATTTCCTTGACGATCTCTTCAACCCGCTTGTTGAACTCAATCTTCAGCTTTCTGAACGACTCCTTGTAGTAGCCGCGGCGGGCATCAATGTATGCCTTCTTACTGTCAAAAGAGGAGGGACTCTGCGGGAAGTCAACACTTACAAGGCGTAAGGCAGATTCCTGCAGGTCGGCAAGTTCGTATATTATTTTGTTGAAATCTTCCGGATTGACTCCGGGGATTGTGATGTTTGCAACCACACACTCTCCGGCGAGTGCGCCGCAAATGCTGCGGATTTCTTTTTTAAGAAGGCGTTTGTTGGCAGCCATATAATTTTTATTTTGATGAATTGTATTTATAACAAGTGTTAACGTTCGACTGTTTGATGGAGCAGTAATTTTTTTAGCGCGTCAGAAGATGCCGATATTCTCGGGGTATGTGTCTTTGTAATCTGATGCTGTATATCCTTAAACTTCACTCCGGTGGCAAGCGTCACGGATTTTGCGAATTTAGATGGATGGGCAGTCTCGAGGAATATACCCCTCTCTCCGGGTTTGAGATCATCTTTCAAAGCTCTGTAAGCTGTGGCTCCATGCGGGTCAAGCAGATATTTGTCGTAGACGTATGTCTCGGAGATAGCGTTGATTATCTCCATGTCGGAATATGAATATCCCTTGATTATCGATGAGATCCTGTCATGGTCTTTCTCAAACATATCAAATATACGCGATATATTTGATGGATTTCCTACATCCATTGCGCAGGCCACCGTGCGCACCGCTCGTCGGGGTAAGAACAGACCTGTGCGCAGATATTCTGTGGTGACATTGTTGATATTGTTGGAAATAACAAAACGATCCACCGGCAGACCCATGCGTTTGGCAAGAAGTCCGGCCGTCAGGTTCCCGAGATTCCCACAAGGGACAGATATGACCACCGGATCATCGCATCCGTCGGTGTGGATAAGGGATGCATATCCGTGGAAGAAGTAAAACATCTGAGGCAAAAGTCTGCATATATTGATGGAATTAGCCGAGGTCAGACTGGCCTCCGATCTGAGTTCCGGATCCATGAACGCCTGTTTCACCATCCTCTGGCAGTCGTCAAACGTGCCGATCACCTCTATTGGATGTATATTAGAGTCCGGAATGGAGAATTGAGCCCGCTGGAGGGGCGTAAGACCACCTTGCGAGAAAAGGATATAGACCTCGACTCCCGGGACATTAAGAAAACCATTGGCTACGGCTCCACCCGAATCGCCTGATGTGGCCACCAGAACCTTGACGGTCCTATCCTTCGACGGTGATCCGAAATGGCTGATTATTCTGGCGAGGAAACGAGCTCCTACATCTTTAAAAGCGAGTGTGGGCCCATGAAAAAGCTCTAAGGAGTAGACAGAATCCTCAAGTTTGACTAACGGGACATCAAATACAAATGTATCGTTCACTATCCGTTGTATATCCGCAGAGTCTATGTCATCACCAAGCATCATATTAGCCACCACGTAGGCTATCTCACGGATGTTCATTTCTCCGATGTTATTGAAGAAAGCCTTCGGTATCACCGGAATATGTTCAGGCATAAAAAGACCACCGTCGGGGGCAAGCCCCATCATAACAGCCTCTTTCAACGAGACCATCCGGCATTGTCTGTTTGTGCTGTAGAATTGCATTTGGTATTAGGAACGTGTCAGTGCAAAAGTAATAAGTTTTATTATTAAAACCAAATGGGGATATGCCGATTTAGGAAAATTTCAGAATCAGCTATACTAAAACAGGATTCTGGCAAGCGAGTCATGGTTAGCCTCGATATATCTTGTAAAGCCACGTTCATAGTCGGCAGCCGATTGCGCACCAAGTTTCTCTCCGATATTTGTTGCACGGGCACGGATCTCGAGCAGTTTCTCCTGTACAGCAGGCTCGTTGTCTGATACAGAGATAAGTTCGGCCGCACTTTGCTCCCCCAGAGCGTATGCTTCATGATCCTTTACCCTCATGGACACTTTCTGTGATGGTTTCCTATCGCATGAAGATATGATCAAAGCGGCAAAACAAGTGATTATGGTTCGGATTATGATATTTTTTTTCATAATATTGCCATTGCGATCTTGGCGCAGGCCTCTGCATCGGCTAGCGCGTTATGGTGATTATTAAATGGTATTCCTAAAAATTCACACAGGTATGGCAGACTGAAAGAACTGACGAGCTGGCGGGATATGCAGGACTTTGATTTCACGAGTGTGCATAGGAAAGGATAGCCGGGATAGTCCATCCCATAGCATCTATGTGCGGCACGTATGCATCGTTCGTCAAATGCCTTATTGTGAGCTACGAGCGGTAGATCTCCTATTATTTTGTCCAGATCATGCCAGACCATATCGAATGTACGGGCATTTTCAGTATCTGCTTTTCCGATGCCATGAATATTTTCCGTGAAATGCCTGAAATAGTACTCCGGTTCCGGTTTTACGAGTTCGTAGAACCTTTCGGTGATCACACCACCGACAACCTTGACCGCTCCGATCGCACATATCGAGGTGGGATGATTGTTGGCAGTCTCGACATCAACGGCAACAAAATTATCCATTGTCAGGTAACGATTTAAGCACGGTCTCTTTCACCTGTTCCATGAGCCATCTCGGAGTGGATGTGGCGCCGCATATCCCGATCGAGGCTGCGCCCTCCACCCATTCGACAGCGAAATCATCGACGTGCGATACAAGGTGTGATTTAGGATTGACGCTCAGACACTCATTGAACAGAACTTTACCATTGCTGCTCTTTGCACCGGCGACAAAGAGAATGACATCATGGTTTTCAGCAAACTCTCTGAGATGATTCACTCGGTTGGCGACCTGTCGGCATATCGTATCGTAATACTGAAATTTAACTCCGGGATGTATTCGCTGTGATATTTCCTCCACCATTTCGGCAAGGCCTTGCAGCGACATCGTTGTCTGCGAATATAGAGCTATGTCCTTTGTGAAGTCAAGTTTTGAAAGCTGGTCTACGGATTCAACCACAATGGCCTCACCGTTTGTCTGGCCTACGAGTCCATTGACTTCCGCATGACCGGCCTTTCCGTATATCACTATCTGGGGCCTTGGATCAGTATTATCGTATGTTTCCTTGATTCGTCTTTGAAGGAGAAGCACAACCGGACAGGTCGCGTCGATAATTTCTATCCCACGTTCTGCCGCACATCTGTAGGTTGACGGTGGTTCCCCATGGGCACGCAGCAAAACCCTTACACCATTCAGATGATCAAGATCCGAATGGTTTATAGTGGTCAATCCGGCTTTTTCAAGCCTCTCGACCTCATCCCCGTTATGGACAATGTCGCCGAGGCAGTATAATGGCTCATTACTTTTCGCCAGTTCTTCCTCGGCTTTACGGATAGCCGTCACAACGCCATGACAGAAACCGGATCGGGCGTCAATTTCAATTATTGGTTCGGCCATGTGTGATTTCAGAATATAGATTGAGCAGCCATTTGTTCTGCTCATCGATGGTCATGTCTGAATTGTCGAGCCTGACAGCATCCTTCGCACATCTCAGGGGGCTTTCGTCGCGGGTCTCGTCTATATGATCCCGGCTTCTGACATTCTCAAGTACCTCTTCGTATGTCACTGAGGCACCTTTTCCCTCAAGTTCCTTGTATCTCCTCCATGCACGTTTCTCGGCACTTGCATCACAGAAAACTTTCATTTCAGCATCCGGGAATACAACAGTGCCGATATCACGGCCGTCCATCACAATGCCTCGGCTACGTCCCATCTCGCGTTGCATCTTCACGAGCGCATGGCGCACCTCGGGAATAGCCGCGATAGGGGAGACGCAGGCCGACACCTCAAGTGTGCGGATTAGTTCCTCCACATCTTCACCATTCAAGATTGTGTGTTGTCCTTCCGGCATAACCTTGAAATCTATCGATATTGAAGGCAGAAGAGCTGCGACGGCTGTATGGTCAGGATTTGTGTCACGGTTGACTATCCCGGCGCGCATCGCGGCAAGAGTGACAGCCCTGTACATAGCCCCGGAATCTATATATCTGTATCCTATGGTCTTGGCAAGTTGCTTTGCCATTGTGCTTTTGCCGGATGACGAATATCCATCTATTGCAATGATGATTTTCTTCTCAGAACTCATACAACTTGGTTGAAAGATTGAGCATTAAGGTTGTGGCGCCTGTATGGGGTTGGGCTAAAGCGATTCCGACCCCGAATGACTTGACATTTATACCCATACTTGCTGAAAATCCGGAAAGGAAACTCCGTTTGTACGTCGACATATCAGTCCTTGTCTTATAATTGTAGCCAAGTCCAATGTAAAATGTCTCGCTGGGAGTGAATTCGGCTCCGAACACAAGATGACGGAACAGATTGCTCGAGAAAGTGTCCTTGATCTCGCTTGTATCATCTGCCGATCCGTCACCGTTGTCATAGAAAGGCAGGTGCCATTTCGTTAGGTTCCATGCGGTCACGGAAAAAACGATCGGAAGTGTACCGAATGATTTGGAAACACCGAGACGCACGTCTATCGGCAGTTTGTCATAGCTTTCATTGAATTTCTTGACCTGACCGCCAAGATTGGCCACCATGGCTGAGAACGAGAAATCGGCATCCGGATCATAGTAGTTCACACCTATATCCGTAGCAAGAGCCATAGCCGTATATGAGTCGTAGGAAGAGTAGACATATTTCAGTGTGGCTCCGCCTCGCCAGTGATTGGTGATATCGTGGGCGTATGTGGCACTGAACACCATATCTTTCGGCGAAAAATCGCCTGTTAGCACACCGTTGACATCCGCACCTTTGATCTTACCATAGCCAAAGTATTGAATTCCGGCCATCCAGGCTCCTCTCTCTCCCGCGCGGTTGCCGAACTTGACTCCGGCGAAGTTGCTTTCACCCACATATTTCATGTAGTTGACCCCCAATTGCATATCTATCTCCGATCCGAGCAGACCCGGATTCCTGTCCGCATCATTTATATCATCGCTGATATTGGAGATGTTTACACCTCCTAATCCATAGGCCAGGGTAGATGTTGGTATCTCCAGAAAGGAATATGCATTGGTGCCGTTCTGGGCGCATAGGACATAGCCATGCGCCATCAATATGCACATTATTAATAATTTGCGTATTATGCCGGACGTGAGATGATTCATTTATCGGTATACTGTTCTTTATAGAGAACGTCAATTTTATATATTTATTATAAAAGGGCGTTTAAATTGGAATGGTATGGAAGTTTGCAAACTTAATTATTTATGTGTAGATTTGCGGTCATAACACACTAATCGCTATATAAAATCGAATAGATATCTTTCTCACATATTTTTCATCACATCCACTCTATAACGTGGATGATAATGGTGCGATCACATACGCGGATGGGAGTGCGCTACCTTCATACGGAAATGCGAGGATATGGATTAAAAACACGATGGAACAGACCGACCCAAATTGGTATGGATATCAAAGCATACCTTATCAGGCAACGTATTCTTATGTCATATCTCCGCTGAGCTATGATATACGCATCGTCAGGAATGAATCTCATGGCCCTGCTTTCAAGAAAGTCATACCTGATGACGAATTCAACTATATCACCGCAACAATGCTGCCCGGAGAGGAGTTGAAATATACCCTGATCCTTGCTAACATCTACAAGATGGGGCTTCAGCGGTTGGAATTTATAATCAGGAAAGAATGAAATGTCTGTGAATCAGCTGATAATCAGATTAAAGGTAGATCATGCAGCATCTGTTTTAATCTGATGGCCAGTCGTGGCATAGGTTCTGCTATGGTCAGTGCCACGATCTCATTTGTGGCAGCGATATCATTGACAAGTCTCACCACTTCTGCGAGTTTCATCCCTCCATCCGGGCCGTCTGCCACAGCCGCAAGAAGATCCTTCGGGTCAATGACATCCATATCGAAATGTACCATCACCTTTGATTTACCCGTGGATTTCAGCCATTCGATTAGCGGCGTGCTAGTTCCGGCCAGATCGGAAGGGGAGAGGTGTGCCAGTCCAAGCTCGTCTATGCGTCGTGCAATGTAAGGATATTCCGTATCGCGTAACCCAGCGAGACATACTTTTTTCGGAGAGATCTTTCCGGGGAGAAGCCCTGTGATTTTTGCATCACCCATACCCATGCAGGCCGTCAGTGCCATCGCATGATAACCGTTGTAGTCATCACCTGGTAGAGTGATGTCGGGATGTGCATCTATCCATACAACAGCTGTATCTCCGTCATATCTTTATTGAGATATGTGAATACCGGCACACTGACCGAACATTCGCCTCCAAGGGTGACAACCTTGTCCGGACCGGATATACTTAGTATGTCAAGGGCAGCTTTTGTTTGTTTCGCTATGATATCTCTGTCGAGCACATTGTCTGTCTCCACCCGTTCAGATATATCGGTAGAGACGGGTACAATATACGTATCGTCATCTGTCTTTGGTGCGAGGAAATCAAGGAGCATGGCTCCGAGATAATAACCACGTGAAGAATCCTCTGCCGGAATCTCGGGAATCCAACGGGCTATGTTGCCTCCTTGCCACTGGGGATATATAAGCCTAATCGTTTTCATAATGAAGTGTATCGAATCGTGTTTCAGATCGGTTGAAATCTATATTGTATAACAATCGCATCTGTAATTCTGTTCTCCGATACTATCTCATAAACGGGTCAAAGTAGGTGCTGATGTTGAAACATCAATCTCCGGTAGACAATGGAAAGTTCCGGGGGTAGGATAGCCTTCTGGATAAATATCTTTAAATGCTATTTTACATAATAGGGATTATGATGCAAGTATATTGTAAAGTAAAAATTCCTGCTTATAAGAAAATGAAGAAATTTTTCTTTAATTAGTGAAATAAATGCTATCTTTGCAGATTGAAAACACCTCTCTATTATTCCAGAGCGAAAAAATATTTTGATTTAATACCATAATCATGGCAGAAAAAAGAGAAAAATTGTTTGACCAGTTTCCCCCTGTCTCCACTGCAGAATGGAGAGCCAAGGTAGAAGCTGACCTGAAAGGAGCGCCATTTGAGAAAAAACTTGTTTGGCGTACCAACGAGGGTTTCAACGTCCAGCCGATGTATAGGCTCGAGGATATTGAGAATCTCGCTACAACAAACTCACTCCCCGGTGAGTATCCCTACATCAGAGGTACACGCACTGACAATGACTGGCTTGTCCGTCAGGAAATTATCGCTGATTCAGCAGCCGAGGCTAACAAGACCGCACATGATGTGCTTGGCAAAGGTGTCACCTCGCTCGGCTTTCATATTGCAGATGTCGCAGACCTCGGGACTCTTCTTGATGGTATCGATATAGCAAAGGTGGAAATCAATTTCTCATGCTGTGTCAAAAAAGCTCTTCCTCTCGCAGAGGCATTGGTGGCTTACGTCAACGATAAGGGTTGCGCGGATACATTCAAGGGTTCTATTGATTTCAATCCGTTCCGCAAGCCGCTGCGTAAAGGCCTGGAAATGAGCGCTGAGGATATTGTCGCTGTTGCTTCATCGCTTCTTGACGCGGTTGCCGGTGTCCCCGGCCTCAGAGTGCTTGCCGTCGATAGCGATATGCTGTCCAATGCCGGTGCGTATATCTATCAGGAACTTGGCTATGCCCTTGCTTGGGGTGCATCATGGATGACACTCCTCACTGATGCCGGTCGCGACGCTTCGGAAGTAGCATCCCGTATCAAATTCAATCTTGGCATCTCGAGCAATTTCTTTATGGAACTGTCCAAGTTTCGCGCCGCACGAATGATGTGGGCACAGATTGTTGCCCGCTACGAAGGCAGTGAGGAATCAGCCAAGATGCTTGCTCATGCCACTACATCCCGATTCAATCAGACGCTCTACGATGCACACGTCAATCTGCTTCGCAGCCAGACAGAAGCCATGTCAGCCGCGCTTGCTGGTGTTGATTCGATTACTGTGACTCCGTTCGATGTTCCTTTCAAGAAGCCCGACGAGTTCTCTGAGAGAATTGCCCGCAATCAGCAGCATCTGCTCAAGGAAGAGAGTCATCTTGACAAGGTGATTGATCCCGCCGGTGGCAGCTACTATGTCGAGACTCTTACTGTGTCGATAGCGGAGGAAGCTTGGAAGCTCTTCCTTGATGTTGAAGATAAAGGCGGATTCCTCAAGGCCTGCAATGATGGCGAGGTTCAGAAAGCCATCCGTGAAAGCTCTGCCAAGCGCCATACTGATGTAGCCCGTCGCAAGGAGATACTTCTCGGAACCAACCAATATCCCAACATCAACGAAATGGCAGCCGATAAGATAGTGGATCTCAACGGTGCCCTCCCCTGCCCCTGCGGCCACCACAATGACGGAGATTGTGAAAATGCATCCGGACTCCCGACAAGCCGTGCAGCAAGCGATTTCGAGCAGCTTCGTCTTGACACCGAGGCCGCGTCCAACCGTCCCAAGGTGTTCATGCTGACGATCGGAAATCTCGCGATGCGTCTGGCCAGAGCGCAGTTCTCAAGCAACTTCTTCGGTTGTGCAGGATATGAGATCATTGACAATCTTGGTTTTGACACTGTCGAGCAAGGTGTTGATGCTGCACTTGAGAAGGGTGCCGACATCATCGTCCTCTGTTCAAGCGATGATGAATATGCTGAGTTTGCTCCGGCCGCGTTCAAATACCTCGATGGTCGTGCTCAGTTCGTGGTTGCCGGAGCTCCGGCCTGCATGGAAGATCTAAAGGCGATAGGCATCAACGACTATGTCCATGTTCGTGTCAACGTGCTCGATACACTCCGCGACTTCAATAACCGTCTCCTGAAAAAATAAACCATTCATCCCCATATAATATGAAACCCAATTTCAAAGAGATTGACATTGTAAAAGACGCTTTCGGAGAACATCGCGTTCCTGAAACCAATGGGGAAGAGTGGCTTACCCCCGAACTCATTCCCGTAAAACCGGTCTACACAAAATCAGATCTTGAGGGTCTTGAACACCTCAATTATGTGTCCGGTATCCCTCCGTTCCTTCGCGGCCCGTATAGCGCGATGTACCCTCTGCGCCCGTGGACCATACGCCAGTATGCCGGTTTCTCCACCGCCGCAGAGTCAAATGCTTTCTACCGCCGCAACCTCGCATCCGGACAGAAGGGCCTGTCTGTGGCATTCGACCTTGCAACGCACCGTGGATATGATGCTGATCATGAGCGCGTTGTGGGTGATGTCGGCAAGGCCGGTGTCTCCATCTGCTCGCTTGAGGACATGAAGGTTCTTTTCGAGGGTATTCCCTTGAACAAGATGTCTGTGTCCATGACCATGAATGGTGCTGTGCTTCCTGTTCTCGCATTCTATATTAATGCCGGACTTGAGCAGGGCGCAAAACTTGAGGAAATGGCCGGTACCATACAGAACGACATCCTCAAGGAATTCATGGTACGTAACACCTATATATATCCGCCGGAGTTCTCGATGCGCATCATTGCCGATATCTTCGAGTACACCTCGCAGAATATGCCCAAGTTCAACTCCATATCCATTTCCGGCTACCATATGCAGGAAGCCGGTGCCACCTGCGACATTGAGCTTGCATATACCCTCGCCGACGGACTTGAATATCTGCGTGCAGGTATCAATGCCGGCATCGACATTGATGCTTTCGCACCGCGCCTCTCTTTCTTCTGGGCCATCGGTATGAACTACTTCATGGAAGTGGCCAAGATGCGTGCCGCGCGTCTTCTCTGGGCCAAGATCGTTAAGCAGTTCAACCCGAAGAATCCCAAGTCGCTCGCACTCCGCACCCACTCCCAGACCTCGGGATGGTCTCTCACGGAGCAGGATCCCTTCAACAACGTAGGCCGTACCTGTATCGAGGCCATGGGTGCCGCGCTCGGTCATACCCAGTCGCTCCACACCAACGCTCTTGACGAAGCTATCGCACTTCCCACCGACTTCTCCGCCCGTATCGCGCGTAATACGCAGATATATATTCAGGAGGAGACGATGGTGACAAAACAGGTCGATCCCTGGGGTGGTAGCTACTATGTGGAGGCTCTTACCAATGAGATCGCACATCGCGCATGGGAACATATCCAGGAGATTGAGAAGCTCGGCGGTATGGCCAAAGCCATCGAAAGCGGACTTCCCAAAATGCGTATTGAAGAGGCTTCAGCCCGCACTCAGGCTCGCATTGATTCCGGCCGTCAGACCATCGTCGGCATCAACAAATACCGTCTTGACCACGAAGATCCCATCGATATTCTTGAAATTGACAACACTGAGGTTCGTAAAGATCAGGTAGCACGTCTTGTAGACCTCAAGGCACATCGCGACGAGAAAGCTGTCAAGAAGGCCCTCGCCGACATCACCGAATGTGTCCGCACCAAGGAAGGCAATCTTCTTGATCTCGCCGTTAAGGCCGCAGGAGTCCGGGCTACGCTTGGAGAAATCTCAGATGCTTGCGAAGAGGTAGTTGGTCGATATAAAGCAGTAATCAGAACAATATCAGGAGTGTACTCATCAGAAACCAAACAGGATCCCGACTTCCTTAAAGCACAGCGTATGTGTGAGGAATTCGCAAAACGTGAGGGTCGTCAGCCCCGTATCATGATTGCCAAAATGGGTCAGGACGGACATGACCGTGGTGCCAAGGTTGTAGCCACAGGCTATGCCGACTGCGGATTTGATGTCGATATGGGTCCCCTCTTCCAGACCCCGGCGGAAGCAGCACGTATGGCCGTTGAAAATGATGTCCATATCCTCGGAGTTTCCTCCCTGGCGGCAGGTCATAAGACTCTCATTCCCCAGGTGATTGAAGAACTCAAGAAGCTCGGCCGTGAGGACATACTCGTGACAGCCGGAGGCGTAATACCCGCACAGGACTACGATTTCCTCTATAAAGCAGGTGTCGCCGCGATATTCGGCCCCGGTACACGTATTCCTCTGTCTGCTATCAAGATGCTCGAGATCCTCGGCAACGAAGAATAAAATTCTCGGCAATCTCCCGACAGTAACACACATCAGATATTGGAATCGGAAAAACAACAATCCGGTTCCAATATCTTTTTCAGGACATATTTTTAGGATTTACATCGTGTAAAATAGTCTTAAATTTTGCACTGAAATAAAAAATATTTAGTAACTTTGCATCGCAAAACCGATGGGATGAAGCATAACATCCTAACAGTCCGAAGGAAAGATGCCGGAGTGGACGATCGGGGCGGTCTCGAAAACCGTTGTTCCTTTTAGGAACCGGGGGTTCGAATCCCTCTCTTTCCGCAAAAAGAGCTGCAAGCTGAAAGCTTGTGGCTCTTTTGCGTGAAAGCAGGGATGAGAACCCTCGGGTTCGTTATCGCGAAGCGCTTTCGTAGCGAAGCGGAGAAAGAATCCCTCTCTTTCCGCAATAAAACTGTTTAGCAAAAGTGTCTTTTTTGTTACGATTAATAAAATGTCTGATTATGGTAATTTTGTTTGGTACAATAAATAAAATTTATTAGCTTTGCACCATGGAAATCATTTCGCGGCAAATATATATTGACCATATCCTGAAGTTCTTGAACAAAGGTATGATGATTGCACTCACGGGTCAGCGTCGTGTGGGTAAAAGTTATGTTCTAAGGGAATTGGCAGAGATTATTCGTCAGACTAATCCTGAGGCTAACATTGTGTATATAAACAAGGAGAAGAAGAAATTCGACTCAATAAAGAACGATGCGGATTTGTCATCATATATTGAGGGTAAATTCCCCGATGGTGGCGACAATTATCTGCTCATAGATGAAGTGCAGGATATTGAGGGATTTGAAAATACATTGAGAAGCCTCAATGCCGACGAGGAATGTCAGATTATAGTCACCGGGAGCAATGCGAAAATGCTCTCTTCGGAATTGTCCACCTATCTTGGTGGAAGATATATCGACATTCATATACAGAGTCTGTCATATCGTGAGTTCCTCCGTTTTCATAATATTGAAGATTCTTCGGAGAGTCTTGAAAAGTATCTGACATTCGGTGGGCTGCCACATCTTTATCGGCTCGGACTTGAAAATGAGGACATGGTATGGGAATATGTGCAAAACATTTACAATACCATTGTGCTGAAAGATGTTGTTCAAAGGGAAGGTCTACGCAATGTTACACTGTTTGAAAATCTGATGTCGTATGTCAGCGACAATACCGGGCAGCTCGTATCTGCAACCTCTTTGTCGAAATATCTGAAGTCGCAGAGAGTTGAACTGACTCCATTGTCAACCATCAATTATCTCAAGGCGGCCTCCAATGCTTATATAATAAATAAGGTGCGACGGTATGACATTCACGGGAAACGACTGTTGGAAACAAACGACAAGTATTATTTTGAGGATCTTGGTCTGAGAAATCTTCTTGTTGGCAGCAATCGCGCAGTAGATATTGAGAAGGTGATGGAAAACGTTGTGTATCTTCATCTGAAAAATATGGGGTACAAAGTAGCCGTGGGTACATTGCCCAATGGCGAGATTGACTTTGTGGCTGAAAAGGGAGGGAAACCAATCTACATTCAGGTTGCATATATGCTTGCCGAAGATTCCACCATCAAAAGGGAGTTCGGTAATCTGATGAAGATTCCCGACAACTATCCCAAATATGTAGTTTCAATGGATGCAATCAGCAAGCTTAAAGACTATGACGGAATAACTCAAATACCGTTGAGGCTTTTCCTTATGAATGAATCTTTATAATGTCGGCAACTATTAGTTAAGAAGAATGGAAAACGGGAACATTTCAATAGCCGTTAAACTTATTGAGTTACGAAAAGCAATCTGCTACACAGAAGATGAAGTGGCTTTGGCGAGTATATAAGATTTGAACATGGAGATGATATGTATGCTATTAATATGTCAAACGTTTGATATAACTGCATTTAGACAGTGGCGTTCAGCCCCCCTCTCTTTCCGCAAAAAGAGCTGCAAGCTGAAAGCTTGTGGCTCTTTTGCGTGAAAGGAGGGATGAGAACCCTCGGGTTCTAATTACTTCTTGACCAGCATTCCGGAAGCTACCGCCTCAGCCGCCTCATCACCTTTTGTGGCCCGTATGATCTCGATTGCGAAAGGCAACGTTGTGCCTGGCCCTTCTGAAGTGATCAGATTTGGTTCTACAACGACTGTCTGTTCGACATACTCTCCTCCATTGGAATCAATAGCTTCACCAAGCCCCGGATAGCAGGTAGCTTTCTTCCCTTTAAGCACCCCGAGTGGCGCAAGTACCACAGCCGGTCCGGCACAAATTGAAGCTATACGGCCGTTCTTTTTAAAGTGAGATTTTATCTTGTCCTTCACCTCACTGTTGGCGAATAAGTTTTTAGCTCCGGGATCTCCTCCCGGTATGATCAGCCAGTCGGCATCCTCCGTATTAACGTTAGAAATAAGAGAATCCGCAACAATGGTCTGACCGGTCGCTCCCTTTATCTGAAGATTATCTGATACAGCTACGGCCACTACTGTCATTTCCGCTCTGCGAAGAGCATCTACCGTTGCAGTAGCCTCAACTTCCTCCACCCCTGGGGCAAGGAAGATATAAGATGTCTGTGCATTCATAAACATTGTTCCTGAAATGATTGAAAGTGCCGACAAAGCACTTTTTAGGATTGACTTGGACATATTATGAAATTTCAAATTGTTAAATTATAACCATTATAATTCCGTAATTGTTTGTGGAGATTTCTACCAGACCCCTTGTTGTTTTAACATCGTATGCCCAATTTTTGAAGATATTTCCAATGCACTATATAGGATGTCTTATTTTGTTTAACAAATAAAATTTGCTATCTTCGCGCTATATAAATGTTTTTAACATGGTTCATATATAAGCCTCCAAAAAGGAATTATAATGGGCAACCGGAATGTTCTTAAATAAATATTAACATGAAAAGACTTTATGTATTGATGCTTGCCGCCATGACACTGTTGTGTGGCTGTGGCCGCAAGTCGGCTGCTGATGCCGATGTAAATGATTGTGTAGCCAATCCTGACAGCACTCTTATTGTGTATTATTCCCAAACAGGTGCCACAAAAGCAGTTGCCGAAGAAATCCAAAAACATTTGGGATGCGACATTGTAGCCATTGAGGCGGTTAATCCCTACGATGGAGACTACGATGCCACCATTCAGCGTTGGCGCAAAGAGATGGAAGATAGTGTAAAGGTGGAAATAAAGCCTTTGTCAGTCAACCTTGACGACTACAACACAATTTTCCTTGGATTCCCGATCTGGGGCGGCTCATACGCCCTCCCGGTTGCCACATTTCTTGCTGATAATTCTCTTGATGGAAAGTCTGTCGTGACATTTGCCACGTTCGGAAGCGGGGGTATTGATTCTGCCACAAAAAATGTTGCAACCGTCCAGCCTGATGCTAATGTCGTGAAAGGATATGGCGTGAGAAATGCGCGGATTGAGAAGGCTCCCGCCGAGATAGAACGCTTCCTCATTGCAAACGGATATATTGCCGGTGAGATTGAGCAGCAGCCTGAATATGTTCCATCCCCGGCGGTCTCGGAAGAAGACCGGACGGTCTTTGATGAGGCGTGTGGTGACTACAAGTTCCCTCTTGGCACACCTGTGGGCGTAGCAACGCGTATTTCCTCCGGAGGCAAGGATTATAAGTTTGATGTAAAATCACAGACCCCCGACGGCAAGGAGTCATCATCGACAATCTATGTCACAGTCCCCACAGGTGGAGAACCGGAATTCATAGAAGTAGTCAGACATTAACTGTGTATGGCATCACGCAGGCGGCACAACGCGTCGTTGAGTATGGCGCGTGGTGTCCCTACGTTAATACGCATGAATCCCCTACCCTGCGGGCCAAACATTTCTCCGTCATTTAGAGCAAGACGGGCCTTGTCCTTAAAAACTGTCACCAGTTCTTCATGCGTCAGACCCAGTTCCCGGCAATCAAGCCAGACGAGAAACGAGGCATCGGGACGTACCGGCGATATTCCCGGTAGTTGTTCTCGGCAGAAGTCCTCGACAAAACGGATATTCCCCTCTATATAACTGAGCAGTTCCCTACGCCATTGGTGCCCTTTACGATAGGCTGCTATCGTGGCAATCGGGGCGAAGATAGTAGGCTCATCGAGTTCACAAGCTTTGATGAAGCTGAAAAACTTGGTACGCAGTTCTTCGTCGGGCACAATCGCGTAGCTGGATACTATACCGGCTATGTTGAATGTCTTGGTTGGCGCGGCAAATGTGATTGAGCAATGCCGTGCCGCTTCCGATACGGAATAAAACGGAATGTGTTCCTTGCCCCATAGCATCAGCTCGCTGTGGATTTCATCGGAAATGACAATGACATTATTTCGGCTGCATATCTCTGCCACTTTGGCGAGTGTTTCTCTGCTCCATGCGATTCCTGCCGGATTGTGGGGAGATGACATGACGAGCATCCTCGATTCCGGACGTGCGGTCAAGACCTCAAGTTCATCAAGATTCATCTCATAATGTCCGGGTGCGGTCTCTACCAACGGGTTATTATATATTTTCCGACCTATCGCCTCAGGAACAAGTCTGAACGGATGATAGACCGGCGGTTGGATTATCACTGCCTCATCACTCGCCACGAAGCAGTGTATGGCCAGGCCGATACCCTTTACTATACCGGGAATATATGATATCCATTCGGACTTTACCGACACACCGTACAGCTCGCGTGTCCAGTCCATGATGGCAGGACGCCAGTCGGCAGGTTCGACGGTATAACCGAGGATCGGATGCCTGAGCCGATCGGTAAGAGCGTTGATTATAAAGTCGGGAGTGGCGAAGTCCATATCGGCCACCCAGAGCGGTGTCAGGTCGGAGCGTCCGTATCTCTCATCCAAAGCATCGGTCTTGAGCGCACCGGAGCCGCGACGATCTATTATTTCGTCAAATGAACTCATTGTCATTTATTTATTGCCATATCTATCGCCCTTGCCATATCATCAAATATATCATCGACATCTTCCAAACCCACAGAGATGCGTATGAGTCGCGGTGACACATCCATCTCACGGCGTGTCTCCTTTGGAATCGGGCCGAATATGGTGCTGTAAGGGTGAATGGCAAGTGTCCGGTTGTCAAAAAGATTGGTTGCACGCTTCACAAGCTGAAGGTTGTCGATAAATCGGTAGCAATCCTCCTCCGTCGGCAGTGAAAAGGTGAGCATCGCCGGATAATTATCGCCAAACTGCCGTTGGCAGATCCGGTGATAAGGATTATCGGCAAGTCCGGGATAGCATACCTCGACATCCGGCAGCCCTGACAGTTTTTCGGCCAGCCGCAAAGTGTTGTTCTGCTGGGTCGCATACCTCACACTGAGTGTTTCAAGCCCGAGAGTCTGCATATAGGCCGGATGGGTTGTCATATAACCGCCGAAATTCATCAGCACATCCTTGCGTATGGTCGTGGGGAAGTCTTTCACCGTGCCATGATCTATCACTAATCCACCAAGCGATGTCGCACCTCCCGACAGATATTTGGTGGACGACACTATTTCTATGTCAACTCCGAGTTTACCTAAATCTGCACACGTGAAAGGAATCATCGTGGAATCCGCCACAAGCGAAGCCCCGACTTCATGGGCGATTCCTGCAAGTGCTGCAAGATCGGCAACCTCCATTTGCGGATTGGTGACAGTTTCAAGAAATATACACGCTGTATTTTCATCGACTGCCTCTTTCACCGCATCAATATCGGTGAGATCCACCAGCACTGTCTCCACTCCGAATCTCCGCAGCGATTTGGTGAGCAGCAGGAATGTATTGCCAAACAGATGGCGTGATGATACCACCTTCTTCCCCGCCCCCAGCAGGCTCAACATTGTGGCGCTGATAGCCGCCATACCCGAATTGAAGGCCACTACATCACGCGCTCCGGTGATGTTCCTCACGGTGTTCTCAAGGTGGATCACTGTGGGATTCGTAACACGTGAGTAATCAGGCTCGTTAGTGACACCACAGAAAGCATCGGCCATCTGCAAATGGTCGTCAAACTCATAGGCAAGACAATCGTAAACAGGCATGGCTAAAGCTCCGTATGGATCTTTCTTGGGATAAGGTGTGTGTATGGCCTTGGTTGTATTTTTCATTTTCCATTGTAATTTACGGCACAAAATTACAAATATTTTACAACTGTCCGAAATAAATTAAAGATATAAACGTACACGTTGCGGTCGTATAAGAACTTTCTTATTGAAAGTGGCGTTTTAGTTAAAAATGTTTTATGGGATGAAATAGAGGGCTATGAAGGTTTTGAAGATATCCGACTCCAAGAATCCGACGGTAAAAGACATATGCGTCTTTCTCGCCGACTATGCCGCCCGCCTGCTCGCATCAGGTGCGACCTGCATCCGTCTTGACAAAAATGTGCAGAGAATCGCACGCATTTACAATATGGATCTTGAGATGACGGTGATGCCGCGTCATATTCATCTGACGATCATTGATGAGGACAGTGGAGAGATTCTCACGTCCATTGCTACTGTGCCTGAGAGCGGTATTAGTTTTACGATCAATACCGAGCTGAGCCGTCTGAGCTGGGCCATGGCGGACCGGAGAATCAACTTCCATCAGGCAATAGAACAATATAACAGGATCATCTGTCAGGGTGGACAGAACAAACTGCTCGTGCTACTGCTTGTTTCATTGGCCAACGCCTCGTTCTGCCGTCTGTTCGGAGGTGATGTCGTGGCAATGATGATTGTCGGTATCGCTACTCTCATAGGATATTATCTGAAAACCACACTCCTTGCCCGCAAGGTGGACATCAGACTCGTGTTCATCTCATGTGCCTTCATATCGTCAGTGATAGGAGCGACGGATATGTTGTTTTCAATGGGTACGACTCCTGAGATCTCCATCGGCACGAGTGTATTGTATTTAGTCCCGGGTATTCCGTTCCTTAATTCATTCAGCGATATGCTTTACCGTCGGTATCTGTGTGCGTTCGCCAGATTTGCTGATGCTGTCGTGCTAACGAGTTGCTTGTCCATCGGGCTGTGTATAGGGGTCTCGCTGATGAATATCAGTATATTTTAGTGTGATAAAATTTTTACGGTCATGGTCTATCAGATTCTTCAGGATGCGATATTTTCCGCGATAGCTGCTATCGGATTCGCAGCCATCAGCCGCCCGCCCCACCGGGCGTATCTATATTGTGCGATCATTGCCGGTGTTGGTCATTCATTGAGATCCGTGCTGATCAATGCGGCAGCGTTACATATAATACCGTCGACCTTCATAGCCGCATTCGTAATCGGACTGTTGGCTGTGTTCCTTTCGCCGTTGTCGAAAATTCCTGCGGAGACATATCTGTTCCCCTCGCTCTTGCCAATGATTCCCGGCGTGTATGCCTACAAGGCTTTTGCAGGAATGGCTATGTGTATTTTTTCGTCAGGGCAGACCCCGTTCATCCACAATCTCTATCTGTTCGGTTACAACGCGCTGACCTGCGGATGCATTTTATTATGTATGGTGATCGGAGCCGTCATTCCGATCTTCATGATCAAAAGCATCTCATTCCAAGCCACCAGATAGCGTCGTGCCTTGGATTAAGCTGGATATGGTAGGACAAGACCTGATTATATGTCGGGCTTTGATAAGCACATTTCAAGATATCAGCGATTTGATGTAATCGAACATTGCAGAAGGATTTTCACAACCGAGAACGTACTTGTCACCATTCTTCATGCGCACAAGGAAACAATCAGAAGCCTTGCCATAAAAGGCATAGTATCGACCTAAATCCGCCTCTTTGAAAATACCCCAATATCCCATGAATCCTCCACTGCCGCATATTCTTATCGTAGCCTTTGACGGTTGAAATAATTCGACACTTTCAATATTGGAAATGAGAATTTTGCGTTTTCTGAGAATACTTCCCAATATTACATATTTTGAGTCAGCCTTAATATAAAAAGCACCAAACAAAAAAGCTGATAAAATAAGGATAAGGAACACCGCAAGAAATATATGAGTAGCCACTTTGTGCTGTCCAATTACGACGCATAGTGTGAGAAGTACTATTATATATATACAGGTTATAATAGATGTATATGGACTTAAAGCTATTCTCGATTTCATATTTTTAGGTATATTATATTTACAACAAAATTAGCGAATTTTATCGAGGGATACAAATAACTGTTCAATGACTGATAAAAGACATGACGTTTTCTTTAATTGGAGCATACATCCTTACGTAGTTGAAAAAATTTGATTAAATTTGCATGATAAAATGATTCAGCCATGTTTAATCAAATAAAAAATCTCTTAAACAACGCCGTAAGCGAATACTCTATGATGGCGTTAGTGTGCTGTATGTTGGGGAATGCGCTTTCATTAACATTTTCAAAGGAGTGGACACCTTTAGCAGTCGCTTTTTCTTTGGCAGGTGGCATAATTCTTGTTTCTTGGTTAATTTGGGGTAGTTACGTCCTGATTTCAAAGAAGAGATTAACAACAATGACACCGCGAAAGAGAGTGATTGCAGAAACCATCAGCTATGTGCTGTTGTTGATTTGGATATATGTCGTTAGTGAATCCCTATTAATCGTTATACCATGGGCTTTGCTATTTGGCTGGTATGAATATCGAACAATAAAAGAATACAAAAGAACTCTTTGTGCCAATGGTGAATAACGAGCATATGATATACCTGCGTCATTCAATGTTTTTGTTTCATTTTTGACGTGGATTTAGTGGTGGCCATCGGGAGGGATTCCGGTGGCTTTTTCAATAAAAGAAGAATATTGCCGTGGAGATCGAAAAATATAGGCCTGTCTGTTTGCGAAAGAAATGAAAAATTTATAACTTTGCAATCCGTTATGAAATACGGATTTGACAACGACAAGTATCTGAAAATACAATCAGAGCACATCAAGGAGCGCATAGCTCACTTCGGCAACAAGCTTTATCTTGAACTCGGCGGAAAGCTTTTCGACGACCATCATGCCAGCCGGGTACTTCCCGGGTTTCAGCCTGACAGCAAGCTCAGGATGCTGCATCAGCTTGTGGATCACGCCGAGATCGTCATCGTGATCAGCGCGCGAGACATCGAGAAAAACAAGATCAGAAACGATCTCGGTATCACCTACGATATGGACGTGCTCAGGCTCCGGACAGAGTTCCAGAACCGTGGATTTCTTGTCAGTTCCGTCGTGATCACACATTACAACGGGCAGAGCAGCGCCGATTCTTTCCGTCTGCGTCTGGAACGTCTCGGCATAAAGACCTACTATCATTATACAATCGAAGGCTACCCCACCAACGTTGCGCTCATCGACTCCGACGAGGGCTTCGGAAAGAATGACTATATCGAGACCACGCGTCCACTCGTGATAGTCACCGCTCCCGGTCCTGGCAGCGGCAAGATGGCTGTATGTCTGAGCCAGCTCTACAATGAGCATAAGAGAGGGATAGAGGCCGGATATGCCAAGTTTGAGACTTTCCCGGTGTGGAGTCTTCCGCTGAAACATCCGGTCAATATCGCTTACGAGGCTGCCACGGCAGATCTCAACGATATTAACATGATCGATCCTTTCCATCTTGAGGCATACGGGAAAACTGCCATAAACTATAACCGCGACATCGAGATTTTCCCGGTGCTCAATGCTCTCTTCGAGGGAATCTACGGACATAACCCGTATAAATCTCCTACTGACATGGGGGTAAATATGGTGGGTTTCTGCATCAACGACGACGATGTCTGCTGCGAGGCTTCAAAAAATGAGATCATCCTGCGGTATTTCACCGCACTCAACAAGCTCGCACAGGGTGACACGAACGATGCAGAGGTCAACAAGATCGCACTTCTTTTCAATCAGGCCAAGATAGATGTGTCATACCGCAAGCCGGTAGTGGCCGCACGGGAAAGAGCTGCCAAAAGCGGGAAACCATGTTCTGCCATCGAGCTGGCCGACAGGACAATCATAACGGCGGAGACAAGCGAGCTGCTCGGTCCGAGCGCAGCCCTCATACTCAATGCCGTGAAACATCTCGCCGGAATAGATCATTCCGTCAAGCTCATACCTCAGCAGCTCATCGAGCCAATACAGCATACAAAGACGTGTTATCTCAATTCTCATAATCCGCGTCTCCACACCGACGAGGTGCTTGTAGCGCTTTCGGTGCTGAGTCCGCATGACGAGAATTGCCGACGTGCGCTCGAGATGCTTCCGGAACTCAGAGGATGTCAGATCCATTCCACAGTCATGCTCGGCGAGGTTGACCATAAGATTTTCAAGAAGCTCGGCATCGGGCTGTCGTGCGACCCGGCAAAAAAGGTCAAGCCGGTTTCGGGCAGCGTGCCCGCTATATGATCAGGGTATCTACCCTATCGTATAAGTTGCGACGTCTTGATTTGCTGCGTTGACGTTCCATAGCCCGCCGTTCGCGTCGGGACAGCATGACTTCAGGAGCAGGTTTGTCAGATCCGGCTATGTCTGTCACATCTTTGACGACCATTTCTTTTTCCGTCTTGACAGTCTCGGGTTTTCTGCCATTTTTCCTTTTAGCGGCTCTCTGACGGGCACGCATGGATCGCGACATGGCTCTGTCCAATTCGGCTTTGATCATGCTAAATGCGATAAATGCAGCGTTGTCGGTGGTATGCGGCTCCGGATTGCCCGCGAGATATGCGTCAACGAGAGCTATCGCCTCGTCGACGGATGAAGGTGAAAAGGACAATGTGGTGCTGATCCGCAGGGTGATGTCAGCATAGACTTTTTTCGATACGGGAAGGTTGTTCTTACTCATACTCTTTGATTTTTTTACAAAGGTATGAAGCGAAAATGCCGAAAAGGTGCGATAATGTCGCGTCGTATGAAAAAAATTTCGCAACTGTAAAAAAATCAGTCGGGACGAGTCGAATGACAGACTCGTCCCGACCTCATTACTGAGACTTATTGACAGTTAAGTACCAAAATTTTTCCTTGCCTCAGGAGATCATTCATCTGCCTGGGCTTTCTCAGCATATTCCTTGAGCAGTTTCTCCTGAACATCGGAGGGAACAAGCTCGTAGGAAGAGAACTTCATTGTGAAGGCCGAACGTCCGCCTGTGATGGACGATAGCGCGGTCGAGTAGGATCCCATCTCTTTCAGAGGCACCTTTGCGATGATCTTCTCGAAACCATTGTCGCTCTCCATGCCCATGATGATGGCTCTGCGTCCCTGAAGGTCGCTCATCACATCACCCATCACATCACCGGGCACCATCACCTCAACGTCATAGATCGGTTCAAGCACCTTGGGATTGGCATTGCGGAATGCCTCCGAGAACGCATTACGGCCGGCAAGGCGGAAAGAGATTTCGTTGGAATCAACCGGGTGCATCTTACCATCGTAGATACATACGCGCACATCGCGGGCGTAGCTGCCGGTGAGCGGTCCCTGTTCCATACGATCCATGAGACCCTTGACAATAGCCGGGATAAAGCGGGCATCAATGGCTCCACCAACGATACAGTTGTGGACCACGAGCTTACCACCCCATGCGAGGGGAATCTCCTGGGTGTCGCGGACACTCATCTTGAATTCCTGGTTGCCGAACTTATAGGTGTCGGGGGCAGGCATACCCTCGGTGTACGGCTCGATGATCAGATGAACCTCACCGAACTGACCTGCACCACCGCTCTGCTTCTTGTGGCGATAGTCGGCACGGGCAGCCTTGGTGATGGTCTCGCGATACGGGATCTTGGGCTCCTCGAACACGATGGGGAGCTTGTCGTTGTTTTCCACACGCCATTTGAGTGTGCGCAGGTGGAACTCACCCTGTCCGGAAAGGATAACCTGTTTCAGTTCCTTGGACTGCTCGATCACCCATGTGGGATCCTCCTCGTGCATACGTGTGAGTATTCCCATGAGTTTCTCCGCGTCACTTTCCGTGACCGGACGGATGGCCCGGCGATACTTCGGCTCCGGGAAGCGGATGAAGTCAAACTTCCAGTCGCAGTCCTTGGCGTCAAGAGTGTTGCCTGTGCGGACATCTTTCAGTTTGACAGTGGCACCTATGTCGCCGGCATTGAGCTGATCGACCGAGGTTTTGATGCTGCCGCATACACAATATATCTGGGCTATACGCTCACGCGACCCTCTCGTCACATTCTCAAGATCCACACCGGGAGTGAGTGTTCCCGACATTACTTTGAAATAGCTGACTTCACCGATATGAGGCTCTACGGTGGTCTTGAAGAAGTAGAGAGAGAGCGGACCGTTGCTGTCGGGCTTGACTTCGATACCCTCAGTGGTGACTGGCGCAGGCATATCCTCGACAAACGGAACAACGTTGCCAAGGAACTCCATCATGCGGCGCACGCCCATATCCTTGGCTGCACTGACGCAGAACACCGGATAGATCGAACGGTCAATAAGTCCCTTGCGGATTCCCTCGCGCATCTCATCCTCCGTGAGGTGGCCATCCTCAAAGAATTTGTCCATGAGGGTCTCATCGTTCTCAGCGGCAGCCTCCACGAGTTTCTGATGCAATTCAAGAGCGTGGGGCATCTGATCCTCCGGGATTTCTTCTACGGTGGGTACACCGCCATCCGGGCCCCATGAGTATTTCTTCATGAGGAGTACATCGATCATGGCGTTGAATCCTGCACCACACTGGACGGGATACTGGATAGCCACGATCTTGTTGCCGAAATGCTCACGCATCTGCTCCATGACGTTCTCATAGTCAGCCTTGTCGCCATCAAGCTGGTTGAGGGCGAAGATGACAGGTTTCTGAAGCTTCTGAGTGGTGCGGAAGATGTTCTGAGTGCCAACCTCCACGCCATACTGGGAGTTGATCAGGATGACACCGGTATCTGTCACATTGAGCGCGGTGATGGCATTACCAACAAAATCGTCGGCTCCCGGACAGTCTATCACATTGAGCTTCTTGCCAAGGAATTCGGCATAAAAGACAGTGGAAAAGACAGAGTAGCCATACTCCTTTTCCACCGGGAACGAGTCGGAGACTGTATTTTTGGCTTCCACGGAGCCACGACGTTTTATCACTCCACACTCGAAGAGCATAGCTTCAGCGAGTGTGGTCTTACCGGAGCCCTTGCTTCCGAGCAGGGCAATGTTTTTGATCTCGTTGGTTTTATAGACCTTCATATCGGTGTTTGGTATTAATCGCGGAAAAGAGACGGCACCCTGACAAGCGTTTTCAATCGTGCAGCACTCTCCCGCTGGGTATTAAAGTAAGAAGACGAATATTCATTGCATCCGACATGATCGGATTGCGACCGCAAAATAGACATTTTTTTTGAGAAAACGCGTTATCCGGAATGTGTTTTAAAACATAAAACCGAAAATTTAATTAACTTTTCACATTTTACCGCCCCAAGATTGCATCTTTGACAGCTAATCGTTAAATTTGCATCTTGACAAAACCAAAAACACAGACGATGGACAACAGAAAACCGTGTATCATCACACTTCCCCGCATATATGATCCCCGAGGCAATCTCACATTCGTCCAGGACTTCGACCAGGTTCCATTCCATATAGCCCGCGCATACTGGACGTATGACGTGCCGGCCGGAGAATCCAGAGGCGGCCATTCACATCACGTGGCTGAGGAGCTCGTGGTCGCTACCGGCGGAAGCTTCAATGTGAATCTTTTTGACGGTGACACCTGGAACACATATACGCTCAACCGCCCGTATGAAGGTCTTTACATACCGCCAGGCTATTGGCGCACACTCGACAATTTTGCGTCCGGCAGTGTCTGCATGGTGCTGACATCCATACCATATTCCGAAGAGGATTATGTGAGAGACTACGAGGAGTTCAAAAAAATAGCGGCAGGAAATGAAGAGTAACCGGTATCCCTTCCTTGATCTCGGAGCGGTCAATGCCCCCTATCACGATGGTCTGATGGAAGCTGCCCGTAGAGTGATCGAAAGCGGTCGCTTTGTGGGTGGCGCGGAAGTGGAGACGTTCGAACGACGGTTGGCGGAAATGACCGGTACTCCCTATATAATAGGTGTGAGCAACGGCCTCGATGCTCTTCGTCTGATTCTGAAAGGATATGTTGAGATGGGTGTCATGCGGTGTGGCGACGAGGTGATCGTTCCGGCCAACACATACGTGGCATCCGTACTGGCCATATCCGATGCCGGACTGACTCCCGTGCTTGTAGATGCCGATGTCAGGACTATGAATATTGACACCGGTCTCATTGAGCAGGCTCTGACAGCCCGGACCCGGGCAATAATGACGGTACACCTCTACGGACGTGTGGCATGGGATGAAACCATCGTGGATCTGGTCCGTCAGCATGGCTTGAAGGTGATCGAGGACAATGCCCAGGGTATCGGAGGAATCTCAACTGTTGACGGACTATATGGCACACGTCGCACAGGAAGTCTCGGCGATGCCGCCGCCTTCAGCTTTTATCCCACCAAGAATGTGGGTGCTTTGGGCGATGCCGGAGCCGTAGCTACTCATGATCCGGAGCTTGCCAAGGCGGTGAGAGCACTGGCTAACTACGGTTCAGACAGGCGTTACCACAATATTTACCTCGGCTATAATTGCCGGTTGGATCCGGTGCAGGCCGCGTTTCTCAATGTGAAGCTGCCATATACCGACAAGGAAAATGCCGACAGGTTTGAACGGGCTGTCACTTATTCGAGAAACATCAGCAATCCATCGGTGATCACACCATATATGTCGAAATCCGTGACTGACAATGTGTGGCACCAATATATCGTCAGAGTCAAGGGTGGCAAAAGGGCTGAATTCATGGCTTTGCTCGCAGAACATGGAGTCGGGACAGATATACATTATGCCACTCCGCCTCACCGCCAACCTTGTTATGCAGGTCTCCCCCACTCCGATCTCCCGGTGACAGAGCTACTTGCCGACGAGGTCGTGAGTCTGCCCATAGCCGCCGGGACATCAGTGGAGGATGTGGTGGCGATCTCTGAGATAATCAATAGTATTGAGTTGTGAGAAAGAAATTCGCATACTATTTCGTCGTTTTCCTCATTATCGCCTGTTGCAGATTGGCATATAAGCTCGCAGGCAATGGAAATGACAACACCATACAAGCGGAGACACATACGGTCTCGGACGTACAGTTTGGCGACCTTCTTGAAGTTGTCACCAATCCGTCGCGTCCATCGGTCAGAAAAGATTACATCGGCATGAGGGTCGATTTCAACCCACGGGCACATATACCCAACTGGGTGTCCTGGGAGCTGACTGCAGATGAGACCGAAGGTAGTGAACCGAGGTATAATAAATTCAGTTGTGACGAGAGCGTGGAAGGGTGTGCGGAGACATGGGACTACTCGTATTCCGGCTACGACCGCGGGCACATGGCTCCTGCCGGCGATATGAAGTGGGATAAGAAGGCGATGGAAGAGACATTCTATCTCACCAATATCTGTCCGCAGGTCAAAGCTCTCAATGTCGGAGCCTGGCGTACTCTCGAGGAGAAATGCAGGCAGTGGGCCAGGGAAGAAGGGAGGATTTATATTGTGTGTGGCCCTGTCATCGGTAATAAACCGGTGGAACTTATCGGCGATTCCAGAGTGTGGGTGCCCGACAGTTTTTTCAAGGTGATCATCGCTCCTTATGCCAACCCGCCGAGAGGGATCGGCTTCCTGATGCCCAACACTGCCGTAAAGGGCGGAATGCAAACCTGCGTTGTGTCCATCGACTCCGTGGAGAAGGTGACGGGACATGACTTCTTCCCTACCCTGCCCGATGATATCGAGAATGATCTGGAAAGCCAGCATAAATTCTCACAGTGGAACTACTCGAAAAAGAAAAAGTAAGGATGATATACCAGACCGGCGATACAATATGCGCGATATCGACACCTCACGGTAGCGGAGGAATAGCCGTGATCCGTGTAAGCGGACCTGATGCTGTTAAGATTGTCGACAGTCTTTGGAAAGGACACTCTCTGGATGATGCGGCCACACATACCGCTCATTATGGAGAAATTTTCGATCCGGAACGGCCGGACACACCGGTCGACCAGTGTGTTGTCACCATTTTCCGTGGTCCCCGGTCATACACCGGAGAGGATGTGGTGGAAATTTCCGTTCACGGCTCCGTATGGATACAGCGTGAGATGGTCAGACTGCTCGTCGCCCATGGATGTCGTCCGGCCGAGAGAGGAGAATTCACACGCCGGGCACTCATGAACGGCCGGATGGATCTGACACAGGCTGAAGGAATAGCCGATGTCATTGCGTCATCATCGCGTGCGGCCCATAGGATTGCCATGAGCCAGATGAAAGGAAGCATCTCCCGGCGGTTGTCCGACCTACGCGATTCGCTGATCAACATATCATCTCTTCTTGAACTCGAACTGGACTTCTCGGAGGAGGACGTGGAGTTTGCCGACAGGAGCAGGCTCGTGTCACTTGCCGGAGAGATACTTGTGGAACTCAAGCGATTACACTCGTCATTCAGCGACGGCAGAGCCATCAAGGAAGGTATACCTGTGGTGATAGCCGGAGCCACCAACGCCGGTAAATCATCGCTGCTGAATGCCCTGCTCAACGATGACAGGGCTATCGTGAGTGATATACACGGGACAACCCGCGACACCATAGAAGAAACCATCGAAATTGGAGACTACCTGTTCAGATTCATAGATACGGCCGGACTAAGGGATACATCGGATGAGATTGAAAAAATCGGTATTCGCCGCTCCCACGATGCAATCAGCCGCGCAAGGCTGCTGCTATTGGTGATCGATGCGACCGCCGGACTGTCAGCCCGACATCTTGATCCACTGTCCATAACCGCCAATGCTGACGACGGAGCCATCATAGCGATAAATAAAACGGATGTGGCCGACGAGGACAGTATCCGATCGTTAATCGACAGTCTACGAAGTACGACCGGAGATAAATATCCCATAGTAGAAATCTCAGCAAAAACCGGACAAAATATTGACAGGCTTACCGGGATGCTGCTGAAAAAAGCGGAAAGCTTCTGTTCGAACGGATCGGACGGAACGATCACCAACCTGCGGCAGGCTCTGGCACTTGAAGAATCCGTGGAATCGACGCAGCGGCTCATGGAAGCGTTGCAGTCGGATCTTCCCACCGACCTCGTGGCCCAACATCTCCGTGACACCCTCACCAACCTCTCCACCATCACCGGCACCATCACCTCCACCGAAATCCTCAACACCATCTTCACCCGCTTCTGCGTCGGAAAGTAAAGCGGCATTTTCGCGTCTAAACGATACATAACCAAATGACAAACGGAAATAATTAGCCTCCTGAATTAGCGATTGTTACAAGCCCGTTCTAACGGGAGCGATTTATATGCGTTTATTGTTCGTTTATGGAATTTTTGTTGTAACTTTGTTGCTCGAAAGATTACAGCAACAAAAAAGCAACAAAAATGGGAACGTCAAAAGAGCCTATCCGACTACGCAGGCGTAAAATGCCGTCGGGTCTCACGTCCCTCTATCTCGACATCTACCTGAACGGGAAACGGACGTATGAATATCTCAAACTGTACCTCGTCCCTGAAAAGACGAGAGCCGACAAGGAGAAGAACCGAACCACCCTCCAACTCGCCGAGGACATCAGAGCCAAGCGAATGGTCGAACTCCGCAACGGTGAGTACGGCTTCAAATCAATGTATAAGGAGGACACCCTGTTCTACCCCTACTACCGTGCTATGTGCGAGGCACGACTGGGAGAGGAGAGCCGTGGGAACTGGGGCAACTGGTATTCTGCCCTACATCACCTCAAAATCTACGACGGGAACGAAAAACTGACGTTCCGAGACATCACTACCGAGTGGGTGCAGGGCTTCAAGGAATACCTCGAAAGAGACGCGAGGGCGTGGGCGCACGACTTCCGCAAGCGACTTGACTACCACCCGTTGGCTCGCAACTCGAAACTATCCTATTTCAATAAACTCCGTGCCTGCCTCAATCAAGCGTTCGAGGAGCGCATTATACCTTTCAACCCGATACGGGGCGTTGAGAACTTCAAGGCAGAGGAGGGGACGCGAATGTACCTCACTATCGAGGAACTACAAGCCCTCGTGAATACTGATATGGCATACCCCGAACTCCGCAGGGCGTTCCTGTTCTCGTGCCTCACGGGTCTGCGCCGTAGCGACATCGCAAAACTGACGTGGGGCGAGGTACATCAGCAGGGGTCGTTTGTTCGCCTTATCTTCAAGCAGAAGAAAACGGGAGGGCAAGAATACCTCGACATCAACGAGCAGGCGGCAGAACTCCTCGGAGAACGGGGCAAACCGCAGGACTTGGTATTTCCGTATATGATAAGCCCCGACTGGCAGAACTCCATTATACAACAGTGGGTCTATAAGGCAGGTATCAATAAGAAGATAACATTTCACTGTGGCAGACACACATTCGCGGTTATGATGCTTGACTTGGGTGCAGACCTCTACACGGTCAGCAAATTGTTAGGGCATAAACTTATCGGCACGACGCAGATTTACGCCAAAGTACTCGACAAGAACAAGCAGGCAGCAGTCTCCCGTATTCCTACTATCTTCGGAACGCCGACGGAGGACACCGATACGACACCCTCCGAGGGAGAGAACGACACGACGCAAAATTAGCCCCTCTCGCCAACGCTTTTTACTTTGGTTGGGTAATTTATCAACCGAGAGCGTTTCGTTGGCGAGAGACAAAATTTGAGAAAAATAACTGCTAATCGGCAGACGGCTTGGATTTAGTCTGGGTCGTCTGCTGTTTTTGTTTCTGAAACATATCCCCGAAACCCGTCAACAGCCACTGTGCGGACACACCGTAATCCTTTACGAGGTAGGTCAGCCACGACACTTGAAATATGTCTCTCGACATATCTTTTTCGAGAGAGTTCAAGTTCCAGCGGTTGATATTATACTGGTTGGTAAAGGTCTGCTTACCCCGAATTTCCCGACGGGCTTTGAGGGCGTAAAGAGCCTCGAAGAAACGGCGTATCACTGCTTGGCTTTCGGTTGTCTGCATAAGGCATTGTCAAATTTAGCGTCCATATCTCTATCACGTTCCGCGAGGCGTTCCTGCCATACCGCGACCTGTTCGGGGCTGAAATTGGGCTTGACCTCCCCGACACACATTTGCTCGAACTCCCTCACCTCGGCAGGGGTCATTACGGGCAGGTATTTCTCCATTTCGAGGATTGAGAGAATATAGGTCTGCGCCGTGGCTCTGACCTCTGACAATTTCTCGTCTTGGAGCATAGTCCCCTCTCCGAGCAACAGCCAACGGGCGTTCAGTTCAGGGAGGCGTTGGAGCAAGGCTATCACGGGGGCTATCCCGAAGTCCTTGCCACGGACGAGTTTTGAAAGATACTGGGGAGACCACCCCATAAACGTGGCAAACGGGGTCTGCTTCCCTCCCGTCCAATACTTAATTATCTCTAACAATCGGTCGTTCATCGCTCTGCTTTATATTTGGCTATTTCGTTCCCGTCGGTTACATTGATTAACTTAACACCTCTCAACGGGGGCTTACAGCACGATTTATATATGGACTCTGCCGTAGTTTCAGGAGAGGAACGGAGGTCAGAGATAGACATAACACAGCAGAAATATCCGTAATCATCGACATAGACGTTGTTGAAGTTCCAAGGAATTTGCTCTGCGTCGATAGCCTCTATACACTCGCCAAGTTCCGACGGGGTCAACTTACTCTCGCCACAAGCGACGAGCAGGGGCAATAAAAGCCATATCAGTCTTTTCA
Organism: uncultured Staphylococcus sp.; assembly: GCA_964552825.1. Lineage (GTDB taxonomy): Bacteria > Bacteroidota > Bacteroidia > Bacteroidales > Muribaculaceae > Duncaniella. The sequence continues at coordinate 36,455 of CAZKIE010000010.1, read as the reverse complement.
TAGTCATTTCAGTTTTTCTAATAGGTTCATCAGGCGTTGGGAAATATCGTTGGTGTTCCGAACACTCTCGGCAAGCGATACGCGCATTTCGGTAATCTCGTTGAGGGCTTGTTGCAGGAGCGTCGCAGGCACTCCGTCGCTCACGTCTCCGCTCCCCGAAAACTTGTTGCCGTCCCCGTTGACGTGCTGTTCAACGGGAGAGTTTATCGCGTCGCCCTCCCCGTTACACCCGAATAACGAGGACGAAACCATTTCGCCTTTCGAGGCTATTGTTTTAAGCAACTTAACGATGTTATCGGGTATCGTTTTTCCTGCTTCCCAGTTTTGTACCGTGCGGAGAGTTACACCGCAAATCTCGGCTAACTGCTTTTGCGTCAGCCCGTTTCGCTCACGAAACTTTTTTATGTCATCAAACGTGTTCATTTCCAAACGTTTAAGTTGGTGTTACGAAATTTGAAACAAAATTTTACGAAAAATTTTCGTCAAAATATTTTGTAGATACGAAACTATTTCGTAATTTTGCGGCGTATTCGATTTAATATCGGTGCAAAAATACGAAAAAAAATTTGATTTAGAGTAAACTAATCAGTAAAAAATTCGCAATAACGACAAAGAAACTGAGAAAATGGCAACACGTAAACTAACCCCGAAGTGCAAAGATTTGTATTTGGCACTTATCCAACGCGCAGAACAGCAGTTGCGCGTCGCCCACGAAATACGTAAGGCGCAGGGGAAACTTCACTGGTACACCGCCACAGGAAGTGACGGCAAACAAGTACAATGGCGCGACTGTATGAGCAGCCACTGCACCGTAATTCGCATAGACGAGAGCGACAGAATGGTATTCCACGACAAAGGCGAAAGTTGGCTACCGCTGGAATTTTGCGATGATGTGCGCTCGCTCTGCGAATGTGCCGACCACCAACTCAATTTAGTGAACAATCCCTGATAATAACTTGGGAGGGGCGACCCTCCTCTAAAACAATAGTAAAATGACATCTTTTAAGACTGATTTCCAACGTGAGAAAGAGGCACGGGACAAGCAGATTTACGACGAGTATGTAGCATTGACCTCCGAGCCTGGGACTGCCGCTACCAAAGTGCAGGAGTTCCTGATGAAAAAGTACAACATTCACTCGCCCTCGACGCTGTGGGCTATCCGCAAGCGTGTGGAGGCTAAAATGAGAAAGGGAGGCAAGAAATGAAAAAGCAGTTACACCCCCTGTTCCAGTGGCTACTGGTCGCAGCCTTTGTCGTATGGTCGTGCGCCCTTATGGTGGTTATCTTCGGCGAGGACACTCCCGATATGCCCCTCTCAATAGCAGAGTTCTTCCTGATAAAGATGATGGGTATCGCCTCTGCCTACTCTACCTACAAGGCAGGCGAATGGTGCTACAACCGCGAGTATTTCCCTGCGCTTATCTGCAAGTACATCGAAACCTGCAACGAGGAGGGCGAGGAGTTATGAACGAGTTGGGCAAGGCGATAATGGAACGTCTCGACGACATCAAACGGGCTACCCTGATAGGCGTTAAGGACACTCTCACTATCGAGGAGTGCGCCATGCTGACGGGGTACAGCGTCCAGACGCTCTACACGTTTACCTCCAAGCGAGAGATACCGCATTTCAAGCGTGGAAACTACCTGTATTTCTCCAAGCAGGAGGTTGAGAACTGGCTACGGAGTAATCCCGTGCCGACAGCACAGCAAATTAACTGTGAGGCAGCGACTTACGTTGCGACGCATAGGGGGGGTAAAATATGAAAGCGGCAGTCATTAACTCCTTTATCAAGGTTTACTACAACGTGTTGAAGCAGGATATAATCAACAACGGAATGTTCGACGAGGACGTGTTTCACGACACCTACGTCGCCCTGCACTCCGCTCCCGATATGCCGCTGACCCCGAAGATGTTCAAGTCAGTTTACCGCTACCTCCTACGCCGTGAGCTGTCGAGGGCTTACACGACAATCACCCCGACCGAGACATTTTTCCAGTTGCTCGCCTCTCCCGACGAGGAGACCGCGACGACCACCGAGGAGGTCAAGGAGGACGTAACGGCAGCGCAGGTTAAGGAGTTCGCCCGTGAGGCACTATCTCCTGCCGACTACAAGTTGTTCTTCCTCCGTTTCGTCAAGGAATTTACCCTGCAACAGACTGGGGAGTACATCGGCTGTTCGACCTCCTGCGTCCTGCGTAGAACCGACAAAATCAAGACAACAATTTCTAATCACTTTCAACCGCAATTAGCAATATGAAACTCAAAGTATTTACAACAGCAGACGGCCGTAGCGACAACCGTAGACAGGGTGTGCGGTGCATTACCGTCCGTCGCAAACGGCACTCGGTATCGTTTTCGGCTATCCTCTCCCGTGAAATCCAAGTCAACGAGGGCGACACCGCCTATCTCGCAATGGACGAGGAGAGCAAGAATGACTGGTATTTCGCTATCGGTCAGTTCCCCGACGGCTACCGCTTGTGTGTCCGCAAGCCCAAGGTCGATACGCAGAGCAGCCTCCGCTACTTTTGCTGTGGCAACGTGGCTGTAAAGTTCCTCGAAGCCAACAAGGCAAAGGACATCTGCGCCTGCCTCGTGTCGGAGCAGCCGTTGGAAATCGACGGGGTGAAATGGTACAAGATTATCACCTCTAAACCTCTTCGGAGCAAATAACTCACTATATTTTAATCACTTAATAATTTACAGCACAATGAACGAAATCATTGAAGTAAAGCAAGCCGATATGCTTGCCGCTATCAACCGCAGCGAGGTTGATATGCAAATCTCCACTGCCAAGCAGTATCCGAGAGACATTCAGCAGGCTCTCAACCGTATTCAGACCCTCGCCACTCTCGACGAGGAGACCGCAGGCGACTGCTTCTACACTCTCCGTCGTGGCAACGGCGGTCAGGTCATCGAGGGCTTGTCGGTACGCTTCGCCGAAATCATCGCAGGAGCGTGGGGCAACCTCCGCGCACAAGCCCGTATCATCGGCAACGACGGGCGTACAATCACCGCACAGGGCGTATGCCACGACCTCGAAACCAACTTTGCCGTGTCCGTAGAGGTCAAGCGTCGTATCACCGACAAGAACGGCAAGACCTACAACGAGGATATGCAGGTAATGACGGGTAACGCAGCCTGCGCTATCGCGTTCCGCAACGCCGTCCTGAAAGTCGTCCCGAAGTCCGTTACCAAGCGTATCATCGAGCAGGTAAAGCAGGTGGCTATCGGCAAGGCTATGGACTTGGAGACGAGCCGTGGCAATATGATAGCCTACTTCGGCAAACTGGGCGTGAACCAAGCGACCTTGTTTACCTACCTCGGAGTGAAGCGAGTTCAGGACATCGACGCTCAAATGATATTCGAGTTACGAGGACTGGCGAACGCTCTCAAGGAGGGTACAACCACTATCGCCGAGACATTCCAGTCGTCTCCGACCAACAGCGAAAAGACTGCCGAGGAGGCACGAAAGAAAGCCGAGGAGGCAATGGGACGTGTCGCCCAAGCAACTACACAGGGCAAGGGCAAAAAGTCGCAGGAAAGCCCCGAAAATGCGCCCGTTGAGGACGTGGTCGCAGAGGACATCGACCCTGAGACTGGCGAGGTAATCTCGGAAACAACAGCAACAACCAAGAAGTAACTCTAAACAACAGCAACAATGGAACTCAACGAAATCACGAAAGCCCTCTACGACTGGGCAGAAGCAGACAATAAACGTAGCGTGGTATGTATCGCCACTGAAATGGTCAACGAGACCGAGGAGGGCTACTCTCTCTCAACCTCGACAGCCATAAACGGCAAAAAGGGGATACTGGTGAACGCTATCGCTGATATGATGAAAGAGGACGAGGGTCTTGCAGACATCATTCAGACGGCGTTCCTATCCTACGTCGTGGAGAACAAGAAGCCTGCAATTGGCACCGGTATCACCGTAGCGAGAAAGGAGGGCAAAGATGAGTAACACTATCATACGCCCCAAGGAGCGCACCGAATGGCTCGAACTCCGCAAGACGGGCATAGGCTCGTCCGAGGTCGCAACTATCGTAGGACTGAACCCGTGGGAGACCCCGTACCAGTTATGGAGACGCAAGGTGGGTATCGACGCACCCAAAGAGGAGAATTTCGCTATGCGAGCAGGACACTATCTCGAAGACGCTGTCAGCCGTTTTTGGATGGACGAAACGGGTCGAGAAATCATCAAGCGCAGCGCAGGCGACTGGCTGATACGCGACGATGAACGCCCCTACCTGCAAGTCTCTCCCGACCGCACCTACTGGCTCACTGGCGAGAAGCGTAACGAGGGCAACAAGGGTATCTTGGAGTGCAAGACTACCCAAATGTCAGTGGACGCTGACGACCTCCCCAAACACTGGTTCTGCCAAGTGCAGTACCAACTGGGCGTTGCAGGTCTCCAACACGGCTCTCTCGCTTGGCTGTGCAGTGGCCGAGAGTTCGGCTACAAAGACATCGACCTCGTGCCTGACTTCTACCAGTGGCTCGTCGAGGAGGTCAGCCGTTTTTGGCACGACCACGTCCTCGCCCGTGTAGAGCCGTCTGCAATCAGCGTCAAGGACGTACTACTGAAATACAACCGCCACGCTGACGGCAAGATAATCGAGGTTGGAGCCGATATTCTCGACGCTTGCACCGAACTCAAAGAGGTCAAGAGACAAATCAAGGCTCTGGAAGATACACAGGCAAGCCTCGAAGAGCGTATCAAACTGGTGTTCGGAGACGCAGAGGGTATCTCGTTCGACGGGCAGACCCTCGCCACTTGGAAAGCCCCGAAGCCGTCCCAAAGGTTCGACGCAAAGGCACTCCAAGCCGCAGACCCCGATACCTATGCAAAGTATGTAACATCGCAGCAGGGCGCACGTCGTTTCCTGCTCAAATAATCACCCCGTAATCACTATGGTAACTATCAGCGACAACGACCTCAAACAACTGTTGCTCTACGTTCAAGCGACCGACGGCAGGGTGCAGGACTCCAAGAGCAGCCTCCGTCTCTGCAACCGCATTCGCCTCGCCAAAAACACCGTTCAGAAACTGATGAAGCGCGACGACGTGCAGCGAATAATGAGCAACGGGAAAGGGATTGTTGTTGCTGATAAGTGATTACATTATAATCGTTTACAATGATTACTTTACGACCCAATCAGTCAGAGCCTATCGCCAAGGCTATCGCGTTTTTTCAACAAAGCAAGCCCCGTCCGTCGCTGATTGTCCTCCCGGCGGCTTGGGGCAAGTCCATTCTGACGGCATTCGTGGCGAGGGAGTGCAAGGATAAACTGCTCGTCGTTCAGCCCTCAAAGGAGTTGTTGGAGCAGAACTACGGCAAGTACGTCTCCCTCTGCGGAGGTATGGCAATGAACGCCGCAATTTTCTCTGCCTCCTGCGGCTCGAAGCAGATAGGAATGGTAACTTATGCAACTATCGGCTCTATCAAGTCCCTCGGCAAAAAATTCAAGGAATTAGGATTTACCAAAATGCTAATCGACGAGGCGCACCTATACCCCCGTGAGGCTGATAGTATGCTCGGCACGTTCCTCCGAGACAGCGGTATTACTCACGTCCTCGGCATAACGGCTACCCCCGTCAAACTGCAACAGAACTACGACCAAGACGGGCGTACATACAGCAAACTGGTTATGCTGACCTCACGCTCGAAAAAGGGCAATTTTTTCAAGGATATTATTCACGTCGGGCAGGTCTCCGAAATGGTGCGCCTCGGCTTTTGGTCGCCCCTCAAATACGCCGTGGGAGCGTTCGACGGGTCGAAACTACGGTATAACACGAGCCGTTCCGAGTTCACCGAGGAGAGCGTACAGGCAGCGTTCAACGCTAACGGGGGTACAGCCTCTATCATAGCAGCCCTCGACTGCAATTCAGACCGCAAGCACATACTGGTGTTCGTCCCCTCCGTGCAGGACGCGGAACAGCTCTCCCGAATATATCCACATTCAGCGGTCATTCACGGCACGATGAACAAGAAAGAACGTGCCGACATTATAGCCCGTTTCCGTGCAGGACTGATACGGGTAATTTTCAACGTCAGGGTGCTTTCTACGGGCTTCGACTACACGGGTATTGATTGTATCATTCTCGGTATCTCGACCGCCTCTATAGCCCTGTATTATCAGATTATCGGACGTGCAACCCGTATCGACCCGAACAAGACCGACGCCCTGATTATCGACCAAGGCGGTAACGTGGAGCGTTTCGGACGGGTCGAGGACATCACGTTTGAGCAGGGCAAGATATGGCGAATGTTCGGAACGGGGGGCAGGCTCTTATCGGGCATACCTATTACCGACATCGGGAAGATAACCCGTGAGGACACTCGGAGGGTCGATAGCGGACAACTCCCACCTATCGAGCGTATGCCCTTTGGCAAGTATAAGGATGTGCCGTTGCGAGACGTTCCTGCCAGTTACAAGCAGTGGATGTTGCAGACATTCAAGTGGGGAGCCCGTAACGAACGACTACGACAAAGTATTGTAGCAACAATGTAAATACAACGATATGTTAGCGAAAGATAGAATACGCTTTTTCAGCCACGACGTTGATATGCGTAACGACTTAAAAATACGGGGTCTCCGTCGCCAGTTCGGCAACGACGGGTACGCCGTATGGTGTTATCTGCTCGAAGTGCTGACCGACTCCGAAGACCTCAGTATCAATTTCAAGGAAATGGCAGACCTCCTCGCTGCCGACTTCGACGTTGAGCCTGAAATCCTCCGTGCCATTGTCGGCTACTGTCAGGGCGTGGGTCTCCTCCAACGCGACGGCGACCTGATATTCTCTACCCGACATCAGGAGCGCATTAGGGGCGTTCTCGACAAGGCGCAGGAGAAATCGGAACGGGGTCGCAAGGCGGTTATGGCTCGTTGGAACAAAGCCTCTAAAAATACGGACGAAAGCAGTACCGATACGGACGTATTACAGCCGAATACTAATAAGAGAAGAGAAGATGAGACGAGAGAAGAGAAGACAAGAAAAGACAAGAGAATAGAGTATCCGTGCGCCGAGGTTGTAAAATTATGGAACGACATCTGCGTCTCTCTCCCCAAGGTGCTACGCCTCTCTGACGCAAGGCGTGATAAGGTCAAAGCCCGTCTCAAAGAATGGGGAGGCGATAGTCCCGAAAAGATGATAGCCAACGCCCGTGCGCTATTCGAGCGCATTCAGTCCTCCGACTTTATGACAGGGCGTAGTGGAAAATGGAAAGCCTCGTTTGACTGGATATTCGACAGCCGTACCAACTGGATAAAGGTAATGGAGGGCAACTACGATAATCAGCGAGGCGGTGGCTCTCCTGCCGCGAGTTCAACGAAATCATTAGGCGTTGGGGAATACTTGGACGCAAACGGAAATCGCACCTACGGCAGCGGAAGAACAATAATACCGCAGGACGCTCCCCCTCGCCCGTCCGAGAGACATTCTTGGAACGCTTCTAACAATCAATGGATATTACAATGAAAAAGTACGAAGATTTTGGTATTGATATACCGTTCGGCAAGCGGACGGGAAAGATTAAATGCTACTGCCCCCAGTGCCACGAGACGCGCAAGAACAAGCGAGATAAAAGCCTCTCCGTTGACCTCGACAAAGGCGTATGGAATTGTCATTACTGCGGTTGGAACGGCACTGTAAACGGCTACGACGAGGAGGAGAAACGGGCGTGGATACAGCGACAGCCGTGGTATAACCCCCGACCCCTGAAACGGCAGAAACCTGAATACAAAAAGCCGAAGCCGACTGGCTCTGCGACCCTCTCCGAGAGACTGCTGAAATACTTTGCAGGGCGAGGCATATCAGCCGACACGCTCGAAGCGTTCCGAGTTACCGAGGGTATGGAGTGGATGCCGCAGACCCAAACGGAAATGAATACCGTTCAATTCAACTACTTTCGGGAGGGGCAACTAATCAATACCAAGTTCCGCACTGGCAATAAGTATTTCAAGATGTGCAGCGGTGCAGAACTCCTCCCGTATCATTTGGACGGTATCAAGGGGCAACGCGAGTGTATCATTACCGAGGGCGAGATTGACGCTCTGTCCTTTGCCGAGGCAGGACGTTTCGACGTGGTGAGCGTCCCCAACGGGGCGAATGCCAACCTGTCCTATCTCGACGACTACATCGAGGAGTATTTTGACGACAAGGAGACGATATTCATTGCCTCCGACTCCGACACCAAGGGGGTTGTCCTCCGTGATGAACTCCTGCGACGTTTCGGGGCTGAACGCTGTCGCATTGTGGAGTACGGGGACGGGTGCAAGGACGCCAACGAACACCTCGTAAAGTACGGCAGGGAGAGCCTGCTGAAATGCCTCGAAACAGCCCCCGAAATCAAGTTGGAGGGAGTGTTCACGGTCTCCGACTTCGAGCAATCTCTGGACGCTCTATTTGAGAACGGTATGCAGAAAGGCGTAATGATAGGACACGAGTGTTTCGACCGCCTCTGCTCGTTCGAGACCAAACGCCTGTGCATTGTCACGGGTATACCAGGCAGTGGCAAATCGGAGTTCATCGACGAGATTGCGGAACGGCTCAATATCCGCTACGGGTGGAGGTTTGCCTATTTCAGCCCTGAAAACGCCCCTCTTGCATATCACGCAAGCAAACTGATAGAGAAATTCACGGGCAAGCACTTCGGCAAGACGACGCTGACCTACGGGGAGTACAAGCAGGTCAAGGAACACTTGGAGCAGGACTTCTATTTCATCAGCCCCAAGGACGACTTCAAGATAGACACCATACTGGAGAGGGCGCAGTTCCTCGTCCGTCGGCGTGGTATCAAGGCGTTGGTAATCGACCCGTACAACCGTCTCGAAAGCAATATGCAGGGACGGAGCGAAACTCTCTACATCAGCGAGGTACTGGATAAACTCACGAATTTCGCGCAGCGCAACGACATCTTGGTAATCCTTATGGCTCACCCGACGAAACAGCCGAGAAACCAAGACGGAGCAATACAAGCCCCGACCCTCTACGACATCAGTGGCTCGGCAAACTTTTTCAACAAGGCAGACTTCGGACTGGTCGTGCATAGAAATCGGCAGGAGAACACCGTCGAGGTACACGTTCAAAAAGTCAAGTTCCGACACCTCGGAGAGTGCGGAACGGCTCTATTCAAGTATAATCTCAACAACGGACGCTACACCCCGTACACCAATGGCGTAGAGCCTGTATGGGATAACGAAAATCACCTAATTCAGCAGGAGCGAGAGCGGCAGGAAGCCGCAGGACGGGCAACGTTCTTTGATGATAACACAGACCCGTTCGGAGACCTCCCTATCGGCGAGGAAGCACCATTCTAACGACATTTCAATGAAAGCAATCATATATAGGCAGAACACCAAGGACAAGGGCGTACAGCGTGAAGCCCTGTATTTTCTCGGCATTTGTATCTACGTCCGAGAGTACCCCGCGTATAAGCGCCGACACCACAACGCCCTATTGGCTTTGTTCAGTTCCCGACCGAAGCCCCTCGTGGGTCGAGGACGAGGAGTATTACGATGAAGATAGAAAGAGATATGGCAGAGAATACAGATAAATTCGGCATTTTAGAGCCGTTAATGTGCGTGAAAATCGAAATATCCAAAGTGAAATATCACGGCATTACGGAGGAGGTTGTTTATTACATTCACAAACTCCCTATGCACCTCGCACTCAAATATGAATGGTATTTTGAGTATCTCGTCGCCCTCCTGAAAGTCAAGCACCCACACCGTCGCGTATTGCTTACGATACGTAGGCAGGAATGTCTCGCAGGGCAGGAGTATATCGACCAAAAACGCCCTACGTTAATCCAAGGCAAAAAACGGAATATCACTCGAATACGACATCAGCCGTTTACGGACGACTTGTTCGGGTATGCAAGAGCCGAGCGAGACGCTAAAATTGCCCAAACGCAATCGGAAATAGACGCATTGGAGCGAGGAGAGTTCAATTACTACGTTCCGCCAACATACATCAACAATATCAAAAAATGGATATGACAGCCCTACTAATCATCATCGCCCTGCTCTGCGTGGTAGCAGCCTACTGCGTGGGGCGCGTCGTCGGGATAGCCAAAGGCTTCTCGAACGCATTCACAATGTTAGAAAACTACGAAACAAAGAAAGGAGGTATTTATGCGAAAACAAGTGATTGAGATTTTCTCCGAGTGGATGGCGTATTATGTGCGCCACCAAGAGGAGTGCGGAGACGGGAACACCGTCTGCCGTCAGTGGGTGGAGACCAACTACCCCGACGAAACCGAGGCAGTTGTGCAGGCAGTGGTTGATAGTTACGACCGCAAGCCCGACGCAATATGCTCGTGGGAGTACACCGCCGACAGGGTACTCAACATCATCATCAAACAGGAAAAGAAAACCGATAACCAATAAATTTATCAACAATGAACAATTCAGGAATTAAAGTAAACCTGCTCAAATTGCAGGGAGCGTTCGTAACCAACCTCAAAGGCAAGACCGAGACCAAACGCTGTCTCGTAATCCCCGTGGACGACGCACGGCTCTACGTCGGTCAGAAAGGTTGCTATCTCAATATGACGGCAATCGAAATGCAGAACTCGCAGTATGGCGACACCCACTGCATTAAGCAGAACCTCGACCGCGAGGTGTACGAGGCAATGACCGACGAGGAGCGCAACGCTATGCCGATTATCGGCTCTATGCGCCCGTTGGAGAAACCGCAGGCTGCTCTCGATACCACATTTATGGTCGAGACTAACGAAGACCTGCCATTCTAATAGCCGACCGAGGTACGGGGAGGTGGGATTGCTCCTGCTTCCCCGTGCTATCCTCGAAAAACAACAGAAACCACCCAAATTTTGACCGAAAACGCTATGGTTGATAAATTACCCAACAAGCCCAAGAGAGTTGCGAGAACGCAAAAATCGGGAAAAATAACGAAGCCGAAAGCCCCGACCACTGACGCATTCACGCTCCTGTGCAAGAGTGAACTGGGGGTCGAGTGCGTCAAGGAGTACAAGTTTCACCCCGTCCGCAAGTGGCGTTTTGACTATGCTATCCCGTCTGCCCTCGTAGCCCTCGAAGTGGAGGGAGGCGTATGGACTGGGGGCAGGCATATCAACCCCAAGGGCTTCCTCGGCGACATGGAGAAATACAACACCGCGACCCTTATGGGCTGGTCAGTCTATCGGACGACCCCCGACGACCTCTATACGGGCAAAACCCTCAAATTGTTAAAAACAGCGATTTTTGGCTCTAATCTGCAAGAAATGACCCAAAACGGGGCAGAAACCGCCCGAAAATGATTACAATATAATCATTTTTCACTAACTTTGCAATTGTAATTTCAATAGTCGATTATGATACAATTTTCCGAATACGTCTCGCTCGGACACCCCGACAAGATTGCTGACTATATCAGCAGTTACCTGCTCGACCGATACATTGAGCGAGACCCTGCTACACGCTACGCCGTGGAGGTGCAGATAAAGAACCACCGAGTAACCCTCGGAGGCGAGGTATCGTCCCTGTGCCGATTTACCCCTGCCGAGATTGAGGCTCACGTCCGTGCAGCCGTCAACGAGATAGGCTACACCCGTGAATACCTCGGTATATGGGGCGCAGAGAACACAATCTGCGGAGACTTCCTAATGGTCGAGAGCCTGATAACACAGCAGTCCCCTGACATCGCACGGGGGCTGAAAGGTTGGGGAGACCAAGGCATATTCTTCGGACACGCTACCTACCTCCCTCAAACTGGCTTTATGCCTATGGACTACACCCTCGCCCGTCGGCTCAACAAGGCTCTATTCGAGAGCGGCATTGGAGGTCTCGACATCAAGACCCAGATAGTGCTGAAAGACGACGCGGTGGAGAAAGTCATTGTAGCAATACCCCTGCTCGACGACCACAAGTTACGCCACGTCAGGAGGTTTGTCAATCGTCGAATACACGGCAATTACGAACTCATCGTCAACGGGACGGGCGTGTATCGTCAGCACAGCACCATTGCCGACTGCGGTACTACGGGGCGCAAACCGGCGGTGGACTTCTACGGGGGCAACTGCCGTATCGGTGGAGGCTCGCCGTGGACGAAAGACGGCTCAAAGGCTGATTTGTCTCTCAACCTGTGCGCCCGTAAACTCGCTCGCTGCTATGCGATAGAGAACAGGTGCGACGTGGACGTGAGCCTCGCCTGCTGTATCGGCAAGACCGCCGTGGATATGCTCGTGCAGGATAAGGCAGGCAACTGTATCGCGGAGGGAGTTCTTGACATAAAGCCCCAAGAGCTGATAACCGCCTACGAACTCGACAAGCCTCACTACGCCTCTATGTGCCGTTGGGGGCTGTTCGGAGAGTTCCAAGCCGACCGAATGTGGGAAAAATAACGTAACAATTTATAAATCAACAAAATATACACCTATGCAGACAAAACTGGTAGAACTCTCCAAGGTGCAGGTGAATAAGAAAAACCCTCGCACTATCTCAAAGGAGAAATTTGAGAAACTTATCAACTCCCTGCTCTCCCTCCCGAAAATGCTTGAGATACGCCCCGTAGCCGTGGACGCAAAGGGCGTGGCACTGGGAGGCAATATGCGTTTCCGTGCGCTCTCCGAGATTGCCAAGATGTCGGAGGCTGACATACGCAAGCGTCTCGACACTATCCGCGACGTGAAGAAAAAGAGCGCAAAAGACCGCGCTGCTCTGCTCGACTACTGGGTGAAGTGGATTGCCAACCCCGTCGTTACCGTCGTGGACGTTTCGACCCTGACCCCTGCCGAGCAAAAGGAGTTTATCATCAAGGACAACGGCGACTTCGGACAGTGGGACTACGACGCTCTCGCCAACGAGTGGAACGTTGACGACCTCTGCGACTGGGGCGTGGACGTATGGCAGAACAAGGAGGTGGACGATGTGTTCGGAGGCAAGAACGACGCACCGCAAGCCCCGACTGGCGACGCTCCCCTCTCTCCCGAAGCAGCCGACATTCTCGCCAACGAGCAGGACAACGACGACCCCGTGGACTTCGGGGGCAACCTCCCTGCCGAGTTGCAGGGCGTTGACCTCAATCCTGACAACCTCCCGAAGATACAAGGCTCGGACGAGACCCCGTTTGAGCGTATCATCATCGTGTACTCGAAAGACCGTAAACCCGAACTCTGCGGACTGCTCGGACTCCCCGACATCAACAAGGTGGTCTATCACCTTGACGAGATACTGGGAGGGGAACTCCCCACAGGGGAAACACCCGACGAGGAATGACCTACGCAGAGTATATCGCATATCATCGACGTGGAGACGCTGGCGTAGAGGAGCGAATGATTGCCTCTCTCGCCAAGCGTCTGCGTCTGTCTAACTGGGACTGCTTTCGGCTGATTTATTTCTACACTATGACGTACCACATACCCAGTGCGCTGCGTCTCCTGCTGAACTACCGAAACACCAAGCAGTCTGACCTGCATTTCCGCACCGACCGCCGATATGTGCGGTGCAACGGGGCTTACGACCGACTGCTACGGGAACTCGACCCCCGTATGCTCTCCTCCCTCCAAGAGTGCAGGACTACGCAGGAGGCTTACGACACCGTCCGCAAGTGGTACTTCTTCGGGCGTTACGCTGCGTTCCTGTTCCTCGAAGTGTATTACAACTGCTTCCGTCCCGACTGGCAGGACAACGTGCGCTTCGGGTGGGAGGCTGACGAGAACTACACCAAAGGAGCGGTGCATATCATCAAGACCGACGACCGCAACGCCCTCGACCAGTTCCTCGAAATGGCTAAACGGGACACGGCAGACAACGCTTTTGCTATTGAAACGTCCCTCTGCGCGGTCGCAAAATTCATCAAGGGAACTCGTTGGGACGGGTATTACACCGAAAGAATGATGCAGGAGGCTGATAAAAGCCCCGAATACGGCAAACTTATCTACGATTGTCTATGAAAGTCGTTGTTTTCATCACTGGCACTAACGCAGTAGGCAAATCCACCCTCGCGTGGTCTCTAATTAACAGATTTGGAGGCATATGCGAGGAACGGGCTTGCACGACGTACTGCAAGGATAAGCGGTACGGGCTTGCAGGTCGCTACAAGGATAAGCGGTACGGGGGCGTCGATAGGATAACCAACGACAAAGGGAGCAGCTGCACATCACGGCTTGCCGAGGTCGTCAAGGAGGGGTTGGAGACTGCCGACGTGATATTCTGCGAGGGCAGTTATATGGACACTTTCGGGCTGAACCTTACCAACGCCCTGTTTCTCGGCGACAAGGCTCTCGTGGTCTCCCTCTACGCTCCCCCTGCGGTAATTCTGCAACGGCTCGGAGTCCGTTCCAACGGCAAGAACGGCAGACGGAACGGGGAGAACCTGCGACGGGTATTGCTCAAGCAGGAGCGGTGTATGAAAGCGGCAATCAAATATCAGTCTATCGGGGTCAAGGTATTGCAGTACGATACCTCCGTTACCTCGGTCAATACTATTCTCGACGAAATTCTCTCAACAATCAATTCATTATAGCGACAATGGCAACAACCTACTACCAATCTCCGAGGTGGAGCAACGAGATAGCCGATTGCTCTATGCCTATGACATTCGATACCTACTCCAACTGCGCGTTTGGCTGTCTCTACTGCTTCTCGCAGTTTCAGCGAGGTATCGGAGGGGCGAAAGACGCATACCTGCAAAAAGTCTGCAACAGCGTCAATCCCGACCGTATCAAACGTATGTTCACCGACCCCGACAAGTATGCAGGGCAATTCGCTCCCTACATCAAGGCTCGCAAGGTTATGCAGTGGGGCGGTCTCTCCGACCAGTTCGACGGCTTCGAGCGTCAGAGGGGCGTTACCCTCGAACTCCTGCGCTTCTTCAAGGAAATCAATTACCCCCTGTGCTTCTCTACCAAGGCTACATGGTGGACGGAGGACGAGCGGTATATGGAACTCGTCAGGGGTCAAAAGAACTGGAATTTCAAGTTTTCAATCATCACCCTCGACGAGCATAAGGCACGTATCATCGAGAGGGGCGTACCCTCCCCGTTGGAACGTCTCGACGCTATTCAGCGTATTGCCGAGGCAGGGGCGGGAGGGGCAACACTCCGTCTGCGCCCGTTCATCATCGGCATTTCGACCCCGTCCTACCTCGACCTGATACGCGAGGCGGCAACCCGTGGGGCGACGGCTATGAGTACCGAGTTTATGTGCGTGGAGCTGCGCAGCCCGACCCTCCGTGCCTGTATGCCTACGTTCAACGAACTCTGCGGCTTCGACTTTATGGAGTTCTACCGCAAGTACAGCGCGAGCAGTGGCTACCTCCGTCTCAACCGCCACGTCAAAGAGCCGTTTATGCGGAATATGAAAGCCCTGTGCGACGAACTGGGTATGCGCTTCTACGTCTCCGACGCACATTTCAAGGAGTTGTGCTGTAACGGCTCGTGCTGTGGTCTCCCTGCCGACTGGAACTACTCACGCGGTCAGTTCTGCGAGGCTCTGCAACTGGCAAAGAAAGCCCCTGACGGGCTTGTGCGGTGGAACGACATCAGGGGCGAGATTGAACAGCTCGTCGGAGACTTCCAGTGGCAACGGGCTACGGGGTACAACTGCAACAGCAGTACCAAACGAGCCAAGTTTATGGGTATGACGATGGCTGACTATATGCGGTGGCTCTGGAACAATCCGCAGGCAGGGCAGTCCCCCTACAAGTTGTTCGAGGGCGCACTTGTTCCCACGGGCAAGGACGAGGAGGGCAACATCATCTACAAGTACAACGGCGCAAAATTCTGATTATGGCTTACAGCAGGAAACGACTATACGAACAAGCAATGCAGGTGATAGAGGAGCGCAACCTATTTTTCATCGAGGACTTGGTTGCGTTCCTGCCGTGCGACCGTGCCACATTCTACCGCAAGTTTCCGCAGGGGTGCGACGAATGCGACGCTATTAAGAGGGCGTTGGAGACCAACAAGGTAAGAACCAAGTCCGCCATACGCCACAGGCTGTTCAATATGGATAACCCGACCGCGCAGATAGCCCTCTACCGTATGATAGCGACCCCCGAAGAGCGCGACGCAATCAGCACCACCAAGACCGACATTACCAGTGGGGGCGAGAAGATTGCCCGTGAGCCTCTGACTATCGAGATTATCGACAACCGTAATCAGATTGAGCAACAGCAAGAGGACTCCGAGGAATGAAATTGCAGACGACACGGGTATTCTCCGAGATAGACATTGCAAGGCGAAACGGCTACACCACTGTCAGCGAGCAGGGGAGCAGCCGTTCTGCGAAGACATACAACACCGTAATTTGGATTGTATGCCAGTGCCTTGCCGTGCCTAAGACGACCGTGTCTATATGCCGCGCCACTCTCCCCTCCCTGAAAGGCTCTGTGCTGCGCGACTTCATCGAGATATTGCAGCGTATCGGCGAGTACAACGACAAGTGCTATAACAAGACCGACCTGATATACACGTTCCCGAACGGCTCGTGGGTGGAGTTCTTCTCCTGCGACAACGAGACCAAGTTACGCGGTCGCAAGCGCAAGATACTTTTCGTGAACGAGGCTAACGAGTTGAAATATCTCGAATGGCAGCAGTTACAACTCCGTACCACGCAATTCTCTATCATCGACTACAACCCGTCATTCTCCGACGAACACTGGATATGCGATGTCAATAGAGACCCCCGTACCTATCATTTCATCAGCACCTACAAGGACAACCCGTTTTTGGAGCAAAAGGTCATTGACGAGATAGAGAGCCTGAAACGCAAGAACTTCTCCCTGTGGCAGATTTACGGACTGGGTCAGCCGGCGCAGGTCGAGGGGCTTGTGTTCCGCAACGTGGAGGTCGTCGAGCGCATACCTGAATCGGGCTACCGTCGTCGGCGTTTCCTCGGTATGGACTTCGGCTATACCAACGACCCGACCGCCATTGTTGACGTGATTATCGAGGAGGAGAGCAAGACGCTCTACATCGACGAACTCTGCTACCGTACCGCAATGCTGACGAGCGACATTGTGGGCGAACTGAAACCGCAGGGGCAGGTCAAGGTAATCAGCGAGAGCGCAGACCCCCGACTGGTGCAGGAGATTTACCGTGCAGGCATAAATATACACCCCGTCGTCAAGTATCAAGGCTCTGTCGAGGCAGGACTGACGAAAATGCAGGAATACAAAATTGTCATTACCAAGCGTAGCCCCAACGTGATTAAGGAGTTCCGCAACTACACCTATTCGCAGGACAAGGAGGGCAAGTGGCTCAATACGCCTATCGACGTTTGGAACCACGCAATCGACGCTATCCGCTATGTGGTAATGAGCGAAATCCTCGGAGGTCAGCGCAAGCCTATCGACCGAGGGCGCATCGCAAAGCAACTCAAACGTTAAACAACATATCCGTATGACAATCCAAGAAATTCTACAAATGGGAACTCCGCAAGAGATTATTGCGGCTCTCAAAGAGAAATCAATCATCGTCCCGAAGTGGGGAGGGTGCAACGGTCTCCGTGAGGCATACGACCCCACGAAACACCCCGTAATGAGCAAGGCGAAATACCCCGACATCACCAACGACGACGGCACGGTAACGTATGTAACCCGTATCACCTATGACCTGCAACGCCTCGCCGCAAAGCGTATGACCGAACTGGTTACAGGCTTGCCCGTCAAGCGAGTTTACAAGCCCGAAAACGACCGCCAACAGGAGGTTGCGAGGGTGTTGGAGAAAATCTACGAGCGCAACCGTATCGACAGCGTGAATATCGAACGCTGTAATATGCTGTTCGCAGGGTGCGAGGTTATGACGCTGTGGTATGCGGTCGAGGAGCGCAACAACCTCTACGGCATAGCAAGCCCTATCAAACTGCGTTGCCGCAACTTCTCCCCGATGTTCGGCGATGAACTCTACCCGTTGTTCGACGAGTACGGCGATATGATAGCCCTCTCCGTCGGCTACACCCGAAAGGTGGGGGGCAAGACCGTCTCCTACTTCGACGCTTACACCGCTGACCGCCACATGAAATTCAGCAGCGAGGGCGGTTGGAAGATTGTCGAGGACGAGGCTATCACGCTCGGCAAGATACCTGCCGTGTATGCGTTCCGTCCTACCCCGATATGGGAGGACACCTCCAAGATTGTCTATGAAATGGAGTGGGCTATGAGCCGCAACGGCAACTACCTCCGTGAGAACTCCAAGCCTCTGTTCGTGGTGTTCGCTGACGAGGCAATCTCCTACGGGGACGAGGCTGTGGACGACCCGACCTACTCCAAAGGCAAGGCGGTTATGCAGTACCCCAAGGGGAGCAACGCCGCATACGTCACGTGGCAACAGGCGGTCGAAAATCTCAAATTCTACGTCAGCGAGTTACGGCAGTCGTTCTTCACGCAGTTACAACTCCCCGACTGGTCGTATGAGAGTATGAAAGCCACGCCAATGAGCGGAGAGAGCCGAAAGCAGCTGTTCATCGACTGCCAACTCAAAGTCAAGGACGAGAGCGGCAGGCTGATAGAGTATTTCGACCGAGAGACCAACGTAATGAAAGCCTACGCCAAGGTCATTATGGGCGAGGGCTATGCCTCTGACATCGACGCTCTCCCCGTCGAGAACATCATTACCCCGTTCACTATCAACGACGACAAGGACACCATTCAGAACCTCGCACTCGCAAACGGCAACAAGCCTATGATAAGCCAGCGCGAGAGCGTGGAAATGCTCGGTTGGTCAACGGACGTGGATAAAACAATGGAGGAAATCGCAGGCGAGAGTATGGGCGACGTATTCGAGCCTGCAAGGTAACACCGCGAAATCAACGAGGAGGGCGTTTTCGTGCGCTCTCCCGTTGTTCTCCCTCAAAATTGATAAACTTACCAATGGCAACAAGAAAATCGTCCTACGGTGCTAAAAAGCAACAAATCGGGGCTACGGACAAGAGGTGTCGGGACTGCGCGAAATCCTACGACTGGAACAGCAAGGCTCTCGACGGGCATTTGATACTCTGCCGTTGTCCCCACAAAAAGGAGGGAGGCAAGTACTGTATCTTCCTCTCCGACCCTGCCTGCGAACTATTCGAGCAACGAAAGGAGGTGAGCGATGAATAAGTACGACAGGAGGCACATTCAGAACCTCGCCAAGTACGAGAGGCAAATTCAGGCTCTGTTCGAGGCGGCAGCGCAGGACGCAGCCAACATCGCCCCGTTGATTGGTGCGCTCGGCAACGCCCCGTTCTCTTGGAACGATTACCCGTTGGCACGAGCCAAGATTGAGAGCATTATCGGGCAGCTCAACGGCGATGTGCTGACTGCCATTGTAAACGGGGTGCGCTCGGAATGGACGCTCTCGAACGACAAGAACGACGAGTTGTGCAATATGGTGTTCGGCTCTCGTGCATCCTCCCTGCCCGAAGCAATGGCACGTCGCTACTACTCGACCAACGAGGTTGCGCGTGAGGCGTTCATCGCCCGAAAGGAGGACGGACTGGGGCTGTCGGACAACGTATGGAGATACACCGACCAGTTTCAGGGCGAGATTGAAATGGCTCTCGACACGGGCATACGCAACGGGCTGTCAGCCGACGAAATCTCACGGGACGTGCGAGGCTATCTCAAGAACCCCGACAAGTTGTTCCGCAGGGTACGCGACGAACACGGGCAACTCCACCTCTCCCAACGCGCAAAGGAGTACCACCCAGGCAGGGGTGTGTATCGCTCCTCCTACATGAACGCCCGACGACTGGCAGCGACCGAGACCAACATTGCATACCGCACTGCCGACCACCTCCGTTGGCAACAACTGGATTTTGTCGTGGGGGTCGAAATACACCTCTCGAACAACCACAACTGCAAGGGCGTTCCGTCAGGGACGTACTACGACATCTGCGACGAGTTGCAGGGCAAGTACCCGAAAGACTTCCAATTCACGGGCTGGCATCCCCATTGCCGTTGCTACGCGACCTCGATACTCAAAACGGAGGAGGAAATGGAAGCCGACAACGCCCGTATTATGTCAGGCGAGGACGTGTCGGAGAGCAGCGAGAACGAGGTAACAACGCCCCCTGAACGATTTACCAAGTGGATGGACGAAAACGTCCTACGCATTGACGACGCTCGCAGAAACGGCACTCTCCCGTATTTCATTCGGGACAACGAAAACAAGGACTGGTTCAGAGGCTCTATCGCCTCGCGTTTCGACGGGGCGTATATGGAGAGTATGGCACAGCATGGTATCAGGTTCAAGCGAGGACTGGAAACCGCTATGCAGTCCTCCCCGTTCAACCGCATTGACGTGGTAGCCCTCGACGAGAAAATCAAGGGCATATTCGCCAAGGAGGGCATATCGCTGAAATGTAACGTAACGGAGAATGAGGGCTTCCTGAACATAAGTTGGGCAGGAAACGGGGTGAGCCTGCGACGCATTTTTTTCGTTGACGGCGAGGGCAGGAAAGTCGTTGACCACGAGTTGTTCTCTCTCCCCAAAGCCCTACAAGGCAAAGGTATCAGCAAGCAGGTATTCAAGGCTCTCTACGAGCAGTACAAGGTCGCAGGGGTCGAGCGTATGGACGTGTGCGCCAATATCGACATCGGAGGTTACACTTGGGCGAGGTATGGTTTCTGCGCCAAAGACCGCGACACCGTCCTCGGTGCTATCCGTTTCTCGGCTCTCACCACTCGGCAGGAGGAGCGCATAATGGCTCTTGTTGACGGGCATTTCGCAACCTCGTCCGACCCGTTCCCTATGAACAAAATAGCAAGGCTTCCGTATGGTAAGAAAGCCCTGCTTGGTGGTAACTGGAAAGGCGTACTGGACTTGACCGACGCCCGACAGCGTAGAGTGTTCGAGAGGTATTTACGACGATAGCACCCTGTCCACGTTCTTTTCGTACTGCTCACGGGTCAGCCCGTATTTCTCCAACGCTTCGTCGAGGGAGAGACCACGGGCAACAGCCCCGTACACGCCCATAACGTAGAGGTCTAACTTGGGTATTTCCTTGCCGATGAACTCGGAGTGCATTTCGGTTGTCAGTTCTTCTTTGTCTGCCATAACTTACTGATTTATTGTGCAAAGGTAGTTATTTTTCTCAAATTTTGCGCTCTCTCAACGAAAATACCTCGGTTGGGTAATTTACCAAGCAGGGGGAAAGTCGTTGTCGAGGGCGCAATTTTTGGTGGTTATCGCTTTTGGGGGTTGCGTATCAACGGCTCGGCGGTTATGGTGCAGTACTTGCCTGTGTAGGCATTGCCGTCGGACAGCCCGTGATACCACAGGGCGGTGGCGTTCGTCCCGATGTAGTCTTCGGGGAACACGGAGAAGATAGCCGTGATTGAGCCGAAATAGAACTCACGGCGGTTATCTCCCTTGTCTTTGAACGGGGCGAAACCGAATTTGACCTTGTAGATGAACTCTTTTTTTGCCATATTACGATGATTTTAGGGGTTGATATTGCTTATTCAGGGGGTCGCCGCAGTCCTTTTGTGGCATTGGCTTGGACTATAACGCCTCCAAATTTACTGAAATTTAGGCGCGATTAAGGGCGTAAGCCCTGTAATCTCTCTATTCTTCTCTTGTCTCCTCTCCTCTTCTCTCCTCTCCTCTTATTTGTATTCGCACGAATTACGCACGAATACATAAGTAATACGGACGTATGACCCTGCTATACATAACTCACGCCCGACCTTGCGAGGGACGAGCGTGGAGGAGTTCGGAGGGGGCGTTAATCAGTCCGTGTTCGCGTATGTCATTCCGACGACATCGAGCCATTCCGTGTACGAGAGACCCTTGCGCCAGTTGAGGTATGCTTTTTGGATATTCGGGTCTGCGAACTTAACATAACAGCCGTTGCAGTATCGGAGTGTTTCATTGGCACTTGCTACTCGCTCGAAAGCGTCGAGAACCGTACCTGTGTACTCCTCGGAGTGAGTGAGTTCTGACGACCAGCCTCTATCGGTGCTGTCGTAGTGGTCTATTTGAACCGTGATTTTGTCTGATAGTTCCATTGTTACTGATTGTTTGATTGTTTGGGGTCTTGGAGTTGTTCGCAGATAGCGACACGCTTGCCTGCACGAACGAGCCTCGGTAGGTAGTGGTCGAGAGCGTCGTGTCGGAAACTCGCCAGTGGGATAGCCTTGGTACGGCTGACGGCTCGACTGGTCAGGTCGATACCGAGAACCTCGGAGGCGGTTACAGCGTCCTCGTTGTAGGTCTCGTAGTTGTCTCCAACGCGGAACAGCAGGACAGCGTCGGGGTGCTTGCGCTTCATTTCGCGGTATTGCTTGAGCATTTGTTCCATTGTCTGAAAGATTGTGGGAGGCGCACGATAGGCAGTGTCTCGCCCGTCGAACGCCTCCCGATTGAAGTTATGCAGGTGTTACTTTGACGCGGTTGAGGAGCGCACCCGAAATCTCGTGGAGTTCACGGGAGCGTTGAGGCTCCAACTCACGGGCGTGGGCGGTGATAGCCTGCGTAAGTTTCCAGAGCGTTGCACCACCCTGCACCCCGTCGTTGGGGTCGTTACGCATAAGCACTTTCTCCACCTCCTGCTTCTCTGCTTTGAGGAGAGAGCCGTTGCTGACGAGTTTCTTCAACTCGTGGTCGAAGTCCACGTCAATCTCCGAAGCCCCCTGTATCTCGATTGCTTTCTGCATTATGGTGCCCTTGCTATACAGCCCTGCGGTGAGGTCTCGGACGGCTGACACCGTGGTACGGGTATCGAGGGCGTATGTCTCCTCGGACAGAGCGAGGTTATCAGGGAGTTTCGAGCCGAGGTGTACTTGCTTCATAACGCTCTCGCGCACCATGCCGTTGGTGCAAGCCCCGTTGAGGAGGAAAGTACGCATATCCACTGCGCCGTCCCCGTAGTCGGAGGTCGAGAAACGTGCGCCTGCGAAGATAATCACCTCTCCGTTGTTCTTGGTCGGGACGGTGAACGGCTGCGGCAGGATAGTCTCTGCCCACACCTTTGTGTCGCTCATAAAAGCGTCGGCAATGACAGCCCCCTGACGGGAAGCCTCCTCGACGAATGCGGTGATAATCTCCACCGAGTTCAGACGGCGGTAGGAGTCCGACAGGATAGCCCTGACCTCCCGACCGACGCTGCGGACGAGGACACGGCTGCGCTGCGTCCAACCGCTATGCTCGTTGAGCAGGTGAGCGGCGAGCTGACGTTCCCACTCGTCGCCGGTGGCGAGGGTACGGAGGTACTTGGTCGGGATACCCATACGCTCGGCAACCTGCGATACTGCGTTGGGGTGGAGGGTGAACGAGCCGTCGGGCATATTGAGGTTGAGGTGTCCGTTGGCTGAGAACGTGATGACGGGGGTGCGCTCCTGCGCTTTGAGGTTTACTCCGAGGGGAGCGATGTAGTCTTGGGCGATTTTGCCCTTGTTGATGAGGCGTTCCATTGTAGCCTGAACACCGACAGCCTTGCTGTCAATCATTCTTTGAACCTTGTTGACGACCACCTCGTTGAGAGCGGTCTGATGTGCTGTTGTCTGCATAACTTGTTGATTTTAAGTGATTATTGAATTGTTGTTGTCTCTTATGCGGTATAGTCGTGGGCGTAGCCGATTAGACGCCATACGCTGCCACTCCTGAATACTCGGTTGTAGATGGTCTTGAACGATACCCGACGAACCTCAAGCGAGTTGTAGAGGGCGTGTATCTCCCTCGCTGCTTGGCTTCGGGTCTTGACTGCTGTATTCATATCCGATTGTGTTAAGGGGTTAGTAGTAGTAGAATGAAACCTGTACACCACGACGGAGTTTACATACGCACTTGTCGTCGGGGCGAGAGAATGCGCGGTCGAGGAACTTGTTGAAGAACTCTACGCCAATCATCTTAATCAGTCCGCTAACACCGACGAGGGTGTTCACTTTCTTGCCGTTGATAATGCCGTAAACTTTCATTTTGAAAGTCCTGTTCACCTCGGTTGTGGAGTAACGCTGTCTCATATCTGTATCAATTTGTTGCTGTTGTTAAACTGATTATGTTGTAATCACTCTGCAAAATTACAATGTTATTTTGAAACCTCCAAATTTTTCGACAAAAAATTTAACCGTCCAGTTAAAATAATTTTGACCGCTTGGGATAATCGACAAGAGACCAAAAGAATATCCACGGAAAAAATTTTTTGAAAAAAATACGATTTTGTGATTATGTCGTAATCATATCTCGAAAATTTTGGCTATCTTTGCCGCAAAATGCCAAAGTGGCAACTTAATGAACCTTTCAGTTAATATGAGACAGCAAATTCTCGACGCGCTGAAAACCCGATTTACGGGGGTCAGCGAGAAAATTTTAGGCAGGATAGCCGACAAACTGGCGAAGACTGTCACCACGCAGGAACAGGTCGCAACCGCAGTAGAGGGGGTGTCGTTCCAGCAAGTTCTTGACTCGTATGGCGACAGCCGAGCAACCGAGGCTGCCCAGTCCGCCGTGGCTAACTATGAAGCCAAGCACGGACTGAAAGACGGCAAGGTTGTTAAGAAGCCTGCCGACGAGGACAAGGACGGCGACAAGGGCAACGGGGAGGATAAAGTCCCTGCTTGGGCGCAGGCTCTTATCGAGAGTAACAAATCTCTCGCGGAGCAGGTGAAAACTATGCAGGGCGAACGACTAACCGCCAACCGTCGCGAACAACTTTCCAAGATTATCTCCACGCTCCCTCCGTCCATTCGGAAAGCCTACGAGCGCACCCCCGTCGATACCCTCACTGACGAGGAGTTTGAAACGCTCAAAGGCGAAATCACCTCCGAGACCGCAGAGATAGCCAAGGAGACAACCGCCAAGGGCGTAGTGTTCGGCAGACCTACCGTACAGGGAGGGACAAAGACACAGCAATCGGCTTCGGGAGACGGGGGCAAGGAAGCAACCGACGACGAGGCAGCGGCAGTCGTGGATAAGTTGGGTATCTAATCAACCCCATTGTTAAACCCATTCAGACAATCGAAATGGCAACATCAAATCTCGGTCGCAAGACCAAAGAAATCAATGACAGCCTCGACAGCATTGTCATTGTGAACGCTCTCGGCGACGTGCCTGGCGGTCGCACTCTCGACGTTTCGGGCGTGGCAAGCGATACTACCGTCATTGCCGCAGGACACGTCATTGTCAAGACCTCCGCAGGGGTACACAAGCCTCTCGGCGTTACCGACGGGGCATACGCCTCTCTCGGTGAGGGCGAGTCCTACGTCGGCATTCTCAAAGCCTCCATTCTCGTGGAAGACCCCCGTGCCGCTATCGTGACTATCGGACAGGTGAACGCAGGCGCAGCTGCCAAGGCAGTAGGCGCACCCTACACAACCGCAATCAAGAGCGGTCTGCCCCATATCCAGTTCCTCTAATCTCAAAATCCAAGACAGCAAGTTATGAATGCAAGTTTGTTTTTGGAGTACGTTGACAAGTACTTCCGCTTGGTAGTCGGAAAGATTACCGAGAAATTCAATGACAAGTCGAAAGAGCCTACCCTGCTCCACAAGACTATGCTCACGGAGGAGTACAGCGCAGACCTCTCGTGGGGCGCAACTGAACTCAACAACTCGGTTGTTGCAGCCGACGTTGTCGCCCTCGACAGCTCGCTCCCTCTCAAGAGCCGTTCCAAAATTTCCAACGCCACTGGCAAACTGCCGAAGATTGGCTTGAAAATGCGTAAAGGCGAGAAACTTATCTCCGACATCAACGTTATGGTAGCCCGTGGCGCAGAGGAGGCAACAGTCGCTGCCAAAATCTTCGACGACACCACAAAGGTTATCAAGTCCGTGGATATTCGCAAGGAGATTATGTTCCTCCAAGCCCTCTCCACTGGTGCGTGTCTCGTAGAGGACGACGACGAGAATACTGGCACAGGTATCCGCGTCGAGTTCGGCTACAAGGACGAGAACACGTTTAAGTGCCTCGGTGGAGCGTGGGGTGCATCGGGCGAAACTCCGCAGGACGACATTCAGCAGATGTTCGACAAGGCGCACGAGGATAGCAACTCTATCTCCCACGTGTACATCTCGAAAAAGTATTTTGACCGTTTCCGTCACAGCAAGCAGGGTAAACTCCTCGTCGCTAACTTCAACAACGCCGTGGTCGTTAATCAGAGCCTGCTCCCTGTTCCCTCCCGCGCTACATTCCTCGAAGCCCTCGCCGACGAATACGGCGCAACATTCCACATCGTGGATAGCGTGTTCAAGGTCGAAAAGAGCGACGGGTCGAAAGTCAATGTCAAGCCGTGGAAAGAAGCCAACGTTGTGGGCGTTCCCTCCGAGGTTGTCGGTCGTCTCGTTTACGGTACTCTCGCAGAGGAGACCAACCCCGTCAATGGTGTCAATTATCAGAAGTCGGGCAGTCATATCCTCGTCAGCAAGTACAGCAAGA
This sequence comes from uncultured Staphylococcus sp., assembly GCA_964552825.1. Lineage (GTDB taxonomy): Bacteria > Bacteroidota > Bacteroidia > Bacteroidales > Muribaculaceae > Duncaniella. The sequence goes on along the minus strand of CAZKIE010000010.1, from coordinate 10,134 downwards.
ACGACCCTCTCGAAGAGTTCACCGCTGCACAGGCTCTCTGCTTGACCGTTATCGACGGCGCAGACGGTATCTATACCCTCCATGCCGACGAGAAGTGGCTTGACGTTGATACCACTCCTCTGTCGTTCCCGAAATCAGCCTCCTCCCGTGAAATCTCCGTTACGGCAACTGGCGACGTAACCGCGACCGCTAACGAAAGTTGGCTCACGCTGACCGTCGCTACTGGCAAGGTAACTGCCACTGCTACCGCTAACACCGGCGAGGCTCGTACCGCGATTATCACTATCAAGGACAGCAACGACCATACAGCAGTCATCGAGGTAACTCAGGCTGCTAACTCGTAACCCGTAACGCTATGGCTACATTGCTATCTTCCCTACAAGCCATAAACGCCTACCCCGTACCGCAGTCGTTCTTTGTGACGGCTGCGGCTTTACGGGGTCTTGACCTCACCTCTGAAATCTCGCAGGAGGCTCTGACCTCAAAGGAGTACAGGCTGACCCGTGCCGACGTGCTGATGTGGCTCTCGAAAGCCCCTAACGTATCGCAGGGCGGTCAGTCCTACACTTTCGACGACGACCAACGACGTGATTTCAGGAACGAGGCACTGGGCATTTACGACGAGTTGGGAGAGGACGACGCACCAAAAACCCAGTACGGGTACAAAGGAAGCAGACTATGATTATACCGAACGGAAATATAGAGTTCAAGCACAAGGTCGGAGGCGGTTTAGACGCTGACGGCTACCCCGTGAAAGCAAAGGAGGACTGGGGAGAGCCAGTGCCGTGCCAATATATGCCGAAACGCTACAACCTGCAAGGGCTGTCAGGAGGTAATGCAACAACCGAGACCAGTTTTGAGATTTTGGTTGAAATGCCCCTCCCCGTCGAGGCTTCGGAGCAACTACGGCTTACCGATATGGCAGGTGTGAGGGTCGGCGAATACTCCGTAATCTCCTCGCAGGAACTCCGTGCCGTTCAGCAAATCAAGATAACCGTGTAAACCGCCTGCGCTATGTCGATGAGAGTTACTACACCGTCGTCTGAAATTGCCGAGTTCTTTGAGCAACATCTTCGGAGGCTTCAAACGGCAATCGTGCGGAATATGTGCTACGTCGGCGAGCGTTGCGTGAACGCTGCTCGTTCCTCCCACACCTACCGAGACCAAACGGGCAACCTGTCAAGTTCTATCGGGTATGCAGTCAGCGTTGACGGAAACCTCGTACAATGCTCCTCGTTCCCACAAGTTTTGAACGGCAAGCAGGGAACTATCGACGGTCAAAAGTACGTGCTTGACATCATAGCAAACTATCCGCAGGGCATAGTCCTCGTGATAGTGGCAGGAATGAACTACGCAACGTATGTGAGTGATAAGGGGTACGACGTTCTCGACAGCGCAGAGTCCCTTGCCGAGACACTGATACCCAAATTTATGAAACAACTTGGTTTTGACGTATGACAAAGACATCTAAACAGGTTCAGGGCGACATCATCGCTCTACTGGAGAACAGCGCACTGAAAGCCTCCGTGTCAGGCAGCGTCTATCGTGGCACTCCCGATAGCAGTTATCGACCGAGGGACAGCAAGCAGGAGGACATCGTAGTGATTTTCACTACTGGCGACCCCTCCGAGGTGCAGACGGGCGTTGTTACCGTTCATATCTACGTTCCCGACATCGACCCGTACAACGACGGGGTACTGGTCGAGGACGGCAGGAGGACGGAGGAGTTGGAGAAACTTGCCGACAAGTGGGTGGAGTCTCTGACCTGCGACCGCTCAAACTACAAATTCAGGTTGCGTCAGACAATCCACACACAAGCCAATCCCGACATTCATCAGCATTTTGTCGTTGTGAGGCTCGGTTATAGGCTGTTCGAGTAACCATAGCAAACAATCGTTTAACATTTTAACAACCAATAGATTATGTCAAAGTTATCTTGGGGTAAACCCACTATCAGACACAAGGAGAGCGAGAACGGTGCGCCTAAAACTACTGGCGACTGGGCAAACCTCGACACCCCGAAGCAGGACACCACCGAACTGACGACCACCGCAGGCGACGAGGTAACTGCTAACGAGGAGGGCGGTGCTATCGTTGACGTGCGTTTCGGTGCGTCAACTTACGAACTGACATTTGACCTCTTCGAGAAGAAAGACACAACCACCGACCCGTTCACCGACGTTGACGGCGTTATTGCAGGCGAACACGCTTTGCAGATTATCCCCGAAGACTCTGCCTGCAAGGGTATTCAGATTGACCGTTGCGCCCTCCGTCGTGAAATCGCGTACACCGCAGCCGACGGTATCCTGTACCACTACGTTGCACGATGCCTCAAACCTGCGAGCGGCAACACCGTGAAGCCTCTCGTGATTACCGTAGGCTCGGACTCCTAACCTCTTGGGGGCGGTGGGGTGAGTTGACAGCCGTCTTGCCGTTCCCCGTTTCGCAGGATAGTTCAGTTGGTAGAATACCGACACCGTCGGAGGTCGCAAGTTCGAGCCTTGCTCCTGCGCCAAGCAAAATAAACAGCCTCTCGCCAACGAAAAACGGTTGAGCCAATAAGTTACTCAATTTCGTCCCGAACGTTGCGAGAACGCAAAATTTGAAAAAAATAACGCATTATGGACACTAACCCAAGAAGTTCTACGACCGAGGAAAGGGTCGCACAAACGATACTGGAAGAGCCGACCATAATTAAGGTCGGGGAGAAAGAATACGCAGTCGCGCCTCCGAGTACCGCAACGTTGATACTCGTATCTGCGGCTGTTTCACGTTTACCCCGTCTCCAACTCGACGAGAAAAAGTTGGTGCAGGAGGTCTTGAACGTAGCCAAGGACTGCGAGGCTATCGGCGACATCATCGCCATAATGATACTCGGAGCCAAGCACGTCAAGGACGAGGTCGTGCGCCAAGAGGAGCGCGTCACCTCCCGTTGTTTCGGACTATTCAAGCGGAAAACGCTCGTAGAGGTGCGAGAGAGCAAGCGAGAGCAACTATCGCGTGAGCTGTTGGAAAATCTATCACCCCGTGAGTTGCAAATGGCTCTCGCGCAAATTATGGGGTCTATGCAGGTCGGCGATTTTTTCGGGCTTACCACTTTCCTCCTCGAAGTGAACACGATACGCCCGACGAAAGTGGAAAATCCGACAGCATCTGGGCGGCAGTAGCAGGAACGGCAAAGGCGTTTGCCCTACCGTTTGACTATGTTCTCTACGAGTTGAGTTACGCCAACGTCCTGCTCTACGGGGCTTCGCTCCCCTCCTATATCCCCAAGGACAAGAAAAAATCGGGAAACAGCAAGTACGCAGGCACAGCCTACGGGGACGACGAGTTCAGGGCTGACGACCCGAATAACGCAGCAAAATTAGACCAATTTTTCGCAACATTAAGAGACTGACGACAATATGGCAGGCACTGATAACGGCAGAATACGAATTGAGGCTCGAATTGACACTGAAAGACTACGTTCAGACGCAAGCGAGAGCCAAAACATACTACACTCAATCGGCAAAACCGCTCAACAGGAGGGCGAGAATATCGACGCAGCATTCCGCAAGGTCGGAATGACTATCGCAGGCGTGTTCACGGCTCAAAAGGCTCTTGAGTTCGCCCGTAGTATTATCGACGTGCGAAAGGAGATTGAGGGCTTTGAAATTTCGTTTCGTACCCTGTTAGGCAACAAGGAGAAAGCAGACGCTCTATTCGGTGAAATACGAGAGTTTGCCGTCAAGACCCCGTTGCAGTTGAAAGACCTGTCGAGCGCAGCTCAAACCCTGTTATCATTCAATATCGACGAAGCGGAGATTATGCCAATGCTTCGCTCCATTGGTGATATTTCAATGGGCGATACTCAAAAACTGCAATCCCTCACGCTTGCCTTTGCCCAAATGTCCTCTACGGGCAAACTTATGGGGCAAGACCTCCTGCAAATGATTAACGCAGGTTTCAACCCCCTCTCAATCATTGCCGAAAAGACGGGCAAGTCTATCGGAACTCTGAAAGACGAAATGAGCAAGGGGGCAATCAGTGCCGATATGGTGAAACAGGCGTTCATCGACGCTACTGCCGAGGGAGGTAAATTCCACGGTATGCTCGAACAGCAGTCAAAGGGCATAGCAGGCTCTATCTCGAACTTGCAGGGTGCTGTTGACGATATGATGAACGAGATAGGCACTGCAATGCAGGACACGTTGGTAAAGGGCGTGAATTTCGCCACTACCCTCGTAAAGCACTACGAGACAATCGGCAAGTGCCTCCTCGGTCTCGTAGTCGCATACGGCTCTTACAAGGCTGCTTTGTTGGCTCTCGTTGCGGTCGAGAAATTGGTCGCCCTGTCCGAGAATATCCGTTTGATAATGATGTTCCGAAAGGAGTTAGGACTGCTCACGGCTGCTCAACAGGCGTTCAATATAGCTGCTCTGAAAAATCCCTACATTATCGCAGGGGCAGCTCTTATCGGCATTATTACCACCATTTACCAACTTACAAAGGGTACTAACGAATGGGAGGAGGCTAACAATGAACTGAACGAAACACTGGAACAGCAACAGCAGACTCTCAAGGAACTCGATAAAGAGCGCAAGGTAACGGAAAGTATGCACGAGGAGGCGGCAAAGGCTATCGCAGGCGAGATTGACAAAATCGAAACATTACAATCCGCTATCGAGGACGAAACAGCCTCTATCGGAGACCGTCGTAAAGCAATAAAGCAACTCCAAGCGATAGTCCCAGGCTATCAGGCTTCCCTGACGGACGAGGGCGTATTGTATGTAAACAATACCAACGCCGTGAACGACTATATCGCCTCGTTGGAAAATCTTGCCATAGCAAAGGCTCTCCAATCTAAACGCGAAAGCCTGCAAGCCGAAAAACTCGCAGCGGAACTGGAACGCAGGGAGGCTGTTAAGAAACGTAAGCAAGCCGAGGACGAAGCCAAGGCGGCACGTAGGAGGGCTGAACAAAAAAGGCAACAATCACAAGCCCAACAAGGGCGTGATGTGCAAGCCTCTCTTGCAGTCGGCGGTCGAGAGGGGCATATGATGGCGAATGCGGACAACTCCGCTGCACGAGCAAGGGAGCGAGCAATTCAAGCAGAACTCGACGTAGCCGAGAATACGTTACGGGTGCGCCAAAACGATGTTGCAATACTCGATAAACGAATAGCAAATGCTAATGCTGACCTCGAAGCCCTCGCCGATTATCAGAGGGAGAATAACATTAAGCCCGTGTCTGCCGAGAATAGAGCCGTCTATGGCGGTGGTGGAGGCGGTGGCAAAGGAGGCAAGGGTGGCAAGGGAGGTAACGCCCAAGCCGAGGAGGAACGTCTAAAACGTGAGGCGCAGGAGCGACAAAAGGCTCTTGACGCTTACGAGGCTGCACTTGCCGAACAGGACAAGGAGGCTGAATTTGACCTCCGACAGCAGCGTCTCAATCTCGCAGAGGATAGTCTGAAAAAAGAGTTAGAACAAATCAAACTCAATTACGACCGTATGCTCTACGAGAACGAAAAGCGCAGGCAGGATATGTACGACCAACTCGCCGAGAAAAAAATCGTCGAGTATATGAACGCGCACCCAAAAGCAGAGCAGTCCGAGGTAAACGAATATGCGGCAGGGCTTACGTTCACGGACGCAGACCTGACCGAAGAACAGCGAAAGCAACTCACCGCGTATGCGGCATTTGCCGAGGAGTACCTAACCGAGAGCAATAAACGCACCCTCCGTACCATGCTTGCCGACGTGCTTACCTACGAGCAAGAACGGGAGCAAGTAACGCAGGAATACGCCAAGAGACGTGAGCAACTTTACGACCACGACGACAAGGGCAACCGCACTGGATTGAGGGCTGGCGTAACGGAGGGCAATGTGTCCGAACTCGACCGACAGGAGCAGGACGCTCTGAAAGCCGTCGATGAGCAATTTGCCTCCCGTGAGGCTGAATATCAGGCGTGGTGTGACGCTATCGGCGAACTCTCTCTAAAGCAACTCCAAGACCTCCTTGCAAAAGCCAAACAGGAACTCGATACACTCCAACAGCAGGGGGCAAGCAGTCAGGCTCTTGCGACTGCCCGTGCCAAGGTCAATAAACTGGACGACGCAGTTAAGGGTGCTAACGCCAAGGATAAACTCACTTCCAAGAAACGAACTATCAAGGAGTGGCAAGACCTTTACAGCACCCTGAACGAGTGTGCAGGAGCGTTCGACGAAATCGGCGAGGCTGTCGGTGGAACGACTGGCGAGATACTGAAAGCCGCAGGGCAAATTTCGACCTCGACCCTCTCAATGATTAACGGCATTGTAACCCTCGCCAATTCATCGGGGACGGCTATGGCAGGGACGGCTGCTGCTGCCTCGACAGCTATTCAGACGGTGGAGAAAGCCTCCGTAATTCTCGCTGTCATATCGGCTGCGTTGCAGATTGCGACCGCCATTGCTAACCTGTTCAACGACGACGAGGCAAAGCAGGAGGAGATTGAACGCCTCCAAGACCGTATCGACCAACTCCAATGGGAACTCGATAACGCCGACACTATGCGTCTCAACAAGGAGTACGGCGGTTCCGTCGAGAGGGTGCGTAAGGCTATGCTTGAAACCCGTATTGAACTGATAAACCTCGCTGTCGCAACGAGAGACTGGTACACTCTTATGTTCGCCTGCTACGGCAAGTTGTCGAGCAACACCACGGCTCTAAAAAAGACCGTCAAGGAACTTGCCGACCAGTACGAAAAGATGAGTTACACCGCAGACAAGGCTCTCGGTGACGCTCGTTACGACGATTATTATAGCCAACTCGAAAATATCAGCCAACAGCAAATTCTTATTCAAGAGCAGATTGAGAACGAGAAAAGCAAGAAGGATTCCGACTCTGGACAAATAACCGAGTGGGAGCGCAAAATCGAGGAACTGGGTCAGCAGGCGGTGGCTATCATTAACGATATGTTGGAGGACATTATCGGAGGCTCTGCCGAGCAAATATCCGAGCAGTTGTCTGACGCATTCTTCGACGCTTTTGCCAACGGCGAGGACGCTGCCGAGGCGTGGGGTGATAAGGTCAAGGAGATATGCTCCGACATCGTGAAGCGTATGCTTGTGCAGAAAATGCTTGAACCCGAAATCGGCAAAATCTTCGACAAGTACAAGGCGCAGTGGTTTAAGGACGGCAAGTTTGTGGGCGCAGAGGAGGTCAAGAACTCTATGGGCAGTTTTATGGCTGACCTTATGGCGACACAGGAGGTAATGACGCAGATATGGGACGCGATACCCGAAGAACTGAAACAATACCTCACTGGCGACGCAGAACGCGAGGGGGTGCAGAAAGGTATTGCCGCAGCCTCGCAGGATAGCGTCGATGAACTCAACGCCCGTGCGACCACCATTCAGAGCCACACCTACTCTATCAGCGAGAACACCAAAGTCCTCGTTGCTAACACCAACGCGATACTCGCCTCTGTAACCGCTATCGAGGCGCACACCGAGGCTATGAGCGACCGCATGGAGAGTGTAGAGCGCAACGTAAAATCAATGCGCGACACCCTCGACGACTTTAACACGCAAGGAATGAAACTCAAAAAATAACATCGCTATGAATAGTATTATCAAATCAATATACGCCCAGTGGCTTAACGTCAAGGGAGAGGCACAGCGTCAATGCGAGCAGCGTTCCCTCCATAATCTTGCCGAGGCGTACCGAGTATGCAGTATGTTCAAGGGTAACGAAACCGTCGAGGAACTCGCAACTCTGTATAAGACACCGCAGGGGGTCGAATTTTGTATGCGTTATCACTTCCCGAACCTCGCCACCATACGCACGTTCAAGAAAGACCGTCCCGAACGCTTCGGTATCTACATCGACGCAGGCAATATTACGCTCAACGAGCCAAAGGACAAGGTGTTGCTGATAGGACGTACAACCGCTACCGTGAATTGCTCCGAGACGCGCAATTACAATGTCGTATGTCTGCACGGGGGCAAGGTGATAGTGAACGCCTCCAAGTGGGCGGTCGTCCGTGTCGAGTCAGAGAACGGGTGTACCGTGGTTAGGAACATCAGCGAGAACGCCGTGATATTATGATGACAGGAGGGCTTTTCATCGACAACAGCGACGCATACCTCGACTTCGGGGTGTACGTCGAGGACGGAGGACTGGGGCAGTTGATACAATTCCCGTCCTTTAAGAGCATTGAAAGCACTGACTGGCCTGACGAGGACGGCGAGGAGTTCGACCTGACAGCCCCCGTCCTCGATACTCGGACGCTCCAAATATCGTTTTGTATCTCCAACGTGCGCTACGCAGAGGACTTGTTCGACAGCCTCTCGCAAGGAGCGTACCACGATTTTTACGTTCCTGCCCTCAATAAGACGTGGAGGTTGAGAATGACTACCAACGGCTCGTTCTCCTCTCACGTTACGCTCGGCAACCTCACGCTGACCTTTGCTGACGACTTTCCGCAAGTACCGACGGCTGACCCTCTCGACTTCGGAGAGTCAGGGGTAACGCAGTACGGGTACGAACTCGACGGGGTGGACGTTTCCCAGTTCGGGGCGTACATACTCAAAGGAAGCCATAACGACCTCCGAAAAGCACCCCAAGTGAAGCAGAACCTGACCGTAAAGGCGAAAGGCTCGGCAGGGGTCAAATACGACGCGCAGGAAGTGTATTTTAAGCCCAAGGACGTGACGTTGAACGTCCTTATCAAGACTTCTACAGTCGCAGCCTTTTGGGAGCGTTATAATGCGCTTTTCGCTGCCCTCCTGCAACCGCAGGCTCGCAAGTTCTACGTCGAGGAGACCAATGCGGAGTACGAGTGCTTCTACAACAAGCAGAGCGTACAGAGCCTCCACCTCCTGCCCGACGGGGGCGTATGGTGTCAGTTCTCCCTGACGCTCAAATTTATATCCTGTCGCCCCGTGAACTCGTATATGTACCTCGCTACCGAGGACGACGACTGGGTTGTTACCGAGGACGAGAACAAGGCTCGTATAATCATCAGACCGCGCAGTGGTATCTCCTACCTGATTATGCAGAGCGGTGAATTTGTAATGACGGAAGATGGCAATAGCCGAATTTATACTAACAATTAACAATTTTCTTAACAATGGCAGACCAAAAGAAAAGAATTTCAGAATTGCCGTTGGTTGGAAGCACCGATGGCCTTATGACTTTGGGTGTGAACGCGCAGAATGAGAGCGTAAAAGTGCCTTTGGGGGAACTCCTCGAAAGTTACAACAACGCTGTCACGGAAGCCTCACAAGCCAAGACCGCAGCGACCAACGCCACGAACGCGGCAAATCAAGCCAAGACCGCAGCCGACGCCGCACAGGAAGCGGCAGAGGCAGCACAGACCGCAGCCGAAAATGCAGAGGACGCTATCGACGACATTCAGCAAATTGCCTCGCAAGCCAAGACCGCAGCCAACAACGCAGGGCTGGCGTTCTTCGACGGTATCGTGCAGTTGGGTAACATTACCCAAGCGAGCGCGACAAGCGCAGGAGACGTTGTGTATTTGGCAAACAAGCACCTATTCGCCCTGCGCGTCGGGACTACTTATTACGGCAACTGGGAGGGTGCGGACGCATACCTGAACTCGACCCATTCCGCAATCCTCAAAAACAAGGTTTACTCGTTCGGGAAAAACCTCTATGTGTGGGACGAGACCACCTCGAACCTCGTAATGGCAGGCACTGACCCCACTGCTATGGATAACGCCATTGCCGACGCTATAAAGTCCCTCACGTTCATCAACGCCTCCGTGCTTTTCAACCTCACGTCCGCAACGACGCTCAGTGCTGTAACGACATTGCTCAACACCTCCGACGTTCCGAACAAGGCGCAGGGGTTGGTCGTAACGTTCTTGGGGAGCGACGGTTGGGAGACGTGGCAATGGAGCGGAAGCGGAGGTATCACGCAGACCTCCCTGTGGCGCAAGTTCGGTGGCTCGGCTTCGGTCGGCAACTGCTATAACGTAACCAACGACGCTCCTATATCGGGGTATTACACCCTCGACACCGCTATTGCGGTCGCATTCGCCAAGGGCTACACCTCCGTCGGTATTCAGATAACGTTCTCAATCGGGCAGACGACGTGGAAAACCTACCAGTACATCGGTGCAGACAGCACCGAAACCAACTTCAAGAA
>CAZKIE010000009.1:0-98602 GCA_964552825.1 uncultured Staphylococcus sp. | reverse complement strand
TTGATATGGAGTAGACATATAAGTTGGGTGACCTTTACTTTTTAGAAGAAAGTTATGAATATTCAGTGATATAAGAAAACGAAATCAATCAGTTCAATACATAATGTGAATTTTCCCATAATGATAAATATAGGCTTTCAATTCAGCGGCTGTAGTAAGGAATCCTGCACCATGGTCAAGAGCATCCTTCAATTTTATTTGATCAGTTTCCGACAATGTCTTATGCCATTTATCGGCATTTTCAAGAATGTCCTCAGACATATGGAAAGATTTTGTAGAATTTGGTGTGAAATGCATATTGTTATATGATTGATTCAAGTGAAGGTTTTGATTGATGTAGCGTGAAATTCCGCTGGGCAGAATTTGGTGAAGTGTTAGCGTAGCAATAAGCACAGCCGTGAGGGCAGGTATTGTAACTTCCTATATCTTTTGAAAGAATACATCCACACAGCTTCCGTTGGCCTGTGTCTATTTTAGCGTTTGCCAGAAAGTTTTGCAAAACTGCATCGTCGGGTGATAAACGCGATATTAATTCGGGGTCAATACAGCGGTTGTGTAAGATATCAAATTCCTCTAAGTTTATGGATTCTGAGCAAGTTGCAAGTTGAAAATTCCATTTCCCTTTATTCAACTCTGAAAGTCGTGATGCGAATTCAAGCATTGTCGATTCATCCCATTCACGATAGTTCACACCTGCTATATGCATATTTCTTTCTACCTTTTTATATGAAGCAATATCGGCAAAGCTAAAGACAAGCTTATCAGTATGTCCAACAAGCATATCAGCAATATTCGAAATTTTATCAAGAAGATGCCCTATTGTAATATTTTCAGTGAGAATCAAGGGATCAAACCGCCAAACGACTGAACCCCGGCCTAAATGCTCAACAAGTTCCCGGAATGTGGCAATCCTATCATCCGGCGATGGCAGATTTGGCTCAAATTTCTCATCAATATAGTCATTGAGCGTATACTGAATGTAAGTGCCTAAGCCACGCTCTTTCAAGTCGCCCAAATAGGGGATAAGTGGTTTCGGATTTTTTGACCAGAAAACAATAAAATGTGTGTTCTCAAATGAAACATAAGACGGTTGACCGCTGAAAGGATTTCGCCAAACAACGTAGCCTCTTTTCAAACGCTCAAAAAACCACTTCGTGTAAAAAGCCGGAATATCTGTCGCACGGCTTGCAGAGACAATGAGTGGAGAGTTGGCATTGACTATCTCTCCGTTGTCTGTTTCTATTTGAATTCTCTTATGTCGCATCGCATTGGAACTTTTTGCAAAATTACCATCTATGGTGTGCAGAAATGCGACGTAGCTGTGTTAATAAATCCCAAACCAATAATAATATTCCCACATAATTCAATATTCTTCAAATGCATTTCTAAAAATTTAGAAAGCAAATCATGATTTTAACCTATATCTCGTTCTTATATTGCCAAGATATGTGGTAACTAATTGGTAAGTCGTGAGAACATAGACAAAAAAGAGCCACGTTGTGACTCTCTTGTGATCCGGATGCGACTCGAACGCATGACCGTCTGCTTAGAAGGCAGATGCTCTATCCAGCTGAGCTACCGGACCTACCTTAGATTCTGGTTACGGCTGTTGCCGTTTTCCGGGTGCAAAGGTAGGCAATTATTCTTAGTTTGCAAAAGTGGAGGGGAGAGTTTTCAACATTTTAACACGTTTTGTCATTTTCAATCGTTGCAAATTCGTAATTTTTTGGTTACTTTGCGGTGCAAATCGTCCAAGAGGCTGAAAGTCATGCTTATCAAGCTGTTCCGACGGTCCGGGTGACGTCAATTAGCTTATATGGGTAAAATCATTGCTATAGCAAATCAGAAGGGTGGAGTAGGCAAGACCACGACCACAATCAACCTCGCGGCATCGCTGGCTGCCGAGGGCAAGCGGACGCTTATCATTGATGCCGACCCGCAGGCCAATGCCACGTCGGGCTACGGAATTGACCCCAAGTCGATGCCTTCGTCGATATATGAGTGTCTTGTCGACGATTATCCCATGGAGGGATCGCAGATAGCCACCTGCTGCGAGGGTCTTGATCTTGTGGGGTCGCGGATCGACCTTGCAGGTGCCGAGATAGAGCTTATCAACAAGCCGTCGAGGGAGAATGTGCTGAAGAATGCGCTCGCTCCGATGAAGGACCGGTATGATTTCATCCTCATCGACTGCTCGCCCTCGTTGGGTCTCATCACGGTCAATGCCCTGACGGCAGCCGATTCGGTCATCATCCCTGTCCAGGCCGAATATTTCGCGCTTGAGGGCATCACCAAGCTGCTCAATACGATACGTATCATCAAGTCACGGCTGAATCCGGCTCTTGAGATTGAAGGATTCCTGCTGACCATGTATGATGCGCGTCTCCGTTTAGCAAACCAGATCTACGAGGAGCTGAAAGGCCATTTCGGTCCGATGGTGTTCGATACGGTGATACCGCGCAACATCCGCCTGAGTGAGGCTCCGAGCCACGGTCTGCCATGTCTGCTGTACGATCCGGTGTCGCGTGGCGCCACTTCCCATATAGCTCTTGCAAAAGAACTCATAGCCAAAAACGCAAAGTAACACGTTCTGAATATGTCTCAATCCAAACGTCCGGCACTTGGTCGCGGACTTGGCTCGCTCATAGCCATGGACGACACACCCGCCCGTGATGCCTCGGCCATAAATGAAATCGAGATCTCGCGGATCTCGCCGAATCCTGAACAGCCCCGCACGATATTTGACGGCGAGGCTCTTGAGGATCTTGCCCGATCTATAACTGAGCTGGGTATAATCCAACCTCTGTCGCTTCGCAAGACCGGTCCGGACTCCTATCAGATCATAGCCGGAGAGCGCCGCTACCGTGCGGCCGTGATGGCCGGACTGACCACTGTGCCGGCTTATATCCGCACGGCCAATGACACGGAGCTTACCGAGATGGCTCTGATCGAGAATATCCAGCGCGAGGATCTGAACGCGATAGAGATAGCTCTGACATTCAAGAAACTGATCGACCGCTACGGTCTCACCCAGGAGCGTCTGAGCGAACGCATCGGGAAGAAGAGAGCCACGATAGCCAATTTTCTCAGATTGCTGCGGCTTCCGGCCGATGTGCAGATGGGACTGAGCGAGAGGAAGATCGACATGGGTCATGCACGTGCCATTCTCGGCGTAGATGATCCAAAACTACAGCTCAGACTCTACAATGAGACCGTCAGACAGGGGCTGAGCGTGAGAAAGGTGGAGGAGCTTGCGAAAAAGTATGCGCTCGAAGGCGCGGACGATAAGCCCCAGGCATCAGGAAGAACGTTTTCTAACAAAGATTTCGATATTTTAAGAGACCATCTGTCGCAGCGGTTCTCAACGCCTGTGAAGGTGGTCTGCGATGCCTCTGGCAAGGGAAAAATCTCGTTTCAGTTCAAAAACGATGATGAACTTCAAAGATTAATTGCTATCTTTGACACTGCAAAACAGTGACGCCGCCCGGCGCTGCTGCCAATGTCTGTCTTGTCGTAATGACAAGGATCAGGCAATCAGAATGTTAATGCCGTAATGCCAATCACACGCAAAAAAGCCGACATAGGATATGACACACGACTGCGCGCCCTGCTCGGGGTGGTGGTCGTCGTGCTGGTATGCACGTTTAACATTTTTTCTCAGACTCCCGGGATGCGTCCGTCGCGCCCCGACCGCCGGGCCACGTCGCCCGTAGCCGAACTACCGGATTCCATACCCTTGGGTCCCGAGGGTGTGAGGCTTCCGGCCATGGTGGTCGAGGACAGCATATCCGCAGCCTCTGGTGATTCTCTCTCCATCACGCCGGTCGATTCCGTGATGATCGTCAACTCCCCTCAGCTTGAGGTGAAATACAAGTTCAATCCCGATCCCACCCGTGCCGTGTGGATGTCAGCTCTGTTTCCTGGACTCGGCCAGCTCTACAACCGCCGCTACTGGAAGCTGCCTATCGTGGTGGGTGCGTTCATGGGACTCGGCTACGCCACATCCTGGAACAACACCATGCTGCGGGACTATACCATAGCCTATTCCGATATCATGGACAATGACCCTACGACTGAAAGTTACAAGGACTTTTTTGCCCCCGGGGTCAATGTGGATGATATTGATCAGACATATCTAACCAATCTGCTGCGTTCGCGCAAGAATTTCTACCGTCGCAACCGGGATCTCTGTATCATCTGTATGATCGGAGTGTATCTTGTGGCCATGGTGGATGCATACGTCGATGCGCAGCTTGCCCATTTCGACATATCGCCGAGCCTGTCGGTGGATGTGGCCCCGGCCATAATGCCGACCGCCGCACGCAATCCGGTGTCGCGTCCGGCTGTAGGACTGCAATGGGCCTTCAATTTCTGACCCGATGAAAAAGATACTGCTGACCCTTATTCTCTCTCTCGGTATCTGCGGAAGCTCCTCTGCGGATAGCTCCATCCTTGATCTGCGCCATTCAATATCCGACGACAATATCATCGCTCCCGAGAGTTTCGAGACGCAGACGCGCCTCCTTGAAGAGAATTTCTATCTGAAAAACTATGTGATTCCCGGAACCGATCTCGGAAAGGATATGACAGCCACACCGGCTGAGTATCAGTCCCGTCTGACGAAGCTGCCCACGGAGATCGATCTGCCGTACAACAGTGTGGTGGGCAACTATATAGATATGTATCTCACCAAGCGCCGCGGTTTGGTGGCCGATATGCTCGCTCTCCACAACTATTACGGCCGTTTCTTCGAGGAGGAACTGCTGAAGGAGGGGATGCCCATCGAGCTTGAATATCTGCCGGTGATCGAATCGGCCATCAATCCCAACGCCGTGTCGAAGGCGGGTGCCGTCGGATTGTGGCAGTTCATGCCTGCCACGGCCAAGGGTCTGGGCATGGAGGTCAACTCTCTCGTCGATGAGCGCAGGGATCCGCGCCTTTCATCACGGAACGCAGCCCGTTATCTCAAGCAACTCCACGACATATATGATGACTGGTCGCTGGCTATCGCCGCCTACAACTGCGGACCCGGCAACGTCAACAAGGCCCTGCGTCGCGCAGGGGCGGAGAATGGGGTGAAGAAGGATTTCTGGGAGATATACAATTATCTTCCGCAGGAGACCCGCGGCTATGTTCCGGCCTTTATCGCGGCCAATTATGTGATGAACTACTACCGGCAGCACGGTATAACCCCGACGGTCGTGAAGCGTCAGCTCACAACGGATACGGTGATGGTGAAGAACTATGTACATTTCAACCAGATATCCGCGGTGCTCAATATTCCGATCGAAGAGATCCGTATGCTCAATCCGCAGTTCCGCAAGGATGTCATTCCCGGCGATTACCGTCCGTATGCGCTCACTCTACCCACCCAGCAGTGTCTGAGCTATGTGATGAGCGAGAAGCATATTCTTGACTACGACCGTGACCTGTATGCCCGTCGCTCATACGCCGAGCCTGGCGGCGAGGCATCCGCACAGGCATATACCACATCTGATGGCGGACAGGCCAATCTGACGTTGGCGAGCAAGCAGAGTTCAAATGCTGATGTCAACAATGAGATCGCCCATGCCATAACCGAGCGTATCGTGACGAAGACCCACACTGTCGGACGCGGTGAGAATATCCGTGATATAGCCCGCAGCTACGGGGTGTCGGCCACAGATATCAAGCGGTGGAACAAGTTGCGTCGCGGCAAGGTGAAGGAGGGCGACAAGCTCACGATCGAGGTGATCGAACGCATCACTCCGGACGAGGTGCGTGTGGTGGCAGCTCCGGAGGTCGCTCAGGTTGATCCATCGACAATCAGCACTTCTCAGCCTGCTAAGAAAACAACGACGGCAGCAGCTTCAGGACAGACTGCGGCACCGGCCAAGAAAACAAGTGCGTCCTCCACAGCAACGGCCAAACCGCGCACTACGATCCATACCGTAAAGAGCGGCGATACGCTCGAACGGATCGCAAAGCGTTATGGCACGACGATAAGTGCCATTCAGGCTGCCAACGGAATGGGTAAGAAGACGATGATCCAGATCGGGCAGAAGCTTAAAATTCCGACCAAGGCCACGGTGAGCAAGACCACGACGAAGAAAACCACGTCGACAACCGCAAAGAAGCGTCCGGTCAAGAAGCGCAAGTAGAGCGGTCAGGCCACAGTCTTTTCCATTTGCGGGTTTTCCCTTTTGTGGCCCGCTCAATGGCGCGACGTTCGCGCCGTGAGAGCATGATTGGGGCAGAGGCGGTCTCTTCGCAGGGATCCGCAGCTCCGGATTCAGGTGTGGAAGTGGACGTGGCGTTTTTTTCCACAGCGGATGCTCCCTGCTTGCGTATTCTCGCTCTTTCGCGGGCGCGGGCGGAGCGTGAGATGGCGCGGTCGAGCTCGGCGCGGATCATGTTGAATGCTATCATGGCCATGCCGTCATTGCTTTCCGGTGTTTGGCCTTCGAGATAGGAGTCGACCAGTCGCATGGCCTCGGCGGCTGATGTCGGTGCGAAGGATAGCGTGGTGGTGATGCGGTCGGAGATGTCCGCATATACTTTCTTGGATACTGGCAGATTTTTCATTATCGTTCTGTTTTTTCCGCAAAGTTACGGCGCGAAAAGGCGGAAAAGGTGCGATAATGTCGCACAGCTCATGAAAATTTTACGGAGTTGGAATATTGAGGGATATTTTGTAATTTTGTACCTCTAAAACCAAACCCTTAATAATTATGGGAATTTTCGACCTGTTTTCACGCAAGGAAAAGAAGGAGACTCTTGACAAGGGTCTTGAGAAGACTCAGCGCGGTCTTTTCGACCGTATCTCCCACGCGATTGCGGGCAAATCGACGGTTGACGACGATGTGCTCGACAATCTTGAGGAGGTTTTCGTGACCTCCGATGTCGGAGTTGACACGACGCTGCGCATCATCGACCGCATACAGAAGCGTGTGGCCCGCGATAAATACGTGGGTTCTGCTGAGCTTAACCGCCTGTTGTGTGAGGAGATATCCGAGATGCTTGCCGAGAACGACAATGCGTCGTCGCTTCCTGACTTCACACTTCCCGAGGGCAACCGTCCGCACGTGATAATGGTGGTTGGTGTCAACGGAGTGGGCAAGACCACCACGATCGGAAAGATGGCGGCTCAGTTCAAGAGAGCCGGCAACAAGGTGATGCTTGGCGCAGCCGACACCTTCCGTGCCGCCGCCATAGAGCAGCTCGAAGAGTGGGGCAGACGGGCCGATGTCCCGGTTGTGAAGCAGAAGATCGGAGCCGATCCGGCATCTGTGGCGTTTGATACGCTGCAAAGCGCGATAGCCAACGATGCGGATGTTGTCATAATTGACACGGCGGGACGACTTCACAATAAGAAAGGACTGATGGATGAGCTGACGAAGGTACGAAACGTGATGCAGAAGCTCGTGCCCGATGCCCCTCATGAAGTGCTTCTCGTGCTTGACGGGTCGACAGGTCAGAATGCTTTTGAACAGGCCAAGCAGTTTGTTGCGGCCACCCAGGTCAACGAACTGGCTATCACGAAACTTGACGGCACGGCCAAAGGCGGAGTCGTGATAGGGATCAGTGACCAGTTCAAGATACCTGTGAAATATATAGGCCTCGGAGAGAAGATAGACGATCTGCAGGTGTTTGACAAGCGCGCGTTTGTAGAGTCGCTCTTCGGTGAAAAATTATGACGGAGGCATGACCGACAGGATAGCAGTGATTTCGCTCGGATGCTCGAAGAATCTCGTCGATTCAGAGAGGCTGATGAGGATGTTTGCGGATGTAGGCTACGAGGTGGCCGACGAAGCTGACGGAAAGTTCTTCTCCGGCGGCGGGCGGCGGCATATCGTGGTCAATACCTGCGGTTTTATAGGAGATGCCAAGGAGGAGAGTATCAATGAGATCCTCCTCTGGGCTGAAAGGAAGACCGCAGGGGCGATAGACGGTCTGTATGTGATGGGCTGTCTGTCCGAGAGATATTCAGGACAGCTTCCGGCGGAGATCCCCGAGGTGGACCGTTGGTATGGAAAGACTGACTGGCCCGCTCTCGTGACCGATCTTGCCCACCGCAATCCCGGGGCAGCTCCCTACGACCGTGTGCTAACAACCCCACGCCATCACGCATATCTCAAGATTGCCGAGGGATGCAACCGCTTCTGTGCGTTCTGCGCCATCCCGCTCATCACCGGCCGCTACAAGTCGCGCCCGATAGAGGAGATAGTGGATGAGGTGCGTATGCTTGTCGGCCGCGGTGTCAGAGAGTTCAATGTCATAGCACAGGATCTGACATCCTATGGAATCGACCTGTACGGACGTCAGGAGATAGCCCGCCTTGTGGAGGCTGTTTCCGATGTGGAGGGTGTGGAATGGATACGTCTCCACTATGCCTATCCCAATGAGTTTCCGATGGAACTACTCGACGTGATGGCCTCACGTCCCAATGTGTGCCGTTATATAGATATAGCTCTCCAGCACGTCTCAGACAAGGTGCTGTCAAATATGCGCCGCCACATCACCGGAGAGGAAACGCGCTCGCTTCTCAGCGAGATCCGTCGCCGTGTGCCGGGCATCACTATCCGCACTACACTGATGGTGGGCTTCCCCGGCGAGGGGGAGAGGGAGTTTGAGGAGCTTGTGGAGTTCGTCAGGGAGCAGCGGTTTGACCGGATGGGAGCGTTCGCATACTGCGAGGAGGAGGATACATACGCCGCCCGCCATTATGACGACTTGATTCCCGAGGATGTGAAGCAGTCGCGCCTCGACCGTATCATGAAGATACAGGAAGGGATCTCCGCCGAACTCCAGCAACTCAAGGTCGGGACCGTGCAGAGGGTCATGATAGACCGAGAGGAGGAGGATTACTACGTGGGACGCACGGAGGCTGACTCTCCGGAAGTCGATCCCGAAGTGCTTGTCCGCAAGATCCGTACTCTCCGTAGAGGAAAATTCTGCAATGTTAAGATCACCGATGCATATCCCTTCGAACTCGTAGGGGATCCACTCGAAGATGAAACTGATGACTGAGAAACAGAGCGAGGCGATTGAAAAGTGTCTCGTCCATAATATACCGTTTGCACTCTTTGCCCTTCCGGGCGATAAGGAGTGTCGATTTTTCGCATCCTCTCCGGATAAGGACGGGGAATGTCATGCTTTCGCTGCCGATGACGCCCGTGTGGCGGACAAGGACACATTTTTCATCGGCTATTTCAATAGTGACGAGCCATATACCGCCGGTGTGAGAGCGGACTACAACGAGGATACCGTGCTCGAAGCCCTGAAAGGTAAAGAGAAATTTGATGCCACCGAGACCCGTCCGCTCCGGATGTCGACACGGCGGGAGATCTATTCCATGGCTTTTTCCAAGATGAGGCAAAGGCTCCGCTCGATCGGAGGAAAGGTGGTGCTTTCACGCCATGATGCCATATTCTCCACCCGCTCCATCATAGATGTGGCCGACGAATATATGGGATCGGACACGGAGGCGTTCAGATATATGTGTTATACACCCGAGACCGGCCTGTGGATTGGTGTGACCCCTGAGCTTCTGCTGGAATCGGACGGGAAATCGGGGGAGTTCCATACGATGGCTCTTGCCGGAACCCTTCCGGCAGACTCTGCGGCGGAATGGGACGACAAGAACATAACCGAACACCGCTATGTGGCTGACTACATCTCCGGCAGGCTCGGCGGTTTAGGTCTGAAAGTTGATGCTGGTCCGGTGGAGGAACTGTATGCCGGAGCTGTGAAACATCTGTGTACCTCCATATCTGCGCGGGGGGCTGCTGATCCTATGGAAATCATCGGTGCCCTCAGTCCCACCCCGGCTGTTGCAGGGATTCCGGTGGATATGGCGATAGCCGAGATCGATACATACGAGAGCCACAGCCGCCGGTGTTATGCCGGGACGGTGGGGCTGAGGAGCGGAAGCGGTGTCGCCGCATTCGTGAACCTACGGTGTGCGTTCGCAGCTCTTGCTGAACTTGACGGCAGTATAGGCTGGCTCTACAACCTTTATGCCGGAGGAGGTCTGATGCGTGATTCCATCGAGGAGGCCGAATGGGACGAGACGGTGGCCAAGACGTCTGTACTGGCTTCCATAATAAAGAGAGGGGAAGACACAAAGGTGGCGGAGTATGACCTCCGTGATGCCAAGTTTATTTAGATAGAGATTATACACCATGGCAGTCAAAAAAGGAAGTCCGCTTCTCATCATACTTATAGCAATTGTAATAATCATCATTGTCTCTTTCCTACCGCTGTCCAAATGGTCGGGCGGGAAGGTGAAGGATTTCTCGCTTTTTTCGGATATCCTGAGAGAGGTCGGCATCATGGAGGATGTGGCCAATCCCGAGGAGCAGATCGATCCGGAGCTGCTCAGGGCGATGAAAGAGGCTGAGGAGCGCAATCCGCTCACAGCAAGCGACTCCGTGCTCTCGCAGCCGATCGATACCATCATCGCTCCGCGCAAGCCGTCGCGTCAGGGTGATCTCGTGGTCATCGAGGACTATACGACCGATGGTGTGGGTCTCATTCAGTTCAGACACGCCATAGAGAGCGGACGGCTGGCACGTGTGGCGGTCGTGGGCGACAGCTATATAGAGGGCGATATCTTCACCCAGGATCTCCGCGAGAAGTTGCAGACAGCCTACGGTGGTGCAGGTGTGGGCTATGTGTCGATGCACAGTGATTTCCCCGGTTTCCGGCGCTCAGTCAGGCAGGGAGGGAAAGGATGGAAGACCTTTATGGCCAACAAGAAGGCGGATCAGAAGTATATAGACCTTGCCGAGCAGTATTCTATCCCCACCGGTCCGGCCAATGCCACATATCAGGGGTCACAGTCATTTCCCCACGCAGCGTCGTGGAACAGGACGAAATTCATTTTCATCGCTCCGGAAAATTCCGTAATCAATGTTAAAACGGGTGATGGCGAGTGGGAGCAGTGCAATATCGCAGCCTCGGATTCCGTTCAGTGTATAGAGGTTTCAGTCCCCACATCCTCGTTTGAGATGAAGACATCATCCACATCTCTTGTGGGTCTCGGTGTCTGGCTCGACGGTGAGAAGGGTGTGAGTCTCGACTGTATGTCGTCGCGCGGCTTCTCGGGTATCACATTGACCAAGGTCAATCCCGGCCTGTGCCGGCGTATGGCGGAGTTTGTGGACTATAACCTCATAATCCTTGAGTTCGGCATCAATGCCATGTCGTCGCAGCAGCAGGACTATTCGATATACTCCTCGCGCATGGTCGAGGTGATCAATCATGTGCGCCGCTGCTATCCGAGAGCTGATATACTCGTGATGGGAGTGGGCGACCGTGGAGAAAAGCGCGGAGGCGCGGTCAGATCCATGTCCACCGGCTCAGCCATGATCTCAGCCCAGCGTGATGCGGCCCGACGTGCCCATTGTCTCTTCTGGGACACCCGTGAGGCTATGGGAGGCGAGGGAGCTGTGGTGGATTGGAGCAATGCAGGACTCATCAACAAGGATTATATCCATCTGACCCATAAGGGAGGAGCCCGCCTTGCCGACGAGCTTTTTAAAGCTATACAACACACCTTGCAATGAGATTTACCCGAAAAATACTTCTGCCGATAGCCGCCACCGCTGTCTTCGCTGCCTGTCCGCTCCGTGCCCAGAATCCTGCCGGATCTGAGGAGGAGATCGTAGATGGCGAGGAGGAGGTTGTGGAGGACAACGAGAGCGACATACGTGAGAATATGGTGGTCATCCCGGATGAAGCCGATGATATAGACATACCGATACCCTCGTTCATAAAGAACGGGGCTAACCACATCATATATAACGGCACCGACTGGTCGAAGCTGCGGAATGCATTCGTCGAGTCGGCCGCGACACCGGTATCAATCGTCCATATCGGTGACAGCCATATCCAGGCTGATATTTCCACGGGGACGACCCGCGAGCTTCTCCAATATGACTTTGGCAATGCCGGACGCGGGATCATTTCCCCTCTGAAAATGAGCGGTACCAACCAGCCGTCGGACTATACTTTCAGCAGTCCGGGTTCGTGGATCCCGAATAAGCTTATGAGCTCATCATGGAAGCAGACAGTGGGATTTACAGGTACGTCGATCCGGCCGTCCACCACCAACGGCCGTCTCACCGTGGCTACGTCTGACAAGGATGACTATAATCCGTTCTCGTCAGTCACCATATTCCATTCCGGACGGCTCTCGGTGAGCGGTGTCACCGATGGCTCGGGCAACAAGCTGAGCCACCGTGCGATTCCGTCGCGCGACTACACCCAGATCATCCTTCCGTCGCAGGAGACGTCAGTGAATATCGAATTTTCCTCCGCGGGGGATCTCACGGTGTTCGGTGCGTCATTGTCGGGGGGCAGACCGGGTGTGTTCTATCATGCTATCGGCAACAACGGTGCCGCCTACGAGACATACAACCGTATAGGTAATGTCGGAGCCGGAATCAATCCTCTCCGTCCGAATTTAGTGATAATATCCCTCGGAACGAATGAGGCGTTCGGTAGTCTCGACGTTGCCGGATTCACAGGATCGGTAGACCGTCTCGTGAAGAATATCCGGACGGCCAATCCCGATGCACTCATACTGCTCACTACACCGCAGGAATGTCAGCGATCCGTCACGACCACCAAGAAAGTACGTGTCAAGGGAAAGAAAGTCAAGGGAAAGACCACCTACCGCACGGTCAACAAGAAGGTGAAGTCGTATGCCGTCAACAGGAACATCGCACCGCTGCGTACCGCCATACTTGAATATGGCAAGAAGAACGGGGTGGCGGTCTATGATTGGTATGACGTGGCAGGCGGCAGCGGATCGAGCGCTACATGGATCAGTAACGGTCTTTTTGCAAGTGACCGTGTGCATCACACAAGAAAAGGATATAATCTCGAGGGCCGTCTGCTCTATGAGGCCATCATGGATTCTCTCCGCGACAATCAATAAATTTTCTATCTCTCTCTTTCTACGAAATTGGAACAGTTGATCGGATTGCTTTCAGAATTGACCGGATGGTTCCGGGATATGCTTGAACGCCTCAATGTCGATGTGGACAGGGTGGTTGATGCGTTGGGCTATGACCCGATGCAGCCATTGCTCTTCAATACCGGTCTGTTCATGCTGCTGTTTGTGGGTTTTGTGGCAATATACAGACTCATGGGCAGATGGCGGACAGGGCGTATGGTTTTCACCATACTATTCTCGCTGTATTTCTACTATAAATCGTCAGGTCCGTGCTGCCTCATACTTGTGGGTGTGGCGTTGAGCGATTTTATCCTCGGACTGCTTATGGGCAAGGCTTCCGCGCTCTCTCGGTGGCGTGGAGCGGCCATGAAGTCCATCGTGATCGTCAATATAGCCGTCAACGTGGGAATGCTTGTCTATTTCAAGTATTTCGGACTTATAGCCGACACCATCAACCGGTTCATGACATCACAGATCGACATAATAAACGTCATTCTTCCGGCCGGAATCTCGTTTTTCACGTTCCGGTCCATCAGTTATATAGTCGATATCTACCGCGGACAGATAAAGCCCTGCCGCAGCCTGCTCGACTATGTGTTCTTCCTGACTTTTTTCCCGCCGTTGCTTGCCGGTCCTGTGGTGAGGGCCAAGGATATGCTTCCCCAGATCAAGGGGAATCCGGTGATCACGCGCGACATGGTGTCTGAGGGTGTGTATCTCATCATTCTCGGACTGATAAAGAAGATGGTCATCGCTGATTTCATATCCGGAAACTTTGTGGACCGTGTGTTTGACAATCCGGCTCTATACAGTGGGTTCGAGAATCTGATGGCCTCGATAGGGTTCACCATACAGTTGTATTGTGATTTTTCGGGTTACAGTGATATGGCCATAGGCATCGCGCTGCTGCTGGGTTTCAGGTTCAAGGAGAATTTCAAAGCTCCGTTCAAGGCTCAGAATCCCACGGAGTTCTGGCACCGGTGGCATATCTCGCTTTCCACGTGGCTGCGTGACTATGTGTACATCCCGCTTGGTGGAAACCGCTGCTCAAGGTCAAGGGCTTATCTCAACCAGTTTCTGACGATGGTGATAGGGGGCTTGTGGCATGGGGCTTCATGGATGTATGTGATATGGGGTGCTGTCCATGGCGCGCTTCTCGTGATTCACAAGAGTGTGACCCGGCTGCTTCCGTCGGTGGTGTCGGAGACTGTTGTGACTGAAGGCGGAGAGGTAACTATGGCCACGGCTCCGGTACGTCGTTCTCCCATATTGCAAGGTGTGAATATGTGTGTCAATTTTCTTGTGATCGCTTTCACATTCATGCTGTTCCGTGCGCGGTCAATGGATGACTTCTATATGATGTGGCATCAGATTGTCAATGATTTCCATCTGTCGGTGGCTCCGCAGTTTGTCAGCGGCTATCTGACGATCGTGATCACCATGGCGGCAGGCTATCTGCTCCACATAGCTCCTTCGCGATGGGGGACGTGGCTCAAGATCTCCTTCATGCGTATGCCTGCCCCGATTCAGGCTGTCATACTTGCCGTAGCGGTGCTCGCTGTGATCCAGGTGAGATCAAGCGACATTGTCCCGTTCATATACCTGCAGTATTAGGCAAGAGAGGGGAAGAGGCAAGGGAGGTTAAGGAGGCTAATCAGGATAAAGTATAAAGAGAGGGCGGGTTAGAGGTTGGCTTTGATGTAGTCCTGGAGGGTGAAGTCGGTCTGATAGTCGTAAGGCGCTCCGGGAACGAATCTTACAGCGTCCATTGAGGTGTTCTGTTTGCCTTCGCTGATGCGGAGGATGAATCCAAGTATGGTGTACAGTTGGTCGTGCATGGGTGAGACCGCTATCGAATGGTCTGCTCCGGCGAAGGTGAAAAATTCAAAAGGAACCTCATGGTCTGCAAGTGATATGGCTATGGCTCTCGAACCCCAGAGGCCGATATGTCCGGCGGTCAGGGTGGAATAGGGTACATTGCGGTCAGCATCGCCATGAAACAGCATCATGGGACAAGGTGTCCTTTTCCATACTAAAGAGTCCTCGCCGCAGATGGCTCCGGCAAAGGTAACGGTGGCGGCATAGTTGAACCATTCCGGAAACAGTCCGGACGGGATAGCACCGTTGACGAGTCCATATTCAGCCTGCAGGGCCGTGATGGCTCCTGCGCTCGACCCGGAGGCGATTATCTTCGTGGGATCAATGCCCCATTCGGCAGCATGGCTGAGCACAAACCCGGTGGCGGTGTAATAGTCTGTCACGGCATCAGTCACCGCAGTCCGTAGGGCTGATGTGAAGCCGTCGGTCGAGGTCAGTTGCTGTGGCGTGGCTTTCCGGGCGAGGGTTGTGCGATAGTCTGTCGATATGGCTACCACTCCGTTCTCGCTCAGAAATTCAAAGAATTCCTTATATTCGGGGTTGTTGCGTGAGCCGTGGGTGAATCCTCCGCCGAAGGCGAAAAGCACGACCGGACGTGGAGATGATGCAGCCGTCCCGGGCATATATACATCCATACGGAGTGTGTCGCCGTCGACGACAGCGAAATCGTAGGTCTGCGGAGCCACAGCTTTCATAATGAACGCGAGACCCAACATTGCGGTGGAAAAAAGGAATCTTCTCATAGTCGGAGGTTTGTTTCTGCAAAAATAATAAATTTTCTGCAGATAACACCTAAGCTTTGGATTCCTTCAGTTTCACCATGGCGATTTCGTATGCGTTCATGGATGTGATCACACATACACCACCCATAATGATCCAGTATAAGAACCGATAGTCGATATTAAGAGTGTTTATGGAAAGTTGAGGCAGTGAGATATTGTTGAAAGTCAATATCCAGTCGCCTGCCAATGGAAGGGTCAATGTCAGGATCACCCCTGTCACAAAGCCACAGACGGCAGCTATGGCTACGGCGATCCTGTTGCGCCGTCTAAGCGCAAGGTTCTGTTGTTTCACTATCTCTATAATCTCCAGATTCCTTCTCAGTTGACTCATGAATTGGTCAGAGGATGTAAGATCAGGCCGGAAATCACTGAATAGGTTGCGGATTCTGTCGTCGTCCATAGGGTGATTTTTGTTAATTAGACAATAAGTTGCGGAGATGTCTGCGTCCGCGGGAGAGGTGCTGCTTGACCGCGTCCTCGGAAGCCTCTTCGAACTCCGCGATCTCTTTGATGGAGTAACCCTCCATATAGAACAGCAGAACGGATGTCCTCTCCCGGCCCGGAAGTCTGTTTAATGCCGCGTAGAGATCCTGATAGCGGAACCTGTCGTCAGGAGAGCTGTCGGAGGCGATGACTGAAGCCTCTTCATATCCGGCATATACCTTCTCCGAACGCCGGTGGTTGATGAAAGTAGTATAGCCGATCCTGAATATCCATGCCTTGAACTTGCCGGCATCATTGAGAGTGTCGATCGACAGATATGCTTTTATATATGTTTCCTGCGCTATATCATCAGCAAGAGCCGTATCCCCGCAGCAAAGAGCCACAAGGAAGCGCCTGAACGCCCCTTGTGTGCTCTCTACCTGTGATATGAACTGCCCGCGGGTCATTTCAGGATTGTTTAATTTTCAGTGTCCTCAACTTGGTTGCGGGTCACGAAGTAAACTATCAGGTAGCTGATTCCCACAGCGAGAGATATACCTCCGAACACGAGCGGAACAGTGACAGGATCAGCGCTGAAATCAGAGCCGGTGAGCAGATTGACGACTCCTATGATTGCCAGGACAATGCCTATAAGAGAGAAGATGCATCCACAGAGGAGCCGGTTGTTGAGGATTTCGCGTGGTGTCTTGCGTGGCTTCCTCATGGATTCGAGGAGCTTGTCGGTGTCGACATCATTGTTTGCCTCGATGGCTTTGATGATGATCTGTGTCCGCTTGTTGTCACCGTTCATTTTTGCGATGGCAGTGATCAGTACGATTGCGATCGGGAGTACGACCGCTACAAAGATGGGGACAAGTATTGAAACCATAATATCTGTTGTTTTTTTGTTGTTTATAATTCCGTTGTCTTTGAGACATCTCGTATGTATGACACATCCTGTCGTCAAAAGGTGACATCGATATCAAAAAAACCGGCAGGTTTTTTCCTGCCGGTCGTGTTTGAGCGAATGGTATTCCCGTAGGGAGTCGAACCCTAATCGTTGGAACCGGAATCCAATATTCTATCCATTGAACTACGGGAACTTTTGTTTGTTGACTGCAAAATTAGACAAATTTTTGTACTTTTGCAACTAACAAGCTCAAATTTTATGGATGTCAGAATTGATCCGACCTGGAAGGCGGCACTTGCTGCGGAATGGGACAGCGACTATTTCAAGTCGTTGACAGAGTTCGTGAGATCGGAGTACCGGTGTACGACTGTCTATCCTCCTGCCGGAAGGATTTTCGCGGCGTTTGACTCGTGTCCGTTTCCGGATGTGAGGGTGGTGATTCTCGGACAGGATCCTTATCATGGTGTGGGACAGGCAAACGGTCTGAGTTTCTCAGTTAATCCGGGTGTAGAGATACCGCGTTCGCTTCAGAATATATACAGGGAGCTTCACGACGATCTCGGTGTGGTGCCACCGCCGTCCGGCGATCTGTCGCGCTGGGCTGGACAGGGTGTGCTTCTTCTCAATGCCACCCTGACAGTGCGGGCCGGAATGGCCGGATCACATCAGGGACATGGCTGGGAGGAGTTCACGGATGCGGCCATCCGACGTCTTGCCGAGGAGCGGTCAGGATTGGTGTTCATACTATGGGGCGCATACGCACAGCGCAAGGGTGCGTTCATCGACAGGATGCGCCATTGCGTCATAGAGTCGCCGCATCCGTCGCCGCTCAGCGCATCGCGCGGCTTTTTCGGAAGCCGACCCTTCTCGAGAGCTAATGAATATCTTGTGAAACACGGACAAAAACCGATAGAATGGTGATGAAATATACTGTTGAGGAACGCAAGGAGCGTGCCAGGACTTTGCGTCGGGAGGGCTATAATTGCGCGCAGTGTGTGGCGATGGCGTTTGACGATATTATTCCGGCCGACCGGATAGCAGCGGTCACGCTTGCCGCGCAAGGGTTCGGATCGGGCTACGGCGGGCGTGGCTATATGTGTGGCGCACTGTCCGGAGCCACCATGGCTCTCGGACTCACAGGTGAGCAGTCCCGTCCCACGCTATATAAGAGAGTGGGTGAGTTGATCGATGAATTTGCCGGGATGGAAGGCGCGGTGAACTGTTCGGATCTCAAGAAGCCCGGGCGCAAGCCGTGTCTCGAACTCATAACCGACGCCGTGGAAATACTCCACCGCCATATAGAGAATCAGGATGTATAGGCGGATAGCTTTTATCCTGTGTGTCCTATGGACGGTTACAGCCGCTGCGCAGGATGACACGATGCATGGTGTGATAAATCCATCGTTCCATACGCTTCAGGTAGATCTCGAAGGCGGTCCTATGGCCGTTCCCATCATCAATCTCCACAATCCGTCGGAGCGGGTGGTGATCTCCTTCGACGAGATCGGCGACGACCGTCGGTATATGCGATATTCACTCGTCCATTGCGACGCACAGTGGCAGCCGGAGGGACTTGTCGACTCAGAGTTTCTCGACAGTTTCAACGAGGGGACAGTGGAGGACTATGGTTATTCGCAGGCAACGCTCGTGCATTACGTGCATTACCGTATCACTCTGCCGAACGATCAGGTGCGCATCACGCAGCCGGGCAATTATCTCGTGAGAGTCTATGATGAGGATGATCCGGACGACATACTGCTGCAGGCAAGGTTCGGAGTCTCCGACAATACCGCCGGGGTGTATGCGGAGGTGACAACACGCACGGATGTCGATGCCAACAAGGAGCATCAGCAGCTCGGGATACGTGTCGATACCCGTTATCTTGATCTTGATGACCCGTTCAACGATCTGAGAATAGTAGTGAGCCAGAACAGCCGTCCGGACACGGAACGGCTTATCGTGACACCTCAGCGTCTCGGGAGCCGGGAAGTGATATATGAGCATCTGCGGCCGCTGATCTTTAAAGCCGGAAATGAATACAGAAGGTTCGAGACGGTATCGGCCAACTATCCGGGCATGGGTGTCGAGAGTATAGAGAGAGCTGCGCCTGTGATCAACATGATGCTGTATGCCGACGAACCGAGAAATACAAAAAATTATCTTTACGACCGGACTCAGTACGGGCGGTATCTCGTCAGGGATGTCGATGTGAATGATCCTGACACGGAGGCAGACTATGTGATGACGAATTTCACATTGCAGTCCCCACCGATAGAGGGCTATGATATCTTCATCGACGGCGATCTGACGGACCGGAAATTCTCTCCGTCGTCAAGAATGGTGTATAACGAGGCTTCCGGCGCATACGAGCAGTCGCTGCTGCTCAAGCAGGGATCGTATAATTATCAGTATCTTGCCGTACCATCCGGCAGTCTGATGGGGGAGACCGCACCGATAGAGGGCGACAAGTTCCAGACGGTCAATGAATATACCGTGAAGGTGTATCATCGGCCCAAAGGTTCGAGATTTGACCGTCTGGTTGGCTATTGCACGGTGTTGAGCGAGTAGGCCGCGAGAGCCTCTATGGGTGATTTCAAAATTCTGCCGAGCCGGAATCCCTCTTCGGCGACGGCTTCGGAAAGATAGCTTCGGAAGTGCCATGCGATTGATCCGGCAAAGCATACCGGAAGGGATCGTGTATTGTCGTATGATGCGACGTTGAACCGCAGGAATCTCCGGAATTCACCGATGATGAATGCGGCGACCTCCGGTGTCCGCCCGGCCTCCTCGAGAATAAATGGTGCGAAGGACGCAAGAAACGCCCCCGGACGGGCACCTCGATATACGCTTTCGATGATGTCGGCGCGTGAAAGATTGTATTTTTCATGGAAGCGGGTGGCCACACATTCCGGAAACTGCCCCTTGAACATAAGTCCGAGAAATAGTCGCCCGATCACGGCACCACTGCCTTCATCGCCGAGTATGAATCCCATGGGAGAGACGTTGGCCGTGATTCTACTGCCGTCCCACAGGCAGGAATTGGCTCCTGTCCCGAGGATGCAGGCTATTCCGGGCTTGTCGCCACATAATGCCCGGGCCGCACAGAGCATATCGCTTTCAACTCTTATAGTTGCCGATGGAAATATAGACTGAAGCTCTTCCTTGACTCTGCTGCAGGCCGCAGGATGGGAGCAACCGGCTCCGTAGAAGTCCACACTTCCGATAAGCGATGACACGGTGGTTATGGTATCACACCGGGACAACAGTTCCGCGAGTGCTCCGTCAGGCGCGCTTGCGGCGTTATGTCCGGAAGGGAGAGTGTGGATCTGCGGAGCGGAATCTCCGGCCACTATGGTATATGACACTGACGTGCTCCCGCTGTCGAAGATGATTTTCATTCGTAGAGATAGTAAGGGATGGTTTTTTTCTGGAACTGTTCGGCTCCATCGTTCCAGTATCCGGCCATATCCTCCACCCGGTAATTGCGGGAGAAGAGCTCGCGTGGTTTTGTGGATCCACACACCATGTCGAACATCTTGACTCTCTGCGGGTCAGCCTTGTCGAACGCTTTATGGTCGGGATACATCGCGGCGAGTTCCTGCATGATATAGAACTGGACGAGAGTGAGTGTCGCTTTGGCCGGATCAGTGACGTAGACCTGGACACCACCTATGTTGGAGCCGTTGAATTTGCCAAAATATGGTTTGAAATGTATGGGGCGGAACTCCACTCCCGGGATGTCGAGTGCGGTCAGACGGTCGGTAAGAGCCTGTGCATCGATCCATGGCGCGGCAGTCAGTCCGAACGGCAGTGTGTAGCCCACACCGATGGACACGTAGTCAAGCTCGCCCATTATTCCGGTGGTTGGATAGAGAATCGATGTGGCAGGATAGGGGATCTGGGGCGAGGGAAGAACCCACGGCATACCGGTGTCGGCAAATGACATGGAGCGTTTCCATCCTTTCATCTTTATCACTGTCAGTTTGCTCTCCGGACTTCCGGCAAGTCCCTGATTGTGGAGATAGGATGCGAGTTCGCCCGGAGTCAATCCGTATATGTAGGGGATCGGGAACTGTCCGACGAACGATTCCATTCCTTTCTCAACCAGATTGCCCTCTACCTTATAGCCGCCAAGCGGATCAGGACGGTCGAGGACCATGAACTCCTTGCCATTCTCAGATGCCGCCTGCATGGCGAGACCCATGGTGGAGATGAACGTGTAGCTGCGGCATCCTATGTCCTGTATGTCGTAGACGAGCACATCAATATCCTTGAGCATATCGGCTGTCGGCTTGCGGGTCTTGCCGTGGAGGGAATAGACCGGTACACCGGTGGCCGGATCAACGGAGTTGGCCACTTTTTCACCGGCCACATGGTCGCCTCTCACTCCATGTTCCGGAGCGAAGAGGGCTACAAGGTTGACCTCAGGAGCCTTGGCGAGAATATCTATGGTGGAAACCAGAGAGTTGTCAATGCCGGTAGGATTGGTGATGAGACCGACACGTTTCCCCTTCAGTTCGGCAAACCCATTTTCGCGGAGAACCTCAATGCCGGGTTTGACTACGGTCTCCGATATTCTAATGTCTTTCTTGTCATCCTGAGCGGATGGCTTTTCAGTTCCGGATGGTGCGCTGCTGCAGGCACCCGCCGACAATATAGCCAAGGCTATGAACAGATCGGTCATTTTCATCTTAGTTATAGTATATAGGAAAGAGTTTCACGGTGGAGTTCAGACCTGACGGAACCGTCTCCCAGTCGCCGAAGCTGAATTCCTTGGCTCCGGTGACACTTGAGATGTTGGCATCCTTGAATACCCTCCATTTCACGCCTCTGCGTTCATAGTCGGCTATGCGGTTGGCATCAAGATTTGTCACGTCGATGGACAGATCATTCTCTCCCGCTACGAGCAATGGGCCGATATTGATGACCATCGGTACGGACCATGCGGTTCCGGCATATATGCCGTTCACACAGACTCTCGCGCTCTCGCGGACGTCGCCGAGATCAAGAAGCCAGCCGTCGGCCACGGTGGGATCGGACAAGGTGAACCTAACATGATAACGCCCGGTGGCGCGGTTGGTTCGGGCTTCCGGGACCGGAAGTTGCGTCCACTCGGTGATAGTGTCTGTGTGAAACTCCTCTCCGACAGGCGGATCGCTTTCAGGGAAGCTGATACTCCATCCCCGGTCAATTATGACGGGGTTGCCACGCCGGGATATATAATTCCATCTGTCGGTGTCGACCTTTCCGGGAAATGTCTTGAGCAGCAGCGATTCGCCGGGTCGGAGTTGTAATCTTATTTCTGTTGTGCCGTTTTTGCCGCTGCGGGTTTCGGCAAGCCCTTTCTCTCCGGTCAGCGGGTTGAATATCATCACACTTCCGGCCGGGACTCCGAGTGTAGTCCATCCGTCAAGCTCCTTGTTGCCGAGCATGGACAGGAAATAATTATGTCCGCCGACTTCGTTGACTCTGCGGATCACCGATACACCATCGCGCCGGAGCTGTTCTACCGGCAGCGACAGGGACCCCAGTTCTGACAACCGGATCACCTTTACACCTCTCCGGGCGAGGTTGTCGAACTTTTTTATCGTCAGTTCGGGTATATATACATTGTCGGGGACAATAATAGCGCGATAACGGTTACCTCCGGCGGAGAGCAGATCACCTCCGGGACATACCGTTAGGGAATCAATCAGGCGGTCCGAAAGATAGTCAACGTCGTAGCCATGTCCGATGATCCGTTCGACCCATTCGCGCACGTCGGGCATGAATTTATCCATGCCGTGGATGGCAAACATGAAGAATGGTCTGCCCTCGGTCCGGGTGATTATGTCTTCGTAGGGGAAATAGAGCAGAAGATCATTGTCGGGGTGTCCGGCCGAGAGAAATGACTGTATGCGGGTGATGTACGTGAACAGTTCGGGAGCATCTGCCCATAATGATGATGTGGGCGACATATTGATACTCGCATAAAACAGTCGGCCGGGCCATGGAGCATCCTCAGGAGAGTACGTAGCTCCGTGGAAGTACACGTGGTTCACACCTGAACAGAACATATTGTCCAGCTCCACCTTGCAGCGGGATAGAGGGGTGCGGAAGTGTTCGGTGAGCCATGTGAGCGACTCGGCCGAAGTGAGCGGTTTACCGGCCAGATGAGCTGCTGATGAGGCGAATTTAAGAACGGAAGGAGCGGCATCGCTCGGCCGTGAGGGTCCGGTGGAGTGCAGTCCCGGGATGTCAAACGCTGTCTGTCCGAACGACTCACATTCCGGTATGTCAACATCGGCATATAGATCAATGATGTTGGCGGGGGATCCATGGCTCTGGTTGCGCACACGTGCGCCATGGGAGTGTGCCCACGATGTCCATACCCGGGTGAAATTCTCCTCAAGAAGCCGGCCGAGAGTCAAGCGGTAGTCATGAAGGAGTTTTTTCCTTTCCGGAGTCTCACCGTTGTCGCCCAGAAATTCGGATATGTTCAAGGCAAGATCGTAGCCGTGCTCACGTTTGAATTCATCCAGAATATTGTCGCTCCAGTCAGAACCATGTACCT
Organism: uncultured Staphylococcus sp.; assembly: GCA_964552825.1. GTDB lineage: Bacteria > Bacteroidota > Bacteroidia > Bacteroidales > Muribaculaceae > Duncaniella. Next base: position 75,113 of record CAZKIE010000009.1, on the reverse strand, counting down.
CGAATGAGTCGTTGAAGAACGTGTCAGGCATGGAGGTTTCCCTGCCTTTGAAAGCATCGTCGAAACGCGACAGATAGTTCCTCACGGCTATCGAATCATAGTGGTTGACCACAAGTCCCTCCCCGCCGGGAGCAGCCCGCTTCACTTTCTGATATGTACGGCCTGAGTATATGGCATAAATTTTCCATTCATTCCCGGACGGGACAATCCAGGTCAGATCGTTATCCCTGACAAGATCAGAGAGGTCTTTTGATCCGGTGGGAGAAACTGCCACGACACGTTGAAGCGTGGCATCCGGTTGACCCTCGACCGGAAAGAGACTTATATGCAGTTCCGTGCCGGGAGAGGCCTGCCAACTTTGGGTCACGAGTTTGCGGGCACTCTCCGCCGATGTCACCGTAGGACCGCCAAATGGCCATCCTGTACCGTTGTTCATGTCAGGCTGCAGCCCGAGCCGACGTGCCTCGCTCACGGTATGGCCGAGAATATCCATCCACTTGTCCGACAGATAAGGTATGTCGTTGGCCTCATTGCCTTTGACACCGTAGATCGGTGTGATCTCGAAACCGCCGATTCCCGCGCGGGCAAATTCCTCAAGATTATAGGTGATACCGGTGGAATCGACAGCACTGCCATGCCACCACCATCTGACAAACGGCCGGTTCTCAACGGTCGGCTCGTACCATTCCGTCGGTGAGGATGCCTGTATGGTTATGGCAGAAGTGAGGATGAGCAGGGGAAGTAACGTATGTCTCATGACTTGTGTTTTATACCGAATGTCGGATTGACTTTCAGAAGATACGTCACTCCGATGGTGGCTATGCAGCAGACCATGGTCCAGAGAAAAAAGTGACGGTAGCCGATGGTTTCCTGTATCCATCCCGCAGCCATGCCCGGGAGCATCATGCCGAGAGCCATGAATCCGGTGCAGAGACTGTAGTGGGCGGTCGAGAATTCTCCTTCGGAAAAGTATATGAGATACAGCATATATGCGGTGAATCCGAATCCGTAGCCGAACTGCTCGATGAATACACATATATTGATAGTGAGGAGCGAGGGAGAGTCGGCATAGCTCAGATACACGAAGGTCAGGCAGGTGAGCGACATACTCCAAGCCATCGGACGCAGCCAATAGCGGAGTCCTTTGGCCGCCGCAGCGAGTCCGCCGATGATCCCCCCGAGCGTAAGTCCGATTATCCCGACAGTGCCGTAGACGATTCCCACGTCGGCGGTGGATAGCCCGAGGCCGCCGGCTTCGGCCGGGTCAAGAAGAAACGGATTGATGAGTTTGACCAACTGGGCTTCGGGCAGACGGTAAAGGAGCATGAACAGGAGTGCCACCCATACGTTTTTCTTCCTGAAAAATGATGCGAATACCTGCCCGAATTCCCGTATTATACTATGGAGGTCGCCATTGCGGCTTCTTGCAGCATCCATAGCTACTTTCGGAAGTATCCGGAAATGATAGAGAGAGAAGAACAGGAAGAGTGCGGACAGTATGGCGAATACCACGGCCCACGATAGAGGGATGTCGCCTGTGGCGGTCTCAAGGCATCCCGCCACAACGACAAGCAATCCCTGTCCGGCTACGGATGCGATGCGGTAGAAAGTGGAGCGTATGCCGACGTAGAACGACTGTTCGTGCTCGGTCAGCGCGAGCATATAATAACCGTCGGCGGCGATGTCGTGGGTTGCGGATGAGAATGCCACCAACCAGAACACAGCGAGAGTGAGCCGGAAGAACATTGTTGTGGGGAGGGTCAGCGCGATCAAGGCGAATCCTATGCCGATGGCGAGCTGCATAGCTATGACCCACCGTCTTTTGGTCGAGAATATGTCGATGAACGGACTCCACAGCGGTTTTATGACCCAAGGGAGATAGAGCCAGCCGGTATAGAGGGCTATGTCGGCGTTTGAGATGCCGAGCCGCTTGTACATTATCACCGATATGGTCATTACGGCCACGTAGGGGATCCCTTCGGCGAAGTACAGGGTGGGGATCCAAGCCCATGGAGAGCGTTTTCTTATGGAGGTGTTCATCAGTAGAGTTTTGTAAGTGTGGCTCCCGGATAATAGTGAGCCAGTATTTCATCGTAGGAGTAACCTTTTTCACCCATCACTGCGGCTCCTATCTGGCACAGGCCGACGCCGTGTCCCCATCCGGCTCCGTGAAGTATGAATTTCTGCGGGATTCCACGGTCTGTCATGCCGATCTTTTCAATCGTGAAGGCCGAGCTGCGCAGATGTGTCCCGGAGAGGACGCGACGTATCATCAGCTCCTTACCGATGGTGATTTCTCCTTTGGTTCCGGTGATATGCAGCAGCACGATGCGTCCTGACGGACCTCTGCGGACAGGCCGGAGATCCACGATATCACCGAGATCCATATTGAGACGGCCGTTGATGAGATGGCTGATACGGTCGTTGGTGTATTCCTCTTCCCAGCGATAGAAATCCGGGTTTTCCCGGTCGTAGGAGTTGAGGACTTGTGAAAGAATGCGATGATCGGATGTGTTGCAGAACGCATCAGGATGTCCATGGATCCACCTCCGGGCATTTTCCTCTATGGTCAAGTCGGGAAAATCCGATGTGTCCGGAGCGTCACGACGGGCAGACAGATATGGGTGATCCACGTCGTCCCAGCATGACCGGAATGTCTCCATGACTCCGCCGCAGCATTTGGAGAACCGTGTGTCGCAAAGTTCGCCGTCGCTCATCAGTACCTCACCCCTTGTGGCGGATACCGCGGAAATGGCGTTGTCGGATTTTATGCGTCCGATCCCTTGATAACGCTGACAATGATCGTCGGCACAGACATCAAAGAGCTTATGGTCGTCATGATCCCACCAGCGGATGATCTCTCCGTCGCGGTTGCGGTAGCTGCGTGGGGAGACGGATTTATGTCTCATCCGGGTAAGAACCCATGAGCGCGATATTACGGCATGGGCTTTCAGCAATGGCAGTGAGGAGGTCGCGCTCATCTCACTTGAGATCACGGAGGTCAGATAGTCCTCGACGTTCACAAGATTTATGGCCGTGAGCATACCGTTGCAGGCTATGATGCGCAGTGTGCCGCGGAACCGTTGGTCTTCCTTGCGTTCCCAGTGGAAGTTTATACCTATTGTCACATCTTCGAGAGTGAAAGTGTCACCGTCGTAGGAGGTGGGTTCAAATTCGAGATGCGGGTATGCTGTCCCGTTCCATACCACGGTCATACCACTGTCGCTGACTGATACTTCCTGCAGGCCGGTGATGACTCCCATGCCGTTGCCGGAGTATATCCCGGACAGATTGAAGCGTATGGTAGTCCGGCTGACTATTCCTACTGACAAACGTGGCTCGCTCATTGTCTTATCCTCTCAATTATTTCTGAAAATTCCTCCGGACTTACGCATACCTCGTCGTAGATTTTCTGAATCGTAGTCTCGTCGAGTGCGTCGAGCTCTTTGGAAGAGGCACATGGAAATGTCCCGAGCATCTCGATGGATGCAGGACTGACGAGAAGTTGACCATCCCCTGTCCCGTAGCAGTCCGGACGGTGTTTCCGGCGCGGGAATACCGCAATGAGTACACCTTTTTTCGTCTTTATGGCCGCTATATTCATCATTGGCTCAGGATCAGCAGGAGGAAGAGCGGAGATAATCTTGTCGAACAGAGGGAGCAGCTCTGAATCGGTGTTAAGATCTATGAGTATGTATGGGGCGGCATACATATTTCGTTGCGGTATGATGATACGGCTCTTGCCGTTGCGGGCCACCTCTTTGCCATAGTCAAGCCCTTGGTAAATGTTATTGAAGCAGTAGCCGTCGACTGCCTGGAAATGCAGATGATCAGGGGCGGAAGCTCCGCAGTATGGTCCGTTGTAGAACACGCAGGCATTTTCGAATATGCGTGTGGCCTTGACGAGATCCGTGATATGCCCGGAGATGAGCTGCGGAGTGTGGATCTTGCTCACTATCGTATAGTGAGGAATTGTGAGAGGGTAGGGGTTGATGAGGATCTCATAGTCTCTCCATTCGAGCGAAAGCTGTTCGGACGGACGGGCATCCTTGCAAAGGAAGCATGGACGCAGTCCCTGAATGGCAGTGGAAGGGTCGGCACTTAGTGAGGTCTTGCGGTATGGGACAATGAATTTCCCCACTTCCCAGAACCGATCTCCAAATAGTATCTCTTTTGCTTCATACAGCGCATCATCGAGAACCAGATAGTTGTCTGCGGCGAGTAGCCAACATCCGATCTGTCTGTCAAAGAGGTGTGATGTGATTTCCGGTGTGATGCGTGGTGTTTTCATCGTTTTTTTCGTATGGCAAGTTCATAGGAACGGATAAAGTCTTTGTAATAGTTGTTACGGTTGATACGCTCGAGTGAGAGCGAATGGTCGGTATTGTCCTCCCAACGCCGGCATAGATACAACGACTCGTAGATGCGGCCTATCCTGTAGCTGCGGGAGATGGCGAGCCCCATGGCGTAGTCCTCGCCGTAGCATACATCCGGGAATCCGATCAGGCGCGCCACTGGTGTGAAGAATGCGCGCGGTGCGCCAAGCCCGTTGATGCGCAACGCATTGTTCGGTCCATTGCTGTCGGTCCACTCTCGATGGTCGATAAGGCCGGGCGGGAGGATGTTGCCGTCAATGTCGGTAAGAGTGTATGATCCGATCACCATGGCGCAGTCGTCTTCCTTGAATCTGTCGACTATCTTCCGCAGGGTCTGCGGCGAACTGTACAGGTCGTCACTGTCAAGCTGTACGGCATATCGTCCGCAGTGAGGGGAGTTCAGAGCGATGTTCCAGCATCCGCCTATGCCAGGAGCTGGATCGGGTAGGGTAGAGGTAGTGATGACCTTCAGGCGATTGTCGACATCTGCCATACGGGACAGTAGCTCTGTGGTGCCGTCGGTGGAGCGGTTGTCGACCACTATCACATTGAAATCAAACGGCACTTCCTGCGATAGTGCCGATTCCACGGCATCGGCGATCGTGCGGACACGATTTCTTACCGGGATAACCACAGATGCCTCTACGGGGAAGCTGCAATCGCAGTCGTGGATCTCCTTCAGATCCGTAGGCCTGATCAGCGCGCCGCATCCGGCAAGAAATCCGGTGACAGCCTTCTCCATCTCGAGTTGATAGGCTCTGTTGCGCGGATCTACGTAGGCGAAGTGAATTTCCTCTCCTGACTTTTCTCCATCTTTTCTATCAATGGCATAGAGCGGTTCAGGAATTAGGAGCGGACTGGCGGTAGTGGTGGCGAAAAGACGCAGATCATACCATCCGGCAAATCTGTAATCAGGCCTTGCCTCCCGCAGGAATGACTTCAGAATTTCAGTCCTCAACATCACCAACGGACCGAAGTCAAAATCGTCGCGCAGCGATCCCGGTTGATAAGGGATGAGGCTGTGGCAGGTGCCGTCCGGCTCTGTGAAATGACAATAGGAGAACGGAGCACCGCTCATGTCCATAATACGCTCCCATCGTTGCCGGGATTCGGCTGTGAGTGAAATCCTGTCGGCGGTGAGAGCGAGAAGCGTATATTTTTTTTCGGCGTTCATAGCGATCTCACGCATTGATGCGGATGAAAGATCCTCCGGCCGATACAGTTCACTTTCCATAATGACACAAAGATAGCGACAATCTTGTGAATACGCAAAAGAAAGTGAAAAAATGGGATATGGATCCGGAGATCCATATCCCATTTAGCCCAAGAGTTTTTTACACACTCTAAAGGTTGCTGTTTATATCATGCCATTTGCTGATGGGCGGGATGATGCCGAGGGAGATCACCTCGTCGCGAAGCTCGCACAGATGATGATAGCTCTGGTCAAGTTCCTTCTTCTCCTCAGGCGTACCGCCCACGGGATGTACGGTGACACCGTTCTTGTCAAGGGTGGTCTCCATGGCCATCATTATGTGGTTGAAAGTTCCGTTGTCGACGTATGTTCCGACAGGCCAGTTGAAAGGCTTTCCGCCCATTGCAGCGGCGATCATGCATATCGACAGGTATGCCGGACTCTGGAAGGAAGAGCGGCCACGGAGATCGATGATGTTCTTGCCTCCCTGGATCACACGCTGCTTCATCTCCTCCCACTCCTTTTCGGGAAGAGCCTTGGTGCCTATGATCTCCGATAGAGGTTGACCGGCAATGGTGGTAGTGGATGCGAATACTGCCATCTGTTCGCCATGTCCACCGTAGGTGCGGGAGTTGACTACCTGATCGGCCGGAATATGGAAATACTTGGCCAGCTCACTGCGCAGACGGGTGCTGTCGAGTGCGGCGAGTGTTGATACCTGCGATGGTTTCAGTCCGGAGTATATGAGGGTGACGAGGCCTGTTATGTCGGCCGGATTGAAGATCACGACCACGTGTTTTACATCCGGACAATACGTTTTTATGTCCTTGCCGAGCTGTTCGGCAATGACGGCGTTGCCTCGCAGAAGATCCTCTCGTGTCATTCCGGCCTTGCGGGCCGCACCTCCTGAACTAACGATATACTTCGCGTTCTTGAACGCTTCCTTCACGTCGGATGTATATGTGAGGTTAAGCCCCTCGAACCCACAGTGAGCCATCTCTTCGGCCACGCCTTCAAGTCCGGGTGCGTAAGTATCATATAGGCAGATATTGGGAGTAAGGTGCATCATGGCGGCTGTCTGAGCCATGTTTGACCCGATCATGCCGGCCGCACCGACTATGACCAATTTGTCATTTGTAAGGAAATCCATTGTAGTATACAGATTAAAGTTTTTCTTTCCTTACAACAAATGGCGAAGTTTAAAGTTCTTGTCGTGAGGCCGGTCAGAAGGATAAAAAAAGAGGATTGTCTCACGACAGTCCTCTTTTGGAATTTAAACCTTTATCTTAATCTAATACTATGAAAAACACACCTACAAATTTAATGATATAAATTGTGAATTTCACAGTAATACATTCTTGTTTAATCTTATTTAACTAAAAATCTTTAATTTATGACCTTTATTCCCATATGGGTGTTATACTTACAAACGATTTTTAATATGAAACGCAAGAATCTTATAATATTGGCAGGAGTGTCCGCTCTCGGTATAGGATTGAGCGGATGCGCAGGTCTCGGATGGTCAGTCTCGTCCGATCCATACGGTGGGCCTGATGTGGGAGTTTTTTTCAACGGAGGCCCGAATAATCCGGCACCACCGGCACCAAATCCCGGTCCGGCACGTCCGGCACCGGCAGGAGGTGGCCCAGGATGGCCAGGTCCATGGTAATGGACTGACACATACGGCATAGTCCCATGCGCCGTCTGACGAACGTATTTTATTGTTCGATCTGTTTGATAAGTTCTTCAGGAGTCAGAGGCGTGATCCCGAAAACATAGCTTTTCCCGGCTTCGAAAGGTTCGGTCAGTTCGAAGTTCTCGCAAGCTATGCCACCGGGGATGGGATGCTTGCTTGCCCAGTAAGTGTAGCGCCCATTCACGACACCCTTGAGCTGATCGCTCGGAGTGGGGCAATACCAGTATTGGGTAGCTTTTTTGCCCGGATATAGTATCAGGTTGCTGCTCATCTGATTTTTGAGGGTGAGGTCAAGAAGGGTCTTGATATTGTAAGGATCGTTAAGAGGCCGTTTTCGTAAATGGCCTCTTAAATTTTTTGAAAAAATTTTGCACGGAGAATAAACCAAAACGTAATTTTTTACGTCATAATTATGGATGCGCTGTTTTTACAGTGCAGATGGTCTCATTATAATTGTATATTAGAAGACTGCTGTAGAATGACGTTTCAACGATTGCGAATGTTAGTGAGGTTTGTCACTTGTTTCCTGATTTTGCTCGCTGTCGCGGTGCAACGCAACGGAAGTGTGTTCGGCCATGATGTCACGGCTCCGGCTGCCGACTGTGGCGGTGAGGCTGAGTCTATTACAACTGATGGTCAGGTCACTGTCATAAACACAACGACAATAGCCAATAATATAAAGGGATATGGTGGCCCGGTTCCGTTAGAGATCACGATAAAGGGTGACAAGATTACGGATATAAAGACACTAAAAAATGCGGAGTCGGAGGAATTTTTCGGCCGAGTCCGCAGCGGGCTGATCCCTGAGTGGATAGGTACATCTGTAAGAGATGTGGCTGATAAGGAGGTCGATGGTATTTCCGGAGCCACGCTGTCGTCCCGGGCGGTGAATGCTACGATAAAGGCCGGTGTGGCATATCTCGGCAACAATTCTTACGCTGTCGGAGAGCAGACCGCCACAGGTGGAGGATTCGTTTTCAGCCTGAGGAGTGTCGTGGCTCTTGTCGTAGTGATTTGTGCCGCGATTTTGCCTATATTTGTAAAGGACAGACGCTACCGATGGGTCCAGCTTGCTCTCAATGTTGTGGTCCTGGGGTTCTGGTGCGGGACATTTCTTTCATACGAGGTGTTTGTCAATTATATCTCCAACGGTGTCAATGTGGGGCAGTCGATAGTGGTGATCCTGATGCTTGTGATAGCCTTTGTCTATCCGTATTTCGGCAGGAAAAGCCATTATTGCACGTGGGTTTGTCCGTTGGGGTCTCTTCAGGAGCTTGTCGGTAAGTCCACCGGTTTCAAGTTGAGGATGTCTCCGAGACTTGTGAAGGCTCTCACTGTGTTTAAGGAGTGCCTCTGGGCTGTATTGATGTTGGTTTTATGTGCCGGAATATGGTTTGAGTGGATGAACTGGGAACTTTTCACCGCATTCATTTTCCGGCAGGCAGCTATCGGGGTTCTGATTGCCGCAGCTCTGTTCGTCGTGCTTTCTGTCGTGGTCAACCGTCCGTATTGCAGATTCGTTTGTCCCACAGGATGCTTGTTTCAGATAACTCAAAATCCAGATAAATAAGATGAATATATCCCAGTTATTGAACGTCCTTCTTGCCGTGGCTTTGGTGATCCTGTCAATCAAGATCGCGAGAGACAGCGGTAACGGTAAATCAGAGAGATCAGAATCCTCAGCCTCGTCATCCATGGAGAATATCCTTACCCGGACAAGTATCCGTGATTATCAGGATAAGCCTGTCGAGGATGAAAAGATAGAGCAGATGCTGCGGGCGGCCATGGCTGCTCCGTCGGCCGGCAACAAGCAACCGTGGCGGTTCATCGTGATCAAGGACAAGAACACACTGAAGGCTATATCAGAGAATTTCCACACAATGAAGATGGCTGCGAAGGCTCCTTTGGCCATTGTGGTATGTGGAGATTTGAATGCCACTTTCCCGGGCGACGGTGTGGACTATTGGGTGGAGGATACATCCGCTGCGACCGAGAACCTGCTGCTGGCGGCTCATTCGCTTGGCCTTGGCGCGGTCTGGTGCGGTATATATCCGATGAAGGAGCGAGTGGCTCTGTTGAAGGATATGCTTGATATCCCTGACGATATTGTGCCGCTCAACGTTGTGCCTGTCGGCTATCCTGCCGAGGATCCGATGCCAAAGGATAAATGGAAGCCTGATGAGATACACTACGAGACCTGGACAGGCAAATAAACTGACGGATAAAACTATGGATATGAAAAATATAGCGATAATTATGTTGGCCATGGCAGCGATGGCGTCGGATGGACTCCGGGCGACGGCCGGAGACCTGCGTTTCGACCCCGACAGTTATACCACTGGCTCCTTGACAATGCCCGACGGGACGGAAGTATCCTACAAGGCCTATGAGGGCATCTATTACGTGACCAATGTAGAGGATTCAACCTACCAGACGCTCAACTATTATGTGCCGGATGGTATGTCGGCTGACTCGAAGTCACCCATCCTTCTGCGGACCTACGTCGGCGGATATATGGCTTCAACAGCCAAGACACCATCGCCGACTGATGCGACGGGACGTGCGCTGAAGGAGGGTTATGCGGTATGTATACCCGGATCAAGAGGTTCCAACTCCATGGTGGTCAGCAATGGTGATACTGTCTATACCGGCACAGCTCCGAACGGTCTGCTCGACTTGAAAGCTGCGGTGCGTTATCTGCGCTACAACAATGATGTCATACCCGGAAATGCGGATATGATTTTCACGGATGGGACAAGTGCGGGTGGCGCTATGTCGTCATTGCTCGGAGCTACGGCCAACGCTCCGGAGTATGAGCCTTATCTGACGGCGATGGGTGCGGCTGTGGCACGGGATAATGTGTTTGGTGCGATATGCTATTGTCCGATCACGGATCTCAACCATGCCGATATGGAGTATGAGTGGCTCTACGGCTGTACGAATGATGGCGTGAGGCATCTCGATGGGCAGCAGAAAGCCATATCCGCCGAACTCGCAGCGCTCTGTCCGGAGTATATCAATTCTATGAAGCTCAAGAATCAGAAAGGTGAACTGATAACAGCTGATAATTACAAGGATTACCTCAAGACCTTCCTCATCGAGTCGGCTCACAAGGCTTTGGAGGCAGGATTCATCATACCTGACTCAATAGGCATCGAACTGTATAAGGAGCCTCTCCCAATGATGGGAGCCGGACGCGGCGCGCCATCTTTCGGACCCGGCAATAGGCCGATGTTCAGTAAGCGGACAGACTTTGTGGCCGACATTGATCTTGACAAATACCTAAGCTATGTGGCATCCGTCACACCCCTGAAGACACCACCGGCATTTGACCAGATGGGAGTACTTATACCCACTCCGTCGCCGGAGAATAAGGTGTTCGGAAATCCGCAGGGTGTTTCGGCAAACTTCACGGACTTCAGTCTCAAACATCGCACAGACAATCCTGATGCAGTCCTGAGCGCAGAGATGCAGAAGCGGGTACATATCATGAATCCGATGTATTATATCTCCGCTCAGCGTGTTGCGGATGTTGCACCACATTGGTTCATCCGTCACGGTGCGAGCGATCGCGACACGTCTTTTCTTGTTCCTGTCAATCTCGCCACAAAACTGCGCAATGAGGGGTATGACGTGAATTTCGCGTTGCCGTGGAACCGTCCACATTCTGGCGACTACAATCTCGATGATCTGTTCGCTTGGATCAGACAGGTCTGTGAATCCGCAAAATAGTCAGATATATAAGATAAAAATGTATGTAGTATGAAAGCTCTGTTGATCAACGGAAGTCCGAGAGAGGACGGCAATACAAAAGCAGCTCTTGAGGAAGTGGCTAAAGCCATGCGGCAGGATGGTATCGAGACGGAAATCGTTGACATCGGCAAGAAACCGATGCCGGGATGCATAGCCTGCAACAAGTGTCAGGAGACAGGTGTATGTATCTTCAATCAAGGTGTGTATGCCGAGATCCGCGAGAGACTCGAAGCAGGGGTTGACGGCTTTGTGTTCGGTTCTCCCACGTATTATGCCGGGCCGAATGGATCGCTGTGCTCGCTGATGGATAGACTGTTCTATTCGCTGAACCGTTATTTCCAGTACAGACCGGCTGCTGCGGTAGGTATATGCCGGAGAGGAGGATCGGTATGTACGGTCGAAAGACTCAACAAGTATTTTGAGATGACGAATATGCCGATGCCGAGTTCCCAGTACTGGAACAATGCGTATGGCCGTATACCCGGCGAGGTAGTCCATGATGAAGAAGGAATGCAGACCATGCGTACTCTTGGCCATAATCTCGCCCGCATTATGAAGGCTCTCAAGGATGTCCCGCTACCACCGGCAGAGGAACACGCAAGGACACACTTCATCCGCTGACTTTCTTTGGCAAGCACACCTCGGCACGGATCATTCGGCAGATGTGATAATATACGAAGTATGGCAGAGTGCAATAAAGTCGTTTTGCACTCTGCCATATTAAAATTTGACTATTTCATGCTGATTAAGACACGGCGGTTGTCCTCGTTTTTGGCGAGATTGAACTCGGCATTCTTGGATTTACCATACCAGTGTGTTTCAACTTTGGATGCGTCAGCCCATTCTATCAAGAGAACGGTAGAGCAAAAACACATGGGTGAAACCAAAATTTATGACAAAATAGAAATTTTGTGAAGGTTCACGACTGTATATTATGCCTTGAATTTTGAGACAACAATACAAATTCAAAAGTTGAGTAACTCTTGATAAGAGTTACTCAATCGCTGGCAAAGATAGAAAAAATATTTGATATGTTGGAGTTATTTATTCCATTTTTTCGTCATTCTTTGGTTCAAATTGTGTAAAAGTTTGTCAAATAGATTATCGTCACGCTCATATATTGCGATAAATAAATGTTTTATAAAAGTTGAGTAACTCTTATCAAGAGATACTTAAAAGAATATCATATCATATTAAGACAAGTTTTCGGTAGTTTGCCTTTCTTTAGATGGTTAATATGTTGATTATTAATTTATTAACAAAAAGAAAAGGTAGTTAGAAAAGTACCCATTTGCGAAAATAGAGATATGGAATCACTTGAATCTGATGAAAAGCAATGGTATGTCCTTAACTTTGTCAATAAGTCCGGGAACCAATCTCTAAAAGATGTTATCGACAAATTTAATCGAGATGGACATAGTCTTGAGCTTTTTGCACCGATAATCCGTTCTGCGCAGTTTATAAATGGCAAAATCAGATATGTAGAGAGATTGCTCACATTCTTTTACATTTTTGTGAAGGGTACGTTAGACGAAATCAAAGAGCTTTGCGGAAGGCAGGATAATGAATTAAGCCTGTTGATTAACAGGAGTTCGCCTAATCATCGATATGCTATTATAAGCGATGACGCCATGGAGAATTTCAAGATAATAGCTAGGGCACACACCAATACAATACCATTCTTCAACATTAATGACATTGAATTGAGTGAAGGGGATGTTGTCGAGATAGTTGAAGGTGATTATGCTGGGTTAAAAGGGATTTTCATCCCGAGGGCTCGTAGCAACAAAGGGAATCTGGTGATTGCTGCGACAGCTGACATGGGATCTGTGCTATGGGATGTCGATGCCAAGATAGTCAGAATTTTGGAATTTGCTCACGACACACGTCGGCAATATGATTTGGTAGATTCTTTTATACCAAAAATGTTGCCGATACTGCGTAAGTTCCATGCTGAAGAGGCTCTGACCGAAAAGGAGAAATCTCAGCTCAACGTATTCAATCAGCGTATGGGAATTGTCTCTCCTGCCAATCCCAAGGCAGAGGCGAAGCTCTTGGCAGTATTGATGTGCGTACAATTCATACTCGGTGATATGGCTGGTTACCGCTGCACAAAGCAAAGATTTGAAAAACATCGGTCTGCCCTAACAAACATTTGGTCAATGGCATTGATTGAATTAATGCTGTCTGTAGCTCATAATGATATGCCCCGGTTAGAAGAGGCGTACAATAGCATCAAAAATTCCGTTGACAAGCTCACGAACACACAGATCCAGCTGCTTGAAGAGTTTCAACACTATATTCCTGATTAAAGAACGCAATATTACGTCCAGCCATTATATCTCCTTGGTGAAAGCTGCTATCTTATACAAACTACACTGGGCAGTTATCGCCCAATCTACAATCTTTCTATTTTAATCATCCTGCAATCTTGTACCTGCTTACCAGGGTACTATCATTATTAAATGCATAATCGATCAATAAGGCAAAACAACTTTAATCTTCCTTCGATGCGAAAGCTATGGAGGTCTATGGGAGAGTATGATGCGCTTGTTGAATACAATGAATGTGCTGTTCGACAGTTTATAAAAAAGTGGGAAGCGTATAAGGAGAATAATCCGGACTATTCTTCATTCTTAAAAGAACAATCATCAGAGGTAGACATTCATCTCGGATTTATTGATATCGAAAAATACCGACAGGATATATACCGGTGGTACTTAATACATCCATACGGTTGTATCGACTCTTTCATTAAAGATTTCAAAGAGGATCTCAAGGTTTTTGGCTTTGATATCAATCTTGACCGTGATAAAGAGAATGGGCTTGAGAGGTTGAAGTCAGGTATGAAGGACTCTGGAATCGATGTAACTATAGAACAATACAAGCTGGAATTAGACAAATATTATCATAGGTGCAGGAATCTCCTCGCTCACAAATTAGGAGAGTCTGAGGAACAAAAGATAGGTAAACAATTTTACAAAATAGATAAGGAGAAGGTATCTAAGTTTTATCCAAGTTTAACAAACGCACTATCATCCCCATGTGTATTTTCGTTTGACGACTATACACTGTGTACCGTAAATTTGAAAAATATCACTGATACTCTAACAACAGATGTCTATAGTGCGATTAAATGGGAGAAGTTTAAATTGGCGGAAGAATTTACGAAGAGATTGAAAAAATGGGGACATAATCAAGAGCGCATAAGCAACGCGATCAAAAACTATTTGTCATCCGCTTATGGAATCATTGTCAAAGAAGAGGTGATTGAAATTATACAACATAATATGATCCATTAGAATACTGGTTAGTTCACCTCTCTCTATAATGTCGGTGTACATCATTACACTATAAGGATTTGGAGGGGAAGGAAACGAAAAAAGAGGAGGAGGGAGTTCGATTCTCCCATGGATCACCAAAGGGAGCTAAGATTAGCTTAGTAGTTGAAAGTCAAGTGCTGCAAGAGTTAACAATCACATATAGTTCATGAAATTCAGTACAATCTTTATCATATAGAATTCTTGGAATATTGTGCACATGAGATATCTATATTGGTCTATTAATAGGCCGTCTCGGATAGATCCTAAGGATTATAATAATCAAATAAAATATAATAAACATATATGTTGAATCACAAATCAGTATTGATTACCGGTGGAACTGGATCTTTCGGTAAGAAATTCGTGGAGACGATTCTCCGCAGTTATCCCGATGTGAAGAAAATCGCTATCTATTCGCGAGATGAACTGAAGCAGTTTGAACTCAAGCAGAAATATCCGCACGACAAGTATCCGCAGCTCCGCTTCTTCATCGGAGACGTGCGAGACGGAGAACGCCTCAAGAGGGCTTGCCAAGGAATCGATGTGATTATCCACGCTGCAGCCATCAAGCAGGTTGACACTGCCGAATACAATCCTGAGGAATGTATCAAGACAAACGTGAACGGCGCTCAGAATGTGATCAACGCCGCTCTCGCTACCGGTGTCCAGCATGTGGTCGCTCTTTCCACCGATAAGGCCTGTGCTCCGATCAACCTCTATGGTGCCACCAAACTTACTTCCGACAAGCTTTTCACGGCCGCCAACAACATCAAGGGTGAGAATCCCGTCAAATTCTCAGTGGTGCGCTACGGCAATGTCATGGGGTCGCGAGGTTCGGTGATACCCTTCTTCATCAGCAAGCGCGACAACGGTGCCACTGAGCTCCCGATCACCGATATGCGCATGACCCGTTTCAATATCTCCCTCCAGGCGGGTGTTGACCTAGTGCTCTGGGCAATTGAGAACCATCTTGGTGGTGAAATCTTCATCCCCAAAATTCCTTCTTACCATATCAAGGACGTTGCAACTGCAATCGCACCCAACCTGCCTCAGGTCGAGGTCGGAATCCGTCCGGGCGAGAAGCTTCACGAGGAGATGATCACCGCCACCGACGCTCTCAACACTATCGACATAGGCAAATATTATGCCATACTCCCCTCGGTGTCATTCAAATACAACCGCGAGGACTATATCAGGCACCACAATGCTGTCCCTGTCCCGGATGGGTTCCACTACAGCTCCGACAAGAATGAGGAGTGGGAGACTGTCGAGACAATGCGTGAGAAAATCAAGGAGTTCGTTGATCCAAACTTTGTGGTGAAATGATTCGCAAGCCAATCCCATACGGCCGTCAGTCCATCAACGACGACGACATAGAGGCAGTCATCTCAACCCTTAAGAGCGACTACCTCACCCAGGGTCCGAAAATCAAGGAATTCGAGACCAGGTTTACCGAGTATGTGGGCGCAAAGTATGCTGTTGCAGTCAATAATGCCACATCCGGTCTGCATCTTGCCACGACTGCATTAGGAGTCAAGCCCGGCGATAACGTGATTGTCACCCCCATGACCTTCGCTGCAAGCGCAAACTGCGTGAGATACTGCGGAGGAAATGTGACTTTCTGCGATATTGACCCCAAGACATACCTCATGGACATCAATGAACTCCGTGGGTTGCTTGAGAATAATCCCAGGGGGACATTCAAGGGTGTCATTGTTGTGGACTTTGCCGGTTATCCCCATAATCTGGAGGAATTCCGCAATCTGTGCGATGAATATGGCCTGTGGCTCATAGAGGATGCCTGCCACGCTCCCGGCGCATGGTTCACAGATTCCAGTGGCGAGCGTCAGCGAAGCGGCAATGGAAATTTTGCCGACATCAGCGTGTTCTCGTTCCATCCTGTGAAGCACATCGCCACAGGTGAGGGAGGAATGGTCACAACAAACAACCCTTACCTCTATAAAAAACTCTGCCATTACCGCACACACGGAATCACAAAGGATCCCGCACTACTCCACAAATGCGATGGAGGCTGGTATTACGAGATGCAGGATCTCGGTTTCAACTACCGTTTGACCGACTTTCAGGCCGCCCTCGGGGTGTCCCAGCTAGCACGTGCCGACAAGGGCCTTGACCGCCGTCAGGAGATTGCCAGGAAATATGATAAGGCGTTCAAGGATATCTCAGACATCAAGACTCCCTATCGTGCCGACGATATCTATCATGCCTTCCATCTGTATATAATCCAGGTGCCAGACCGCAAGGGGCTCTATGACTTCCTGCATGAGAACGGTGTTTACGCTCAGGTTCATTATGGTCCTCTTCATCTCATGCCATACTATCAGCAGTTCGGCAATAAGAAAGGAGACCTCCCGGTTGTCGAGGATTACTATGAGCATTGCCTAAGCCTCCCGATGTTCCCGACATTGACCGACGAGGAACATCAGTATGTAATAGACACGGTCATAGAATTCGTTTCAAAATGAAATCTATATGTATCATACCCGCCCGTGGCGGCAGCAAGAGGATTCCAAGGAAGAACGTCAAGGACTTCCTTGGGAAACCCATCATTGCCTATTCAATAGAGGCGGCACTGAAGTCAGGGATATTTGACGAAGTGATGGTTTCGACTGATGATAAGGAGATTGCGGATGTTGCACTCAAATACGGAGCAAAAGTACCTTTTCTGCGTTCTGCTGAAACTTCCAACGACTTTGCCACCACATCGGCTGTCATAAATGAAGTGCTTGACCGTTACAAGCAAAATGGTCAGGAATTCGACGTGATATGCTGTGTCTACGCCACCGCGCCATTCGTCACTCCCGAAAAGCTCAGACAGGCAGGCAGGATACTTGAAGAAGGCAGATTTGACTCCGCTTTCACATGCACCGCGTTCTCCTATCCGGTGCTTCGCGGATTGGTCATTGATGACAAAGGACGGATTGCCATGAAATGGCCTGAATACAGGAATTCGCGTTCTCAGGACCTTCCGCAGTTCTATCATGATGCCGGACAGTTCTATTTCGCCACAACGGAAGCGTTCCGGAAGGCCGACAGTTTCTGGGGAGAGAACACAGCGCCAATCATTGTGTCGGAGCTAGAAGTCCAGGATCTTGACACCCCTACCGACTGGGTCCTCGCTGAAATGAAGTTCAAACTCATCTCGAAAGAATGAAAAGTTTCTCCACTGACAGATTCACATATATCAGTTATACAGACATGGATGATGCCATGTCCCGTCATATATGGGAGTGCCGCAATCTCCCTGAGATAAGAAAATATATGGTGAATCAAGATATTATCCCATTCGAATCCCATTGCAAATTTGTGAAATGTCTGCAATGCAATGATAATGCCTTGTATTACAGTGTATTATCGGGGGGGGGTGTTTATTGGCTCAATAAATCTTCATTTCAATGATGCCATTACAGCAGAGAGAGGAATCTATATAAATCCGGCTTTCCAAGGCAAAGGACTTTCAAAACAAATATGTAAGGACTTTTATATACATTTCCGGGACAATCACGGACTACACTTCATCACAACAAAAGTATTAAAGGACAACGTCAGTTCCAATGCACTGGAACGCTCTTTAGGAGCAGAAAAGGTTAAGGAAGATGACAGATTCTTTTACTACAAATGTGATTTAAGTAAAATCTGATTCTATATCATATTGTCTCGGAATATCTGAGGCAATATGAATATAGACAAGACGAAGACCTATCATGTCGGAGACTACACTTTCGTTAATTTTATCAATCTTGATGACGTTACCATCGAGAATATAAGAGTTTGGCGAAACCATCCTGACATACGTAAGGTTATGTACAACACAAAGGAAATCTCAAAAGAAAATCATCTCAAATTCATATCCTCTCTTTCTGAAACAGACACAAAATTTTATTGGCTTGTTATAAAGAGAGGGAATCCAATTGGAGTGATGAATGTCGTTGATATTGATTATGAGAGATTCAGTGGTCAACTTGGTTATTATCTGTTGCCTCAATTTTTAAGTAGCGGAATTGGTCTTGAATTTATTTCAACTATAATTTATTTTATTTTCTCAGAACTTGGCTTATCAAGCCTCTTCGGTAGAACTGAATTGAACAATAAAGACGCCTTAAGATTTAATTATCATCTTGGGTTCAAAATAAATTTACCCCTGGTTGAAATAGATGGAGTGAAATATATTGAGCAAGACTGCAATGCTGAGGAATATCTTTCAAGATATAGAGATTTGACAAATCCAAAGGAACTCGTCAAATCCATGAAAGAATTCAACAAAATCTACAACACTTTAAATTTAGACAAATGATAATGGAAATTCAAGAATTTATAAGCAATTTCAAAAACCAGTTTGATGATCCCGAAACTGTAACACTTTCCCCTGAGACTAACTTCCACTCTCTCGATGAATGGAACTCATTGACTGGTCTTATGACCATTGCAATGGCTGATGAATCATATGGTGTGACACTGACACCAGATGAATTGAAAAAAGCAATCACTGTACAGGATTTGTTCGACACAATCTCTTCAAAGAAATAAATAAAACTATGGCTTATATCAAGGCTATATCATATTATCTTCCGGAGAAGGTTGTTACAAACGAAGAACTTGTCTCTGAGTTCCCGGAATGGACTGTAGATAAGATTGCAAATAAAGTCGGAGTGAACCAACGTCACGTGGCATCAGAATCTGAGACTGCAGTTGACTTAGCAGTAAAAGCTGCTGAGAAATTATTCTCAGAAAATAGGGAGATTACAAAGGATAATATAGACTTTGTTATATTATGTACACAGAACCCGGACTATTTCTTACCTTCTTCTGCCTGCATAATTCAAGACAGGCTTGGATTGCCAACCACATGCGGAGCTTTTGACTTTAACCTCGGATGTTCAGGATATATTTATGGCCTTGCTATTGCCAAAGGTTTAATCTATGGTAATATTGCCTCCAATGTTTTATTGCTGACAGCTGAGACCTACAATAAATATCTCCACCCAAAAGATAAGGGCAACCGTACAATTTTTGGTGACGCGGCCACGGCAACATTGATTTCGAATGATGGATTTGCCAAGATTGAGGAATTCGCACTTGGCACAGATGGTTCCGGTGCAGAGAATCTAATTGTAAAGACTGGGGCGTCAAGACAACCGAATAAAGCGTGTGATTTGAGATTTGATGAAAATGGCAACCCGCTTTCTTCAGATTACCTTTATATGAACGGTGCTGAAATCTTCTCATTCACACAAAAGAATGTACCCATTGTTGTCAACCAGACTCTTGAAAAAAATCAGTTGAGTATAAATGATATTGAACTGTTTGTCTTTCATCAGGCAAACAGCTATATGCTAAGTTTTCTTCAAAGAAAAATCAGGATTCCCACAGACAAATTCTTTGTCAACATGGCAAATATTGGTAACACTGTAAGCAATAGTATTCCGATTGCGCTGTGTGATGCAAAAGAGCAAAACTGCCTTCATGGAAATGTTCTTCTCTGTGGTTTCGGAGTAGGCTATTCTTGGGGTGGAGTAATTATAAAAGCTAATTGAGACAAGTGATGAAACGGATTGTATTGAGGGCTGATGGCAGCGGCACGACGGGATACGGACATTTCATCCGTTCTCTCGCGCTGGCAGGCTATCTGAAAGATGACTTTTACTGCCTTTTTACGACATACAATTCCGTTGAGCACGTTCCAACTGAATATCAGTTAGGGGAGATTGCCAAGGTCTGTGACTACATGCCAATCACAGGGCATGGTCTTGAAGAAGCAAATACAGATTTCCTCAGCAAACTGAGGCCAGGCGACATAGTCGTGCTTGACAATTACTACTATTCCACCGTCTATCAGCAGGCCGTCAAGGACAAAGGATGCAAGCTGGTCTGTATCGACGACATACACGACCGCCACATGGCGTGCGACCTGTTGATGACGGCCTGCCCCCTGAAAGGAGAAGATTTCTCAACAGAGCCTTACACCAGGTTTATAGGAGGGATCGAATGGGCATTTCTTCGTGAGCCTTTTCTGCGACCGAACAGAGATTGCAGGATCTCAGATAGGTTAGATAGGGTTGTCCTTGCAATGGGTGGCGCAGACCCTTTCAGTCTCACGGACAAGATGATCAGGATTGTCCATAAAGTGCTCCCCGTCTCTGAAATTCATGTGATGGCGGGTGATACTGTGGCAATCTCTGATGAATCAGCAGCTATAGCCAATATACACAGAAGACTGGGCGCAGAAGAGATTGTGGGTCTGTTCGACAGCTCCGATCTGGGCATTTTCCCGGCAAGCACCGTCTGCATGGAGGCTTTCTCGAGAAATTTGCCGGTCGCTGTGGGATATTATGTCGACAATCAGGAGGAGTTCTACCGGTATGGTGTTGGCCACCGGCTGTTCTCACCCTTAGGGAATTTTCTTGATGGCTCTTCAATAATCACGGAAAGGCTGAGAGATATAGTAGAGAATAACATGCCTATGCCGGCGGATATCGATTTCCGTAGCCAGAAGGAGAGAATTGTTCAATTATTCAAGGATTTAGAAGCAAGATGATGGGAAAGACATTCATCATAGCCGAACTGTCGGCCAACCACAATCATAATCTCCAGACAGCGATAGATTCAGTCAAGGCGGCTGCAGAGATTGGCGTGGATGCTGTCAAGATTCAGACATATACCGCCGACACAATAACGCTCAACTGCAAGAAAGAGGATTTCATCCTCCATGGAGGCCTGTGGGACGGTTACAACTATTATGACCTCTACAAAGAAGCCTATACGCCCTGGGAGTGGCATGAGGAACTGTTCAAAGTTGCAAAAGACTGCGGAGTCATCATGTTCTCCACGCCATTCGACAACACTGCTGTGGACTTGCTTGAATCTCTTGGGAATCCCATTTATAAGATAGCCTCATTCGAGATAATGGATACCGAATTGATCCGTTATGCTGCGTCAAAGGGTAAGCCGATGATAATGTCGACCGGCATTGCAACTGAGCAAGAAATAGACGAGGCCATACAGACCTGCAGGGAAGTCGGCAACGAAGACATCACCCTTCTCAAATGCACTTCCGAATATCCCGCAAGGATAGAGGACGCCAATCTTTCGATGATTCCGGCCATGAGAGAACGGTTTGGAGTGAAGGTAGGACTGTCCGACCACTCCATGGGTTCGCTTGTCCCGACATTGGCTGTAGCCTTGGGTGCGACTGTTGTCGAGAAGCACTTCATCCTTGACCGCAGCATAGGTGGCCCCGATTCCGGTTTCTCAATGGACAAAGAGGAATTCGTCCGGATGGTCAAAGACATCCGGATGGCCGAGGCCTCGCTTGGCAATCCTTCGTTCGAGCTGACAGACAAAGTCAGGGCAGCAAGAAAAACCGGACGTTCCCTCTACGTGGCCAAGGACATCAAAGCCGGTGAAGTCATCACCTCCGAGAATGTCCGTTGTGTCCGTCCCGGACTCAGCCTTCACCCTCGTCACTGGAAAGACATCGTAGGCCACACCGTTAACCGCGACCTCTTCCTTGGAGACCGCATTTCCTTCAATGACATAGATTAGTGCAATGTCCCATCATCGCGACTTATTTATCGATTTTCTGAAGGGACTATGTATAATATGTGTGGTTATCACGCATAATCTGCCACTGTCAGTGATGAAGGCGTCTGTCTTTATAGCGTGGAGAAGCATGGCTGTTCCACTGTTTCTTTTATTGCAATCCTATCACGTTTTCCATGCAGATAAAATTCGGCAGGAACAGGGATTATCTTCCAGGACATACAAGTATCATTATAATCTTTCAAAATTGTGGAAACGGATTATACAGCCATTTGTAATCACAACTGTCATAACCGGTTGTGTCCTTGTAATATTAGGTCATGACCCGATACAAGTAATCAAGTCTTGTGTGTATGCAGGAGGAATCGGCCCCGGTAGCTACTATATATGGATATACATACAATTCTTCATACTACTCCCATTTTGTTTAACAATTGTTAACAAATGGGGGGTACGCGTTGCTTATATTGTTCGTAATTGTAAGTCAGGGAGTTGAATGGCTTTGTATTTATATCGATATGCCCGAATCTGTATACCGTTTAAGTTGCTTACGTTACTTGTTCTTGATTTACCTTGGGTATGTTTGGGCAACAAATAGAATCTCAAAGGCGATAACGAAAAGGCAACTGATACTTTCATTCATAAGTTTGGCAATACT
The DNA here is from genome assembly GCA_964552825.1 of uncultured Staphylococcus sp. Taxonomy (GTDB): domain Bacteria; phylum Bacteroidota; class Bacteroidia; order Bacteroidales; family Muribaculaceae; genus Duncaniella. The sequence continues at coordinate 52,555 of CAZKIE010000009.1, read as the reverse complement.
CCTCACACTATATTATACGACTGGTAGTTTGAAACCATTCCTTCACGATACTCCGTGGCGTCCATTCCATTGGATATGTTACTTCTATGCAGCGCTCTTATTACCATGGCTAATATGGAAACTATATGACAAGTTGCCACTAAAGATTAGAGCCATTATTGGAGAAGTAGGGAAATGGAGCTATGAGATATTTCTCTTTCAGATGATGGTCTTCATCCTCTACCCACATTCAAGACTATCTGTTGGAAATCCATATCTCGACACAATTATATTTATTGTCTTGTCCACACTACTATCAATTATTCCAGTTTTAATATGGAAGAGGTATAAGACAAATGTTGTCAGATGTTGTAAATAAGCATTATGGACATAAAGGCTCAAATATCGCAGATTACTCACAGCAAGAATTTTAAGCATGGGATGCTTTATACCGTTTTCTCTTTCGTGAACAGCGGTATAAGTTTCATACTGCTACTAATTCTCGCACGATATTTGACACCATCAGATTATGGTTATTTGAATCTGTTTACCACCTTTGTCACCCTTTTAAACATAATCATATCTCTCTGTACAGTTTCTTATGTTGGAGTCTCATTCTTCCAAAAAGGGAACGACGACTTAAGAAAGATAATCCTTGTCGCACTAATGACAACAACAGGAATGCTAATGTTGCTGTCATTGATAATGATTATAGCACCCGGATTTGTAGAAAGATCCGTGGGTGTCCCAATTGAATATTTATGGTTAGGTTTGATGATATGTTACTTTCAGGTTTTCAACAACTTGAATCTCGATATCTGGAGACTTGAAGAAAAGCCAGTAAGTTATGGCATGTATGGGGTTTCATTTGCGGTTTGTAATTTTGGACTCACATTCTGGCTTATTGTGGGTCTGCATTATGGATGGCAAGGAAGAGTATACGCATGGAGTCTGCTCGCAATAATATATTTTATTGTGAGTATCGTATTTCTGATTAAAAGGCGATATCTCGTATTCTCCTTACCTTCAAAATCGCTCTTCAAGGAAACATATTTATACGCACTTCCATTAATACCACATACAGCTTCATTCTGGCTGAAATCTGGACTCGATAGATATATCATCAATTACTTCCATGACCAATCAGTTGTAGGTTATTTCAGTTTTGCTGCGAACCTTGCTGCAATAATAACAATTATCGGTACCGCCTTCAACGCAACCAATTCCGTATACATATATAAAAAATTGGCAGAAGGATATGAAAAGGTAAAGGGAGTGTTATCAAAGCAGACAAAGATAATGACTGTATTATTCTTAGGAATAAGTATACTTGTTATGCTATTTGCATGGGGACTGATATCATTATTTCTCCCTAAATATCACGACAGCATACCGTATATACTACCACTTTGTCTAGGTGGATTATTCCAATGCATCTATCTGCTTTGGGTAAACTACCTTTTCTTCTATAAAAAGACGAAGCAACTCATGCACATAACTCTTTCTACTGCACTTCTTCAAGTCCTCCTTTCCCTCTGGCTCACCCGATACTCCGCAATCTACACGGCATGGATATCAATGTTTATTTCTATAATATTAATCGGATTAATTTATAACAATTTGAGAATTGAATTAAGACAAAAATTTGCGTAATTCATTCAATTGGTAAAAAATATTTATAAAAATCAAAAAAATAATATATGTCAACATTCAATGCGTTACACGACAAATTAAGCATATTGAAATGGGATACCATTTTTTGGGTGAAATATCTATTTCAATCAGATTTCAAGAAGGCTATAAAACATAATAAATCGCTCAAAAACATTCATAAAGGGGAACGATGTTTCATAGTTGGGAATGGGCCTTCATTGAAAAATATGAATCTTGAAGGATTAGAAAATGAATATGTTATTACAGTTAATACTATCTTTCGTAATGATTCAATTTTCAGTAAAATTAAGTCTAACTGTCATGTCATTAGTGATCCCAATTTATTTAAATTAAACAAGACGGAAACTGATAATTTTTCAAAAAATACCAAGAAATACAATTCAAATATATTATTGATAACACCATACTACAAGAATAACATATTTAAGCAATTATTTAAAGATAAAATCTATCAGATTTTTCCTCATCGGTTATGGTCTAAAAATTTGATTTTAGATTTTACACATAATATGCCGGTTTCTCAAAATGTTGTTCATACAGCTATTTATACCGCTGTTTATATGGGCTTTAAAGATATAATTCTAATTGGTTGTGAGATGACATCCTTTTATGAAAATTTTGCGGCTAATGTTGGAAAGCACGAGTCTTTCCATGCTTATGAATTGACAGATGAAGATAAAAAAGGATATGAAAAAGTAAAAGACAGTCATGATAATGCGTATATGCTGCATGATTATGCCATAACCTTTGATATATTCAAAGACATAAATCGATATTGTGAATCGAACCATATCAGAATCATTAACGCTACTATAGGTGGAATTCTTGATATGTTCCCCAGACTGTCATTTGATAAAATCCTAATGAAATGATATTTGTAGTATCATTGTTAATATATATTTTAATAGTTGCAATCATTCTTTATAAAATAAGTGCAAATAAATTATTAAATCCTAACACATGGATTCTGATAATTTATTCGTTCTTGTTGACTGTCCATTTTACATTTGATGTAAAATATAATGCTGGAAATAAATATGCAGTTTTACCTTATTTTTTAATAAGCATATTCTCTGTAATTTGTGGGACTAACTGTGGTCGAATGAGTAGGATTAATACCATTTTTAAATATATTACCTCATTTAATATAAAAAAAATGGCTTTTCTATCCACTGCAGCTTCTATAATTCTAATAATTGATATTCTAAGGAATAATTCTATTGTTGAGTTAGGTACGCGAATTGACGATTTTAAAATTTCTATTATTGGGACGATCGCAAGTGCAATTGCCGGACTTGGTCTAATCCCTTGGCTTGCTCTCTTATATAGATATCTTATTTGCAAAGGGAAACTGCCTTATTATTCATTTTTATCTTTATTTGCGTTTGTCTCCTATGATATCGTCACTGGTGGCAGACAAACTCTTTTTGCTTCGATAATAGCCACTTTTGTAATGATAAGTTGGTGCTTGAAAAAAAGAAAAGAACATAGGATATCCTATAGATTGAAGATACCAAAATCTGTATATATCGCCGTTTTGATATTTATTTCTTATTTTCTGATTGTTTCAGCTGTAAGAACGTCTCTTTCGGAAGAAGATACTAGAGTCCGTTATCTTGAATATGTATATTCAGCAAAATTAGGTCAGGAGACTCGAGAATTTATTTCAGATTTGGGACCATTGAGTGACATAGTTACTGAATTTGGATTTTATTATTCCCAAGAGCTGAACAGACTTGATATAATGTTGGATTATTATGAGCCACAAGTATATTTTATCCCATTTGAAATGTCGTATATTACACGGAGATTCCCAGCCATTAGAGAAATTGGAGATAAACAGTGGGCCGCTCAAGAAAAAGTGTTCTCTAAAGTAGATTTTTTTGCTCATTCATGGTCTACATTTTTAGGAAATTATTATTCTAATTATGGTTTTTTGGGGGCTATCATTGCATGTTTCATTACTGGTCTTATTATGGGACGATTTCAGAAAGATTTTATCCTAAAAAAACTATGGGCATGAAAACGAAGTGAGCATCGGGTTGATTGAAGGTTGGAGCGGTAAGGTGCTGACAGGTAGTGCGATGGGTGGGTTGGTTGAGATGTGAGCCGGAAAAACGAAACGTGCAAAAAGTTGAATTTGCTTTAATTCGGCTTTAATTTTTGAGCGGTCGCGTTTAATAAGTCTTTAATCGGGCTTTAACGCGGCTTTAATTGTCTTTAATTTTGGGCGGCTGCATGGCTGGATTTAACCGGCTGTGTGGCCGTCGCTGCGTTGTGGGTGGACAGACGGGCGCAGATGAGCAAAAGGCGGCTAAATTCAAGCTTTTGGCGGCTCTGTGGGCAGTTTTTAAGCCGGAGCGGTGGAGTGGGGCAGAGAGGACGGCAGCAGGCTCATGGGCGACCGGACGGCAGCAGGGAGGTCAGGTGTTCAACGGTGTTAAATGACCCATTAAATGGGGGTGGCTGCGCCCTGTTCCGAGGTGGTAAAAAAGAGGGGTAGGGGAGGGGTCAAAATCGTGCTCGTTTCGTTTCATTTTTGGGGTTGGGGATACAGTTGGGGATACACTTGGGTACACTATACGCCCTATGACTACCCCCCCCCAAGAGCCAAATAAAGACGCGAAAACGGCGATTTTGCGCCTTAAACACCCCCTTTAATACCGATTTCAGACCCTTAAAAAACGGGGTTAAAATCTACCTAAATAGTTGATATAAAGCGTTTAATGGTGTTTAATGGCTTAAAAAGGGCTTAAAAACACCCTAAACGGCCTATAATGGGGTATGGGGAGGGGTCAGTTGAGTATGCACGAAGTGATCCCGAAACGAGCGCACCAGTTGGTCAGGGGGCAGCTTGCACAGCGGACTGAGCAAGGGAATGGGTTGTTGCGTTTTTTGCTGCGGTAAGCTGTTCAATTACATTTTGCGCGTGTTCAAGGTCAGCACGCAGCTGCTGGATAGTCTGCACATGTTCCTCACACTTACCCAGTTCCTTTGCTTGCGACTTAATTTCGTTTTGTGCGTCGGCCAGTTGTTCACGTAATAAATCATTTTGCGCTTTTATCGTAATAATTTCCTCGTCATTATGCTTATTTGGGGTTGATGTGGTCAACATATCCCCTACCCCACAAATTAGCCATGTAGGGTTTATGTCAGGAATTGCGTCAAAAATTTTTGCCAGTTTATCGGAGCCAATCGCACCGCCTGGCAGTATGTTGCTGATGTTGCCCCGTTTAAGGTTGCAAAACTCTTCAAATGCGCGAATTGAAAGACCTTTGCTCTCAGCAATTTGGGACAACCGAGTTTTAATATCGTCCATAAACTGTCAAAAATTTATGCCAAAAATTTTTTGGTGTCAAAAAATCGTGTTATCTTTGCAGCGTGTTACCGCAGTAAGAGCGCCCAAAGATACAAAAAAGCGGGCAGACTGGCAAGGGTGGCACGAACATAGAAACTTATTAAAACCAGTAAAAGGATATGAAATCAACGAAGCCGCGTTACATAGACGCAAGCCCCGAAGCGACGGCGAGACTCGCCAAGCTGTTCCAGTGCTCAGAGAAGTATATCTATATGGCGCTGACGTATCGAGAGAACACCCTGAACGAGACCGGCAACAAGATTCGCTTTACAGCAGTAGAGCATTACGGAGCCACCCCAATGGCACACTATCCGGAGTGCGAGACCATGCACGACACGACCGAGGATGGGCGGCAGATAATGCGCCAAGTGTTTGACAACGGCGCAGTGCTCAGAGTCGACAAGCAGACTGGCGAAGCGTGGATTACTAACCGCAAGGGTGAAACCGTAGAGCGCCGCGACCACATTAAGGAACTGCAAGAGCTTGCGGAGCTTCAAGTAATCGCCGAAAACCTTTGAGCTTATGGAGGTAGTTAACGGACAAGTATGTATAAGCCACGAGGAGTTGACGGGGCGCATAATAACGACTTCTAACCTGAAGGCGTTGGTGCGCAAGGGTCAGGTTGCCCAGGTGCAAAAAGGCGGCAATGGTCGCTGTGCGCTGTTTGTGGTTGACAGTTTGCCGCTGAAGTGGCGGACAGAGGTATACCGGCGTTATCCCGACTTGCAGGAGCAGGCGGAGAGCAAAGAGTTTGTCGACACTATAGAGCCGGACGGCAAGGCGCTGGACTATTACCAGACCTATAAGTTGGCCGACGGGCGCAATTTGCCCGAGGAGAAAGTGCTGGAGTATTCGAGCAACGCGGCAGTAATGAACGCCTTCCGCCGTTGCTGGGATGCACATGTGAGCAAGCGGGCAAAGGGAGGCAAGAAGCCGGCGGCCAAAGAATTTTGGGCGAGAGCGGCGGCAGCGTTGCCGAGGCTTGCCGACCGCTACCCTCACTCGCTGCCCGGGAGTGCGCGGCGGTTGCAAATGAAATTTGCCGAGTATGTGCGTGACGGTTACAGTTGCTTCATTAGCGGCAAATATTTGAACGGCAACGCCGCCAAGGTAGCCGACGAGCAGCAGGAGCAAGTGCTGACCGCGCTGTTGGCGCACCACAACAACCTACCCGACACGCTTGTGGCAGAGGGTTACAACAGGTTTGCCGCGGCCAAAGGGTGGAAACCTATAACCCCCGGGGCGGTGGCCGTATGGCGCGAGAAGCTGGGCACCGTGATAAGAGCCGGGCGACTGGGCGTGTCGAACTTCCGGAACAATGTAACAATGCAGGTGAAGCGGAGCCGCCCGAGCACACCGTTCCTGATGTGGTCGCTTGACGGCTGGACCGTGGAGCTGCTGTATCAAGCCACCAAGACCGACAAAAAGGGGCATAACATAACGACCTACACCAACCGTCTTACCATGGTGGTGGTGCTGGACGTATTCAATAACTACCCGATGGGCTATGCAGTGGGGACACACGAGAGTCCGGCACTGATAAAAGAAGCGTTGAGAGACGCAGCGCGACACAGCCGGGAGCTGACGGGCGAAATGCTACGCGCCACACAGGTGCAGAGCGACCGCTACGCGATAAAGACCATGCACGACCTTTATGCCGTGATGGGCGGCAAGGTAACGCCGGCACAGGCGCACAACGCCAAGGCCAAGCCGGTGGAGCCTTATTTCAACTATCTAAACACCCACTACTGCATAAGGTGCAACAACTGGTCGGGCTTCGGAGTAACGACCGACCCCAAGCGGCAGCCGAACAGCGAGGCGTTGAACCGGCTGCGCCACCAATTTCCTGATGAAGCCGGACTCCGCGCCCAGATAGATGAGATGATGCGACTGGAGCGAGTTGCCAAGTATGAGGCACTGATGGCAGGATATAGCCAGCTGAAGCCCGAAAACCGGCTACCGCTGAGCCGCGAGACCTACCTGCTGAACTTCGGGGCAGAAACCGGCTTTAAGAACATTTTGGAGGGTTGCGGACTTCGCCCCACCATATTGGGCGTTAAGCGAGATTACGACTGCTTCGACCTGAGCTTCAGAGACCACGCGTCAGAGCGTTGGACCGTGAAATATGACCCCGACGACCTGAGTACCATATTAGCCATAAATGAAGCCGGCACACGCCGCTACATAATGGAGGAGAAGTATGTGCAGCCGATGGCATTGGCAGACCGCAAGCCCGGCGATGCGGAACAGTTGGAGAGGGTAAGAACCTTTAACAAACAATTTGAAACTACTACCGGCGGCCGTCTGGCACTCGCCAACAATACGACCAAGCAAATAATAATGGGCACTCCTGCCCTGCGTGGAAGTGTAGAGGATCGCTTGCTGATAACCGACAGCCGAGGGCAGCACAAAGACAACCGGAGTCGCAAGCGGCTGACCGCCGCCGAGATTGATGCCCTGGAGGTTGAAGCCGTAGAGGTGCCGATAGCTCAGGCCGGCGACAGTGATACAGACGAATTTAATTACAGTAATTTTTAAGACGTAAAAGGACATGACAACACAAGAGAAACAGCAGATATGCGACCAGCTCCGCGCCTACTGCGACCAAAAAGGGAGCCAGAACAAAGCCGCCACCGCGTTAAAGGTGAGCAGCGCGACCGTGAGCAAGATATTGGCCGGCAACTGGGAGACCATAGCCGATGAGATGTGGCGCGGCATAGCCGGGCAGATAAACGGCAAGAGAGCCGAGGGGTGGCAGTTGGTGCCGACCCGGGCATACAACGCCATGACCTTTGCGCTGGAGAACGCGCAGAGGGACTCGCTTGTAATGGCAGTAATCGGGGAAGCCGGGAGCGGCAAGACCGAGGCAGTCAAGACCTACACGGCGGCAGGGCGTAACGTGTACCACTTAGTTTGCTCCGAATACTGGAACCGGCGCACATTCATGGCGAAAGTGTTGCAGACCATGGGCATGGCGTACAGCGGCAACACCGTAGCCGACATGATGGACGCGATAGTAGACACATTGAAGCGGAAAGAAACGCCGCTTATCATACTGGACGAAGCCGACAAACTGAGCGACCAGGTGCTTTACTTTTTCATAAGCCTGTATAACCAGCTTGAGGACCGCTGCGGCATAATCCTGACCGCGACCAGCTACCTGAGAGCGCGGATAGAGCGCGGCTTGCGGTTGAACCGCAAAGGCTACGCCGAGATCTACAGCCGCATAGGGCGCAAATTCGTGGAGCTGCCCCTGCACAACAGTGAGGACGTGGCGGCGGTGTGCGTGGCCAACGGAGTGAGCGACAGCAAGACAATAAACAAGATAATCGACGAAGCCGGGGGCGATTTACGGCGCGTAAAACGCTCCGTGTGGTCGGTGGTAAAAGGCAGTGGAAAATGAAATATAAAGCGAAATTCCACATAATGGCCGGATGGGTGCCGCAGTTGCTGCGCGACTGGCTGGAGGAGAGTTTGCCGGTGGATCTGACCGTGAAGCCCGGACGGTGGAAAGGAGTGCGCACCATAGTAGTAACAATAGAGGCGACCGACGCCGAGAGCCTGCACGCCAAGCGCGAGGCCTTTAACGCAATGATCGAGGCCAAGGGCTACGGACCCGAAGTCAACAAAAAATAAGAGAGATGGGCAGAGCGATAAGCAACCAAAATGTATTAGCCGCGAAGTTTGAGACGGCGGAGTTTGACGGCGCATGGCTGGCGAGCTTCGGCCGCCCCGAGCTTCGGGGGGCGTGGATAGTATGGGGCGGGTCAGGCTCCGGCAAGACCACGTTTACGCTCATGCTCTGCAAGTATCTGGCGAAGTTCGGGCGTGTGGCGTATGACAGCCTCGAGCAGGGGTTGAGTTTGTCGCTTCAAAAAGCGTGGGAGCGCGTGGATATGGCAGAAGCCGGCAGCAATATAATACTGCTGAACAAAGAGGGTCTTGCGGAGCTTAAAACGCGACTTAAAAAGCGCCGGAGTCCCGAAATAATCGTGATAGACAGCGTGCAATATGTTCGCGGCTTCAACTTTGACGCATTTACCAAGTTAAAAGATGAATTTCCGGACAAACTATTCATATACATAAGCCAAGCCAAGGGGGCAAACCCCAAAGGGAACCTCGCCGAGCAAATAAGGTATGACGCGGAGATAAAAATCAAGGTTGAGGGCTTCAAAGCCTTTGTAACTACGCGCTACGAAGATGCAGAGCGCGGCGAGGGAGGAGCCGACTTCGTGATATGGGAGCAAGGGGCGGCAGATTATTGGACAGAACGCATAAAAGGTTAGAACCATGGCAAAGAAAGAAAACAGAACAATGGATCAAATCCACAAAGGGCTGCTCAGGAAGTACCACACCCTTTGCACCGTGTTAGGGCTGACAGATGAAGCCAAACGGGCAATCTTGCAGAGCTGGGGCGTAGAGAGCAGCCGGGATTTGAGCCAACACCAGTTAATAGACATTTGCGCCAAGCTGAGCGAACAGGTAAACGAGAAGCAGGGCACAATGAGGCTGGACAAACTGCGGAAGCAGACAATAGCGGCGATAGGAGCATGGCTACGGGCGACCGGGCAGAGTGAGAGCGTGGCGAAGATTAAAGGTATAGCAGAGCGTGCCAGCGGTTACTCAGACTTCAACAAGATACCGAGGGAGCGGCTGCGCAACCTGATAGCAGGATTTAACAACAAAGTCAAGGACTGGCAAACGATAGATAAAGTGGCCGATGCGATGCTGATGCAGCACTTCGCTATGGGCAAGCCCTTTGACCCAAGCAACAATTAAAGCGATGAAACTAAAAACGAAAAAGAGACTCAGAACGCTGTGTATGCCGCTGACCTTTGTGTGGGTGGTAATAGCAGCGGTAATAATAGCAGCCGGCACACTGATGAAATCGTGCGCCCTGCTGATGGTTGGCGACCTACAAGGAGCCAGGAGTGAAATAACAGAAACATTTAATCACTGAAAAGATGGAAAAGGACAAAGAGAAGTGCTGCCTATGCGGCGGAGAATTGAGAAAAGGGGGACACGACCCCTACCCGGTAGCCGAGGAGGTCCGGTGCTGCGATGCGTGTAACTGGGCGGTAGTTCTGCCCAAGCGAGTTGAACTAAGCAAGCAGAGTCATGAGACAAATCTGGACACCGGTGCGCAATGATGAACTGCGCCAGCTCTACAAGAGCAAGACCGCCCCGGAATTGGCGCTCCACTTCGGTACAACGACGCAGGCAGTATATCAGCAGGCAAATAAATTGGGGTTAAGAAAACCCCAGCCCAACAGGATAGAACTGACCCCTGAACGCAAATTGTGGCTTAGATTAAACTTTCCGCACATGTCAAACGGAATATGCGCCCTAATACTGGGAATCTCGCCCAGATCTGTTGTAAGAATTGCCCGAAGCATGGGAGTTTGCAAAACCGCCCAATTTATGCGGGAATGTCAGGCTCATACGAGCAAACGAGCCAAAGAGAGCCACCTAAGAAACGGGACATATCCGGCAAAAGGTTATTACTCCCCTAACCTGCAAAAGGGAGTTATATATCAATTCAGAAAAAAGAGCAATGAGCAAGGAACTTGAAAAGATAAAAACCATAATCCGGGAGCAGACGGCAGACATGGCCGAAAATGCCAAAATCGAGCTGCTGGACGCTTTGGCATGGTGGGCGAGTGAGGAAGCGGGGTCGCTGAACTTCGACAGCCCGGACATAGAGCAATATGACGAGTAGCGCTGACCGGTAAAAGGACAAACCGCAAGCGAAAATAACGACACTATTTAATAACCACTTAAACACCGTTTAACAATGAGTGAACAAGTAACAATGACCGCCGAGGAGCGCGCCCAGTGGGAAGCGTTCAAGGCCGAGCAAAAGAAAAAAGAAGCGGCAGAACAGCGCCGCCAAGCCCGAGTGAACTACGCCGCCCTCGTGGATGACGAACTGGACACCACGTTGCCCATGCTGCTGGAACTGCACGAGCACATAAAAGCCGTAAAGCGTGGCGTGTTCGGTAACTTCCAGACCGTTCTCGACATGAAAGCCGAGGTTGTCGGCTTCAAGGAGGAGGGGCAATTCAGTCACACCTTCACGAACAGCGACAGCACCAAGCGGCTGACCTTAGGGGTCAACACTGTGGACGGGTGGAGCGACATGGCCGAGACCGGCATAGCGATGGTGCGGAAGTACCTGGAGAGCCTGGCGACCGACGACAAGACCAAGGCACTTGTCGCCACGATACTGCGGCTTATGGCGAAAGACCGTCAGGGGAATTTGAACGCCAGCAAAGTGCTCCAGTTGCAGAAACTGGCGGACGAAGTGCAGGACGAGCAGTTCAGCGAGGGGGTAAAGATAATCCGCGAGAGCTACCAGCCCACAGAAACGCGGTATTATATCCGCGCCCAGTATCGCGAGCCCGGGACCAATGCCTGGCGTAACATACCGCTAAGCATAACCGATGTGGACATGAAAGACGAGGCGGAGGAAGCGCCGGAGCAGAAAACAGCCCCGGACGCGGAGAACGCCGGGGCTGAATAAAAAAGCCGCGCCGACGTGCTCCCGAAGAGCTGACCGCCAGCGCTGACCTGATGTAAAAGGACAGTGCAAAGTTAGTAAAAATCGGTGAGAATGGCAAACAAAAAACGACATAAAAGCACGTTGGCGCGGGCAGAGAAGATAAAGGCGGTCACGGCCTTACACTACGAAGCCGGGAATCAGGCGAAATGCTACGCGGCAGTGTGGCGTCGGTGGATAGAGCCGGAGTTTGGCATTTGTTACCGCACCTATCTTAATTTGCTTGGGGTAGACCCCGAAAAGGCGGGACCGCGCCAAGACGACCAACCCTCATTATTTGACTTGATTTAGCACCCCTGACGGCACGAAAGCCGCCGGGGGTGTGGTTTTTATTGCCGGGAGAGATTGAGGGCGGCAGAGAGGCCGACAGCGCGTGATACGGGCTTCATTGCGGTGATGTCCTGAACGCCGCAGATATAACGCTCCACATTCTCCCAAATTTCAGCGTGGGAGTGATTTGTGGCGGAGGTAGTGAGCATAAAGCCGGAGAAGTTGGGGCCGCGCAGACCCTGCATAGCGGCATTGATATGGTCGAGGAGGTCAAAGACCGCGAGAGCTTCGGGGATGCGGGGGTCGGTGTGGCCGTGGGTGGTAACGGCACGGGTAAGGACATGGAGTCGGAGGGCGAGAGAGCCTCGCCGAGCGCCCTGCCCCTGCTGCTTCCACTCCACGGCTTCAAACTCAATAAAAACAGCCGGGAGGGGATAGACCGCACCGCCGGCGAAGTGAGAGCCGTCGTCGTTCCAGAGGTCCACGAACTCCACGCCCGGGACGTTGGCGACCGCTTCGGCTACGGCATTAAAAATGTTTAGTCTCATTGTCGTATAGAATTATTAAAGTCCTTAACGAACTTTTGGACGTTGTCGTCGATTATAGATTTAATGATGCGCTGCGTGTCGGGGCCGTCGCCGATGAACTGACGCTGAGGCATATTGAATTTGCGCTGATGAGCGCGGACGGTGTAGACCTTGCCCTTTTTGGAGCGGCGCTGGTGGGCGCGGACCTGCTTGTAGCCGGTGCCGCCCTCATTGTGCAGCTCAGTGCGCGGGAGCGATGAAGTGAAGCGGACACCGTCGCCGGAGACTTCGCCCTGAGTGGAGCGGCGCATTGCGCCGGTGACCATGAGGAGAGAGCCACGAGGGTAGTCATGGGCGCGGGGCTTCCATTTTTCAGAGAAAAAGCCTTTACGCTCAAAGTTGCGGTCGAACTCTTCGGAGAGCTCCACGCGCATGTCGGAGAGGATGTCGGCTTTTAATTTGTTGGGGTCGAGCATTTAATTGGCGTTTAAGTGTTGTTATATAAGAATAAATTATTAAATTTGCGGCTACAATGAACATGGAAGCCAAAATATTAGACTATGCCAACAAAATGGGCACGGCAGCGAATCGCGCTGAAAAGGTTGCAACGACAACCGCCGGGGATGTCTACGCCCTCAGCTTAGAGGACGACAACGGCTTTCCACTGCCCACAGGCTTGCCGCGCTTTGTGATAGATGATGCCGGTAAATATGAGCTGGTAGACGGAGAGGCCGGCTTGAAGCTATTGAGGTCATTGGGACTCGAGGAATAAGTTTTTAATTTTTGGGTTAATTATTTTGTCGTCAATTCGGATAACGCCAACCATTCCGGGGCGCATATCTGGGATGTATGAGCTAACATCGTCTTTGCCGCTTTGAGGGTCAAAGTATCGCACTTTTCCGTTCTTGACTTCGGCCAAAAAAACATGAGCGTCGCGACGTTTCCAAGCACAATAAACTTCATAGACTCCATCGTGGTCAAATTTTTCTGTAAAATATTCCTGAAGTCTATTTGCGGTCATAGTTTTATAACCTTTGCGCTGCTGCCACTTAAACGTATAATCATAATCCACATTAGAGCCGTCAATATTTTGGAAACGTTCCTCCCAAGTTATCCCCAGCCTTTTTAATTCTGCCCATATGGCGCCATTGTTAGGTTTAGCCTGCACATTGAAACCAAGACGGCGCAGCCAATGGGTAACGGTGCAAGTTTGGCAGTTGTCGCGATAACCGCCACCCTTTTTGAATTCCGGGTTTTCTTTGCCCTTATTAGCTTCGTCGTAAGTCATAGCCTTACCCTTTTCAATACCGAAATCTTGCTCAATTTTCAAACAATGCTCGGCAATGGCTTTTTTCTGGTCGGGGGTGAGAGTGTCGGGCAGTTCTGCAATGATGTCAGCCACGCGCTGCTCCTTTTTCTGTTCCTCACTCAGCTGCTCAATCACCTGCTTGGCGGCTTCGGGGGCTTTATAGTATGGGTGTTTAGGGGGGAACAGTTCGAGGGACTTGCCGGGGTTGAAGCGGAAAATCTGCTGTTTGGCGGCTTCGGTGCAGTTATTGCCGCGAAGCATAGAGAGGTCGGGGTCGGACTGGGGGTATTTACCTTTTCGGACCTGGACGGCCGTGCAGCGGCAGTTCCAGCCGTTGGGCGGGAGGTAAAGCGACCAGAACGGGTCGGAGGGTGGCAGAGTTGTGCCGTGGAGGATAGCGTGATCCTCACGGACGCGGTCGTCCTGGGCGGTGCGATACTGGAGGTCGTAGCGGTCGCCGTCGGCTTCAATCTGCTGCCAGCGCGAAGCCATGAGCGACGCGCCAACAGCGTGGTTATATTCCGCATAGAGGTAATTATGGTTATATTGGTTATTAACCTTTTGGACGTCGACGTGGAACTGCTCAAACGGTTTAATATCGCCCTTATCGGTTGTAAGGGATAGCCCCACCTCGCGGAGCGAGTGGTAAGCCTTGAAGCCCGAGAAGATAAAAGCATTATTTTCGAGAGCGTGGCGCACCACCTGCGGCACCTCATGAGGGATGCCCGAGTCGATAGCGCGGCGGAGATGGCTGAGCGTTTCAGCTATAAGGCGGCGAGCTTCGGGGGATGCAAGTTGGGAGATGTCGAAGCCGCCGGCATTGTAGACCAAGTCGGCAGCGTCAAAAAACGCCGTGTCGTCAAAATCGGGCTTGTCTGACGCGCCTGCAAGTTCGAGCAAGTCATTTTCATACAAATCGCCCAAAGCGGCGTTAAAAGCGGAATAAGAGCGCCGCAGCGCGACCACGTCAGACTGTGGCCGGTTGCGGCTCAGTCGAAAAAACGGTCGGGCTGTGTTTTGGCTTCGCGCGGTGAGTCTATGGTCACGCCATATTTTTCAGTAAAATAGTCGGCCGGGATATTGTAATATTCGAGCAACAGGCGCTCCACTTCGCGCTGCTCCGCCGGAGTGTAGGAGGTGGCATTATTCCACTGGAAGCGCAGACCCTTGACCGGGAAGCCGTGGAGGAGCATGAGCGGGAGTAGGCGGCCATTTACGATGTGGGCGCACATAGTAGCGTCGCTTTCGGTGGTGCGCTCAAAAATTTCGAGGTGGACTTCGGACTGACTGAGGGAGCTGCCCGAGTCGATGGTCATAGTCTGGTTAAGCACCACCTTAGAGAGCTCAGAGTTGCAGCGGTCGACGCGGCGGTCATAGACATTGTAAGCGTCGCCGCGGCTGCTTTCCTTAATTTCAATTTCGGTGCCGTCGGATGCCACGATATAGGAGGCAGTGCCCATTTTATCAAGCGCGGCCTCCACCTTGGCACGCTCCGAGTCGTCGAGCGAGTTAATGCGGGCAATACGCATAGGCATACCGAATATCTCGCCGAACACGTCCCAGTATGCCAGCATATTTTTTTTAGAGATACAGGAGGGGGCACACTTCAGGAGGATGCCGAGGTCGCGCGGCTTGCCGGCTTCCACGCACCAGTTGGCAATATCGCCCTCACGGTATGGAGTGCCCGAGCGCCAGTCGTCGCCCGGGTTGCGCACCACGACCCCATATTCCGGGACCACGTGCTTGCGAGGCACCAGGTCAACGCCCGAGAAGCGAACAGGGGCGCCGTCGCGTATAACGTCGCCCAGCTGAATAAGAGTCGGTCCCCAATAGATAGAGTCGAGGCATAGAGAGAGGAAATCGGCGAACCACTCACATTGCAGCAATTCGGTGGCGGCGGTGTTTTCCTTACCGTTGGAATCAACGAGGCGGAAATCCTTTTGCAGCACCTTACCCTTACGCTGGGCGATACAGCCAGAGAGGTGAGCGTCGAGGACACAATCGGCATAAATGTCGTAAAGGCGGCAGCGGTTAGGGTTGTCGATGTCGAGGGCGATTTGGTGAGCGGTGCGCCAGTCGGCCACGTCCTTTTTAGTAAGAGAGTCGGTTTGCTGCTGGAGCATAGCGGAGATCTGCACCCCCTTTTTAGAGGCGAGTGCACGGGAGAGCGCCAACATAGCCGGCGAGGGTGATGAAGCGAGAGCCGGAGCGCCAATAAAATTGCGTAAAGAATTAAAAAAATTAGCCATAGGGGTGAGAATAAAAAATCAAGTTAAACGGAGATTGCCGGCGCGGTCGAATCGGAGGGCCCCGGAAGCGGCGAGGCGCAGAGAGGGGGCGACCACGCGGACAACGACAGACTTATAGAGAGAAGTGCCGAGCGTCGGGATAACGTAGACCGTCTGAGAGCCCGGGGCGAGAGGGATAATCTGCCCGGAGGGGAGGATGTCGGCGACCGCGCCGGAGGATTGGTAAATGACATTTTGGAGAGCCGAGAGCGGGAGCACCTGCGGCGCGATGAACCGGGGCACAGCGTTGCCGAGCGTGAGCGTAGCCGGGTCGGCGACACGTAGGGCCGAGGGGATTGGCGCGGCAATCTGCTCCATACGTAGGCCGAGAGCTTCGAGGGCAGCCCGCGCCTGCTCCACCAGAGCGCACTCAGAGTTGGCCGAAGCGGCAGCACTGAGAGCGTTGGCTGTGGCTGAATCTGCGGCACCTGTGGCGGCTTTCGCGGCAGCAGTAGAGGCATTGCAAGCCTTGACCGCTTCGGAGGCGACAGCGTCAAGATTTTGGGCTTGAGCGCGGACTTCGGCGGCGGCAGAGCCGGCGGCAGCTGCGGCAGCGTTAGCGATGTCGGCGGCTTCGGAGGCCGGGGCTTTAAGGAGTTCAATCTGCGCCGGGGTAAAGTCAGACCAGAGGAACGGGTCGCCCTTATCGCCTTTGAGGGCAGCGAGCTGTTCGGGGGTAAAATCGGCGAAAGTGAACGGCAGACCGCGCGTGTAGGCAGCGAGAGCGTCGCACTCAATCACGCCCGAGGAGTCGGAGGCAAACTGCCAAAGTTCCACGGCAGTGTCGGCCGGGTAATAGACATTTTGCAGACCGTCGGGCATAAGGTCGTTGAGGAGCTGCAAATGCAATTCACGGCGGAGGGAGCCCTCACAAAGATTATGATCCTTGAAAATAACGAGGAGGGCGTCGCCGTCGGGGGTGCAATTAGAATAGACCCCGGAGTGGCGCGAAGCGGTGAACGAGCGGCCATGCTTGACGTAATAGACAAGCTCAAAGTCCACGCCGTCGGGTAGCGCGACGTAATTTCCGGAGGAATCGCGGAAACGCTCCCGGAGGATAAAATCGGACTTAACGTTGATATGTCGGGTGGAAGCGGTCATGTGAGGCGAAGATTACCCTTTGCGGAGATGCGTAGAGCCCCGGAAGCGGAGACGCGGAGGCGCGGGGGCACCACGTCGATGCAAAGGCGTTGATAAATAGAAGAGTCGGAAGTAGCGACCGCCGTAACGTAAGAACGCCCGACAGCGGTAGGAGTAATAAATCCGTCGGGGGAAACTTCGAGGGCTTTATGGTCAGCGATGCAGAGGACCGAGCCGAGCCCGAAAGTAGGGAACAGCCGTGCGCGGATCTGCTGCTTGACCGGGTTAGAGATAGTGACCACGGATGGGGCGGCGATGATGTCAACGCGGAGAGGGGCAGCGAGAGACTGGCCGGAGAGCTGCGCAATGAGGGCCTCCACCTGAGCGCGGGCGGCTTCGGAGCGTTGGAGCTCCGCGCGAGAATCGGCGGCAGCGCGGTCGGCTTCGGCGAGGCGAGAATCGATGTCGGCCTGCAATTCCGGGATATTAGAGGAGAGGAACAGCGAGACGGCGGCATTGATGTCGCCGCAGGCTTCGAGGACAGCGACAAAGAGGTCGCCCACCATTTTGGCGGAAATTGTTTTCGCCTGGAACGCGTCGCGTATAGCCACGGCCTGCGCGGTGAGAGCGTCGAGGTCGAGGTTTTTGAGTTGAATGGGTGTAAGGGTAGCCATTTGAATAAAAAATTAAGAGAAAACTTCGGAGAAAGGGTCTTGAAAGAGCCGGGTGAGTTCCTGGGAAGAGGCGACCTTGACAGGGCGGCCGGCAGCGATGTCGGCAATAGTCTGGTCGATTTTGTCAACGACGAGGATATCGGGGTTGTCGATATGGCCGATGACAGTAGAGGTGACGGGGCGGGTAGTGCCAGTCTGATACAGGAGCTCGAGATACTGTGCGCGAGGGATGTCGGTGGCCGGCGCGATGCCTTGAATGGCATAGGCCGAGCGGACGGCAGAGGAGACCACGTCGGCCATTTCGTAAGCGATAGGCTGACCGTCGGCGAGGGAAGCGGTAACGGCGATGGAATTACGGCGTGCGAGGTCAAAGACCCCGGCGACAGAGCCGAGGGCTATAACAGCGACGTCGAGGAGCGACTGGCGATTGGAAACGTAGAACAGCATAGGGGTCAGGAGATATTAACGACCCCGTCGGGGGATAGGGTCAGGTTAGAGACATTAAGGCCGCAAGCGCGGAGCATTTTTTTAGCGTTACCGGGCCAGAACGGGTCGGGGTTGCCGGCAAGCATAAGGGGAGCTTCGGCGCCGAGGAGGGGGTATTCCTTAATATCGCCGCGGAGAGCGCAGAGGACAAACTGGGCGATAAAGCCGTCGGAGTCGGCAACGACAGCGCCGGATGGGCAGACGAGGAGGTCGCCAGAATTTATGTCGATTTGAAGGCCGTTCATTGCTTAATTTTGGTATTTTCGTAGTCGGAATTTTTGGTAATAGCGAGAGAGGAAGCCGCCCAAGAAGCTGCGGCAGCTTTAAGGGCAGCACCGCCGTCCTGCGGGGCAGGAGTCCAAGAGGAGAACACCGATTTAAGGGAGTTAATATCCTTTTCAATGGTGTTAAGGCGGGCGGTGAGGTCGTCGATTATGGGGAGTCCGTTAAGGTTGCCGCCGTTTAGGATAATGTTGTCGGGGTTGAAATCGGCGGACATATTAGCGGTTTTGAGACGGATGCCGTCGGTGTCAATAAAGGCGGAATTGTCGCCGATAACGACTTCGGCAGCCTCAATTTTTTCAGTTGTCAGCACCACCCCGGCAGCTCCGTCAGCGACAAAGCCGACAATTACATAACTGCCCACTTCGGGAAATAGGCAAAGGCCATAGTCAGCCTCCTGGTTTGCCTGAAGATTGACACCAAGCAGGGGCGCGCCCTCATTGATGGGTGTGCAGTCTATTGTCCGGGCGGTTTTGTCTACTGCGTCAACAGTACAGACAAGCGCAACCGTTTCTCCGTCGGGCTGCGCTAATTGTCGTATAAGGTTTTTAATATCTGCCATAAGTCTTATAAGTCTTATAAGTTTTATAAGTCGTATAAATCAATCGCCGACACGCAGACCGAGGGTTATTTCCTGGCGGTAGCCGGATGATCCATATTTTATTACATTCTTTTTGACCTGATACACTCCGGCTTTATTGCCGTCTATAATTATGCCGATAGCGTCGAGACAGTCAACCAGAGAAGCCCCGAAAGTAGTAAACGAGCCTGTCAAGCCGTCGCGTTTAAGTCGTTTAATTTCCTGTTCCGCCCATGCCTTTAACTCGCTTTCAGTTTTGTTGTAGGTGTGCAGCGTTCTGTGCTCCCCGTCGGAGTCGCCGACTTCCACTTTTATTTTTTTATTGTTCGGCATAAGGCTGACAGCCTTAACACGCAGACGCATATTTTCGGCTTTTTGCTGCTGGAGCGATTGGTCGGAAATGATATTTAAGCCCGATTTGAACACTTGCGAGGGTGTGGAGTCGCGTTCAAAGAGCACACCGCAATAAAGCACCGGCTCGCCATTTTCATACCTAAAAAAAGAGCGCACCCCCTGCTCTGACAATTTGCCAAGCAGAGAGGCAACGGTGTCGGCAGTTACGCGATAAGCCCCAAGCGACTGCTCCCCCATAATGTTGAGCCGGTAAGTAATGCCCTGATCCTTGAGCAATGTTTCAAGAGTAACAGAGCGGTAAGCCCTTTTGACAGCCGGCATTTGTTTGAGTTTGAACATATCATCCTCGCAGGTTATGACTATGGGCGTTTTGAAACCAACGTCCCGGACATAGCCGACAAAAGCAAGCTGCAAATTATCATCATAGCCTAAGGATATGCGCACAGCGTCGCCGCGATGCACCGGAATTTCAGCCGAGCCGTCCCACTTCATTTTTTTAGGTAGTGTTATTTTGGCTTCGGTGGTTAGTTTTTCGGTG
Source organism: uncultured Staphylococcus sp. (assembly GCA_964552825.1). Classification (GTDB taxonomy): domain Bacteria; phylum Bacteroidota; class Bacteroidia; order Bacteroidales; family Muribaculaceae; genus Duncaniella. Next base: position 32,597 of record CAZKIE010000009.1, on the reverse strand, counting down.
TCGCGTGTAATTTCCACAGCGGTTACAAAGTCAAGAGACCAGGAACGGTCGCCGGATATTTCAACTTTTGCGCATAACTTAAACATGATTTAATGGGCGTTTAATAAGTTGTTAAATGGTATTACCAGTCGTAACGGTTAGGGGGCATAGAGCCGAAACGGACGGGGTTACGGGTATCGTCGGAGCCGTCCTCGGCTTGGTAGGTAGGGAGGTCGGGTGAAGCCTTGCCGGCCTGAATATCGCGGAGCCACTTAATGGAGTCGTTGTATAGGCATTCGCGGCGTTCGTGGCCCATATTTTGGGGCAGACGGTGGATCATGAGCCAGAGGGCGATATTGACGGCGCACTGGACGAGCATAGAATTGCGGCAAGAACCTGAGGCAGCGAAAGCGCGGTCGGAGTCGTAGCGGTGTCGGATATAAGAAGCGATTTGCTCCATAGCGGCAGCTTCGGCGGCAGCGCGGATGTCGTCGCGCTGAGTAATCTGCTTAAACTCGTAGTCGTCGCAGACAGTGCGGTAGTCGTCGAGAGTCAGGAACATAGGTGTAGGGGTTTGGGGTTAGCTTCATAGACGGCAATTTGTCGGGCTTTTTCGGCTGTGAGATTAAGCCGCTTTTGGCGGATGAGGGATTTAACGCCCTGCATTGAGACGACCTCATAACGCCCCCGGAACAGGAGGACGAGGAACTTGCGGCGGTAGGTGTCGGCGGCTTGCTGAGCCTGACGGATAGCAGCGCGACGGCGGTAGTTATCGAGCCGGCGGCAGAGGTAGGAGAAAAAACTTTTTACCATGATACATTTTTAGCGTTGGGTCTCGTGCCGATAGAGACCGAGTTAACAATATTGTGCTGGCGGGTGTCGCGCTGCAACATCCAGATAGCGCCCTCGTCGGCGTCGGGGGCGTCGTCGTGACCGCGCATACCCTTTTCAAAGGCAAGAGTCTGGTCGATGCCGGCAAGCATATCGGGGTCGTTGCGCTGGGACTGGTCATAGACCACGAAGCCACGCTCCCACAGGGGGCTGACGGCTTCAATGCGCTGGAACTTGTCGGGCTTTTTGCGCTTGTCTCCGGTGATTGGGAGCTGATAGCCGCGGAGCTCACCCTCACGGCGGAACTCGTCGAGGATAGTGTCCTGCATGAAATTGGCCTCCATATACCAGCGTGGTGCAATACTCTGAGCGCGACACCACTCATAGAGGTCGTAACACCAGCGGACCATTTCGGCCACCGAGCATTGGCGGACAAAAGCGCGGAGGTGGTAGAGGGTAGTTCCGGCCTTACCCCATAGCTTAGCAGCCTTATAGTCGTTTTTAGTCGAAGCCTTAAAGGATGGGTCAATATAGAGGACAAAGGATGAGAACTTGGACCAAACCGGGATCTTGCCCCAGCGTATCCAGTCATTACGGAATACGGCGCCCTCGACTATGGGGTTGTTCATATATTCCTTTTGAAAAGAGCGGTAGCCGACCACTTCCTCAATATTTTGGCGGACTTCGTCGCGCGTCCATTTTGCAGCCCAAGAGACCTCGCCCTTACTGTTAAGGACATTGACGCGGGTAACATGGACCGACTTAATTTTACACCAATTCGCCATAATGGAATTTTTGGCGATAAGGTTGCCCACCATGATGAATCGACCGCGGCCGCCGTCGAGCGTGCCGTAAAGGGCAGTTTTAAGCCAATCGAAGCCCTTAGCCACGAGGTCGACATTTTCACAAAGTTTATCGTCGTCGATGTCGTCAACTACGATATAGTCCGGGCGGTGCTGACGATAGCGGAGACCACGCGGGGACTGGCCGCGACCACGAGCAAAGAACGCCACGCCGGAGGCAGTGACAAAGTTGCCCTCCTCCCAAGAGCCGGCAGAGTATTGAGCGCCGAAATCGGCAATATAACGCTGGTTGAATTGCAATTCGGCCTGAATGTCGCCCAGGAGAGTAACGGCGGCGACTTCGGACTTGGAGACAACGACCATAACGTTAATTTCGCGGCGCTGCTGGCACATAAGCCACATGGGGACAAACACGTCCATATTGGTGGACTTTGCCGCGCCGCGGTGCCACATAAAAGCACCTTTGAAATTGCGGTTATTCTTAATTTTGTTGGCCGCGTCGATATGGAACGGAGCGCATGGGGTGTTTTTACCGGTTTCGGGGTTTTCGGTCCAGTGAGGGAAATAGTAATCAACAAACGCGGCATAATCGGAGCGCAGGCGTTCAATACGCTTGTGCTTTTGCGCGGGCGTTTCAGACGTGTTTACTATTGTAGCCGACTGGATAGTTTCGGTTAACTCATTCCACCGTGCAATCGCGTCGGCAAGTTCCTTTTTACTGACCATTGGTTAAAAACTTTGTTTCAGCTTTTCGGAGATGAAAAGGTCGTGATAATGGTTGATGGTTTTGAGCAGTTCCGGGGTGACGTTGGGGTCGAAGCTCATGCGGTATTGCAGCCACTTGGAGAAAGCCATAAAGACCTCTATAACGTCGACAACGGAAGTTTTTTTGTCGAGGCGTTCGACAGTAGCGGCGAACTTGACGAGCTTGTCGGCGGATGCCGCAGTTTTCTCCGGGGACGGGTCGTCGGCCAAATCTTCGAGGAGCACGTTGATGCTGTTGAGAATTTTATTGACCAGCTCCGGGCGAGTGATATTGGCGGCGGCGCGCGCCTGCTCCCAGCCGCCGTCGGCGACCCATTTAGTTACGGTTTGAGCGGAGACCCCGACCTTCTCTGCAATGCTTTTCTGCGGCTCCCCCTGCATGTAGAGGAGGCGTGCGTGTTCGCGGAGCTGCTCACGTTCTTTTTTAGTTGCCATTCTTTGCCATGGTTTAATTTTTTTAGAGGTGCAAAGCGTGCCGGAGGCACGGTTGCATAATTAAAATAAATTGATGTGGTTTAAGGCGCGACAGGTTGTGGCGCACCTTATTACGGTGCAAAATTGGCTCAAAAGGGTGGCAGAGTAAAAAAGTTTGTAAAAGATTTACACACTTTTTTGGGTGGTGGTGAACAATATGCAATTTTGCGGTGCTGAACGACATAACAAGAGAACAATGCGGCGTAGAGCAGAGGTAGCTCGCCGGGCTCATTCCCCGGAGGTCGTGGGTCCGACTCCCACCGCCGCCACAACCAATAAGTACAATGAAGCACGGGTCGACCTGAGGCAATAACGGTTTTTGCCGACAAAGACAGGGACGCCCAAAACCATTGCCCGGGCAGCCTGGGGAACTCCCCCCTCCACCCACCACCGCGCCCCCGGCGGCCCGGGCATTTTTCTGAAACAAGAGCAAACGCAATGAAAGAAGTAATAATATCGACGGAAGCCGTGAACTGCTACGGGACGCGCGTGTTGACTTCGGGCATAGAGCTGGAGCAATACGAGCGGAACCCGGTATTGCTGTGGATGCACCGGCGCAGCTACGAACCCGGGGCCATGCCGATAGGTCGCATAGAGAACCTGAGGGTAGAGGACGGGAAGCTGATAGGGACGCCGGTATTTGACCAGAACGATGACTTTGCCAAGCAGATAGAGAGCAAATGGGAGAACGGCTTTTTGCGCATGGCTTCGGCGGCACTGGAGCCACTGGCAACGAGCAGCGACCCGGAGCTTGTAGCGGAGGGGCAGACGCGCGAGACAGTGACGCGGTGCAAGCTGATAGAGGTAAGCATAGTGGACATAGGGGGCAACGATGAAGCCCTGCAACTCTACGGAGGGGACAAGCTGCTGAAGCTGGCCGCCGGGGAGGAAAGCCCGGCACTGCCGCTGCTGACCCTACAGGCGAAAAGCGAACAGGACACAGAAGAGAAACCCGAAACACCAATAACCAAACCAAAAAATAAAATGACAAAAGAACAGTTACAGCTCCTCGGGCTGCCCGAGGGAGCGAGCGATGAGCAGGTGACCGCCGCGCTGAACCTGATGAAAACAAAGGCCGACAGTGCGGAGACGCTTCAACTGGCAGCGGTGACCAAAGCAGTGGACCAGGCGATAGCCGAGCGCAAGATAGTGGCCGCGCAGCGCGAACACTTTATCAGCTTAGGCAAGGCCGCCGGTGCGGATATGCTTGCAGACACCTTCAAGGCGATGGTGCCGCAGGCTAAGCCAACCGACACAATCGAACTTGGGAAGCAGAGCTCCCCGACCCCCGGAGCGGGCGGAGCCGGCAAGAGTTACAACAAACTGAGCGAAGTGCCGCACAGCGAACTGCTGGCACTGCGCAAGGATAACCCTGCGGAATACATGCGCCTCTATAAAGAGGAGTATGGCGTGGAGTGCCCGGCACTTAACGACTAAGCGAAACAATAACCAACAAACAAATAAAAAAGAGAATGAACCCTTTTAAGATTTTCAAGAGAGGCCTTGCGCTGGTGAGCTGCATGCTCATGGCGATGACCTTTAACGCAGTGATGGGCGCGACGCTGGCGTGCGCCGTTGGCATAGACAGTGTGGCCGGCGCAATCGGGGGCAACGTTGTAGCCCTGACATTGCAAGGGATAGCCCCGGCCGGGGCATTGCGTGCCGGCGTGCTGACCGAAGTTTGGACCGGCGAGATGATCAAAGCGTTCAGGACGTCGGCCGAGTCACTGGGCTGGATGAACCGGATCAGGAGCTATAACCAGTATGTGAACCAAGATGTGATCCACTTCGTAGCGATAGGGGGCGACCCTGCTGTATTGGTAAATAACAGCACCTATCCGCTTGCAATCACGGCGCTCCAGGATGCGGACAAACCTATCAGTCTGGACAAATTCAGCACCGAGGCCACACCTGTGACCGATGATGAGCTGCACGCCATAAGCTACGACAAAATGGCGAGTGTGCAGGAGCGCCACCGCGACGCACTGCGCGAGAAGATAGCACAGCGAGCAATCCACGCGATAGCACCCGACGCAGCCGCGACCGACCTGCCCGTAATCAAGACCACCGGAGCGAGTGACGGCACACGCAAGAAAATGACCTTTGCAGACTTGCTGACGCTGAAGCGCGAATTTGACAAAATGGGCATACCTACAAATGACCGCATACTGGTGCTGTGCAGCGACCATGTTAACGACCTGCTGGAGACCGAACAGAAGTTCAAAGAGCACTACAACATAAACCAGACCGAGGGAAAGATAGCGAGGATGTATGGCTTCGACCTGTACGAATATGACGGCACGCCCTACTACACCATGAGCAGCGGCAAGAAGCTGGCGTGGGGCTCACTGCCCGGCACGACCGAGTCGAGGGCAAGCGTGGCGTTCTATGCCGGGCGAATGATGAAAGCCTACGGCAGCACCGCCTTCTACCACAGCGAGGCCCAGAAAGACCCGCTCTACCACCGCAACCTGGTGAACTTCGAGCAGTACGGCATTTGTCTGCCGCTGAGCGAGACCAAGTGTCGCGCGGCGATAGTAAGCGCGCCGGCCGCCTAAAGAGTGAAAGCGAGTGAGAACGATAACTGAAATAATACTGCACTGCGCCGCGACGCCCGAGGGCAAGGACTACACCGTTGAGCAGATCCGAGCCTGGCACACGACCCCGAAACCCAAGGGGAACGGGTGGCAGGACATAGGCTACCACTATGTGATCTACCGAGACGGGAGCGTCCACGCCGGGCGGCCGGTGGAGCAGCAGGGGGCACACTGCACGGGGCACAACGCCCGGAGTATAGGAGTGTGCTACATAGGGGGCTGCGCCACCGACGGCAAGACCCCCAAGGATACCCGGACAGCAGCGCAAAAGAGAGCCATGGAGGTACTTGTGCGGAAGCTGCTGGGGGAGTACCCCGGGTCGACAGTGCACGGACACAACGAATTTGCGGCCAAGGCATGCCCGAGCTTCGATGTGCAGGCATGGGCCAAGGCTACAGGCATAACAAAGTAACTATGAATGAGCGGCGAAATACTAACTATCATAATATCGGCGCTTTCGGCGGCGATAGCAGCCCCGATAGGGGCATGGGTAGGACGTAAGCTGGAGCGCGACAAATACCGGATAGAGCTTGACAAGCTGCGGGCAGAGATGAAAGACAAGCTCGCGGAGGTAAAGAGCCACGAACTGGAGAACGTGCGCAAGGCTTCGGACATACTCATGGAGAGTATAGTGCCGCCGCTAAAAGCCGAAATAACGAACCTGAGGAATGATGTGCAGAGGCTTAACACGGTGCTGGAGCTTATATGGGGTTGCCCTCATATTGACCATTGCCCTGTCAAACGCGGGTTGCTGCTCCCACCGAAAGGCGGTAAGCGCGACAAAGAGCGAAGCGACGGAGCAGGTTGCTACGGAGCGGCGCGAGGTGCAGAACCTGACAAGCGAACACGCGGCGACCCTGAGGGAGCAGCGCGAGCGGCAGGGGGTGACGGAGACTGAGATAGAGATCTACGCCGACCCCGCGCCGGGCGACAGCACCGGGAGCGCGCCGAGGCTGAAAGCGCGGATCAGGCAACGACACGGCGAAGCCGAGCAGAGCGTGACGTCAGCCGGGAGCGAGAGCCGGGCCGAGGCAGCAACCACGACCGAGGCGGCAGCCACCTATGAGGGGGCGACGCATGGCGAGGAGAGCATGACGGCAGAAAAGGAGCCGAGCCTGTGGGAGCGCATGAAGCAGGGGGCGGCGTGGGCCGCGGCAATAATGATCCTGGCGGCAGCCGGGTGGACAGTTTACAAAATCAAGAAACGCAAAACGACATGAGCAAAGAAACGAACAACATAAACGCCACGGAGGCGGCCGCCGAGGTCAAGGCGGAAAGCAAGACCAAGAGCAAAGCCAAAAAGGAGAGCAAGGGCGGGGGCGCACTGAAAGCGACCGGACTTGCGGCGTGCAAGCGTCACGGGCTTGCCGAGGTGTGGGTAACCACAGACGGTCAGAGCTTCGGGAACGCAAGCGACGCCAAGAGCCACGCGGCGAACCTTAGTGACACAACAATCCTAAACGTTAAAGCGAAATGAGCACAAGCCTGACCATACAGAGACAGAACGGCAACGTCCCCAAGACGCTGACGGGGGAGGACCACATAAGCGGTCTGATGATATATCTGCCAAGCACGGAGGTGCCGGCGAGTTTCCAGAGCAACCGCGTGCAGTCGCTGAGCACGATAGACGCAGCGGAAGCGGCGGGGATAACCGAGGACTCGACGAGCTGGGGTGTGAGAGTGCTGCACTACCACCTGAGCGAAGTGTACAGGCTGAACCCTGCGGTGATCCTGTATGTGGGAATTTTCGACAAGCCGAGCAGCTACAGCTTCGCCGAGGTGAAAACCATGCAGAACTATGCCAACGGGAAGTTGCGCCAGATAGGCGTGTGGTGCGGCGACCGCGCACTGGGCACGGGCGACGACCTGACAACGCTGCAAGGGATTGCGGACACGCTGACCGAGCAGAGCAAAGAGTTGGTGATACTGTATGCGCCCAAGGTGACAAGCGTAACGAGCCTGAGCACCGACCTGGCAGGTGGCAATAAAAGCCGCGTGTCGGTGGTAATCGGGCAGGCGGGCAGCGGCACGGGTGCGGAGCTTTACGCCGACAGCGCAAACAAATCGACAAAATCGAGTGTGAGCGGCCTGGGCACAGTGCTGGGCTTGGTGAGCCGCGCCAAGGTGCACCAGTGCATAGCGTGGGTGAAAGAATTTCCGACCGGGATAAGCGTGCCGGCATTTGGCGACGGCACATTGCTGAACAGCCTGGATGCGGGAGTAATCAACACACTTGACACGAGCCGCTACCTGTTTTTCGTGACCCAGGAGGGACAGAGCGGCAGCTACATGAACGACAGCCACAACATGGACTCGGCCACGAGCGACTACGCCACAATAGAGAGCGTGCGCACGATGGACAAAGCCGTGAGAGGCATACGCACATACCTAATCCCGGAGCTTGGGGGCAACGTGTATATCGATGCGGAGACCGGCAAGCTGACCAGCGCTACCGTGTCGCACCTGGAGACAGTGGCGGGCATAGCCCTGGAGGACATGGAGCGCGCCGGTGAGCTAAGCGGCTACAAGCCGGAGATTGACCCCGAGCAGGATGTGTTGAGCAGCAGCACGGTGGAAGTGGTAATCAAGAACGTGGCGGTCGGCGTTATGCGCCATATGAATATTAAAATCGGTTATGTCAAATCCGTGTAATCCGGAGGTTGGCAGCCAATAAACTAACCCAATAGCAAAGCAATGGCAAGTGTAATAAACAACGGCATACCATTGGTGAACGGTATGCTCTGCGGCTGGGCTGACATTACGACTCTGATTGGCGGTGTACCCCTGACGGGCATTCTCGGTGTGGAGTATGCCGACAATCAAGTGGTGGAGAACAAGTGGGGCGCCGGGCGCTACCCCGTGGGACGTGCTAAAGGCCGCATAAGCTGCGAGGGTAAGCTGATCCTCTATATGGAGGAGGTGCACGCGCTGGAGGCCCAGAGCAGCACCGGTCGACTTCAGGACCTGCCGCCCTTTGATGTGATAGTGCAGTATTTGCCCGACAGCGGCATAATCAAGACCGACAAGCTGAGGAACTGCCAGTTCTCCGAGAATCCGCGCAAGTGGAAAGAGGGGGACACGGGTCAGGAGGTAGAGCTTCCGCTTGTGATGTCGCACATAGAGCGCGGCTAAGGCAGCCCGAACGAGAGAACAAGGGCCGTTAAGGGCTATGGGCTTTTAACGGCCACTTACAGTCAATTAAACACCGATTAAACACCATTAAAAAATATGGAGAACGAACAGAACAAGCAGGACAAAGAGGCTGCCAAGACCTATGACGGCGGCGTGACCGATGCGCAGATAGAGGCGTGGAAAGGGAAGCACAAAAAGGTGGCCCGTGTGGATATAGTGGACGGGGCGGACACACATATCGGGTATTTCAAGCGCCCGGACTTTGCGACGGTCAAGGCAATAACCAAGCTGAGCAAGACCGATGAAGTGGAGGCCGGCAAGGTGCTGTTTGACAACTGCTGGCTCGGCGGCAGCGCGGAGCTTCGCACGGATGCCGTGCTGTTTATGGCAGTGCAGGCACAACTCGGCGGGCTGATTAACGGCTGCATGGGGTCGCTAAAAAACTTGTAGCGGCGCATGCTTTGGCGGATGAGGACGACGAGGACACATTTGCCAAGGGGTGCGCCCTGATAAGAGCGAACCTGCATGTGGACGTTGATACCGTTGAAACGGCCGAGGAGTGGGCGGTGCTATATGGCGAGGCTTTATGGCTGGAGCGTTGGCGTAATAAAAATTTAGCCGAGCTTATCGCACGGCTATTCGGAGATGACAAGAGGCGTTAAGGGCGCCAGAACACCCACCAAGGGAGCGGGCCGGAGTCCTTTTTGCCGCACATTTTGACGGACTCCCAGAGAGCCACAACAACACCCACGACAAACAAGAATAAGCCGAGGTAAAGAACAGATTTTAATATGAAGCTAATAACTGTCATAGCGTTGCTTTGGTAACGTGCCACAAATATAACAAATAAATCCGACATGGCGAGCGTTTTTGACTATATTTTTAACATTGGCGGTAATTTTACAGCCAATATTAACGGCATGAGTCGTGCAGCCGGTGACTTTTCCGCAACAGTGGAATCGTCGCAGGGGGCAGTGCAAGGGCTTATGACCGCGCTTGCCCGGTTTGAGCTTATAAAAAATGCCGTTCAGGGGGTTGCAGATGGTTTTGAGCAGATAAGCACTTCGGGCATTAAGCTGGACAGCAATATGCACGACCTGAGCGCTGTGGCGGGAGTTACGGGCGACGGGTTGAAGCAGATAGAGCAATTTGCGCGACAGAGTGCAAAGACATTCGGCACGGATGCCAGCGTGGCGGTGGAGGGTTACAAGCTGCTGCTCTCGCAGCTGAGTCCGGAGCTGGGTAAATATCCGGAGGCGCTGGGCGCGATGGGTGACTGCATACAGACCACAAGCAAGCTGATGGGAGGCGACGGCGTGGCTGCGGCTCAGGTGCTGACCACGGCAATGAACCAGTATGGTGTGAGCCTGGAGGACCCGATGGCTGCGAGCGCGGAAATGGCGCGAATGATGAACGTAATGGCGGCCGCCGGACAGGCAGGGTCGGCAGAGTTACCGGCGATCAGCGCGGCATTGCAGCAGTGTGGTATGGCGGCCAAGGCGGCAAATGTTAGTTTTGAGGAAACAAACGCGGCGATACAGGTATTGGACAAAGCCGGCAAAAAGGCGAGTGAGGGCGGTGTTGCACTTCGCAACGTGTTAGGGCAGTTGAGCAAAGGACGCTTTATCCCGAAGCAAGCAAGCGAGGAACTGGCCGCCGCAGGTGTTGATGTTGTGGCGTTGGCCGACAATAGTAAGAGCCTTAAAGAGCGTCTCGAGATGTTAAAACCACTGCTTAACGACTCTGCCCTATTGTCAAAATTCTTTGGCGTGGAAAACGCCAACGCCGCACGTGCTTTGATACAAGGCACGGAATCACTGCAAGGTTTTACCGACGCAGTTACAGGAACCAACAGCGCGACAGAGCAGGCAGCTATTATTATGGATAGTTATGCCGAGCGTCAGGCACGATTTAACCAAAAAATAGAAGATATAAAAATATCTATTTTCCAACTTACGGGAGATTTTACCCTTTGGGCAGGAGCGGTTATGAATTGTATAATTCCTATTTCTCAATTAGTGCCGCTGCTGGGCCTCATTTACAAGGGTATGGTTGCAATAAAAGCCCTAAATTGGGCGGGTATGTGGGCAACTGTAGTTAGGTGGGCTCGGTCCGCCGCTGTGAGCTTCGCGCTGATGAACGGCACACTAACCACAACCAACATGATATCGCTGGGCTTTATAGGTAATATGGGCCGCGCAACCATAGCTTTGGTTAAGTTTGCAACCGTGGGGCTATTCAATGCCCTTAAAGGATTGGGCGCACTGGTATTGTCATTTATTACCACCGGGTCGGCTTCGACAATGTTTTCGGGTGTGGCTTCAACCGCGTTCGGAACATTTGCCGCGACAGCCACAACCGCATGCAGAGCCGTAGGCGTTGCGATTATGAATATCCCTATAATTGGTTGGGTTGCGGCAGCCATTGCCGCCCTCATAGCCATAGGCGTTTATTTTTGGAACACGTCGGCCAAGTTCCGCGCAGTGCTCAAAGGCACATGGGCAGCGTTCAAAGCGATGTTTACCGGGATTAAAGATATGGCAAAGCAAGTGTTTGGAGCCATTGGCGACCTGCTTAAAGCCTGTTTTAGTTTGGATGCTGCGGGCATTAGCACGGCACTAAACAAACTAAAAGCCGGATTTTCTGACTACGGCAAGCAGATAGGCCAGGCGTTTAACGAGGCTTATGATGCCGAGATGAGCGAAGCGGCCAAAAAGGAAGCAGCCGAAAAGAACAAAGGCAAGACCAACAAGACCACCAGCACCGCGACTCCGTCGGTCGCCACTCCGACAGTAGCGACCCCGACAGTTGACCCCACCGGCGGCTCGTTATCCACAGCCGGAGGCGGTGGCGGCGGCAGCAGTTCCGGCGACGGTGGCAAAATAAAAAATATAACGATAAGCATTGAAAAACTTATTGAAAATTTCACTATCCACACCGCCAACATGGGCGAGAGTATGGACCAAATGAAGGCAGCCGTGCTTGAGACCCTGATGGGCGCAATCAATGACACCCAATTAGCGACAAACTAAAATGGCACTACCACAGCAAGCACCCGGCAAAGCCGGCTCATTCATACCCATATCCATAGACCTGGCAGCGGCAAGCTGGGCGCAGTATGCCGCCAAAAACTTAGTGCGCTTCAAGCAAGGGCGACAAGGCGAAGCCCCCAACTGGGAGGGTCGCGGCGAAGCCATAGCCGAAAGCGGCGCGGGGGTGCCGTTGACGGATCGGAGTTGGTGGGAGGGGCGGTATGTTCTGTGTCCGCTGCACCTGCGGGCTCAGACGGAGAGCGGTGTGCTGGAGGTTGAGCTGGTGGATGCTGTTGCGGCTGTGAGCCGAGAGCGGCGGATAGTGAGCACGGCGCTGACTGGGAGAGACGGGACGGTGAAGGAGTATATAAACGAGGGTGACTGGTCTGTGAGCCTGGTGGTGGGTGTGCAGTCGGCCGAGGGCGGGAGGATAACAGACGACTACCCGGCGGACGGGCTTCGGGAGCTGCGGGCGCTTCTGGAGGTGAAGGACCGGGTGGAGGTGGCGAGTGAGTTTTTGAAGATATTTGACATAACGCATATAGTGGTGAAGAGCTACTCGGTGGCACAGACTACGGAGCAGAACTACCAGGCTGTGAGCATAAGCGCGGTGAGCGATGAGGCGGTGGAGATATACTCGAACGAATATAAGTGAACGAACATAAACAACATAATATAAACCCAATTAAAAGTCATAAGAACAATGGCATTAAACGAACAGGAAGAGGCGCAGGTGAGAGAGCTGCTCACGGCGTTTGAGAACGGTAAGCGAATAAGCGACTTGGAGCCTGCGGAGGGGGAGCTGAGCGCTATGCGCATAGAAGTGATGGACAGCAGCGGGGAGACGCGGAGCATGGAGCTTGAGGCAGCGGTGGAGGCGGCGGGCAACCCGATAGCTGGCAGGTGGTGGGATGACTCGCTGGGCACGCCGGTGGCCGGTGGTTGGTTTGGCTCACTGGAAGCGCTGCGCAACCTGCCGGTGACGCTTGGGCTGGGCAGGTATCTGGTGACGGACGACCTGGAGATGCGCAAGCTGGACCCGACGGACTCAACGCGGTTTGAGGACGGGAGCCCGGCGGCGCTTGACGGGTCGATGGGTCAGTGTATGTGGTGCTGGTCGCGTCCGTGGTATTTCACGACCTGGAAAGAGGGGACGCGCACCTATATGGCTATCACGCTGAAGCCGCTGGAGGGGAAAAAGAGCTGCCGCATACCTGTTGGGGGTACCTCATGGATAGGCGCGGGGGTGATGGACAGGACGGAGCAGAAGCTGTGCTCGGTGATAAGCGAGGATGAGCGCTACCGGGGCGGCAACGGCGTGGCACACACACTTGACACGAAAACCAAACGCCCGGCGCTTGACACGCCGCAGGCTACGATGCTGGGTATGCCGGCAACGAGCTTAAGCACAACGGCCTTCGGCACGAATGCGCGGAAGCGTGGCGAGGGGTGGGAGGCTAACTGGTTTGTGGCACAGGCTGCGGCTGAAATCCTGCTGCTTGTGATAATGGGCAACAGGAACGTGCAGGCGGCGTATAATGCCGAAAAGGATGCGGACGGCTTGTATCAAGGGGGCTTCGGCACGGGTGTGACCAATATGCCGGACTGGGGCAACTATAACGATACATACCCGGTGATTCCGACAAGCGTTGGCCTGGAGATGGGCGACGGCACGGGGCTGGTAGAATATTCACTACCGGCGAGCGAGGCGGCCGAGGACCAGGATGCGGCGTACCATACCTTTCAGGTGCCTGTGTTTTTCGGGCTTGTGAATGCCGGCTTCGGTAATCTGTGGCGCTGGGTGCGTGGGCTAACGATAAGTCAAGTGGCCGGGGAGAGCAGCGAGGGGTATATAGCGCCGAGTATGTCGGCGGGATATGACCCCACGTGCGTGGAGGGTATGACCAAGGTGTGCGACCTGCCGCTAAAGGATGGTTATATCAAGCGCAAGAGCTGGGAGGGGCTGTGCGGCCTACCTACGGAAGTGGGCGGTAGCGCGGCGACCTGGTACAGCGACTATTACTGGCAGAACGCTGCAAGCCAAACTGGCCTCCGCGTGCGTGCTGCTGGCGGTAACGCGCACAATGGCACGTATGCGGGTGCGTTTGCGGTGAATGCGCACTACGCGGCTACGTCTGCGGATGCGAGCTACTCGTCGCCCCTATACAGGCTCGTTAAAGAAAGGAAAGAACAAGCGACAGAGGGGTCGGACCGTGCCACTTGGCAGAAGATGACTAATTGATGCGGAGGGTGCCGGTAGGGCTCCGGGCAGAGATGGCCGGGGTGTCGACAGTTCCTGAAGCGAGCATTGCAGACCCTGACAGACCCAAAGACACGATGACCCTATATGAAGCGACACGGCGGCCTATATGCGCGGATATGCGCGATTGAGAACCTGCGGACGGCGGCGCATAATGCCGGGCGCGGGAAGCGCAACCGGCGGGAGGTGCGTGCGTTTTTCGCCGAGCTGGATGCGGAGCTGGAGCAACTGCGGCAGGAGCTGCTGACGGGGAGCTACCGGACAAGCGCCTATGAGGTGTTTGAAAAGGTGGAGGAGAAGCGGCGGATAATCTACAAGCTGCCCTTCAGAGACCGGGTGGTGCACTGGGCGATAATGCAGGTGCTGGAGCCGATATGGACGCCGCAGTTTACGGCGGACACACACGCCTGCATAAAGGGTCGGGGGATGCACACATTGCTGAGGCGGCTACGCGAGGACCTGAGGGAGGACCCGGAGGGGACGGCGTATTGCCTGAAGCTGGACGTGCGGAAGTTTTACCCTACGATAGACCACGAGATACTGAAAGGCGTGGTGAGGCGCAAAATCAAGGACCCGGAGGTGCTTGCACTGCTTGACGGGATAATAGAGAGCGCGGAGGGTGTGCCGATAGGCAATTACATATCCCAATATCTTGCAAATCTGTATTTATCGGAGCTTGACCACTTGCTTAAGGAGGTGGTCGGGGTGCGGTATTATTACCGTTATGCCGATGACATGGTGCTACTGGCGGGAGACAAGGGGACGCTGCGTGGCTGGCTGGTGTGGATAAACGACTGGCTGGAGACGGAGCGGCTGCTGAGCCTGAAAGGTAATTACCAGATATTTCCGGTGGAGAGCCGGGGGATAGATTTTGTGGGATATGTGACGTTTCACACGCATTGTCTGGCGCGTAAAAAGAATAAAAAAGGGCTGTGTCGGGAGGTGGCGAAGTTGCGGAAGGCGGGAGTGCCTGAGGCAGAGATAATGCTGCTGACGGCAAGCCGGGCGGGCTTCATGAAACACTGTGACAGCAAACACTTATTAAAGACTCTTGATATGAAAAAATTCAGTGAACTGGTGCCCAAGAGTGCGGGCAACCTGACGGGTACGAAGTACCACATTGACGCCATACTGGGGCGTGAAATCCACCTGACGGGCTACAAGGTAGGGCCGTCGAAGTATAACTCGGACCAGAGCCTTACGCTACAGTATTCGATACTGGAGCCGGTGATGGAGACGGGGCCGGACGGGCAGCAGCGCCCCGTAATTGATGACGAGGGGCGGCCTGTGGAGGACTGGGTGGAGCATATCACGTTCACGGGCAGCCAGGCGTTGATCCGCCAGCTTGGCGGTGTGGAGATAACGGAGCCGCTCAGGGCTAAAATAATCAAACAACCGATCGGCAGCGGTCAGCGATGTTTTTATAAAATCGTTGATCCTGACGATTAAATAAAAACAAACAACAATGACCCACAAAGCAAGCTACAGAGAGCGCAAGACATTTGAGATTTACGACAAGGAGCACGCGGTGCTCTATCTGAACGAGGAACTGGCGACGCTGACCGACGAGGAGAGCGGCGAGGAGGTGGCAGGCTACGCCTACACGGGTGACATGGCCGACGGCGGCACCATGGTGGAAGCCGAGGGTGTGACCGAGGCGAACCGGCGCGACAAATTCGTGGCCGGGCTTATAGGCAAGAGCTACGACATGGATGCCCAGATTGCGGTGCTGGCCAACGGCACGGACACACCGGAGCACGCGGCAGAGCTGGAGAACTTCGCGCAGACGCGCAAGGAGGCCAAGGCGGCAGTCGATGAGATGTTGAACCGCTAAGGCTTCGGAGCAATGGCACGGACGATCGAGGAAATCAAAAAGGAGATGACGGCTACGTTCATGGGAATGGAAGCCGTAAAGACGGCCTACGGGCTTGACGGCTCCAAGGGATTTGACGACTGCTTCAGCATGGCGAGTCTGGAGAGCGTGCTGTTTTACGTTTTCGCGGCGTGCGTGTGGGCACTGGAGAAGATTTTTGACCTGCACAGCGCAGACGTGGAGGCGCGGATAGAGATGCTTGAACCTCACACGCTGCGCTGGTATGTGAACAAAGCCAAGGCGTTCATGTGGGATCAGAGCGGCAGCGTGAAGCTCTAGCTCAAGGAAGACACGGACGTTTACGACCTGAGCAACCTGAGCGACACGAGCGATGAGGCGCTGGCAAAATATCGCCCTGTAAAATATGCCGTAGCGACGGAGGAAAACACGGTAATATATATCAAAGTGGCGAAAGCCAATGACAGTACCGGCAACCCGGAGAAACTGACTGACGGCATGCTTGCCGGACTTCGCGGCTATCTGAACGAGGTAAAGGATGCCGGGGTGTCGGTGGTGGTACGCAATGAGGATGCGGATGAGATGCAAATCTCGCTGCTGATATATTACAATCCCATGCTGCTGACGGTGGCCGACGGAGAGGGTACGCTGACCGACGGCAGCCAGCCGGTGGTCGATGCTGTGCGCGACACAATCCAGAACCTGCCCTTTAACGGCACTTTCCGCAAGAGCACACTGCTGGCGGCTTTGCAAGCATTGCCGTGTGTGGAGGTTGCCGACATTAGGAGCGTCAAGGCCAAGCCGCAGAGCGCGACGGAATGGCACGAGGTGGAGGGCTATGACCGCCCCTACAGCGGCTATTACAGCATTGACGCGCTGGAGATAGATTACAGGATTTACAGCTCTGTGGATGATGTTTGAAATAGATTTTAAGCGATTGATTGCCCTGCTGCTGCCTACGGCATTGCGGCGCCCCCTGATTTTCGGGCTGCTGCGTGCCGGGGTTGTGGCTGTGGAGAAAATCTACGGAGAGTTCAAGGATATGCGTGCCGGGCATGTATTCAGGCTAACGCACAACGGGCAGGTCTGTTATTTGCGCGGTGCGCTGAACGAGGCATTCGGCCCGGGCTTCAGCATTGACGACATGCCGTATGAGGGCGAATGGCTCTACGCCGTAACGGAGAGCGGAGAGGGTGTTCCGTTGGCGGTGAGCGAGAGCGGCACAAGAGTGCCGGTGCTTCACAGCGAACAGCGGTTGAACGCGGCGCAGAACGACTTTCAGGTCTATGTGCCGGCGAAATACTGGTCGCGACTGGAGGAAATAAAAGCGATGGTGGACAGCTACAAGATAGTGACCAAACGGGCGCATTATATCAAGACAAATAACCCGGTGGTCTCCGGCTTGACGCTGAACGGACTAATAACAACCTTTAACCCCATTTATCTGCTTAGGAGATGAACACCGCGAGTTATACGAGCACGCAGACCGCCACCGGCGGAGCGGGCAAATATCCATTATCCACCGAGACGCTTGATTTTATCCAGGAGCAAATAATGCTGCTGGAGGCATTGGCCGGCATAGGCGGCACGAATTATATACTGCGTGCGCCGGACGGAGCCAATGAGGGGGCTGCTGTAATTGTCAACGGCGATGGCGTTGCCGAGCTGCTGCGAATACAGCCCAAACCGGTTTACAGCACCTCGGTGAAGTATCTGACTGTAACGACCAAGGTTGAAAACGTCAAGGCAGACGCAGAGACCTATCTGGAGGCGCGGACGCTGAGGACGGCACAGTTTACAGCCGCCAAGGGCGCGGAGAGCTACGAGCTTGACAAATTTGCCAACATATCGAGCAAGACGTTGTCGGCATTTCCGACCAATGCCGCGCTGTATGAGCAGTTAAAGAACCTGCCCACCACGATACTGACATATATAAAAGACCCTTTGGCCGAGAAGCTTACGGCCAAAGCCGTGTCGGGGCTGACACAGGCGCAAATGGACACGCTGAAAACCGCGTGTGTGTTGTCATGCAGCGCAAGTGTGTCGCTGTTCGGGTCAACCGGCTACACCCTGATAGTGACCGAGCAGGGCACCGGCACAGTGCGCCAGGAGCTGATTCAAGGGCAAGACGTGCGGTATGTGCGCACGTACAGCGGCGGCGTATGGGGCGCGTGGGTGCAGCAGCTTGAGACAGCCATGCACCTGGACGTTAAAATCGTGGGCAGTACGGTTTATTTGCGCCACGGAGCGCTACCGAGCGACTGCGACATAGTGTTGCTGCGCAAAAAGAAGCGCAGCGCGTGGAGAGCCACCGGCGGCCCTAATTCATACACCAAGAACCGGGGCAAGTCAAAGAAGCGCCAGCCCAAGCGGCAATATGTGCATTTTAAGGGCATACGGCTGAGCAAGGGAGAGCCGGGCAAATGGTATGTGCCCAAGTGCATATCGGTGGCCGACAAAGCCAAGGACGGCAACTTGATAGGCAAGGAATTGCCGAGCCTGTGCGCGTCGCTGTTCTATGTGGGAGCCGACGGCCTGTATCATGTGCAGGGAGTAAGGAAAAAATTGATCCTGAAAACCACCACCAACCGCAAGGGCACAGCACACAGAGCCTACGCGCCCATAGGAGTGCAGATAGCCCGGCTCGGGAGCACAGGCGGCAAGGATAGCGGCGGCGAGATAGTGCGCATGAAATACCGCGTAAATCAGCAGTGCACAAGGAGCGCCACCACCGGCAAATACTCATATAACTGGATTCGGAAATTTTCGCAAGATTGAGGACATAAAAAAAGTGGGGTTGAAAAACTCCACTTGAAAGTCCCCGCGGTCGAAACACATTGTACGCTCATCAAGGACAGATTTTACTGTCTGCATTGTTCAACATTGGTAGGTGGCAACTTTCGGCCACGCGGAGAAGAACAAAAAGCAAAGGGACTTAAATGATACGAAGCACCCCCATAAAAAAGCAAAGGGTGCGTGGAATGTAATTCTCAAAAGACCCCACAAAAGAGGGTCTTGAACGTCGCCTCAGCTAACAAACACTTTTCATGACGGGAAATGAGTAAAACGGTGCATATCGGGCTACAAACGGACTTTTACAGGCGGTCTAACTGGTGCATATCGGAGCTACAAACGGATTATTACAGGAAATTCTAACTGGGACAAGATTTAACGTCATTCCGGGAACAGTGCAAAGTTAGCAATAATAATTGAATTAACCAACTAAATACGAGCAATTATGCTGAATGTGTAGGAACTACAAATGTGCGCCGCTCCCATTTATGGGGCAGAAGCGCTATTTTCTGCGGGACTTCACGGAAGTTCTGCAAGCGGTGGAGGGGAAGATTGACACAGTGGTGGACCTTTTTGGAGGCTCCGGGCTGCTGAGCCATACGGCAAAAAGAGTTTTGCCGGGTTGCAGGGTCGTTTATAACGACTATGACCACTATGTTGACCGACTCGCGGCAGTTGACACCACCAATGAAATTTTAGGGGTGATTAAACAGCGATTAAGCGGCCTTAAAACTAATCAGCGACTAAGCCCGGAGGAGCGTGCGGACGTGCTGGCGATAGTGGAGAGCTATGTGCAGCGCGGTTACGTCGATATTCTGACCATTGGCAGGTCGGTGCTGTTTTCGGGCAAGTGGGTAACAACCTTTGAGGAGCTGACCAAGCATACAATGTATAACAGGGTCAGACCGGGGCTGTATGAGTGTGACGGCTATCTGGACGGGCTGGAGGTGGTGCACATGGATTACCGCGACCTCTTCGAGAGGGAAGCCGGGAACAGTCGCGCCCTGTTCGTGCTGGATCCGCCGTATCTTACGACCGAGTGCGGCATGTATGAGAATTATTGGAAGCTGACCGACTATCTGGACGTGTTGCGCCTGTTGAGCGGCACAAAGTGGGTTTATTTCACTTCAGACAAGAGCCAGATTGTCGAACTGTGCAAATGGCTTGCCGATATTTACGGCGAAGCTGCGCCGATGTATGGCGCGACAGTGAAGCAGCGCACAAACCACCTGAACTATCAAGCAAAATTTAACGACATGATGATAACACGACTCTGACCATCCACCAAGCACGGAGGCACAGAAAAAGCCCCCGGCTTGAGTTTGCAGTATCCTACCACATACAAACGCAATACGCCAGTAAGACGCAGCCGGGGGCAAAAGCCTTTGACTGTCTTACTGGCGTAATGCGTATGTGGTAGGAGTTGCAAAGTTAATAATTTTTAGCCGAATGACCCAATATGAAGCGTTAAAACTTAGTAGCGGACTAATTGAGAGCCTGGAACTGGCAGGCGTGAAGCCGAGCGATTACAGATATTTGCGACTATTTGAGGACTACAGAGAAGCTGTGCAGAGAGGCGAAAAGATGGTTTATATAGTCGCTATGTTGGCGACCAAATATGGAGTGAGCGAGAGGACGGTTTACAGCGTTGTGGAGCGTTTGGGAAGCGACTGCAATTAGTGTGCAGTGGAAAGCCCGGACAAAACGCCATAAGAGCCACAGAAACGGCCTAAATTTGCGCTGAATGGACACAAACAAGTATTACGCTATGCTCGGCAAGATATTGCGACATGGCAAACGACAGAGCAATAAAAAGGGCGATATAATTTACCTGCTTAATGAGCAGCTGAGTTTGTCGCCTTATGACCTACTGGAAATCTTCGAGGGTCATAACATAGCGCGCAAGAAGCTGCGCAGTGAACTCAGCCTGTTCATGCAGGGCGAAAGAGATTTAACGCGATACAGAGAAGCCGGGATAAATTGGTGGGATTATTGCGGTCAAATCCTCATTAACAGTTATCCGACCTATTTTGAGAAGTTGCCGGCTTTAATCGCGCAAATCAATCGAGAGAAGCGGAACAGCAAAAATTACGTGCTGTTCTTAGGCTCAACAGGAGCGGAAACCAATCAAGCACCATGTTTGAGCCTGATACAATTCCAGTTTGATGAGGGAGAATTGGTTGTGTCAGCTTACCAGAGAAGCAGCGACGCAAACTTAGGACTTCCAGCAGATATTTACCATTTATATCTGATAGCGCGACAAATTGACGCTCCTTTGAAGTCGATAACACTGAACCTCGGAAACGTTCACATTTACGCGAATAACGAAGCGAAAACACGCGATTTATTGGCCGGAAATGAAACAGTAAGATTTGACCTGAACGTTTGAGCAGCGAAGCAGAACGAGACACAACAAAGTCGATTAAGAACCACAAAACAGAGTTTTTAATCGGCTTTTAATTCGTGTTTAAGACAAGAGAAAAAAGGAAGCGAAAAAAGAGAAGTTTTGCTCGTTTCGTTTTAGAATTGTGCACATTTCGTTTTCGCGATTATAAAACGTCTCATATTATTGATTAGGATGTGTGCACTGATGGGCGGGATATTTACTTCGATTGGATTTAGTCCGCTTTCACAAATGACTTGGTTTTCTTGTATAGTATTCACATCTTTTTTTGATATTAGATTTTCGGGAAAAGAGATCAGCAGAGAAACAGATATCTCTTACAAAGACAACTTAATTTAAATTGTTTAAAATTATGGCTGAATTAAATTTAGATTTCTCAATAATAACTGTCTGCTATAACGCAAAGGACGACATAGGTCCTTCTATTAGCAGCGTTATCTCTCAAACATACGGTAATCGCGAGTATATAATAGTAGACGGACAGTCGAAAGATGGTACCATAGAAATAATAAATGATTTCAGAAATGATATAAGCCTGATAATCAGTGAACCTGACAAAGGCATCTATGATGCAATGAACAAAGGCGCGAAACTTGCATCTGGTGACTATTTAATCTTCATGAATGCAGGTGATATATTCGTAGATGAGAATGTGCTTGCGAATGTGGCAAATGCGTTAGAGAAGGGAACCGACGTACTCTACGGTGACAACATATTGATGTATAAAACTGAAAAGTTGTATCATAAGGCTAAATTCTTCTCAAAAGATGATATAAATCTCCCTTTCAATCATCAATCTGTATTCGTGAGAACACAGTTGGCAAAAGATTATCCTTTCGACCTAAGATACAAAATCGCAGGTGACTACTACTTCTTCTATACGCTATATCGATTAGGTAAAAAATTTCAATATATTCCAATCCCAATTGCTAATTACAATATGGATGGAATGTCACAAGACAATGTAATCCGAACATTTAAAGAGGTTCGAATGATTCAAGGGACAAACCAAGGTCTGAAATATAGACTTGACCTTATGAAACTAAATTTCAAACTATTTATACGAAATGTCGCTCCTGAAAATATTGTAAACTTTTATCGACGATTGAGGAATTAATCCCTGAAGATAAACAACCATGATAATTTTTGACAACATAATATTTTCCCTACAGAAAGCAGGAGGTATTTCCGTAGTATGGAAGAATCTTTTGGAAAATATAATACCCCAAACAGAAAATATCAGATTTATTGATTATGCGGATTCTCATAACAATCTGTTCAGAAAAGACATAGATATTGACAATTCAAAAATCCTGAACACTGGGAAATTCAATAAAGTATTGAGTCAATTCCTTCATCCAAGAATTGAGTCAGAGGATAAATTCATTTTTCACTCTTCTTATTTCCGATATTGCAATAATCCCAAAGCCATTAATGTTACAACTGTCCACGATTTTATTTATGAGCAGGGCAAGCCAACTTTGAAACAGGAACTTAGAATATGGCTAATCTACAAAACTATAAGAAAGAGCGATGCCATTGTCTGCATAAGTGAAAACACCAAAAAGGATTTGTTCAAATATCTTCCGGATACAGCTCTAGAGAAAGTCCATGTAATATATAATGGCGTTGCTGAAGATTATCGCCCATTAGAAACCACTCCTTATCCTCAATATAAAAATAGCGTTCTGTTTGTTGGAGGTAGACAAGGATATAAAAATTTTGATTTTGTCGTTAGATCACTTCATCCCACAAGCTATAATCTAATTATTTGCGGGTCACCTCTTACTCTGAACGAGAAAATTCTTTGTGATAAATATCTGCCGAACAGATATACGAATGTTCCGTTCCCGAATAATGAAGAACTGAACAGAATATACAATTCTGTCTATTGCTTAGTATATCCTTCTTCGTATGAAGGTTTCGGAATACCAATTTTAGAAGCCCAACGAGCTGAATGTCCCGTAATTGCTTTAAAATCATCCTCTATACCAGAAGTAATTGGTGAAGATGGGATAATGTTATCTGCTTTATCAGAAGATGAACTGAGGGACAAACTAAACTCTCTTGAAAATCACGAGTATAGAAAACATATTATAGAATCTGGCCTAAAAAATTCCAAAAAATTCTCGTGGCAAAAGATGGCTTCTGAATACATGGAGCTTTATAATATTCTGTTACAGAATAGCCTCAAATAATAGTATAAAATGAAAATCTCAATCATCACTGCTACATACAATAGCGGTGCGACTCTTCGCGACACTATGGAGAGTGTGCTCGCACAGACCTATCCGGACTTCGAGCATATCATAGTCGACGGTCTGTCGCATGACAATACCCTCGACATAGTACGCGAACTCGAGCCCCGCTACCAAGGCAAGCTGAAATATATCAGTGAGAAAGACCATGGCCTCTACGACGCCATGAACAAAGGGATTGCATTAGCAACAGGAGACGTAATTGGAATCCTAAATAGCGATGATTTCTATTATGATAACATTGTACTATCGGACATAGCTGAAGCAATCAATAATGTTGATGCTGTTTACGGTGATTTAGTGTTCGTCGAAGCATCAAATACCGACAAGGTTATTAGGGATTGGAAAGGTTCCACATATACAAAAGGCTCTTTCTTAAAGGGGTGGCACCCGGCCCATCCTACCTTCTATGCAAAGAGGGGATGCTTTGAAAAATTTGGAGGATTTGACACAGATTTTGATGTATCTGCTGATTTCGAATTAATGTTCCGTTTTATAGAGAAATGGCAAATACCTAACAAATATATAAATAGACCTTTCGTTAGAATGAGAATGGGAGGTGAAAGTACCGGTTCGCTGAAAAGGATTATCAAAGGGAACAGGAATGTTCTTAAGGCCTTCAAAAAGAATGGGTATGACGTTCCAAGATTTTATCTGATCAAGCGTCTATTTCCAAAATTTGTAAATCTCGTAAAAAACAAATTACACCTATGAAAATAGCAATGATCGGTGCTAGCGGGTTCGTTGGCACTCGCCTTCTTGACCTCCTACGACAGGAACCGACGAAATATGAGTGTAAGAACATCGACCTGCAGCCGAGTCATTTCTTCAACGAAATCACCACAATCGGCGATGTGCGCAATCAGGAACAGATGGACCGCGAACTCAAAGGCGCAGATATCGTAATCCTCCTTGCCGCACAGCACCGCGACGACGTGTCGCCCGTTTCGCTCTACTACGACACCAACGTCGGAGGCATGGAGGTCACGCTCAAAGCTATGGAGAAAAACGGCATCAAGCGCATCATCTTCTTCTCATCCGTGGCTGTCTACGGCCTCAACAAGAACAATCCAGACGAGAACCATACCGCCGACCCGTTCAACCACTACGGCAAGTCGAAATGGCAGGCCGAGCAGGTGCTTCGGCGATGGTATGAATCTCACCCCGACTGGAACATCGATATTATCCGCCCGACAGTGATATTCGGAGAGCGCAACCGCGGCAACGTCTACAACCTGCTCAAACAAATTTCCTCCGGCAAGTTCCTGATGGTAGGCAAGGGAGAGAATAAAAAATCAATGGCATACGTCGGCAATATCGTCGCATTCGTCAAATTCATGATTGACAATGTGACCGAAGGCTACAACGTCTTCAACTACATCGACAAGCCCGACAATGACATGAACCATCTTGTCTCCCACGTCAGCAAGGTGCTCAACAAACACATCCCAGCCACCCACTTCCCCTACTGGCTCGGCATACTGGGCGGATACTGCTTCGACCTCCTCGCCAAGATTACCGGAAAGAAACTGACCGTCTCCTCAGTCCGCGTCAAAAAATTCTGTGCCACAACAGAATTCGACGCAAAGAAAGCCCACTCATCCGGATTCATTCCACCCTTCACCCTCGACGAAGGCCTCGCCCGCACCCTCGAATTCGAGTTCGTCCACCCTCGCACCGACGACATCCAGTTCGTATCGGAATAATAACAGATTCCTCTTCCCACCATCCCATTTTTCTCCGCTCCATATTTGCCCCGTCCAACAAAAAGCACTATATTTGCGTAGTAACAGCAAATGAGCACTCCACAGATGAGACGCGACGATGTCATATCACGAATAGCTGCCGAGATGCGCAGCCTCGCCCTGAGGCCGACACCATACTCTACGGGTCGGAGGCCAGAGGCGAAGCTCGGCCCGACTCCGACATCGACCTCCTCATCCTGCTCCCCGACTCCGTGAGCGGCATGGCCTACGTCCACCGCCGCAGCGACATCTCCGGACGGCTCTATGAGCTCTCGCTCTCCATGGGAGTCGACATCTCTCCGCTCATACTCCCCCGCAACGGCCCGCAAGACGCCATTCACAGTCAACGTCGCCAACGACGGCATCCGCCTATGACAAGGAGTTCCGGCCCATGGCTATGGGACTTTCTGACGCTATCAAGACCATCCTGAAAGGATAAATTCCATGGGAGCAGCTGACGCGCCCCATGCCTTCCAAAAAGATTTGAGAAAAACCACACTCTCAGCCATATTCGACGATATGGCCGCTTATTCACGCACCCAAAAATTACAAGAATGAAAACCGCTCTCATCACCGGCATCACCGGCCAGGACGGCAGCTTCCTTGCCGAGCTGCTCCTCGAAAAGGGCTATGACGTCCACGGCACCATCCGCCGCTCCTCCGTCGACTTCCGCGAGCGCATAGCCCACCTCGAAGGCCATGCCAATTTCCATCTCCACTACGCCGACCTGGGCGACTCGATGTCGATCATGCAGGTGGTCAGCAAGGTCCGCCCCGACGAGATCTACAACCTCGCCGCCCAGAGCCACGTGCAGGTGTCGTTTGACTCCCCCGAGTTCACCGCCGACGTCGACGCCACCGGAGTGCTCCGCATCCTCGAGGCCGTGCGCCTCTGCGGGCTCGCCGCCACCTGCCGCATCTACCAGGCATCCACCTCCGAGCTCTACGGCAAGGTGGAGGAAGTGCCCCAGAACGAGAAGACCCCCTTCCACCCCTACTCCCCCTACGCCGTGGCCAAGCTCTACGGCTTCTGGATTGTCAAGGAATACCGCGAGGCCTACGGGATGTATTGCTGCTCGGGCATCCTCTTCAACCACGAGAGCGAACGCAGGGGCGAGACATTCGTCACACGCAAGATCACCCTCGCAGCCGCCCGCATAGCCCAGGGCAAGCAGGAGAAGCTCTATCTGGGCAACCTCTCCTCGCTGCGCGACTGGGGCTACGCCAAGGACTACGTGGAGTGCATGTGGCTCATCCTCCAGCAGCCCGAGCCCGACGACTACGTCATCGCCACGGGCGAGCAGCACTCCGTCCGCGAGTTCTGCCTCCTCGCCTTCCGCCGGGCCGGCATCGAGCTCGAGTTCACAGGCGAGGGCGCCGACGAGAAGGGCATCGACAAGGCCACCGGCAGAGTGGTCATCGAGGTCTCCCCCGACTTCTACCGCCCCACCGACGTGGTCAACCTCTGGGGCGATCCCTCCAAGGCCCGCGAGAAACTCGGCTGGGACCCCGCTAATAAGACATCATTCGCCCAGCTCATCAACCTGATGGTGGACGCCGACATGGCCAAAGTGGCCGTGGAGCGCGCCGGCGAGAAAGTGCGCACCAACCTTGCCGAATATCTCGAGAAAGGAATCGTAAAATAAACTCCCGCAAATGGCAAACAAGAAAGTATTCGTCTCAGGCTGCTACGACATGCTCCACTCCGGCCATGTGGCATTCTTCAAGGAGGCATCCCACCATGGCGACCTCTATGTGGGCATAGGCTCCGACAAGACCATCGAGGAGCTCAAGCACCGCAAGACAGTATATTCCGAAAAAGAGCGGCTCTACATGGTCAGGGCCATCCGCTACGTCACTGATGCATACATCAATCCCGGCAGCGGCATGCTCGACTTCCTCGACACGCTCGACCGTGTCCGCCCCGACATATTCGTGGTCAACTCCGACGGCGGCTCCGACCTGAAGCGCAACCTCTGCCGCGAGCGCGGCATTGAGTATGTCGAGCTCGAGCGTGTGCCCGACCAGGGGCTCGATGCCCGCTCCACAACCTCACTCCGAGCCAACGTCAAGTCTCATCTCCCCTACCGCATCGACCTCGCCGGGACATGGATCGACCAGCCCTACGTGTCGGAGCGCGGTGCAGGATGGGCCCTCACAATCTCCATCGAGCCCACCGTCGAGTTCATGGAGCGCGGGGGCATGTCGACCTCCACACGCAATGCCGCAAAAAAAATATGGCCCTACGAGCTCCCCAACGGCAACGAGGAGGCCCTCGCTCGGCTGCTGTTCTGCTTTGAGAACGACCCCGAGAAAAAAGGCCACATCTCGGGCGCGCAGGATGCAATCGGAATATGCATGTCGGGACTCAACCGCCATTTCTACGACGGCCACTACTGGCCCTCGAGGATAGAGTCGTGCCACGACGAGAGGGTTCTCACTTGGCTCGAGAGCCATCTTTGCCTTGTCCCGATGTTCCCGCGCTGCGACGGGTGCTCAGTGGTAGAGGGGAAGGATGTCACGGCCGAGAAAGTGGCCCGCCTCACCGATGCCGCCTCCCGCTGCTGGGATGCCGTCATCGCCACAGACCTCGATGAGTTTGCCCGGGCATTCCGGGATTCATTCGATGCCCAGATTGCCATGTTCCCGGCCATGATGCAGCCCGGAGTGCAGGACCACATCGACAGATGGGAGGGAAAGGCCCTGGCATGGAAAATGACCGGGGCTGGCGGCGGAGGCTACCTTGCCCTCGTGGTCGACTCAATCCCTGACGATGGCGTGATACCCATAAAGATCAGAAGAAAGGAATAACAGAACGATGGAGAAAGATTCCAAAATATACGTGGCCGGACACCGCGGCATGGTCGGCTCGGCCATAGTCCGTGAGCTTCAGCGCCAGGGCTACACCAACATAATCACTCGCACACACAAGGAGCTTGATCTCATCAACCAGCAGGCAGTCAACGACTTCTTCGCAGCAGAGAGACCTGAATACGTGTTCCTTGCCGCAGCAAAAGTTGGCGGCATCGTCGCCAACCAGTCCGCTCTGGCCGATTTCATGTACGACAACATGATGCTGGAGATGAACGTGATAAACGCCGCGTGGCGCAACAGTTGCAAGAAGCTCGAGTTCCTCGGCTCGTCGTGCATCTATCCGCGCATGGCGCCGCAACCCATGCCTGAGTCGTGCCTGCTGACATCGTCATTGGAACAGACCAACGAGGCTTACGCTCTGGCGAAAATAAGCGGCTTGAAATACTGCGAATACCTCAACCGCCAGTACGGCACCGACTACATATCCGTAATGCCCACCAACCTCTACGGGCCAAACGACAACTATCATCCCGAACACAGCCATGTGCTCCCGGCTCTTATCCGCCGCTTCCATGAGGCAAAGGTCAATGGTTTGACCGAAGTGACCTGCTGGGGCGACGGTTCTCCCTTGCGTGAGTTTCTCTATGTCGATGACCTCGCCAACCTCTGCGTGTTCCTGATGAACAACTACAGCGGTGACGAGACCGTCAATGCCGGCACCGGCAAGGAACTGAACATCAAGGAACTCACCGAGCTCGTGGCATCTATAGTCGGTTACGAAGGCAAGATATTGTGGGATACCTCACGCCCCAACGGCACACCAAGGAAACTGCTCGATGTGTCAAAAGCAGCCGCGCTCGGCTGGACTTACTCGACAGAGTTGCCGGACGGAATCCGTCTTGCCTACGAAGATTTTCTTAATAACCCAATAAGAGCAGAAAGATAGACTATCATGCAAATAATACTTTTGTCCGGAGAGTCGGGGACGAGGCTGTGACCTCTGTCCAATGATGCAAGGTCCAAGCAGTTCCTCCGTCTATTGGACGTCGGGGGGGGGGGAGCGACGGGCGCGAGTCGATGGTGCAGCGCGTCATGCGCCAGCTCAATGAATCGGGAATCGACGCGGACGTGACCATCGCCACAAGCGCCTCACAGAAGGACTCGGTCATCGCCCAGCTCGGCAATTCCGTGAGCATCGTCACTGAGCCCTCAAGACGTGACACCTTCCCCGCCATCTGCCTGGCGTGCAGCTATCTCGCTTTTGAGAGACACTGTCCGTCGGACGAGGTCGTGGTCGTGATGCCCTGCGACCCCTACACAGAGGCCGGATATTTCGAGAGCATCAGGCTCATGGCCCGCGGAGTGGCCGAAGGCGTGGCAGACATGGCCGTGATGGGGATTGCCCCCACTTATCCCTCATCAAAATACGGATATATCGTGCCCGGCGGAAAGCTGACCGAAGATATCACGTCGGTCAGACGCTTCACCGAGAAACCCGACATCGCTACTACCAAAGAGCTGATAGCCGAGGGTGCGCAGTTGAACGGCGGAGTCTTCGCCTTCCGCCTCGGATATCTCACCGCCATCTCTGAGAAATATGTCAAGGCCGCATCTTTCAACGACGTGTATCGCCACTACAGTGATTTTCCGAAGATTAGCTTCGACTATGAGGTGGCCGAGAATGCATCCAACGTCGGCATGGTTGATTATTGTGGGCAATGGAAAGACCTCGGCACATGGAACACCCTGACCGACGAGATTCCCACTCATGAATATGACAACGTCATCACTGACGGCACCGGTGAGAACACGCACATTTTCAACGAGCTGACCATCCCACTGCTGTGTCTCGGCACCAAGGATCTTGTCGTCGCAGCCTCGCCAAACGGGATCATCGTCACCGAGAAGAGCAAGAGCGAGAACATCAAGCAATACGCCCAGAGGCTCAAGCACCGTCCGATGTACGAGGAACGCCGCTGGGGCACTTACAAGGTGATCGACTATGCCGAGTTCCCCGACGGATACTGCGCCCTCACCAAGCAGCTCACGCTCAATCCAGGCTGTTCCATCAGTTACCAGCACCATACCTACCGCGACGAAGTCTGGACCTTCATCGACGGCGAGGGAGAGATTGTGATTGACGGTGAACGTCGCAAAATCGCCCGCGGCAACACCGTTGTGATCCAGAGGAGCCATCTCCACGCCCTCCGTGCCACCACCTCTCTCACATTCATTGATGTCCAGTCCGGCTGCAACCTCATCGAGGAAGACATCGAGCGGTTCGACATGGAATGGTAGACCTCGATTTGTCCGCATGTTTAATTCAATTCATGCGGAATTATATATCTAAGAGGTATCAATCTGCCGAATTGCCTTAAAATAATATTTACGCTTACACCAACATAGTATTGTCGTTCTATACTAACGACATAAATCTCATACTGACATTAGTTCCCAATAATTGAGCATGCGACTTTTTGACTATCAGCGCGAGATGAGGGACTCTGTTTTGGAGGATTTCAAGGTGCATGATTCCGTGATGTGCCAGATGCCTACTGGCACTGGCAAGACGCATGTGCTTGCTGCTGTGGTAAGCGAATACGCCAAGGGGAAGCTGGTCTGGGTGGTAGCTCATCGACGAGAGCTGATTGAACAGATTGAACGGACGTGGGACACGTTCTATAAGGAGAGAAGAAACGCTCCGGTGGTCAAGGTTATGTCGGTACAATGGCTCGCTCGGAACTGGGACAAGGTGGAAGACGAGAGCCCGACAATGATTGTGATCGACGAGGCGCACCATGCGCTTGCAGAGAGCTATCAAGAATTGTTCCGGCGCTATCCAGATGCAAAGAAACTTGGAATGACTGCGACTCCTTACCGTCTGAGCGGCAAGGGGTTTACTGACTTGTTCGATATCCTGCTGCAATCGAAGAGCATCCCGGAATTCATCATGTCGAAGCGGCTTTCTCTGTTTGACTACTATGCCTTGCCGAGTGACAGCAAAATCCGTCGTCAGATAGCCAAGATGAAGAAGCGCGGAGCTGACGGTGACTATCAGACAAAGGAAATGGAGTTGTCGCTGAACACACCACGCAACATCGAGTATCTATACAATTCGCTGACACGCTATGCTAAGGGGTGCAAGGGCATTGTGTATGCCATAAACATCAGCCATGCGCGTGCTATCGCAGAATATTATTCGGAGCAAGGTATGGTATGTTGTGCCATCGACTGCAATACTCCGGTTAAAGAACGTGAGGAAAAAATTGAAGCGTTCCGTAAGGGAGATATAGACGTGATGGTCAACGTTGACATCTTCTCTGAGGGTTTCGACTGCCCGGAGGTGGAGTTCATACAGCTCGCACGGCCCACACTTTCGCTTGCGGTCTATCTTCAGCAGATAGGGCGCGGACTGCGCAAGGCAAAAGGGAAAAAGTATTGCGTCATCCTCGACAACGTGGGACTGAGCCACACATTCGGGACACCGATAAGGAAGTGGAGATGGGAACGGATGTTTCGTGGCAATTACGGAAATATCAGAATCGACACTGGTGACACTCGGGATCTGTTAAAGCATTTTGGTTATCCCGGCAAACTCATTGACGAGCCTATGGAGAAAATTATCTGCCATGAGGAGATGGGTACTGCCATAAGACATCAGAAAGTGCTCAGATACTACCCATCGAGCAATCTCGTCGGCATTGTCATCAATGGAAATGTTGTGACAAAGAAACGTGTGGTCAATGTGATAGCACAAAAGAATGATGCCGTTGCCCTGAGGTTGGCTGACCAGTCTGTCTGTCTTGTATTCGCGTCAGGGCGTGAGATAGCGCTCCCTAGCGATTGCACCGACTTTAAAATTCTTGACAATGAGATACTGAAAATCACTACACCTCAAAAAGACAAGTTCATTGACCTGATTACCAGGCAGGAGTTCACTCAGCGTCCCGTGATAGA
Organism: uncultured Staphylococcus sp.; assembly: GCA_964552825.1. GTDB lineage: Bacteria > Bacteroidota > Bacteroidia > Bacteroidales > Muribaculaceae > Duncaniella. The sequence goes on along the minus strand of CAZKIE010000009.1, from coordinate 922 downwards.
GAAATACGGCCCGATGGAATTCATTGGCAATCGTGAAACGGTATGGCGACGCATCCCAAACAGCCCATACCGATATTACAGGAGCATGTTCAACAATCCCAGTTGGAACGGTTTCTATTTCAAGATATTCGGGATGTGTCCTATCGCGCTCAAAGCCTTCATCCCGACAGCTAAAGTCGAAAATATTCATAGGCTCAGCTATTCATATGTGATACTCCTACATGATGACTTTCGTGAATACTATCTGGTCGAGGAGCTGAACAACAGAAGCATCATACTCGTCGATTCCAATCTCGATTACTATCTTGTAAAGCCCGACCTCACAAAAAAACACCTTTTCACAGCCACATCCTACGCAAGTTCCAAAGTTGAGCTCACAGAATGGATGATGAGACTGAAAATAATTTAAGAGATATATAGTACAATGAATTAGTATATCTTATATTTCTTGAACCCTGCCAGTTATAGAGAAGCCGGCACAAAACTTACATTCTCTCAATTTACTAATTTTTCCAAAGAAATATCCGACCCTCGCCTCACGGAGAGAGCCGGACGCAAACATTTCTGAACTATGCGGTTGCCCTTGCTTTGATGAAGCGGTGGGCGTTGGCATTTACAAGATTTACAATGCGGTCGTGGTAGTCGGTGTTTTTGTTGCATACACCTCGGCTCTGCACAACCTTATATTCAGTCAGTGAAAACTCAACGGTCTCAATGCGATTACCATCCTTATCGTGTGCCGAAAGAATGACAGAGTTCTCCTTGTCGTAATACTCACACTTGAATACGCAATGGTGCATAGCCTCTCCCTCGGCTTGATATGCCTCAATGGAGTCAAGCACTGAGATTTCAATATCATTATCCTTGATGACGATGCCGAAGAAACAAGACTTGTTCTTGTAAAATTTATCCTCTTTCTTTT
>CAZKIE010000008.1:0-112909 GCA_964552825.1 uncultured Staphylococcus sp. | reverse complement strand
TCAGCTGGTATGACAACGAGATCGGCTACTCCAACAAGGTGCTCGACCTCATCGCACGCATGAAGAAAGTCAACGGCTGATCAGCAGCTGTCTGAATGTATCGCTCCCCGTTCTCTCCCGTAGAGTCCGGGGAGTTTTTTTATGGATCTCAAGGTACGAACCACACGCCATCCTCAAATGTTTATAGACTATGAAGAATGAACTCATAGAGGCCATCGGCCGGACTATCAGGGACAACTGGCTTCAGCCTGCTCTCTCGGACTTCATGGGTGAGACAATCACCTATGGCGTACTTGGCGAACGAATCGCAAGAACACATATATTATATAAAGCCGCCGGAATAAAACCCGGCGACAAGGTGGCGCTGTGTGCCCGAAACTCCACCGAATGGGCAGTGACATTCCTGGCCACACTCACCTACGGTGCTGTTCCTGTGCCTCTGCTCCACGAGTTCCACCCCGACCAGATCGAACATCTCACGACCCATAGCGAGGCCCGGCTACTGTTCACGGAGAAATCCATCGCGCAGGCCCTCGACACCGGACGGATGCCTCACCTCGAGGCAATGCTCCTCATCAATGACCACACTGTGGCCTTCGCCCGCAAAAAGCATATCGCCAACGCGGAAGCGGAGCTTGCGAAGACATTCGCAAAAAAATATCCCGACGGGATCAAGCCCGACGATGTCATATACCCCGACGTTGACATGAACCACTTAGCTCTGATCAACTACACCTCCGGATCGTCAGGAAATCCGAAAGGCGTGATGCTCAGCTACACGAATCTATGGAGCAATGTCAGCTTCGCGCTTTCTGAGATCGACTTCCTGCATCCGTCGGACTCGATGCTGTCCATGCTCCCGCTGGCCCATATGTACGGACTTGTGTTCGAGCTTCTGTTTCCGCTCTGCAAGGGATGCCACATCACCTTCCTCGGCCGTGTCCCATCCCCCCACACCGTCCTTCAGGCATTTGCCGAGACAAAACCACAGCTCGTCATCACTGTTCCCCTCGTGGTCGAGAAGATCGTCAAGACACGTGTGTTCCCGAAACTCCGCACCACCGGAATGAAGATACTGCTCGCCATACCGTTCCTGCGCAGGAAGATCTACGCCAAAGTGCGTGAGCAGCTCATAGGCGCGTTCGGAGGGAAACTCCGTCAGCTCATACTGGGAGGTGCAGCCGTAGCCGACGACGTTGAGGATCTGCTCATTAAGATCAAATTCCCGTTCACCATAGGCTACGGCATGACCGAATGTGCACCGCTCATAACCTACGAATGGTGGGCCACACGCAAACCGCGGTCCGTAGGCCGTCTGTGCCACGGGATGCAGGCGCGCATCGACTCTCCCGACGCACAGACCGCTCCCGGCGTTCTCTACGTGAAAGGATCAAATGTCATGATGGGCTACTACAAGAACCCCGAAGCCACAGCCGAAGCTCTCGGCAAGGACGGCTGGCTGCGCACCGGCGACATCTGCACCATCGACAAGGACGGCTACATTTTCATCCGTGGACGCGACAAAAACATGATACTCGGCCCGTCCGGACAGAACATCTATCCGGAGGAAATAGAGGCAAAACTCAACAATCTTCCGCTCGTGGCCGAGTCGGTAGTCGTGGAACGTGACGGTAAGATAGTGGCTCTCGTCCACCCTGCCTACGACGACGGTCATCACCTCGGACTCACCGACGATCAGATCGAGAGCAAGGTGACAGGACTGCTCGCCGAACTCAACAGACAACTCCCCTCCTACTCCCGGGTGAACGCGATCGAGATCCGCCGCGACGAATTTGAGAAAACTCCCAAGCACTCCATCCGCCGCTTCATGTACAAATAGAGCTTTTTTCAATACATAAAAGGCCGGCAGACTAAACTCTGCCGGCCTTTTCCGTTGAATGCAGACTCTACGGCCTGATGGTTAAACCTACCACAAAAGCCGCTCTCTGAGTGCAGGGATTAGTATTGATCGCCGCAAATATGGGAAGTGTGAACCTGTCGGTGATTCCTATATCATATGTAGCCGAAAGTGAGGCATTGACAACAGCGAAACCATTGACATCCGTATAAAACGAAGTAGCGTATGGCACTGCTCCGAGAGTGGCACTCCATGAGAGGCCTCCTAATCGGAACGGGGCGGAAGCCTCTACATACGATGAGTAAGCTCTGCGCCCTTTCTTATCTACTCCGTCATTACCGGCAAAGTTTGTATACCAATTCAGCGACAAAGGCCCGAAATCATAGCCGACACCTGCCTCAAATACGTGTGAGGTCTTGTGTGATCTATAAGAAAAATACTTTGGATTCGGAATGTCAAACCAATAGTCAGTGATCTTGATACTGAAACCGCCGGTCGCATATTCCGCGGTGAGATCAGACTCCTTGGTGTCATCATTGTCGGTGATACCGGTACTTCCCCATGCGGTGAGCGAGAGACCACGCCATGCGACTCCGAGAGTCGGTTGTAACGAGAAATCGCCGAGATCCTGACCGCGCCAGATATACTGACTCACGAAATCAGCACTGATATCAGCCGTCACCCCATCCTCGGCATTGGCAACGGATATCGGTGACATACAGCCGAAAACAGCAAGTATTATACAGACGAACCTTTTCATAATAATATGTTTTAGTTGAAACGGATTACTTGGAAACCTCTGAAATCATCAGTTATAGCAGGACTCTCCATGTTCATAGACATCAAGCCCTTCCTCTTCTTCACGCACCCCACAGCGCAGACCGAAGATCCTGTCGATCGTCTTGAAAATAATGTTGGTTCCACGAATTGCTCGCGGCACACGATAGAGAGATGCACACGCTCTATCACATCTGTACTGTACTGCACACCGCGATAGATCCGCTCCTGACGGGCCTGCCCGATTCCATGAACATCGTGATACTCGAACCAGTTGATGTCCGAGTCGAGCAGAGCTGCTTTCAGATCCTCGAACCTTGTCTTGCGGATGATAGCTTCGATCTTTTTCATAATCTTTTTTACATTAGTCTTTTAGTGTCGATTTATATAGTTGAAACTCTCTTTTTCCGAAATTGGAGAGAGGCTGATCTCCACTCCGGGAAACCAGCCTCTCTGATGTCTTGCTCATATTGACCGTCTTTATTGTATCTTAGCCGGACTGGTGCGGAAATACACAGACAAACGAACCTGAACATTGTTCAAGTTCTGCTGCTGACCCTGCTGCTGGCAAGAATATGTGGACCTTGTTGTCATAAATTCATCTATTTTGATTGCAAAATTATATCTAATTTTTATTTTTACAAAATTTTTGCCATAAAAATTCAATAAAAATTAGCATTTTGCTAAAATAACCCTGTTTTTTTCTATTTCCCATGCCTCTACCGGATCCACCTGCCTAAAATGAATATATACATGATATCTGATTTAAATTTGACGCTAACATAGCCGTCAATGCTATCAATTTCATATATTTTATGAAGATTTATGTGTAATTAGGAACCCTGTTTCGTTTCATACACCTATTATATACTACCTTTGCAGTCGATTTTATCCAATTGTTATCATGAAACGAATCATATCATTATCAGGATTTCTCATCCTGTGTTTCCTCGCAGGCTCAGGCCTGAATGCACAGACACGCAACGACAGTGACACTCCTGACCGTCCGCAGCAGCAGCCACAGCAGAGACCTACGACATTCGAGATGGTCGATGGTGTAAGAAACGCACTGAAACTCGACCATAAGGAATTTGACAAGGTATACTCCGCATATCAGAAATACAACAAATCCGTATTTGGCGACGAGAACACTATGTCGATCGGCGGCATGGGTGGTCCCGGCGCTGGTCCCCGTGGAGGGGGCGGTGGAATGGGCAGACCCGGTGGAATGGGTGGCCCCGGTGGCGGTGGTCCCGGCGGAATGGGCAGACCTGGTGGAATGGGTGGCCCCGGCGGCGGTGGTCCCGGCGGGGATTTTTCCCGAGACAACGACCGCAACAACAAGAATTTCAATCCCGAGAAGTTTGAAAAGACCAAGACCAAGGCCGAAGAAAAAATGTGTAAGAGCATCAAGAAAATATTCAAGAAAGAGCCTGAGAAATATCAGCTCTGGACCAAGCTCCGCGACGAACAGTTGAAACAGCTTTTCCCCGAACCGCCCCACAAACCCAACCCAAACGACCCAAACGACCCAAACGGCCCGAATGGCCCAAACGATACAAAAAAATGAATAAAGCGAAAACTCTCCCCGCAATAATACTGTCGGCAATCCTGCCGGCACTTAACTCGTGCACCACCAACTACGGTGATGACATCTTCAATGACTATCCCGGTACCGGAGGCATGATGGGTCCCGGTATGGGAGGCATGGGCGGCTCTGTATCCGACGACGGTTCCGCGCCCGACATCGACAACACAATATATCCCTGGGACGGCACAAAAGCATCCGATGCCGGCAACGACACTCCCGGCAGCGACAACGATATCTACCACGAAGCCGTCACCTTCAACAAGAAGGTCACTGTGACATACAGCGACCGGGATGCCTCCGTAGTCACCTCGGACAATGAAATATCATACCGCACGGACGGAGCCTATGTCACTATCGACTTCGCCACCGCCGGTCTGTCCGGTGTGGAGATCGAACTGAAAGGATCCACCTCCGATGGAGGACTCAAGGTATATGGCGGCAAGAAATACAAGCTGACTCTCAACGGTGTGAGCATCACATCGCAGCGTGGACCGGCCATCAACAACCAGTGTAAGAAAATCCTGTTTGTCCATGTGGCCGACGGAACCAACAACTATCTTACCGATGTCGCCACATACACCGACGATCCCTACTATCTGGATCCCACCCAGTCGGAAGACCGCAAGGGATGCCTCTTCAGCGAAGGATCGATAGTCATGAGCGGTACAGGTGTGCTCTCCGTAGCCGGCAAATACAAACACGCCGTAGTGACTGACAAGCTGTTCACCATGCGCCCCGGAGCCAATCTCGTGATCACGGAGGCTGCCAAAAACGGGCTGCACGTGAAAGGCGACAGCGACTCAGGCCGGGGCGTCAGCATCCTCGGCGGCTACATATACGCAAATATAAGTGCGTCAGCCGGCAAGGCGATCAAGACCGACCTCAACTTCGAGATCTCCGGAGGAGTCCTCGATCTCAACACCTCCGGCAATGCCATCTACGACGAGGACGACAAGGACACCTCATCGGCAGCCGGCATCAAGACCGACGGGTCGATCATAATCAAGGGTGGCACCATAAGCGCGAAAAGCACCGGCAGTGGCGGCAAGGGTCTGAACTCCGACAGTGAGATCATCATCTCCGGCGGACAGACATCCGTGGCTACCTGTGGCGACAAATACACTTATTCAAGACTCTCCTCCTCACCCAAGGGTGTGAAAGCCGACGGCAACATCACCATCTCCGGCGGAGAGCTGAAGATCGCCACTACCGGACGCAACGACGGTGCGGAAGGTCTTGAGAGCAAGGCTGAGATGAATATCTCAGGCGGCAACGTACAAGTCTACGCCTATGATGACGCCATCAATGCCGCCACAGCCATCAATATCTCCGGCGGTGTCGTGTCAGCATATTCACGCAACAATGACGGCATCGACTCCAACGGCACTCTGACCATATCCGGAGGCACCGTCCTCGGATCAAGCACTTCATCCCCCGAATGTGGCATCGATACCGACAGCTCCAATGGATTCAAGATCAACGGCGGCAACGTATTTGCTGTGGGAGGATCCCTCCAGTCACTCCCCTCCACCGCCAGCGCGCAATACTGCGTGTCGGCCACCGGCGTGACAGCCACCAAGGGCGCCACGATAACCGTCACCGACGCATCATCCAACCGGATCACATCATTCGAGATGCCTCGTTCGATCAGCGGTGCAAGCATCTTCATCAGTTCATCCGGTTTCAAAGCCAACACCCAATACACCGTGTCGGCCAACAACCAGTCACTATTCACCTTCACCACTTCCTCCAAAATCGTATCCGTAGGAAGCGGCCGATAGAACCGGACTGACATACTCCCCTTCTACATAAAATCCCCCGGCATCGTTCGTCCGATGCCGGGGGATTCTATGTCAAGACTGGATTATGTTCAGTGTACGTAAAGCTTTGTCCGTTCGCTTCCGCAGCTCACGACATACAGACCGTCCGGAACCTGAGCCTCGGCATAGCCGTTCACCACTATGGCCTTAGCCATCAGTGTGCCGTCCACACCATATACCGAAAGCACCGTTCCATCTGCGAATCCTGATGCCACTACCGCACCGTTTTCCGCTCTGACAGAAGCTTTCAGCCCTGCGGCAGTGGTCGGCAGAGCCGTAGTGCCTTCGCCAAACGAATATCCGCCGAGCAGTGTGTAAGTATAGTACGAGTCAAGCGCACAGTCAAGCGACAGCTCAAGCCACTTCTTGTCGGCATATTTTGCAGGTATCGCCACCTCGACAGTCTCCCACTTGGCGTTGTAGGCAGGCACATCGAATATCTTTTCGGCCGAGGTCTGATTATCATACGATGTGGCGTAGACAGACACGACACCGCTGTACTGTCCGGTCCAGAGTATCAGCGAGAGCACCGGATTACTTACCGCCGACGGATTAACCTTGGGAAGTGCCAGGCGGTTCATTCCGCCACCCTCCTCATTGTCGGTATAGCCGATCATGGCGTAGGGAACATCCGCCGACCACATGGCCGAGCTGACATCCTCGGGAGCCACCATATCCCATCCGCTGTTCTGATAGTCAGCCGATGGTGTCTTGATCACCAATGGACCGTAATGAAGCATACCGTCGTCGAAATGCTCGTCAATCGAGTCGTAAGGACGGCCTATCACCTTGAACACGTATGACAGAGCGTCTGACACACCTCCGACATTCGCGGCCACTATACCGATATAATGTGTCGCCATACGCGCGTCGGACGCAACGGAGTATGTGTACTCGTTGACATTGCCAAGCTCCTTGACAGGCAGCCACTGATACACCTCATAATAGTCATCCCACAGTCTCTCATAGAGCCAGTAGCTGAGTCCTTCAGGACTGTAATAACCTTCGAGGTTCTCCTGACCTTCGGTGGGAGCGTCCCATTTCAGATAGATCGACAGATTATCCTCAGAGATCACCGCGCTGAGATTCTCCACATAGTTGGGCGGGATTGTTCCCGTGAACACCTCAAGCGTTGCACCCTGACCTGACTGGCCGTTGAGCGACGCGAGCGCCTCCACACGGTTCAGACCCTGCGAGGTCTTGACGGTGAGAGTGACAGACTGGCCGGGAGCCGCATCCTGCTCCACCACATTCTCACCTGTCTTCAGTATGGCCTTGAGAGATGCGCCGGTTGCTATCGTGTTGCCGGCGATTGTCTGTACAGGCATCGTGAAAGATACCGTGACAGTCAGATCGGCATCGCTCTTCTCCACGAGTTTCATATCGGATGGAGCCATCGGGACATCAGCGAGCTCATCGGTCGCCTCGATGGTTATATTGCGCACAAGCAGGGAGTAACCGCTTGCCGGAGTGACTGCACGTATGGCTATGTAGCACGGGCCGGCCTCGGCCGGAAGGAAGAGGTTGGAGAATGTATCCCAGCCCTCCGTGATGAACTTCGAGACCTTGGTCTCAGGTATGATCAGGGTCTTCATGGCCTCTACGGTCGGAGCCTGTCCGCACCAGACCTCGAAGCGTTCGTCGGGCGATGCCATACCGCCGCAGACTGCATCCAACGTGATGCGGAAAGCATGGGTGATATCACTGCAATCCACCGGTGGCAGTATAAGCCAGTCATCGGCATCGACGAGATTCCAGCCGGAATAGAACACCGGTTCAAACCATCTCGACTCCGAGAATCCCCATTCACCGTAGGAGGGACTTCCGTCCGCATTAATGGAGATTGTCAGGTCGGCCTCGGCCTGTGTCGGGGTGATGTGATACGGCAGGCTCATGGGTGCGCCGTAGAGCAGCTTGTCCGACTCTGTCCTGGACGATGTGAGTCCGTTACATTTGGCGGCCACGGCCACAATGTAGGCACTGTATGTCTTTTCCGGATCGAGTTTCAGGGCATACGATGTCTCGGATGTCGACCCGACATACTCACCGTTGACATACACATCATACTGAAGTTTTGACAGATCGATATATGCTCCATATTCAGCCTCTGTCACCGCATCCCAGCTTGCCTGAGTGTCCGTGATGGTGACATTGGCGGGTGCCATGGGGACACCGTTGCCGAAATAGCGTGAGTCCACACAGGTAAGACCTTCCTTTCCGTCAACCGAGGCCACAAAACGGAACACGTGGAGTCCCTGGGCTATGGCGTTAAGTTCCACTGTCACATTCTCACCGGCATTGCCGCTGCCTGAGGCATAGACAGTATTGTCCACATAGAGTGTCCAGCCGAGTGTGCCGGACAGGACATCGCCGCCGGCGGTTGTGGAAGGTAGACTATACACGGCATCGCCGGAGAGTGCGCCCGGCTCGACATTGAAGCTCACAAGCTGCGCCCTTCCGGGAGCCGAAGCATCATAATGAAGATCCTCATTGAGAAGGAATGTGAACTCGAAGTCCGACGGGAAGTTCATGATAAACTCTGTCTCCTTCTTCTCCGGGCGGATAAAGTAGAGCTGTGTCGCATAGTCATAATAGTACGCGCAGTACACGAAACATCCGTCAAGCGGGCTATACACTATCGCGCTCGGATCCGTGCGGATCGACATCAGGTCGAGATCGAACAGGACGGTCTCGACACCCTTGTGGTCCACTGAAACGAACTGTCCGTAGTAATTGACACCGTAGAAAAGTCCGTCCTCCGGATTATAGCATATCGCGCTCGTGCGCTCGGTATTGTCCGTAAGCGTCTTTATCACGGTGACATCAGCTATATTGTCGGCCGGACTGCTGCAGAAATTATACCCCGAGCCTTCCTCCGAAGCGTAAGTATAACCATACACCCTGTCCTCCGCAGCCACGTATGTGCTGCTGAGATAATAGTTGGTCAGGTTTATCAGATTGTCCGCTCCGATGGCCTCTTCCTTCAATGGCTGGCCTGTCGAGAGATCAAACTCCAAATAATTGTAGTAGAACACCATGCCGCCTGAGGAGTATGATCCGAGACCACACAGCTTCCCGTCCTTGATCCATCCGTTCAGCAGATTGATGCCGATACTGGAAATATTGTTGGACCACAGCATCTTGTACGCGCCATCGCTGTCAAGCTGATAATAGCCGCCGTCCTCATACTCGTTGGCAGAGAGCCATCCGGTGAACTTGGCGCCCGAAAGGCTTTTCTTGACAACACTCTTAGCCTTGACCGGAGCCGCATCCGACATGGAACGCGCCCCGGGTCTCGCGGCGGGAGCCTTGGCCGGATCGAGCATCTCACGCCCATCCGTTCCGGTCTCGCTTCTCAATCCGGCGATCACTTCAGGTGTGAGCTGGCTGAGCGAGGTGAAGCGGCGGACCTGCTGTCCGGCCCACATCGACGAGGCCATCATCACAGCCACCGTCAGTAGAATTGATTTCTTCATCTATACCGTAATTATCTTATCTTACAACTGTTTTCTCTGTCCGCACACTTCCGTCTGCATACCGGATGCGCACGATAACAACCTGTCCGGAGGCAGGCTCCACCACTCTCACACCGGAAAGCGTGTAGATCTCCGTCGACACCACATCGCCGCCATCGCCGATTATATCCTCAAGCCCGGTGGTGTAGAATGTGATGGGACTCATCTCCTCCACTGCCTTATAGGCTTCGAGGCTTGCATCGGGGCAATAGCCGAGACATGGATCGGAGATCTCCGCGAACGCTCCCGCTCCTACCGTCGGGGGAACATCCGCAGCAAACCGGACTTCCGACAGATCCGAGCAATATCTGAAAGCTGCCGATCCGATCTCCGTGAGGCTCTGCGGGAAATTCATCGACTTCAGACCGGAGTGCTCGAATGAGGAGTCGCCGATCCTCGACACTGACGAAGGAAGTTCGATGCTCTCAAGCTTGGCGCATCCGAAGAACGCCTTGTCATCCACGTTGACCACCGTCTCCGGGATACGCACAGAGGTCAGCGACACACATCCGTAGAGGAATTCCACAGGTATTTCATTGATCTGAGCATCGATGTTGACCTCCTTGACCGTGCGGTTGCCCTTGAAGACACTCACCAAAAGCTCCACGACATCAAACTTCCGGTTCTTATACTCCACGGAAGCAGGAATCGTCACACTCTCGCTCTCCCCGATATATGCCGCGAGCGACACATTGTCATCATACACATTATATGTGCATCCGTCGATGGTGAACGAAGTCAGGGCATAGTCATAGACAGCCGGAGCGGATTTCGGAGCGGTGACATCACCGTCATCATACACAGCCTCCACGCTGAACGAATAGATCTCACCCTGCTCCGCACCGGTATATGAGTATTTATTATCCCCGACAGTGGCAATCTTCTCATCTCCGAGATAGATATTATAGGCCACCTTCTTGTCGCCGGCACTCTCCGGAAGCGACCATGAGAGATCAAGAACAGCGACATCGCTCCTCTCGACCGTCAGACCGGTCACGGCAGGATAGTCATCGATATTCACTTCGTCAAGAAGCATAGCGTAACGGAAATTCCTCGAATCGGTGTATTTGAAGCGCAGACGCACCTTAGCTTTCTCAACTCCGGAATAATCCGGCATCGGGATATACACCTTCTTCCATTCGAGGGACGTGCTGACAGCTTGCTCATCAAGCTCGGGGTCGTCATAGCTGACCACCGACACCTCTCTCCACTTGTTCTCACCGTCCTTGTTGACCTCCACGGCCACTGTTCCGGTGGAATTATTGACAGGCACATACCAGAACGACACGTATGGATTCGTGGCGGTGGCAAACGACAGATTTCCGGAGGTCAGATATCCCTCACCGCAATTGTAATAATAGACTGCGGGGGTGACGTAGAAGAATCCGTCAGCACCTGCCTCGTCATCATTGCTTCCACCGTCGACTCCGGCGGCTATATGGAGCTCCGCATCACCGCCTACGTTGATTGTCTGGTCCGTATTGCGGATATAATAGTTGGAGAAAGATTCCCACGAGAAGTCCGTCTCCCACATCTTGTCAAACGACTTATTGAACTTGTTGCCGGCATTGAAAGTCTCCCTGAAAGGCAGCGGAGCGGGAGGACCGACCATAATGCCGTTATATGTCTCGGCATAGTTGTAGGCATTGGCCGGAGCCTCCACATCATTGTAGGCTCTGACACGGTAATAGACCATTTGCTCGGCGGTGATGTCGGCCAGATCATCAGTATAACTACACTCGACCACATCATCGGCGAGGAGTTTGGGATTGGTATCATAACTGCCGGACTTGCGGTAGACGGCATAACGGACCTTCGACTGGTCGAGCACACCGCCATTGTAGCCTGCTGACGGAGCTTCCCATGTCACTGTCACCTTACCGTCAGCCTCGGTAGCGGAGAGGCGTGAGGGTGCGGAGGGATAGTCAAGACCGAGGAATATGCTCGCCGAAGCCTGATCGCTCTCGCCTACAAATGTGACAGTCTTCAGATAATAAGTATTGTTCCCGTCAGGGGCATCGTTGTCTATATATGTGTATTCGGTGCCCGGCACGGGATTCTCCTGCGTCTCAAGCATTACCTCGACTCCGCTCGCCCGTCTGGACAGAATGAGTTTCTCATAAGTCACGCCATCGGGCAGCGGCTCAGGATCAGAATAATAATTCTTCTGCGACAGAGCTTCCGGACAGGTGTACTTCACAGTGACAGGTACGCCTGTGCCCGTCGGTTCGAGCGTGGGGCGGTTTGGAGTGATAGGTTTGATGCCAAGGGTGGCATACGCATACCCGGTATTACCCCTCTTTGACCCCACGAAAGCTACTGCCTCGTAGGTATATTCCTTACCTTTCACCAGATCCTCATCCTTGTCCTCATAGGTCAGCGTCGCTCCCGGCTCTACATTGGTCCATGTGGCGAGTAGCGTGGGATCGTCATACCAACTGTCAGCATCGCGGTAGAGCAAGAGGCTGTCTATCCCGGCAAGATCCGAGTAAATCCAGTCATCGTTTCTTCCCTCGGTGGGAGCGGTCACGGACAGGCGGAGATAGACCTCACGTCCGTCTATCACACATTCTCCGCTCACGGACGGCGAACCGGACGTGATCACCTCCTGTGTGTCGCCATCACTCCTCGACAATATCCCGGGAACGGAGGGGATAGTGCCCGAGTCTGCGGCAGCGACAGCCATACCCACCCCGCAGATCAGAGCGGACAAGGCAATTCCATAATAGACTCTTTTTCTCATATAAAACATAATGTGTTTATGAATGTGGTGTGCTCGATCAGTCAACATATTAATGCAGTGTGCATGGATTAATCGAAAGCTTTTGCAAAAATAGACAAAATATATTAAAAACAAATATATGGCATCCGATTCTCATCGAAATACCATATATTTTTACAAAATGCTAAAAATTTACTCTAATTTTTTACATTTGTCACGCTCAATCGACCTTATAGACTGCCACTTCGGCAGGCTCGAATGTGTCGTGTGAACGATCCATTGCGGCTGGCGTCATTCCTGTCCTTATTTATAGTTTTTTAACCCTCTTATTTTGAATCAACGAATAATCTCGGGACAAACTCCCTCAGGCATCGCCTCCACGTAAGAAACTCATGGGCCGTGCCTGGCGATTCATAATACACCGTATTTATACCGGCAGTATTGAGTCCGTCACACAATTGTCTGGTTCTTTCAGGATTCTCCTCCGATCCGACACCCATAAAGAACACATGGACATTATCGTTGAATGATTTCCGATCCCTGAAAACACCGTCATATACATTGTCAATATTGTCAAGATCGATATTGCCGGCTCCGCTGAACGCTCCGATATATGCAAATTTGTCAATATTTGAAAGGGTTGTATTGAAAGTGAGCAGTCCTCCCCACGACAGACCCGCCATCGCACGGTGTTCACGATCAGAAAGGGTATGGAAATTGACATCAATGTGCGGTATGATCTCATTAACAAGAATGGATGGAAACTCAGCGCCAAACCGCTTCATTGCATCAATCCGCGACTCCCCGTCCCGGACCTCAAACGACTCTATATTGCCGTTGTCCATAACCACGATCATCGGAGCGGCTGTACCGTCGGCTATCAGATTGTCCATTATGAAATTCAACTTACCCTGATTCGTCCAACTGGTCTCATTCTCACCCATCCCATGCTGCAGATACAATACCGGATACCGCTTGTCTGGATTTGAATAATACTCTGCCGGAGTATAGACAATACATCGGCGCCATTCGCTGCGGATGTCGGAATAATACCAGCTCTGGCTGATCAGACCGTGCGGCACGTCCTTTATGGAGTAATAGTCGCCATTCTCTTCCGGAATCTCTATACCGCTCACCCAACGTCCCATTCCGAAGAATGGTTTGCAGTTTGGATCGGAATATGTGACACCATCCATAAGAATCTTATAATAGTGGAAACCTTCCGCCACCGGCTTTTTGGAAACGAGTGTCCAATAGCCGTCGTCCTCACGTGTCATATCCCCCCAAGGGCTGGTCTGCATACGTCCGGCATCAGGAGCATAGATTCTGAAATACACTCTTCCGTCCTCTCCGATTCTCGGATATTCCGCCCCGTTGATATTATGCTCGTTGGCAAATGTAGCGGAAGGAAACGCTGATTCCTGCCCGGACGCCGGCAATATGGCCATGGATATAGACATGGCCACAATTATGAAAATTTTCTCCATGGACATATTTTTTATTTGAAGAACAACGGAAGTATATTGTAGATATATGTCTTGCTGTAAATCAGTTCATGTGTGCCTCCCGGATAGATTGTATAAGCCAGATTGCCACCTTCGCTATCGGAGAACACGTCAGGATATTTCTTCATATCATTGATCCAGCTTGTGAGATTCGACTCCGCATAGTCGGAACTTCCTGTGACGGCATACACAAAAAAGTCATCTGTCTGATATCCGCTCTTCCTCACCATATCAGCCACCTGTTCGGCACCCGCGGCCCAACAGCCGCAACTCTGAGGCATGAAGAAACTGAAATAGTCCAGAGCACGGTAGAAGATATTCCATGTCGTGACTCCTCCCATAGAGAATCCGCCGAACGCACGGTGGAAACGTGATTCCCTGAGGGCTTGGGTGGTCGTATCGCAAGCAAATGTCGAGTATCGGGCTTCGAGCTGCGGGATAAGGTCATTGACAAGTTCGTTGTGATACATGGATGTATCGCCATTCCCTCCATAGAATGTTGGAAGCACCACTATCATCGGACGGATCAAGCCATCCTCAATCATGTGGTCAAGTATATTCTTCAATGAGAATGACTCAAGATAAGAGGTTATATCGTTTCCCGCACCATGCATGAGATAGAATATGTCATAACACGTATGTTCGTCATAGCCGTATGGAAGATATACGTTGGCTTCCTTCTCGACCGCCTCATTCTTGCTGTCGTAGGTATATGTGGTATACTTGAACCGATTGATTGTTCCGCCGGAGGCTGCCATACTGTTATAACTGTCAGGCAACGGATCCATTCCGGACAGCACGCTGACAGAAGGCTTGGGTGTCACCGTGAATCCATCTACATCCCCGATACCAAACTCCGAAACAGAGCCATCCACGCCGGTAATCTTCATACTGTATTGACCCGGCACCCCGGGAAAAGAGATTTCCGATACCTGATCGGACGATAAAATATTGTCCGAGCCGGCCACGGTGACAGTCATCTTATAACGTGAGGCCACAGTCTCGCCATAGCGGTCGGCCGGCAGCGGATCCGGATCATCGGCCGGCAGCGGATCATCACCCTGCTGCCCCTCCGGAGTGAACACGAATCCATAGAAACCCAACTGGGAACTCTCGTTGAAAAGCATATAAGAGTGTCCGGCCTCCACGCTGAAGATCACGTATCCGAAAAAACGCTGGCTGAAGCCGGCATCATCCGCCCCGATAAGATACTCATCACTCAACCGGATATTTCCGTCAGACGTCCGCCGGTATGTCCCGGAAGTATTGTTGAGATACCCTTCCAATACAATATCAGATATACTTATCGGCATACGAGTCTCCACATCCACGATATACAGCTTCCGGCCATCCTTGTTATTCCAGATACCCACCTTGATGGTACCGTCAACATCAGGAGTCAGCACATAGTATAGTCCGCTTGACGGGAGACTGTCACATCCGGGATAATAATAATTGTATCCCACACGCTCCACATATTTACCGTCATCGTTGACGAACGAGGCATCGTATGTGCTCAGAGCCGGACATCCCTTACCTACGACATACTTGCCATTCGGGAACGGGGAATCGGAATCAAGCGTCTGGTATTTCTCATCCCAGGCCGACTGTCCTTCGTCAGGACTTGACAGCACCTCAAGCCACACGTTGCCGGTGGCCTGAAAGGACTGTGCAGCTGCATTTGAAAAATTGTCCACCGTGTATGTCTGCGACTGCGGATAGGCCGTAAAAGCAACAGCCGGAAGCAATATTGTCAAAACTTTCTTCATGGCAATCATTTTTTCAGACATTTCACATATTTACCATTGATCCTGACTACATATACTCCGGGGCGATCCCATGAGAGCGGGACAATGCGTCCGTTCATATCGATCATGTAGTCCGCCGATCCGTCAGCATCCATCGTAATTCCTTGCAGACCACTTCCGGTATCAAACGTGTAGCCCTTCACATCACCAAGAGGGATCCGGATGTTGAGATTCTCTCCTGCGACCGTCATCACCGCATCCTCATATCTGACTACCGGCTGCGAAGACAAGGAGATACGGGTCTCGCTCCCGTCTGTGTGACTCACAATAAGAGTCTGCGCCCCGACACACAGATGTGTCGCGAACAAAAATGTGAAAATCAAACGTTTCATCATGGCATTATGTTGTTGAATGGTATTCGCAAAGGTAGCGAAACAGCAGGAAAAACACGACCAACTAACTGTTAAATATATATATATATATATATTACGTTAAAAGCCAAAGTCCATCCGGCAGGGACAGGACTTTGGCTTTTGATTTATGATTTCGGACAAGACCTTCAGTCGACCTTGTAGACTGCCACCTCGGCAGGCTCGAATGTGTCGATGAAGCTTGCGTGTTTCAGCACCTCCGCCTGGGCGAGGTTAGCATAAACCTCAGCGGAGCGTGTGAATGATTCATTGCGGTTGGCGTCCTGAAGAAGCAGGTAGCTCATCACGATCACACCGGCCATCTCGACGAGGCGGCGGGCCATGAAGTCACCGTAGGCACTGTCCTCAACATTTGTAACCGTCTCGACTGCCTTGGCATACACCTCGGTGATAGCATCGAGCCTGCTCTTGAGAGCCTGGAGCTCGGGCTTGTACTCCACAGCCTGATATTCGCGTATCAGGTTGAGGTAGGTTCCGGTGGTGACGTGGCGGATAGCCGCAACTACCTGGAGCTGTGTCGTACCCTCGTAGATGGAGGTGATGCGGGCATCGCGGTAGAGGCGCTCGCAGGCGTAGTCCTTCATGAAGCCGGAACCGCCGTGGATCTGGATACAATCGTAAGCGTTCTGGTTGCAGTATTCGCTACCCATACCCTTGGCAAGGGGAGTGAGGGCGTCGGCCAGACGGCTGTAACGCTTGGATTCCTTGCGCTCGTCGGGAGTCAGACTGCGCTCCTTGGCGATATCGTCGTAGATTTTGTAGATGTCGACGAAGCGTGCGCACTCGTAGAGAAGCGAACGGGAAGCATCGAGCTTGGCCTTCATCACGGAGAGCATCTCGTAGACGGCGGGGAAGCCGATGATGGCCTTGCCGAACTGCTTGCGGTCACGGGCGTATGCGAGAGCCTCGCGGTAAGCCAGCTCGCTCACACCAACGCTCTGGGCTGCGATACCGAGACGTGCGCCGTTCATGAGAGCCATCACATATTTGATGAGGCCGAGACGGCGGCTTCCGCAGAGCACTGCCTTTGCATTCTTGTAGGTAAGCTCGCAGGTGGGCGACCCCTTGATACCCATCTTGTTCTCGATGCGGCGCACATTGACGCCACCGTCATTCTTGTCGTAGATGAACATCGACAGGCCACGGCCATCCTTGGTGCCGGCCTCTGAACGTGCGAGCACGAGGTGGATGTCGGAGTCACCGTTGGTGATGAAGCGCTTCACACCGTTGAGACGCCATGTACCGTCGGGCTGCTCGGTGGCCTTGAGCATTACGCTCTGGAGGTCAGAACCGGCATCAGGCTCGGTGAGGTCCATGGACATGGTCTCACCATTGCAGACACGGGTGATGAATTTCTGCTTCTGCTCCTCGTCGGCAAACTCATAGATCGTCTCAGCGCAGTCCTGAAGTCCCCACAGGTTCTCGAAACCGGTGTCGGCACGGCTGACGATGTCGGCAGCCATGATATAGGGAGTGATGGGGAAATTGAGGCCACCGTATCTGCGGGGCATAGCCATACCCATCAGGCCGGCCTTGCGGCAAGCCTCGAGATTTTCCTGAGTGGCGGGGGCATACGTGACACGGCCATCGGCTACAGAGGGGCCGTCGTGGTCCACGCTTTCGGCATTGGGAGCGATGATGTCACCGCATATCTCGCCGACAATTTCGAGCACCTTGTCGTAGCTGTCCTGCGCATCCTCATAGTTGAGAGGAGCATAGTCAAACTTCTCGGCGTCAGTATAGTTGCGTTCTTTCAAGGCCACTATCTTCTCCATCAGCGGATGGGTCAGGTGGTGCTTGAGATCGGGATTGTCTGTATAAAAGTTAGCCATGGCTGTTATTTGGAGTTCTTCTTGTAGTATTTAATCAACTTGGGCACCACTTCCTCCAGATTGCCGGTGATCACATAGTCGGCTATCGTGTTGATCGGGGCGGCGGGGTCGTTGTTGATGGATATGATTATGGAGCTGTCCTGCATACCGGCGATATGCTGGATCTGGCCTGAGATTCCGCAGGCGATGTAGAGTTTGGGACGCACGGTGACTCCGGTCTGGCCGATCTGGCGGGCGTGTTCGGTGAACCCGGCGTCAACGGCCGCACGCGATGCCCCCACCTCGGCGCCGAGCGTGTCGGCAAGCTCATGGAGGAGCTGGAAATTCTCCTTGGAGCCAACGCCGTAGCCTCCGGCCACGATGATGGGTGAGTTCTTTATGTTGATCTTCGACTTCTCGATGTGGCGGTCGATGATCTCCACGACGAAATCCTCGTCGCTCACATACCTCTTCGGGTCAAGGTTGACCACCTCACCCTTGTGGGCGGGATCGAACACCTCGCGCTTCATCACACCCTCGCGCACAGTGGCCATCTGCGGGCGGCACTCGGGATTGACGATCGTAGCCACGATGTTGCCGCCGAAAGCCGGACGGATCTGAAGGAGAAGATCCTTGTATTCCTTGCCGGTCTTGGGGTCGGTGTGATCACCGATCTCGAGAGCTGTGCAGTCGGCGGTCAGACCGCTGTGCAGGCATGAGCTTACACGCGGGCCGAGGTCACGGCCGATGCAGGTGGCACCCATAAGGCAGATCTGGGGCTTGATCTCACGGAACAGATTGATCAGCACTGCCGCATGGGGGTTGGAAGTATAGGGGGAGAGACGCTTGTCGGACACTTTGTAGAGAAGATCCACACCGTAGGGGAACACCTGTTCCTCCACACCGTCGAGCTTGTCGCCGGCGATGACTGCCTCAAGCTTCACGCCGAGACGGTTGGCAAGCACACGGCCCTTGGTCAGGAGTTCGAGGCTGACATCGGCCACACGGCCGTCCTCATGCTCAAGATATACTATCAAATTATTCTGGTCCATGGGCTTATCCGATTGTATGGTTGACAATAAGTTCTTTCACAAGCTCCTCGATGGCTGAATCGCTGCCGTCGAGCACGCGGCAATCCTTGGCTGTGAACACGACGTTCTCGATAGCCTTCACCTTGGTGGGCGATCCGGGGAGACCGATCTGTGCGGGGTCAGCGTCCACGTATGCCGCGCTCCATTCCTGAAGATTGAGATAAGGACGCTTCTCAAGCAGAGCCTTGCGCTCGTCGGAGAGCTTGGCGGCCTCGCTGGGAGATGCGGCATATTTGTACTTCTGCACCCTCACGGCATTGCGGGGGCGGCAGGGAGCGGCCGAGCCGTTGACTGTCACAACGCAGGGAAGCGGGGCCTTGACGGTCTCGACACCGTTCTCAAGACGACGCTTCACGGTGACGTAGCCATCCTTGAGATCGAGGATCTCCTCAGCGTATGTCACCTGGGGAATACCGAGCTTCTCGGCGATCTGAGGACCCACCTGGGCAGTGTCACCGTCGATGGCCTGACGGCCTCCGAGGATGATGTCGTAGTTGCCGAACTTCCTCACAGCCTGAGCGAGCGAGTAGGATGTGGCCAGAGTGTCGGCGCCGCCGAGCACACGGTCAGTAAGAACTATGCCGGTATCGGCACCGCGATAGATGGCTTCACGGATGATTTCGGATGCGCGTGGAAGACCCATGGTGAGGAGTGTCACCGTCGAACCGGGATTGGCATCCTTGAGACGGAGAGCCTGCTCCAGGGCGTTGAGGTCTTCTGGATTGAAGATGGCAGGGAGAGCCGCACGGTTGATCGTGCCATCCTCTTTCATTGCATCTTTACCCACGTTGCGGGTGTCAGGCACCTGCTTGGCGAGTACGATGATGTTAAGACTCATTGTTATAAGATTTAGAGTAAGAATTATACGTTAATGATCGGTTTAGAAGAGAGATCGGCATAAAATTACGGCAAATTTACCAATTTTTATGTAAAATGGTGAATTTGCCGTGTGAATTAATGTGAAACGTGCTGTTCAACCCACTTTCTGGCGTTGATGAACGCATCGATCCATGGTGTGACGCGATCCGTCGACCTCGATGCCGGATAGAATCCGCACTGCCAGGGGAAGATAGCCCTCTCGAGGTGAGGCATCATGGCCAGATGGCGTCCGTCGGCCGAGCAGATGCCTGCCACGGAGCAGCGCGAGCCGTTGGGATTGCCGGGATAACCGTTGTAGGCATACTTGGCCACCACATTGTAGCTGTCCATAGGCATGGGGAGGTGGAATTTGCCCTCTCCGTGAGCCACCCAGATGCCGAGCTTCGAGCCGGACAGGGATCCGAGCATCACGGAATTGTTAGCCGGGATATTGACACCGAGGAACTGCGACTCAAACTTATGGGAATCGTTGTGGAGCATCATTGTCTTCTTAGGATGCTCGGGGTTGATGAGGTTAAGCTCTATCATGAGCTGGCAACCGTTGCAGATGCCGAGCGAGAGGGTGTCCTCACGCTTGTAGAAATTCTCGAGCGCACGCCGGGCATTTTCGTTGTAGCGGAAGCCCGAAGCCCAACCCTTGGCCGACCCGAGCACGTCGCTGTTGGAGAATCCGCCGCAGAACACTATCATGTTCACGTCCTCAAGGTTCTCGCGTCCACTCATGAGGTCGGTCATGTGGACATCCTTCACGTCAAATCCGGCGAGATAGAGCGAATAGGCCATCTCACGGTCGCCGTTGACACCCTTCTCACGGATGATTGCAGCCTTGACACGGCCGTCGCCATGACCGTCGCGGCGCAGGGCTATGCCGCGGCTTTCGAGCTTGCCGTCAAATCCGGCCGGCATACGATAGCGTATGGGCTGCTTCTTGTAATTCTCGAAACGGGCCTTGGCGCATTTCTCACCGCTCTGGAGCGAGTCCATGAGATAGCTTGTGTGCATCCAGACATCGCGCAGATGGTCGATTCCCATCAACCGCTGTGTGCCATGGAAATTCACGATAAGGGTGCGCTCGTCCGTCGGGCAGCCGATATGGTGGAATTTCACCCCTGCGTCGCTCAGGAGCGCATCCACTCTATCAATCTTCGAGGCCTCGACCTGAACCACAAGGGCAGGATTCTCGGCAAAGAGTATCTTCACGATATCATCACAGCCAAACACGTTGGCATCCAGCTCGATACCGCCGCCGACGTTGGCAAAGGTCATCTCCAAGAGCGTCGTCACCAGACCTCCGGCACTCACGTCGTGGGCTGCGAGAAGTATATTCTTTCTCACGAGCTGCTGGACGGCTCCGAATGTCCTGACGAAATATTCAGGATCCTTGACAGTAGGTGCCTCAGCGCCTATCCTGCCGAGAGACTGGGCGAATGCAGAGCCTCCCAGACGAAGCTCATCGGCCGAAAAATCTATATAATACAGTATAGAAGACTTGTTACGGAGCACAGGCGGGAGAGTCTTGCGCACATCGCTCACCTCTCCGGCAGCCGAGATGATCACCGTGCCGGGGGCATAGACCTTGTCCGCGCCATATTTCTGAGTCATTGAAAGCGAATCCTTGCCGGTCGGAATATTCACGCCGAGGGCGCAGGCGAAGTCGCTGCAGGCCTCGACAGCACGGTAGAGCGCCGCATCCTCGCCCGGATTCTTGCACGGCCACATCCAGTTGGCACTCAGAGACAGCCCCTTGATGCCGTCAGTGAGTGGAGTAGCCACGATATTTGTCAGCGCTTCGGCCACAGCCATCACCGAACCCTTGGCCGAGTCGATGAGAGCCACCTGCGGAGCATGGCCGATGGAGGTGGCGATGCCTTTGGTGCCGGAATAGTCGAGCGCTACCACACCGCAGTCGCTCAGTGGGAGCTGGATCTCGCCCTGACACTGCTGACGGGCTATCTTGCCGGTGATCGAACGGTCCACCTTGTTGGTGAGCCAGTCCTTCGAGGCCACACCCTCGAGAGCGAGTGTATCCGCCACATATTTCTCTATCTCCTTCTCGTCGTAACGCAGATCGGAGTAGGAGGTTTCCACCGTATTGTCGACCAGAGTGGTCTTGGGGGATGATCCGAACATATCGGACATAGCCAGGTCGATCGGTTTCACTCCGTCCTTCTGCTCGAACACGAAGCGATGGTCGCCTGTAGTCTCGCCCACCACATACATCGGTGCGCGCTCGCGGTCGGCGATAGTCCTCACATAATCCAGGTCCTCCTTCTTGAGCACCATGCCCATACGCTCCTGGCTCTCGTTGCCTATGATCTCTTTCGACGACAATGTCTTGTCGCCCACCGGAAGAGCGTCGATCTCAATCTTTCCGCCGGTCTCCTCGACAAGCTCCGAAAGGGCGTTGAGATGGCCTCCGGCACCATGGTCGTGGATGGAGACTATGGGGTTGTTGTCATTCTCGGCAAGCGCACGGATCACGTTGGAGACACGCTTCTGCATCTCGGGATTGGCGCGCTGCACGGCGTTCAGCTCTATTCCCGAGGCGTACTGACCGGTCTCTACCGACGAGACCGCACCGCCGCCCATGCCGATGCGATAGTTGTCGCCACCCATCACCACGACAGCCTCGCCTGCCTCCGGGATGCCCTTGATGGCATCCTTGGATGCGGCATAGCCGACACCACCGGCGAGCATGATCACCTTGTCGTAGGCATACATCTTGCCGTTCTCGTCATGCTCGAACGTTAGGAGCGAGCCGCAGATGAGCGGCTGGCCGAACTTGTTGCCGAAGTCCGATGCTCCGTTGGAAGCCTTGATGAGTATCTCGGCCGGAGTCTGGTAGAGCCACGCACGGGGATTCATCATCAGCTCCCATGGATGACCGCCGAGACGCGGATAGGAGGTCATGTAGACGGCGGTTCCGGCAAGGGGAAGCGACGCACGTCCGCCGCCGAGTCGGTCGCGGATCTCGCCGCCGCTGCCGGTGGCCGCACCGTTGAACGGCTCTACCGTGGTGGGGAAGTTGTGTGTCTCAGCCTTGAGCGAGAGCACTGTGGGGAGATCGCGCACCTCGAAATAGTCCGGGCGCTCCGGATGTGTGGGGTAGAACTGCGCCACCGTAGGGCCCTCTACGAACGCCACATTGTCCTTGTAGGCCGACACGAGCTTGTTGGGGTTGACCTGCGAGGTCTTCTTGATCAGCTTGAAAAGTGACAGGGGTTTCTCCTCGCCGTCGATCACGAAGGAGCCGTTGAATATCTTGTGGCGGCAATGCTCGCTGTTGACCTGCGAGAAGCCGAACACCTCGCTGTCCGTAAGAGGGCGGCCGAGACGCTTGGCGAGGCTGCGGAGATATTCCTCCTCCTCGGCCGACAGGGCCAGACCCTCGCGCTTGTTGTATTCTGTGATATCATCGATATGCTCGATGGCCGCAGCCTTGTTTGAAGTCGTGAAGATGCGTGAGTTCAGACCGTCATACAGACGGGACAGCATCTTGTCGAAGACCGGCTGATCCACATCGGGAGCCACACGGTGGAACTCCTCGATACGTGTGATCCCTTCGAGACCCATATTCTGGGTGATCTCCACTGCATTGGTGCTCCAGGGAGTGATCATCTCCTTGCGCGGCCCTACAAACCGGCCTTTGAGCGAAGTGGAGCTGAGATGAACCGCACCGGCAAACAGCCACGACAGTTTCTCGCACTCTTCGGGAGTGAACTTGTGGTTAGTCTCTACGGCGTAAACAAGATTCGCGCCTTTTTTGAAAAAAACGACCATGAGTATCTATGTCAATGATTGGGATAAATAATCGTGATAATGTGGGTACTGCGGCCGGCCTTCCACCGGCCTGACTTCACGGCTACAAAAGTACATAAAATTTTTGGGATTTATGGTGTTCCTATGAAATTCTCGTCCGTACAGATCATTTCAATTGTAAGATTTGTCATAATTTTTGTAATCTAAAATTACAAACTTTTAAATTCCCTCGGGATAACGAATAGTTGCATCAATACATGACTTTATTCTGATTTAACATTATCAAAGCGGCGTTATCGCACCTTTTCGGAAATTCCGGGCTGTAACTTTGCAGAAAAAACAGCAAAGTTATGAAGAACAGACTACCCATTTCAAGAAAGGTCAACAAGGATCTCAGCGAACGCATCAGCATGACCCTCGCGTCCAACTCCGATTCCGAGGCGGAAGCCATGCGTATTTTCAAATCTTATCTCGATGGCGAGGAGCCGGCGAGCGATGACTCCGTAGCCATGATAGCGTTCTCCATGATCAAGGTGGAGATAGACCGCGCTATGGAGCGTTCACGCCGGGCACGGATGAGGGCGAGACAGGCGAGACAGGTTAAGGAGGCAAAGGAGGTTATTGAGGCAAGAGAGGTTATTGAGGCAAGAGAGGGTATTGAGGCTAAGGAGGTTATTGAGGCAAATGAGGATCAGAATCTTACGGAGGAGGAGATGGAGGCGGAGAGGATCCGGGTGCTGTCGGCTTCGAGGAGAAGTATGGCCGAGAACCGGAATGAGCTGCGCCGGCTGCTGTTCCGTGAGGCCCGCAGGGAATATTATGCGCTCGAAGAGAGACTTTTGGTAAAAGCCCAGGCTGACAAAATAAAATACAAGCACGAGACCCTATACTTCAATCCCCCGGTATTCAGCGACTACACCTCAGATTACATCACCCGCCGCCTGAAAGAACTGGAACACACCCTCGATATTGCAAATCATTGAAATATATCGGCTATATGGTGTAATCACTTTCAACATCTCTGATATCATATCTCGGCTGCATAAAAAGCAAAGACCTCATATATATGACATAATTCTATAAGAGTAAGCAAATGTCTGCCGGATAGCGCCATGACAGACATTTGCTTGGGGTATTGTCATAAAAATGAGCTGCTCAGCGGCCGCTTTCCCTAATCATATTGCGGATGTGGGTGTTGAACTCGGTCTCGTTGCAAAGCTGCTCGAGGGTGAGGTGCATACGGTAACGCCAGTAGTGGCGGGGATTGGCCGGGATATTGATAAGCTCCTCGCGCGGATCCTGGCGGCGCAGCACTCCGTCGACCGACAGCCAGTCCTGCAACGGAAGAATACACAACATCGACGGCGACTTGAGGTGAAGTCCGAGGATCCTATCGCATATCCACGGCTCGGCATATTGCGGTGCTTCCCCGGGTTCGTGGAGCACCTCGTTGAAATATCTCTGCGTCATGGCCGGATCTGCCTCCCACCAACGGCGGATACCATCCATATCATGGGTGGATGTGGTACACACTGAATAGTAGGGATAGCTCCAAGTGTTGCCGAATGTGGCCTGCGGATCCTTTGGCATTCTCTGGATCTCAAGGACGAGGATCTCGAGAGCGTTCATGACTGCGGGAACACAGGCAGGTATCATGCCAAGATCCTCGGCACACACGAGCATATCCGTGGCCTCGGTGAGCGGAGGCAACTTCCACATCGCCTTATCATACCAGAAGTCATTGTTGCGGCGGTAGAAGAAGTCATTGTAGAGGCGGTTGAAACACCACTTCTCATAGTCATTGAGCGACCGGTACTGATAGGTGAACTGTGCCGATATGCGTGGATGATACTTCCCTTTCTCGTATGGATCCTCTATGAACAGGACATCGTCGAGCAGTCCGAGCAGCGCATTGCAGATCTTCTCGTTCTTGTCGTTTTTCTCCTTGCCGTTGAAATAGTCCACAACCTTGCGCTGCGTGTCAAATTCATCGCGCAGGCGGTAGCGGCCATAACCCTCTGATACGAGAAAACGGTCGCGGCACTCCTCGGTCCATTCCCCGAAGAAATCGCCTATCATCCATTCGTGGATATAGGGACGTGTCTGACGCTCGACATCAATCCAGAAGTCGTATGAGTTTCTCATCTCGTCGGATGTGTACGGCAATGCCCTATTGAACACACCGAGCAGTCCGTGGACAGCATCCATCGGAATCTGCCAGATCCGGAAGAATCCCAGCACGTGGTCTATGCGGTAGGCATCGAAATACTCCGCCATCTTGCGGAATCTCGCTTTCCACCAGGCAAATCCATCCTTGGCCATCTCGTCCCAGTTGTAGGTAGGGAATCCCCAGTTCTGGCCGAGCACTGAGAAATCGTCGGGCGGCGCACCGGCCTGACAGTCGAGATTGAAGAGCCTCGGAGAGATCCATGCGTCCACGCTGTGTCGCGAGATACCGATGGGTATGTCGCCCTTGATAGCCACACCGTGGGCACGGGCATATTCATGCACCTCCCGCATCTGGCGGTCGAGATGATACTGTATGTAGTACACGTAGTTCACGTCCTCCTCATGCTCCCTGATGAACGCATCCACCTTTTCGGGAACATACTCGGCATATTCACCCCACCGGCTCATATCCGGAGTGCCGTTTAGGTCGCGGAGCACACAGAAAGCGGCGTATGGTGTGAGCCAGCCGGCGTTGGCCTCCACGAATGTCTTGTAGGATTTTGTCTTTCTCAGAGCCTTGCCGTCCTGGACGAAAAGCTCACGGGTATACGCGCGCTTCGCATTGTTCACCCTCTCATAGTCTACCTGCGGCAGGAGGTTGAGTTCGCGACCGAGATCGGCATAATACCGCTGACGATCCGGATCCACCAAGTGCCCCATGGCCGACAGGCGCAGATACATGGGATGAAGCGCGAATGTCGAGTTGGCGTTATAAGGATATGAATCGGTCCACGTGCCGGTCATGGTCGTGTCGTTTATCGGTAGCACCTGGACAAAATTCTGACCGGTCTTCACGGCCCAGTCAACCATCTTCTTTATATCCATGAAATCGCCCACACCGAAGTCGTCGTCAGACCTCAGCGAGAATACCGGGATGGCCACACCGGCTCCGCGCCAGGGAGTGAGCGGATTGACAAGCCGCTGCCCGGCATCGATTATACTCTCCGACGGATCAACCGGCAGAGGGATGCGGAACACACGGTTGTCTCTTCCTTCCCATGCCACCACCTCACCGGTGGACTTCTTCACGATCAGGAACTTGTATTCCGTCTCGGTCTCGAGAGCCTGAACGGGGAAATTCACCTTCCATGTGGGATAGTCGGCATCGCTCATGCGCAGAGCCTTTTCCGGATCCCACGCTCCCATCACGTCACCCTCGCCACTCACGGCCACGACTTCGTCCGCTCCCACCATCGGGGCATCCACCGTGAGGGTGAGCATACCCGGAGCCGGGATCACAGCCGGATCGCGGTCCGTCCTGTGCAGTATGCACTCGGTAAAGGCCATGCTGTAATAGGGCTTGTCCCACGGCTGATCTTGCCAACGGTCATATATATGGTAGCGGGAGGTACCTGCGGCATGATCAAACCTGCGGGGAGCACCCCACTCGCGGCGCACGGAACCATTGTCGTGACGCACGATATAGCCGTAGGTAAACGTGTTGACAGAATCGTCAATCTCCACATCCACACTCCATGTCTGATCACCGGACAGGGTCATTGGAACGGCAAGAACCGGATTTCCCTCTCCGAGTGCCGACAGGCTTCCGGTCAGGAAAAGCGACTCCCCCCACTGGGTGCGGTAGTTGACTTGAAAGGTAATTTTCATAAGTATGATATAATATATGGTATTTTTCCTGCAAAGTTAATGTTTTTATGGTTAAACACAATAGCTTGTCGGTATGTTTTTTAACACACCAAAAGGCTGCCAAGTCTGCCTTGCGCAGACCCGACAGCCTTCATCTGATGCATAATGGATCACTTATGTCATCCCCGGGTGGTTATATGGTGTTAGGTTTTGTCTTATACATATATCTATATTCATTTATCCATATCACTCGTGAAGTCCTATCCTGACAGGATTGTACTTGCGACGTATTTCGTCCAATCTCTCTGCCTGCCGCCCGTCCACGGGACAAGACTTGGCCACATCCATCACCACATACATTATGGCCGCTCTGTCCTCGCCCATCGATTCAAGATACTTCTCCACCGAAGCCTTATCCATTCCGAAAGTCTCACGACAGAAGATCTCATACTGGTCGATCAGGAAATTCAGCTCGTCGACGGACAGTTCCCTCTCGCCGGTGAGGCTCCGTATGCCGTCGATATCGTATGGCATCTCCTCAGCCATTTCGCACGAGCCTGTCGGCTCCACACTGCATGACTTGTCCACATCATTACATCCGCAAGAGACCAATGCCATAAGCATTGCGGCGCATCCAAGGAAAGAAATCGTTTTCATAGAGAGAGACAGGTTAAAAAAAGTATGATGAAAAAGGCCCGTGGCTTATCAGCGCACAGGCCTGCTTTTCTTGATATATCCTTTTTCGACAGCCTTCACCACAAGATCCACGGCATTGATGGCTCCAAGCTTCTGGAATAGAGCCTTGCGGTGAGCCTCGATTGTGTTGTCGGACACGAAGAGGGCGGCGGCGATCTCACGGGAGGTCTTACCCTGGGCGATCTGGTAGAGCACCTCCAACTCGCGCGTCGAGGGATGGATGGAGCTGTCGAGAGCCTCCTCCATCACCTTCATGACATCCTCACAGTAGTAGCTTCTTCCGGAGAGGACCTCCCTCATGGCGGTGATTATCTCATCGCCGTAGCCCGACTTGTAGATGATGGCGTTGACGTCGCGTGCAAGGAGTTTACGCAACGTCCATATCTCGTCGTGGACAGTGCTGACGATGATATGGGCCACCGGATTGCGGGAACGTATCATCTCTATAAGCACGAACCCGTTCAGATCAGGCAATTCCAGGTCTATGACATAGAAATCGTATGTGTTGCCGGCATCAAGAGCCGCAACAAGAGCCATTGCGGTCGAGAATTTCTCTACATTCCTGATCCCATTGGCCACAAGAACTGCGTTAAGTCCCTCCCTTATGAGATCATGGTCATCCACGACAGCGACACTCAGTTTAGAAAGTATTGATTCATCCGTCATTTGACACTGTATTAGCAATGGTGATTTTTATATCTGCAAAATTACCAAGTTAATAAAGACGTGTCAATTACGGATTTCCGTAATTTTTGACTATTTATGAATTTTTATCATTTCATACCGTAGACTTCGCAAATTTTATCATTGGACGGAACCGTCGATATGGAGAAGTTTCATAAAAATCCTGACCGTCTCAGGATCGCCGGAATATTTGCCTTTGTCCTCGCTCAACTTGCACGTCGGACAATAGAACGGCCATGACTCGGTGATCTTCACATCCGAAAGTTTTATCACGATGTTCATGGGCTTGACACCCTCGATATCATTGGTGAAATATGTCCCGATGCCAAACGACGGCTGACACCGACCGGATGCATAGCGGTGTATGGCAATCGCCTTATCGACATTAAGCGCATTGCTGAAAACCACCTGTTTTGACGCGGGATCGATATTGAGCGACCGGTATTTGGCCACTATAAGGTCAAGCTGCTCGAAATTGTCGCCGCTGTCGACCCTCAATCCCTTGAACATATTGGCGAAATCCTCCGAGAAGTTTAGGGAGAAGATCTCCCATCCGTAGGTGTCGTAGAGGAACGTCCCCAGCGCGCCTCTGAACGTATTGCTCCAGGCTCTCATGGCGATATGGTTGGACATCTGCGGGCCATACATTCCGGCTATACCGCACACAAGTTCATGAGCCATGGTCCCGATCGGAGTCAGGTCATACTTCATGGCAAGATAGACATTGCTCGTACCAACGAAGCGTCCCGGCCACTTGCGGCTGCGGCTGCAATCCCCCATGGCCCTCACCACCGTATCCTGAGTGGCGAAAGAGAACCGTCGGCGTGTGCCGAAATCGCTGAACATACACCCCTCCTCAAGCAAAGCGGCGGCCTTGCGGCGCGACAGCCCGTAATAAGCATCCTGATCAAATTTGCCCTCCTGTCCGGTCATGATATAATACAGTTCGGATATTATGGCCAGGACCTTTACCTCAAGGAGAATGGTGTCGCTCCAGCATCCCTCGAACACGACCGACAGATGTCCGTCGGCATCCTGCGAGGCGCGTACCGTGCGGCGGTCGTAGCGGAATCCCTTCAGATAACTGTAAAACCACGCCGGTATGTAGCTGCACTTCCTGCGCATGAACGCAATCTCCTCCTCGGTGATCACCACATCTTCCAGCATCTCTATCTGCCTCAGAAGTTCTTCGGCAAATCCCGGGGGATAGACAGTGTTGTCGCGGTCGTTGAAGCGATATTTCACCTGCGTGCGCGGGTAATTGTCAATGACCGCGCAACACATAGTGAACTTGTAGAGGTCATCGTCAGTAAAATGATTTATGATCCGGTGTATTTTCATGATTCCTTCGTGTGATCAGTGTATATTCTGTCGCATAGACGTTATCCGAAGATCATTTCCAGAACCCAGCTCACGATCGAGAAGATCACGCTGTAAAGCATGGCTGTCCAGAAACCCGACACCTGAAAACTGCTGACGATCCAACTTGCCAGAAGGATGATCACCGCGTTGATGACCAACATGAACAGTCCGAGTGTCAGCACCGTCACCGGGATGGATATGAAGTCCAATATGGGCTTGACGAACACATCGAGAAATCCGAGCACCAATGCCAGCAGGATCGCAGTCCAATAGGATGTGATATTCACGCCCGGAGTCAGTTTGGCTGCCAGAAACGCTGCCAGGGCGGTAAGCAGGAGTTGAATTACAAACATCATGATCGCAATTTGTTTTGATGATATATAATAACCCAACAAACTGCCACGGGTATTGGTTTGAATCAGGCGGCTTTTACACCGGCAAGCCTCGCGTCGACCGGGATTATCACTGTCTTCGCGTGATGCTCTGGCTTTTGTCGTTGGTGATGTCGCTGGAGACGGTGATGGAGAAGGTATTCTTGCCGGCCGAGAGGGTGAACGGCGCGACTATGAGCGTATTCAGCGAGTACTTCTCGTAGGTGAGGATCTGCGTGGCCGTCTTCGCATCCTCGATCTCCAGATCAAAGGGAGTATTGCCGGACAGATCGTAGTTCAGATAGCTTTGCGAGCAGGTGATGGTGAATTTCAGGCCATTCTTGCCGAAATATTCGCGCGGGATACCCTGCTGCATCTGATAGTAGACAGTGAACACGGTGTTTGCCGTCTTATCATACAGGGTTGTCTTGTTGTTGCTGCTTGAGGGCATGGATATGGAGGTCGAGTATTCAGTGCCGTCAAACCGGAGATTGACGAGGTTATATTTACTCCTCAACACTGTGCTTGAAGCTGCCGGAATCATGTCGGAGGCGACCTCTATATTAAATCCGGTGGAGCCGCTTCCAAGAGTGAACGGAGCAGCGAAAACACCATCGTTCAATATGTATTCCTGATAGGATACGGTCTGTGTGAAGTCCGTGTCCGAGCCTGTCAGATTGTATGGAAGATTGTCCGTCAGCGACATGGCTATCCCGGAGTGGATCCTTATCTCCATCCCGTCCGATCCGAAAGCTGTCGTGGGGAGACCGGACGGAAGTTCATAGTAAAGTGTGAACGGAGCCGAACTGTAAGTAGATATAATCGCGGCGTTTGAGGGCATCTCCGATGAAATCACCGAGGTAGCGGTCCATGAAAGCTCACACGGGTCATAAATGATCTCACGCCCGATATTGTCCACGACAGGGCTGAAATATCCCTGTGGATTGGATATCCGAACCGCATGGAAAGAAGTGTTGTCATTAGGTTCCCTGTCAGGATTATCGCCGGCATCAATGGACACGGTCGGGTACGACATATCCTCCAAGCCGGTAGAACTGTAAAGGAACGGATTAACGACCCACAATCCATCGGACTCATGACCGGAATATTCATCCCACTCCACAATGCGGCTAAAAGCGATTACCGCATTGGCCGTGCCGCCATCAAATCCGCTCCCGATAATGGGTCTGACCGAAAGAGAGCTGCCGGGATACGCATATATATTCTGCTTGTCCGATTCAAATATAAATTCGAGCGGGAAGATGGACTGCGCGAGTCCGGACGGAAGATGGAAGAAAATATTGACATTATCCCGCCTCCCGCCACCGGTCACGGCAGCCTCCTCCGGGACAGTGACCCCGGAAGTGTATGCGTCACCGCTATGCGTGAGTCCGTCCGGCTTCCAGGGCTGCCTTCTCAGCATCCGGACAGTGCGGCTCAGACCACCCGGGGCGTCATAGAAAATCCGCAGGTTCTGCGACAGATATCCGACAGCAGGAGCGTCGGCAGGCGTAACGGTCAGAGTGTACCATCCGTCAGCGTCGGGGTCTGACAGCTTCGCACCCTTTATGACATCACCGTTCAACACATCAATATCCACCGATGTCCCGGAGAGATCGGTCCGGAGAGAGCCGTCGGATGTGCAGGCGATCATCAGGCAGGCCGGATCAAAAGTCTGTCCCGATGGAACAGTATATCTGAACCTCAGCCCATAGTCATCGTCGGATGTCAGTACCACGGTCGTCCCGCTCACCTCGATGGTGTGTCCGGCATAGCTGACGGAAAAAAGATCTCCCGTGGCCACAGATGCCGACAGATTGTTTGATGCCGGGCCCTCCATCGCACCTGAGAGCGTGGACATACCGCTACCGCATACTTCCGAGATATTTACGGTATATTGGAAATTGCGCAGGAGGTCGAGATAGTTGAACACTCCGTCCTCACGGTCGCCAATGTCGATACGGTAGTAACTCTCCTCCGAGCTTCCACGGTATCTGCCTTTGAGAATTATGTAAGTCAGAGCGTTGCTCACCTCCCCATTGAAGTATCCGCTCTGCGGACGCTCATAGAAATAGACCGGTTCCCCGACATTATTCTCTCCCAGTTCCCGCTCTATCTCCTCAGCAGTGCTGCAAACCAGATGATCGTCCATATCGGCAGGCACAGCTCCCTTATAGCCGGATGCGGTCAGAGCTTTGTAGGACAAAGCATCAAGATCTGCGTCGAAAAAATCGGCAAACTCACTTTTCCCGGCACAAAATGGTGCGATAGTACCGACAGCGGGGCGGTTGACCACAGAATAGCCGGTCGGGACGAAATCGTCCTCCGGACCCGTGTATTCCACCACAATCTTTGTAAAGTTACGCAGCAGCTTCACCTTAATCTCGCTGTTGCCGTCAAGCACGGGCTGTTCGACACGCGCCCAGTAGGCATCTACGCCATCCATGACTGTCAGACCTGCAATCGCCGCCGCCTCTCCGACACCCGCAAGGATGTTGCCGGCACCACGTATCTTCTCAGGATCGGACAGATCGTCGATACCGGTGGCTATTATGTGGAGAATAAGGTTCTTGCCCGACATGACATCACTGACACTGAATCTCACGGTTCCTGCATCAACATCAGTCTCCATAACTGTGATGCCTGACGGCCGGACATACTGTATCAACGTCCCGGAATCATCAAAGACCAGCAGATGGACATTCAGTCTACCCAAATAATCCGTATCGGGATTATCAGTGAATCCACGGGATCCGGGCAGATTTCCGACGGAAAAAATCTCCGGAAACCGGGCTTCGATGGTGACAGAAACCGGAGAACCTGCTTCTGATCCGGCAAGAGCGATCCTCTCCTCGGAGCAAGCGGTCAGAAGAAGTACCAACAGGGACAATATGCAGGAGTATCCACGGATCATCTCATATAGGCATTTAAGAGTGTCCTGCTCCGGGAAAGATCCCTTTTCCTGTCACCCCACGTGAAAACCTCCGGATCACAATCGTCATCCTGCCAATACCAGTCATCGTAGACACAACGCACATGAGCTTTCGTGGACTGCGTCAGTGTTGCGACCACGCCGGTCTTCCCCGTCCCATGATTCACATAGACAGTACCGCTTGCCGTCCAGAAATTGTAATTGCTTTCCGAAGTGAAGCCCAGAAGCGGAGGAATAATGCCGCTGACCGAGAGATTGGCCATATAAAGCAACTCTGCCTGTGTGGGAAGACGCCACCGTCCGGCCGGTTTACCTTCCTCCTGATAGGATGCACACCTTCGTTTGGCCTGCTCGCGGCTGAGCGGCTCGGAGGCAGCCCACAACGAAGCCATACTGAATGCCGGAGCCATGAAACTATTATAGTCCTCTCCCTCCAATGTGGGATAATAGTTCTCCAGAAAAGAGATCTCTCCCGTATCAAGATTGACACCACTTCCGGACCAGTTGCCCGGACCGGATGCCTCGGTAGTATCAAGATTGTCGACTGTCAACGACCGCGGATCCGCGATTATATAATCCGACAAAGAAGACAACTTCGCTATACGGACTGTATAGATATTCCTGTTGTCGGTGGATCCGACGGCTGACAACGAACCTAAATAGAGATTACTGTCATAAGACACAGTGGCACTGAGATAGCCCTTGCCTGAATCTTCGCCACCATTTTCCCTGAACGAGTTGACAAAACGGGTTATTGCGTTCTCACCCGATATGATCCTGTCTATATAGATTGCCGGATATTGCCGGACGATCACTGTGGCCTGAGCAGACGGATATTCATCAAGGCGGACAACAAACGTAAAGCTATAAGGGGATATGGCCGCAGTACTGTTATCCACTGTTACGGTATGGGTGGAGGGAGTGTGGTTGAAGTGATATATCCCGCGTCTGAACTTCAGGCACTTATCTTCATTGTCGACCGTGACACCGAGAAGGGATGTGCCGCCGGTATCATAGCTGTCAAAAGAGCAAATTCTACTGTCCTCAGTAGCGTCGTAATGCACAAGGCCGGTATCCGACACATTGTTCCTCATGTCATCCCAAGCTATGTCTATCCCGTAAATTCCGGCACCATGGGATGCACTGAACGGTATGGAAATCCCGGTTTCGCCATACAGCTCGTAGACATAAGTCGACACATCCTGCTTGTAATCATAGCCCGAAAATGACAGGTAACAGAAATCCTGAAGATCAACGCCAATTTCCTTTTCTGTCCATTCAAGATCATAATTCCACACGGCGGAAAGCTCCACCGGCTCCCTCACATCGGTGCCTCCCATTCGATCGATATCAACTCCGACGGAATACGAATGATTGCGTGCAAAGCAATCTCCCGTAGGACGGAGAGGGATAGTGTAGTAGACCTGCTTGCCGCACTCCCGGAACCGTCCGTCCAGCCCGCACAGACAATTATGGCCGGAGATCCGTCTGTATCATCATTATCACAGGCTCTCGGATACGAATAGAACGGATTGTCCATGACGAAGACATATTGACCGTCGGCAGAGAAACCGGATCCGTCATCAGAGGCCGGATCATGCGAATACAACCTGACATTCCCGATATCACCGTCGAGAGAGGCCATGTCGGCACCGTTTGAGATCCAGGCTCTGAATCTGCCGGGATCGACAGAACCGGCGACACTGCCTGCTGAGAGGGTCATGGTGATCCGGCAGGCGAGCCGCTCGAGAAGAATATCACCGGAAAGCCGGCCATCGGCATACGGGATACTGACAAGTGCATCCATGAGAAATTCCGACGGTGTCCCGGAGGAAAACCGGGCTTGTGAGACAACACTTCTGAGCTGTGCCACCGTCGGATTATCAGAATCAACAACCGACATACTGCCGTCCACGACAAGACCACCCCGCGTATTGGCGAGCGCATATACATAGCATGACGACTCGCCGGCGAACAGTCCGGATTTCACCTCCATCGGGAAGGGGAAAGCCAACGTCAGCCCACCGTCGGCGGCACCGTTGAATCCCATTGCCGCCGGCATCTCATATTTCCATACTGCCGGCGAGCCGGACTCGGAAAAATCAGTGGCCTTGAAAAAATACAGTGTGAGATCGTTGACCTGATATTCCGGATCAGAGTCGCTTGAAGTCCGCGAGCCATCCCCTCCACTACCGGGTATGCCGATGTAAAGTTCAACATCGGCCGACGACGCATCCACACGACACACCTCTCCTCCGTCGCAGGCCGACAAGAGGAGCGCCATCGACATGAGCAGGATCAGATATGTGGACTTGACGGTATCCATTGTCTTAATCAGAACATGGCTCTATGGCGTATAAGGCCGAAACTGTAATTATCATATATATCTATGGGTGCCCTATACGATATACCATCGGCATCAAGCACTGTGAGGACAAGTGAGGCATGGCTATCGACTGACGGAGCACGTCCCACCGCTCTGACATATATATGCGAAATCTCTCCGGTTCTGCCGGATACCGACTGCGCAGACTCAGATATGACACCGCCGGATTCATCGACCGTGACAAATTCAAAAGCATCCACACCGTTGACACCCGGGACTATCTGCATGGTCCAGACGGCATCAGCCGGAGTGGCAATCTCAAAAATGCCCTCGGCATAATCCTCCGAAGCATTCCAGAAATGCAACTCCGGAATCTGACCTTCACCATCGCCTTCAATCACAGAGAAGTCCGAACCGGCCGACCACGCGAGATAACCGGCCATACTGACTGATACGGAACCGTCGTAACTGATATCGACAGTCTCCCAAGGGCGCACACCGGACCGGATGGCAGCTGTCACCCCGACCTTTGTCACTTCAAGCGAGTATATGTGATTGCGGATCAGATCGGATGTGCCGAAAGCCGAAGCCTCCGACAAATTGTAGACAAACTCAGTCGACTCCTCACCGGGTCCTCGTGTCACCCACACGGAGACTGACGATTTACTAAGAGAACCCTCGGGGATATAGATGCGGTATGTGCCGGGGCCATCTATCGAAAACTCCTTACGGGTCTCAGCCTGACGTGTCTTGATTCTGGCCGAATTGACCACTCCGTCCGTCATATAACTGCCGTCGTTATCGGAAGCGAAACGGACATAGCCGTCGCTATTCCATTCGGACATCTCCACTCTGTCAATCTTTGGATAGGAAACACCATCGGCGACAAATTTATTGGTCATCACATCCTTCAGCTCGATCTTGCACAAGCTGCGGAGCATAGTGATCCCATCAGTAATATCATACGGAGCGGACTCGGTGGCCGACTCAAGGGCAGAGCGACTCAGCGCGTACTCCATGACCCCGAACATAGGAATTCCGTATGTCCCGGACGGATAATAATCAGACGGCATCGTGAAATCAGGATCGACGGAGGAATATCCGGTACCCGCCGAAATCTGCGGATATGAAGAGCCGACCGCCTGAAGATTAGCCACGACCGCGAGCTTGAAGCAGAACTTTCCGTCGGCCACAAGTCCATCCATAAATGATCTCTTTATTGATGCGGTGATTGTGTATATTCCGTCATTTCCCACCGCTTCCCACGGAAGCCCGGAAGGGATGATTTCAGTGACAAGGTTGTCGTATCCGTCAAAGAGATAGAATCTGATGTCGTCGGTGTTCAGTATACGCTCCGCAACAGAGATCTCAGACTCCGTCCACTCCCCGACCCCACGTGACTCCGCCGGACGGCCTGTGGTTATGAGAAACCGCAGATAGATATCTCCGGAATCAGACGCGACGGAATCAGAGCCGCCGCTGCACGAACCGAGCGTCACGACGGCAAGCAGGATCCGGAGAAGCCTGACAAATCTATTCGGGAAAATACTGTTCACCAGTCTACATATTGGATGGGGGCGACAGCCCACTTGTTGATATATATGTCAGCAGCCGTATTCCATGTGTTGCTTTCCGTCAAAACGAATGTCACGTCAAACTCATCCATGCGGTCAAGATATTCCTGCTCATCCATGGCGGAATAAAATTCCTTGCGGTACTGCAGGAGATTGTCCTCCAACGGTATGGATATGATACTTTCTCCATCTGAAGCCCTTACCACCTCAAGACGGCTATGGGCATCGGCCATCAGTCTTGTAGTAGAAAGCTCGGACAGATGAACCCCGGGAGAGGAGATCTTCACCGACCATGGCCTGTATATCACGCTTCCACTCACCGAATTATCATATCCCATACATGAATTTTCAGACATGAGACTCACATGGAAATCATCGGCAGAGATAACAGGGGACTCCCCAAGACGAATCAGCCGGACATTCAGACGGTTGGTATTCTTGACAAGTGGAATCCCGGCTACCTGCGGATCTGAGGATCCGGTGAGATTATTGTCGGTAAAAGTCACCCTGCGCTTACCGTGATATACCGGAGAAAGCAAACGGGAACACTCGCCATCGTGATCCAACTCGAGACTCAGCTCCCCGATCGCTTCGGGACAGGCCGGCAATGATACAAAACCGTCATTGCCATATACCCCGGCCCAGGCTACGAGGTCGTATGTCCCCGGGGAGAGATCGAGCGACATACGATAGTTTTCCTCGCCAAGGGGAGAGCCGTATCCGGAGGACGAACAGACAAATCTCCCTGTCTCGGCATCGAAAGCATAGAGACTGACACTCGGCACCTGCGACCGGAACGCATCTATCCCGAGCGGATTCATCTCATAGCTGAATGATGTCTGATACACATTCGGACATTCGTCAAGATCCATCGTGATACATGAAGCGGCAGACCACGACAGGAGCATGGCATACAAGAAATCAAGATATGTCCCGAGTCTGTCCGGCCTCATCAGATTACCAGTCTATCTCCTGAGTGGGGACAATGGCCCACTTCTGTATCTGGATTGAGAATCGCATATTGTAGGCCACGTGTTCGGACGGCGGCAGGATGGGATTCCCATAGTCGAGAATGCCTGTGCCAAGTCCGGTGATACGGTTTACGGAAAGAGTGTACACATGATTGCGCACCACACCGAAATCGCCGGCAAGCATCTTGGTCCAGTCCCATTCGCTCTGTGAGAGATTTTTCTGGGTGTTCGAGTCGCGTTGCCAGCCGAGATGTTGTATGGGCGCGGAGAAGAATGCACGTCCGTGATTATATGCCATGGCTCCGCCCAAGGTCTCGAAGAGCAGACGGTTGGCTCTTGTCACATTCGCCTCCGTATTCAACTGCAAATCCTCATGATCCGTCGATTCAGGATCGTGGAAATAAAGCTTGCCACTCAGACTTTCGTCAAAACTGCCGCCGTGCTGGAGGGTGACGATGCTGCTTGCTATCTTCAGGTTGGTACGCGAGTCTTTGGCCGGATGCTCTATTGAGAACAGATTCTTCACACCTTCGACAGTTGTGAGATCATATACGGGCGAGGCTTCGGAACTTTCCTTGTAGAATATGACACTCTGTGTCGAGAGCATATAGTCGAGGAGTGATCTCGCATTGCCGATGGAGGCACCGCCCTTATCGCTTTCGGCTGTATAGATGACGGCTGTCTCGTTCCCGGAATCGCCAGTGGTTCCGTAGGTATAGAATGTCGGTGAGTCATTGCCGACGCTGACCGTTGTGCCACCGTATGACACCTCATAATGACCTACTACAATGACCGACGGTATGGCGGCGAGCACATTGTGCTGGAGCGGCATATTATCGCCGGTGAGGACATCGCTGCCGACCGTGCTTTCCGAATAGTAGCCATGGGAGCCTATGCTTTTCAGGCTGCCGCCGGTCTTTGTCAGGTTCTCGTAACTCTCATAATATGTGTGGTAAGGATAGCCGGACATATTTGCGGCGGGATCATAAGCGGAGGATCCGCCGATGACGTCGAGTATGTCGTCGGCTACGACCGGATATTGCTGATCATAGTAGGTTGGTGTGCGCGTCCAGTAACTGCGGTATTTATCCTGCTCGTTCCATGTCCATTTAAGGGTGTTGTTCATATCGTCGAAGGAGCTGAACTGATCGGGGGATTCATCAGAAGATTGTCTGTATGATTTAATGAAATAGAAATCTTTCTCGAAATTATTGAACGCCCATCCTTCGGGAACAAATTTCAGTGTTATGCCGTCGGTGACGTAATTCTGAACGGCTATTCCATTCTGTTCGTCCGAGGCCTTGAGTATTATCTTTGCAGCATAACGCTCGACATAGCAGTTGACGGTTATGGATTCGAGTTCACTTATCTCCGCTGACGTCGCACCACTCTTGGTCGCATTTTGTATGATCTCGTCCATCTCGGCTTTCGTCTTGAGAATCTTCGAGTCGAAAGGTGTGGCCATGATCAGTGTGTTGGATGCCGATGTCACGTTGTCATATCCATAATATACGGAATTGCTCATTCCGAACTCCCCATTCGCCCCATTGTCGCGATAAATGGAACTCAACAAGTCAGACTGAGCCTCTGTCATGCTTTTACCACAGTGGTCAAGAGGACTGACGGCATTGACAGCTACTATCACATAGCTCGGAATTGTATTTCCCTGGGTCAGCTCGATAGGAACTCGCGATGTGACTATCTTTTCAGCTAAAGCGGAGCTGACCGTGGAGTCGTCGGCATCAAACTCGCTTTCCCGGACGTGTGCAACATACTGTTTCTGGGCATCGTAG
This sequence comes from uncultured Staphylococcus sp., assembly GCA_964552825.1. Lineage (GTDB taxonomy): Bacteria > Bacteroidota > Bacteroidia > Bacteroidales > Muribaculaceae > Duncaniella. The sequence continues at coordinate 72,877 of CAZKIE010000008.1, read as the reverse complement.
AAATAGAAATCCAAGGATTTGACCGTGTTTTCGGCTCCGGTACCAACTGCGAGATCTGCCCTGCTCGTATTGTCACTGTTGCTCACGATGGATATGCGCAGATAACGTGTCTCGTCTTTGTCAGCAACCGGGACAGTGGGTCCGTCATTGCTGTCAGAGCACCCTACGGCCGCTGACAGCGCCAGCAGTCCGAGTGTAATTTTCCAAATTGTTTTCATCAATGTGACGTTGATTATGTGTATATATGAAATGATTGATTAAAAGTCATCTGGTAGATTGAAAATCAGAGATCTGCATGATGGCATTGTCGGCCTGGGCCACGCCCTCCGATCCGGCCTTCCGCAGCAGGGCGACAGCTTCACCGTAATCGCCTCGCAACGCATGGATGACACCCTGCGCATATATGGCCTCCGGGGAATACGGCAATGTCTTGAGTATGGTCTCAGCCCTACCGTAGTCACCTGACGATATAGCGAGGTTAACATCGTGCAGAGCCGATTTCTCCTCCGTCTTATAGAAATATACATAGTCAATCCTGTAGTCCGTCCGCCTCAACAACGGATAGATTTCAGAACTGATTTGACCGTAGGCAGCAGGATATTCTGACTTGATGCGTTCCTCCCTGACATCAGGAGCAAGAGACGAGTCTATGATCGCCAGGATTCCGTCGCGGTCCGACAAATCACCATCTGCCACGAACTCACGCAGTTCTTTCCAATTTTCAGCTTCAAAGTTTGTCTCAAACAAACGTGACGGGAATCCGTATTCAGCCATGAGATATTCCTTAACGGCCTCCGTGCGTTTTTCGGCAAGCCGGCTGTTCAGGCTGTAGCTTCCTTCAGGAGATGCATGGCCTCTGATCAGAATCCCGGTTATCTCGATATTATCTTTAGAGCGTATCGAGTCTATGACGGATGTGATCTTGCCAAGCTCGGCGGTATTGTCAAGATATGCAGGATCTATATCGGTTTTATGTGTACGGAATTTCAGATTGGCGGATCCTGAGAGATCCATCCTTCTGATTCCGGTTTCCGGCACTTCGACAAAGATAAAATTGAAATTGGGACATTCCATTCTGCCAGCGGAAGCATCAGTAATCACAGACCCGGTCATCACGGCTTTGCTGACATCTTTCGTTCCTCCGAAGTAATAGACCACACTTAGGGCTGCTTTCGTTGGCCCGAAATAGTTCCTGTCGTGCGACGCAAGGACTTTGCCGCAGGAATTGCACGGATATTTTTTGTATGTGTAACGGGCATATCCCACTGCTATCTCCGCTTCTATTCCCCATCTGCTTCCCAAGCGCCATGTGTATCCGTAGCCTACCCCAATACCGGCAGCCCACCCCTGACGCCGGCGACTTCCGAACGAATAGTTGAATTCCCCACCGAACAAATGGCCTGCAAGAAACCCGCCGCTGAAAATCTCGGCAGATGTCCGGCGGCGTATCTCGGGCTGCAGAAGCCAGTGCTTCCACATTCTTCCATGAGACAGCTCGAAAGGATTGTAATTACCGGAAATGTCAATAGTCCACTGCGATGCCAGCCTTACCTCAACACCAAGATTCGGACTAATCAGGCCGTCATACAGCAGATTAGTCTTCAGAGCCACATTCTCGCCATGAGAATATAGGAAGGAGATGAAAGACATGAGAAAAGTAAGGACTACATTTTTCATGACTACTGACGTTAAATAAATATTTTATGTGCTATTTGCCGCAATACGATCAGTTAGATTCGAGGATAGGATTGCAATAAGTAGCGATTATTCTTTTGAAACGTGATTCAAGGCATCTGTCTGCGAATGTATTATTTTTAGTTTTATTAAGCAAATATTAATATAATATTTAACATAAATTTAACTAAATATCGTACTATTTATATTCTTATAACAATTCAAAGATTCGATCGGGAACAATATCACTGTCCTGATATGGTCTTGGAGAAATTATTAGGGGCAATCAGATCATGCTTATAAAAATAACCATCTTTAAGCCGCTGTCGCAGAGTGTATTTATCCCAATGCTCGATGATCGTATGGTGTATATAGAATATCCGCTCACTGAGTGTTGTGGTTTTGTGTAGAATCTCCATGTGCAACGTGAATCCAAGACTTAGAAATTCGTCCATATTTATATCCACATCACACTTATCCGACGGCCTCAGAATGGCTGTATCAATTTCGGTAGCCGTGGCTACCGAATTCTCAGCAACTTTCGTAAGTCTCAAATCGGTAGCCTCGGCTATCGATTTAAATCCAACTGACCACTGCTCATAAAACATCCTCATTTGCTTTAGATTAGCAGTCGAATACCCACGAAGACCCGGCACCTCCCTTTTCAACTGTTCACTGATTTTATCCAGAGCCCCAGTTCCCCAAAATCCCCTTCGGGAGTTATCGGAAACATACTTGCCAATACCATAATATAGCGACAATTGATCTGCATTAGCCTTTTTTAAAGCGCTAAGTTGACTCTTAAAGATCGCCGCTTTAATAGTGTCAACAGCAGTCCTTATCGCATCCGGCAATTTATTTGCCGTTATATCTGTAGCGTTATTCTTCATACAAAATCAAAGACCTCCACGAGCAAACAACTCTGATGGACACGTCGAAGGTAGGATTGTCTGCAAATTTAGCACAAAAATTTTTTTGCACCAACTTCTCTCCGTAAAGTTTTATCATTTCATCACGGGGTCATTTCGTCTGCATTTTATGGATGGTCTTTTGGCCGTCGGGGGAGGTTACGGTGAGGGTGACGGGGCCAATGTCGCGGGTGGAACGAAGGATCACGGCAGCGTGTCCCCGATATAGCCGACGGGTATTCCCGACAGTAAGCTCCTCACTATTCATGTCCCCATTTATGACACCAACGATCTCCGCCGGACCGTCAACAGAGAACCGGAGAGGAGTCTCAGCATCAGGCACAATATTACCCTTACTGTCCACTGCAACAATCCTGACATGACAAAGATCTATTCCGTCGGCTTTCCATCCCGGATTGTCCGACTTGACATCGAGCTTTGCCGGCGATCCGGCTGTCTCTATCCGATGATGAGCCACGGGACTGTCCATACCGTGATTGTATGCCAAAGCCTCGAGCACCCCTGGTTCGTATTCAACATTTTCCCAGAGGATACGGTTGCGATGAATACTATGGACAGTGTCGTTGGTCTTCCGGCCTATTACCCGGCCGTTGAGTCGCAACTCCACCTCATCGGCATTGGTGAACGTATAGAGTCTCAGCCTGCTACCTTTCCTTCTGTTCCAATGATCCGTAAGCTCTTCAAGCGATATGTTCACGTCATTCCACGTAAGATCATCCTCCGTCCGTTCAGCAATCCCGATATGCACCGTCGGTTCTTCCGGCTTGAAAAAACTGCGAAGGAAGTATGCCATCGGCTTGGGTTCGAGAGATATGTCGAATACACCCTGCGTCCATCCCTTAGCGGGCCACCCCGTTGACTCACCGAGATAATCTATCATACCCCAATATGACAATCCCACCACCCTGTCGAGATCCATGTCAAAATAGTTGGGACCCATATTTGCAGTATTGGCCTCGCTCTGAAAGAATATCATGTCCGGAAAGCGCCGGCTGTCTCCGGGAAAGTACATATAACGGAAATTGTAGGACGCTATATCCGTCTCTAACGCAAGCGGCGCAGGAAGAGAATCGGTGAGAAGACTCCGTCCGCGCGGGTGCATGGCCACCGTGACCGGACGAGTCGTGTCGTAACGGTTCAGCAGTGTCTTCTGCAGGCGGTATGGAGTGACACCCCAGTCGGCAAACGGAATGTTCCACAGCGTCTGCAGCTCATTGCCAAGACTCCACAGGACAACCGACGGATGATTGCGATCCCGCTTCACCCATTCCGGAATATCCTTGGGCCAAAGGGACATCCAGTCCGTCCGGCCACCGGCATATTGGGTGAGCCATTTGTCATACAGCTCGTCGACCACGAGAATACCATGCCTGTCACACAGATCGAGCATCTCCTCGCTATAAGGATTATGCGCACACCGTATCTCATTGAAACCGAAATCCTTCAGAAGCTCCATCTGCTTCCCGACGGCACGGGGATAAGCGGCCGCACCGACAGCCCCATATGTATTATGTCCGGACAATCCCTTGAACAATACCTTCCGGCCGTTAAGTCTGAATCCGAAATCGGGGGAGTACTCGATGGAACGTATTCCGAACGTATCCGTCACCCTGTCCACCACGTCACCGTCAGGCGAAAGCAGCGACATCTCCACATTATATATATGAGGTGTGTCGAGATCCCATAACCGAGGATTGTCAACCGTGATGCTGTCGACAAGATACTCATTGGTCCGCATCCGGCGATCAAACGGGACACTGACAGTCCTGTCGTAAACCGTATCGCCATCCGCATCCGTAATGACCGTATTGACCGTAAGCTCCGTCCCCTTGAACTTGAGAGCTGCGATCTCAGCCTGAAGCCTGACGGAGGCTTTCTCCCTCGTCACAACCGGCGTGGTGACATACAACGGATGGCGCATAAAGTACATATCCGGATCGGTCACAACCACATCCACACCACGATTAAGACCGCCGCCGGTGTACCACCGCGAGTTTTCCGGCTTTCCGGTATCAGCCCTCACGGCAATCACATTCGGATTGTCATAATCGACAAGTCCCGTCACATCAACCTCAAATCCAAGATAACCGTAGTCAGTGCCACCTACATACTCACCATTGAAATAGACATCACCTGTCAGCATTATCCCACCGAAGTCAAGAAGTACTCTACGGCCTTGCCATGACGGATCAGCCTCAAGCAGCCGGCGATACCATCCCGTCCCCATCTCCTTGAAACCTCTCGCACTCAGCCTCGACTTGACATTCGCGACAGAATTATCCATATCCGGACGCTCGTCGGCCGACGGTTCGATCCATTGCTGCGAGATCTGGAAATCATGCGGGAGATCTACCGTTGTCCACTCAGAGTCGTCATAAGTCCGGGACTCCGCACCAGGCACATCACCATACTCAAAACGCCAGCCGAAATTGAGATTTGCGATCTCCCGGACAGAGGCGGACGACCATAGTGCGCAACACAATACGGCAACCGACATCAGGGTATGACGAACTCTGTCAATCATGGTTTCCTACGGGTTGATCAATCCGGTTGTTCGACACTATGATCTCATTCAACGACACCTGTGGATTACGGTAACTATACCGGCTTTTCTCCCCTCTGAATCTTATCGCTCCCGAGGGGCAATTATGGTAGCAGCCTCCACACGTGAGACATCCGGAACCGATCTCCGGCAGTCCGTCATGTCCGAACGACACATTGGTCACCGGACATACACGCGCACATACCCCACAACGTGTACAACGGCTGTCATCAATGACAAACCGTTTATATGCCGACCTTGACAACGGAAACAGACGCATATACCATTCCGCCACACGATCATAAAACTTCGGCGACGGCACACATCTCCGCCGGTCGGATATGTCACTGACTATCGTATCCAACCGTTCGTCCACACGCTTTTCCGGCAACATCCTCACCTGCTTCTCCACATCAAACATCGGGAAATAATTGTCAACCATAAGGATCGTACCGACATAGTCGAATTTCCTTATCTTCAACAGGTGGCGGACAGACAATGCCGGAGTTGATCCGCACGTGAGGATACAGAATGTATATGGAGCCTCCAGCACCGACATTCTCAGAAACCGCTCCACCGGAGGAGGGATCCGTCCGAAATAAACCGGGCATACAACACCGATAGCCTCACTGTCACTGACCTCATGGCAGGATTTCCCCAACAGTTGCGGCACACTCAGCAGCGTGCCGCCTATTGTCTTGGCGACAGCTAAGGAATTGCCCGTGGTAGTGAAATAGAGTATGGTCATTATGCAAAAGACTGTTCAGGGTCCGGATCCTATTTTGCAACAACGGTCCGAACCCTAAACAAAGATACGTTCAAATAAATCAGATTATACCCTGACCCATCATGGCATCAGCCACCTTCATGAATCCGGCGATATTGGCACCCTTCATATAGTTGATGAACCCGTCAGGCTCTGTGCCATGCTCGACACACTGGGTGTGGATATTGCTCATGATCTCATGCAGGCGGGAGTCTACCTCACCGGCACTCCACTGGAGATGCTCAGCGTTCTGGCTCATCTCAAGGCCTGAAGTTGCCACACCTCCGGCATTGACAGCCTTGCCGGGTGCGTATGTAGTGCGGAACTGCAGGAATGTGTCGATAGCTTCCGGTGTGCATCCCATATTGGACACTTCCGCCACGAGTTCGACACCATTCTCTACAAGCATACGCGCGTCGTCACCGTCAAGCTCGTTCTGAGTGGCACACGGGAGGGCAATGTCCACCTTCTGCTCCCAAGGCTTGCGGCCGGGGAAGAACGTGGCCTCGGGATATTTCTCCGCGTATGGAGCCACGATGTCCTCACCTGTCGCACGGAGATAAAGCATATAGTCGATCTTCTCTCCCGACACACCTTCCGGATCATAGATATATCCGTCAGGACCGGATATGGTGACTACCTTTGCTCCGAGCTGGGTGGCCTTCAGGGTAGCGCCCCATGCCACATTTCCGAAACCGGAGACTGCCACAGTCTTACCCTCGATAGAATCCTTCTTTTCCGCGAGCATACTCTGTACGAAATACAAGGCGCCGAACCCGGTTGCTTCCGGACGGACGAGAGAACCTCCGAATGAAAGTCCCTTTCCTGTAAACGTTCCGGTACACTCGTTGACGAGCTTCTTGTACATACCGTACATATATCCGACCTCACGGCCGCCGACACCTATATCGCCTGCAGGCACATCGCGATCAGGGCCAAGATTCTTCCACAGGCACAGGATGAAGGCCTGGCAGAAGCGCATGATCTCGGCATCGCTCTTGCCACGCGGTGAGAAATCGCTGCCGCCCTTGGCTCCACCCATCGGGAGAGTGGTGAGGGCATTCTTGAATGTCTGTTCAAATCCGAGGAACTTGAGTATGGAGAGGTTGACGGATGCATGGAAGCGGATACCGCCTTTGTACGGGCCGATGGCATTGTTGAACTGTACGCGGTAGCCTATGTTGTTCTGAACCTCGCCACGATCGTCAATCCATGTGACACGGAAAGTGACGATGCGGTCAGGCTCCACCATTCGCTCGATGATCTTGGCCTTCTCAAACTCAGGGTGCTGATTGTAGACATCTTCAACGCAGATCAGTACTTCCTTCACTGCCTGAAGATACTCCTTTTCGCCCGGGTGCTTGGCTTCAAGCGAATTAAGAATATTATTAATATCCATGATTTAGTGTTTTTTGGTAATTGAACGGATGATTTTTTGTGGTTAACAATGCAAATATAGCATATTAATCCGACATGATTGACGCTTGGAGGTGAAAAATTTTTTAATTAATTTTGCGGCTGTCAAATATATGTTTTATGGCAGTGATATTAAACATCGAAACCTCCGCATCGGCCTGTTCTGTGGCCCTGACTGCCGAAGGGATGGTTCTCGCCCATCAGGAAGAGCTCGAGGGACGCAACCAGGCCGCACTTCTGAGCGACTATATAAAATATTGCCTTGATTTCGCTGCCGGAAAGGAGCTTGGAATCGATGCTGTCTCTGTCTCGATGGGTCCCGGAAGCTATACCGGACTGCGCATAGGCCTGTCCGAAGCAAAAGGACTGGCCTACGCTCTTGATGTGCCGCTCATCGGTGTCGACACACTGAAACTGCTGTGCTGTCAGGTGATGTTCACCCGCCCCGACCTGACCGGAGAGGAGATATTAGTGCCGATGGTCGATGCCCGGCGTATGGAAGTCTATACCGGAGCCTACGACTTTGCTCTCTCCTCGCTGATGCCCCAGCAGCCATTGATACTTGACAATGACAGTTACAGCGACCTGCTCGCCACGGGTCGCAAGGTGCTTTTCTTCGGCGACGGAAGCGACAAGGCCCGTGATGTGATCAAGGCTGAAAACGCTGTGTTTATCCCCGAGATCCGACCGTTGGCCATCGACATGATAGCACTCTCGGAGAAAGCGTTTTCAGAAAAAGACTTTATCGACACGGCTTATTCCACACCTAATTATATAAAGGACTTCCAGGCCACAAGGCCTAAAAAGATGATCTGATCCCAGTATGGACTACGCCGGACTGAGACTGAAATACCACGGCAATCCGGAGAAACTCGACGAAGTGCTCCAGGCGGAATGTCGCGACAAATGTTCCCGGAAACTTCCGGCGCTCGTCTCAAACCCGGACTTCCGTTTTCCGTCGACAGCACTTGCGGAGATGTCGACATCCGAAGCTGTCGCAGAGATCCATGCGTCACTCGTACAGTCCGGGGAGCGGGTGCTCGACATGACTTTCGGACTTGGGGTAGATGCTTTCGCGATGTCGCGTAAAGGAGCATCCGTCACCGGCATTGATCTTGACGAAAAAGCATATCTCACTGCAACACACAATATCGCAGCACTCGGACACAGTGACAACATCACGATCATCCGCGACGACAGCGTGAGATGGCTTGCGGAAAGCGGCCGCCACTTCGACACCATATTCATTGATCCGCAACGCCGCGACAATACAGGACGGCACTTCGCGCTGGCGCAATGTCTGCCGGATGTCACGACCTCACTCGATCTGCTGCGCGGACACTGTCGCAGACTCATGATCAAGATGTCACCGATGATTGATATCAAGGCTGTCAAGTCCGAACTCGAAGTGGAGAAATGCCGGATCATCATCATCGGAACCACAAAAGAATGTAAGGAGGTGCTGATGATACTGTCCGACGATATTCCGGCAGACATAACCGAATGTCTGACCATCGGACGGCCTTCGCTTATCTACGACAGCACTTCATCCGGGATACAACCGGTCTACACCGACCCTCGGCCGGGGAATATACTGCTCGAACCGTTCCCATCTGTCATGAAAGGTGTCACCACAGGCTCACTACGACACATCAACGCGCCAAAGATCGCACCCAACACACATCTCTTTATATCCCTGACGGAAGAAGATGCCGCAGATCTTCCAGGCGAAAAAATGCTGATACACGAAGTGATTCCGTTCAGTAAGACCGCCATCCGGACATTCGCGGCCGTATATCCTGTCATAAACGTCGCAGTACGCAATTTCCCGCTCTCTGCTCCTGAGCTTGCCCGCAGACTCAAAGTACGGGAGGGTGGTGACAGAATGGTCCACGGTGTCACCCTCAACGACGGATCCAGAGTACTGATCGTGACAGGTATGCCATATTAAAATTGCATAACACGCGGGAAATAATTAACTTTGTCTCCGTTATGGAAGTACTCTACGAAGACAACCACATCATCATAGTCAACAAAGCTCCGGGCGAGATCGTCCAGGGCGACAAGACCGGCGACATTCCGCTGGTAGACAGCGTGAAGGCATGGATCAAGGAGAAATATGCAAAGCCGGGCAATGTGTTCTGCGGTCTGGTCCATCGGCTTGACCGCCCGGTAGGCGGTATCGTAGTCTTCGCCAAGACCTCCAAAGCGCTGACACGCATGAACGAGATGTTCCGTACCGGCAAAGTAGAGAAAACCTATCTCGCCATTACCCGCAACAGGCCGGTCAAGGACGAAATGCGCCTCACCGGCTATCTGTCAAGCATAGAACGCACCAACAAAAGCTACCTCTCCCCCACTCCAAAAGCAGGAGCGAAAGAGGTGGCCCTGACATATAGATATATCGGCAGCTCCGAGCGCTATCATCTTCTGGAAGTTCATCTCGAGACCGGAAGGAAGCATCAGATCAGGGTGCAGCTCGCTTCAATAGGCTGTCCGGTCAAGGGGGATCTGAAATATGGTGACAAGCGCAGCAATCCCGACGGTTCCATCTCACTGCGTGCCCACCGCATACGGTTCGAACATCCCGTCTCGGGAAAATTGATAGATGTCACCGCACCGCTTCCTGACGGTGATCCATTATGGCAGGCTTTTTCACAAATCATAGCAGAAGACGGTCATGAGAATTGATGTCGACGAGGTGTTGAGACAGAGAGCACCGGGATATTACCGCTTCATTCCGCGCTTCATTATCCGCCGTCTTGAAAGCTTCATCTGTCAGGACAAGCTGAACCGCCTGCTGACCCACAACAGCCACCTTGAAGGGGCTGCATTTGCCGAAGGTGTACTTTCTGATCTGTCCGTGAAGTATCAGTTGAAAGGGGACTTTGACCCATCGCAGCGACGTGTGATATTCGTGTCCAATCATCCTCTCGGAGGGCTTGACGGCCTTGTGCTCGCTTCCGCTGTGAAACAGCTATACGGAGGAAACGACCGGATGAAATTCGTGGTCAACGATCTTCTCACGTTTGTCGAGCCGCTCAGATGTATCTTTTTGGGAATCAACAAGCACGGAGAGCAATCCCGGGAAGCCGTAAGTCGTCTCGACGAGGCCTTCAGCGGATCCGACCCCATCGTAATGTTTCCGGCCGGTCTCGTGTCGCGCCGTCATCCCGACGGCAGCATCTCCGATCTGCGCTGGCAGAAAATGGTGGTCAATAAGGCCATTTCATGTGAAAGAGATATAATTCCCCTCCATTTTAGCGGTGAAAATTCCAAGTTTTTTTATAATTTTGCAAATCTAAGGACTCGTCTCGGCCTGAAATTCAATATCGAGATGACACGCCTCCCCGCCGAGATATTCCAGCGCGAAGGGGAAACGTTCACCATCACCATCGGCCAGCCCGTCAAATGGCAGTCGTTGAAAGGAGGTAAAGAGGCTCAGGCTCAGGCAGATCTACTACGCGAAGCCGTCTATCGGCTTCGGCCTTGATTTTTGTAAGAAAACCCATGAATCAGCAGATAATCGACCCGATAGATACCCGACTCCTGGAAGCCGAACTCACTCCCGGCCGTATCCTCCGCCCCACAAACAAGGGTAACAACTTGATTTACGTGGTAGACGGCCGCGAATGTCCGGCCGTCATGCAGGAAATAGGCCGGCTCAGGGAAGAGTCGTTCCGGATGGCCGGAGGCGGAACCGGAAAGAGTGTCGATATTGACGAGTTTGATCTGATGGATCCGCCGTGTCGACAGCTCATCGTGTGGAATCCGGAAGAGAGGATCATCTTAGGGGGCTACAGATTCATCCTCGGCGAGGACATAAAGTTGGATTCCGACGGACGCCCGCACATCGCTACGAGCCATATGTTTGACTTCTCACGGGATTTCATAGAAAAATACCTCCCGTCGACAATCGAACTGGGGCGGTCGTTTGTCCGCACCGACTACCAGTCATCACGAACCGGGGCCAAAGCCCTGTTCGCGCTCGACAATCTCTGGGACGGACTTGGAGCCTTGACCGTCGTTTATCCGCAGATCAAATATCTTTTCGGGAAAATGACCATGTATCCGAGCTACCATCAGGAGTGTCGCGACATGATCCTCTATTTCCTCCACAAACACTTTCCGGATCCGGATAGGCTCGTGCGCCCCATCAAGCCACTCGATACCAATATCGACACAGAGAAGATGGAAAATCTCTTCACCGGTTCATCTTTCAAAGAAGACTATAAAATACTCAATCACGCCATCAGGGACTACGGATTCAACATCCCTCCTCTTGTGAATTCCTACATGAGCCTGTCGCCCACCATGAAGATGTTCGGCACTGCTATCAACGATGAGTTCGGAGATGTGGAGGAAAGTGGAATATTCTTCGCTATCTCTGAAATATTCGAGGGAAAAAAACGGCGGCACATCGGTACATTCCATCCCGAGACCGATCTGATACAAAACTCACTCTATAACTAACGAGACTATATGAATAAAGACAGGATTCTCGTCACCGGCGGCACCGGATATATCGGTTCACACACCGTGGTCGAACTGCAGAATGCCGGATACCCCGTTGTCATAATCGACAACCTCTCCAATTCAAATGCCGACGTGATCGACGGAATCGAGCGTATCACAGGCATACGTCCGGACTTTGTCGAAGGTGACTGCACGGATATGCCTACACTGCGCAAACTTTTCGCTGACTATCCCGATATCAAGGGAATAATCAATTTCGCGGCATCCAAAGCCGTGGGCGAAAGTATGCACAAACCCATACTATACTACCGCAACAACCTCAACACCCTTCTCAATCTTCTCGACCTGATGGGGCCTAATGGGGTGAAAGGCATAGTGTTCTCATCATCATGCACAGTCTACGGCGAGCCTGACGAGAATCCCGTCACAGAAGCCGCTCCCATCAAGAAGGCCACATCGCCCTACGGCAACACCAAACAGATCTCCGAAGAAATCATCACGGATGTCATAAACTCCGGAGCGACCTTCAAGAGTGTGATTCTGCGGTATTTCAATCCTGTCGGTGCACACCCGAGCGCGGAGATCGGCGAGCTGCCCAACGGTGTCCCCCAGAATCTCATCCCATATCTCACGCAGACTGCCATCGGCATACGCAAGGAGCTGAGTGTGTTTGGCGACGACTACAACACTCCCGACGGATCCTGCATCCGCGACTATATAAACGTAGTGGATCTTGCCAAGGCCCATGTGATTGCCGTAGAGCGTATGCTCAACGACCTCAGCGACAAGAAAATCGAGATCTTCAATCTCGGGACAGGAAATGGTGTGTCCGTGCTCGAGCTGATCAATACATTCGAGGAGGCTACCGGAGTGAAGGTACCCTACAAGATCGTGGGCCGTCGAGCAGGCGACATCGAGAAAGTATGGGCCAATCCGGCTTTTGCCAACGAGGTGCTCGGTTGGAAAGCCACTTCTTCCCTCGCCGACACTATGCGGTCAGCGTGGGCATGGCAGTGCAAGCTCCGTGAAAGAGGTATAATGTAGCGGCGATTCCCATGAAAAATCATTCCGGTATGCTTTTCGACCTCGACGGTGTCCTTGTGGACAGCGAGGGGGAGTATTCAGTGTTCTGGGGAGCCATGGGCGACCGCTACGGACTACCGTCAAGCTTCTCGGCAGACATCAAGGGCACCACACTCGGGGAAATACTCAGATCTTTTCCCGAGCCAGACCGCGACGGCATAGTGGAGGAGCTTCACAACTTCGAGAACAATATGCTCTATCCGGTCTATCCCGGAGTCATGGAATTTCTGACCTCACTGAGGGCTGCATCCATCCCTTCGGCCATAGTCACAAGCAGCGATAATGTGAAGATGGACTTCCTTTTCAGGCGTCATCCGGAGCTTAGGGAGATGGTGGACGTGATCGTGACCGGCAGTATGGTGACACGGAGCAAACCTGACCCCGAGGGCTATCAGACAGCAGCGCGACTGATAGGCCGGGAACCGGCAGACTGCTATGTGTTTGAGGACTCCATGCAGGGTCTTGAGGCCGGACGACGCTCAGGTGCGACCGTCATCGGGATCACTACTACAAATCCACGGGAAAAGGTGGAAAAATTAGCCCACAAAACCATTGATGGTTTTGCAGGCTTTACACTTAATGATCTTCCCTAAGGACAGGGTGTAATTATTTCACGGCCTTGAAGCTCATGTCGAGCCCCTTGACGGAATGTGTGAGCGCACCGACGGATATAAAGTCGACGCCACACTCGCCATATTCACGCAGGGTGTCGAGAGTAATTCCACCCGACGATTCTACCTCAGTGCGTCCGTTGATGAGTTTCACGGCTTCGCGGGTGCGTTCGGGAGTGAAGTTGTCAAGCATGATCCGATCCACGCCTGCCTCAAGAGCCTCGAGTATCTCCGGGGTATCGCGCACCTCCACCTCTATCTTCAGATCCTTACCTTTTGCCTTGCAGTAATCCCTGGCGGCCCGGACAGCCTGGGTGATTCCTCCGGCAAAATCGACATGATTGTCCTTGATAAGGATCATATCGAAGAGACCTATGCGATGGTTGCATCCGCCTCCGATACGCACTGCCTCCTTTTCGAGCATACGCATTCCCGGAGTAGTCTTGCGGGTATCGAGCACCTTGGTCTTCAATCCTTCGAGACGCTGCTGATACTTTGCTGTCTGGGTAGCTATTCCGCTCATCCGCTGCATTATGTTGAGCATGACGCGCTCGGTCTGGAGCAAGGAACGCACCTTGCCCTCCACCTCGAAAGCCACATCGCCCGGCTTCACATGGGTGCCATCGGTGATGAACACGGTCATCCTGAGATCCGGGTCAAATTTCGCGAATACCTTCCGGGCTATCTCCACACCCGCGAGTATACCCTCCTCCTTCACTATGAGCCGCTGCTTGCCGGTCTCAGAGTCCGGAATAGTACTGAGTGTGGTATGATCGCCATCGCCCACATCCTCGGCAAACGCCAAAGAGAGCAGATCGTCTATCAATTCGTCCTTTGTTTTCATATATATTGGTTTACTGATGAAAATCGTTCTTGTTGTGGTAGGGAAAACCTCCACTCCGTATATATCCTCGGCCGTTGAAGAATACGCCAAGCGTGTGAACCGCTACGTACCTTTCGAGATAGTCACTGTCCCGGATCTCAAAACCTCGAAGGCACTATCGGAAGACTCCCAGAAGCAGCGGGAGGGTTCCGCGATCCTCGCGGCACTGCAGCCCGGCGATCATGTAGTCCTGCTTGACGAGCGCGGACGGGAAATGACGTCGCGCGAATTTTCGGCAGAGATAGATCGCCGCATGATCCAGGGATTAAAACGGCTTGTCTACGTCGTCGGCGGCCCATACGGCTTCGCCAAGGAGGTCTATGACCGTGCTGACGGTAAGCTGTCGCTGTCGAGGATGACATTCACCCACGAGATGATCCGGCTCTTCTTCACCGAACAGATCTACCGGGCCATGACCATAATGCGCGGTGAGCCATATCACCATGATTAGACAAACAAGGATATGATATATACCACCACCATACCCACAAATGTGTATATACACATACTGCGGAGCATCAGCGGAAGCCGGCGGTCCTTGCGGGGAGACATCCAGGTGTAGAGCGCACCTGACACGACCCCGAAAGCCACTGCAGCGAGAAACCAGTAGAACATATTTCCCATACCTGTAATTTCTATCTTGTTTTCGCGCCTTTCACACCGCCTTTGGCTCCTCCGGAGAGTGAGAAGATGTTCTGGTCGTAGCTCACTGTCTTCTGCCCCTGCTCGCGCTTACGCTTGAGAGCGAGACGCACGAGCCGATCCATGAGTTTGTCGAACGGCAGACCGGTGGCTTCCCAGAGATAAAACGAGAGTGATCCGGGGATGGTGTTGATCTCATTCACATATATCTCATTTGTGTCATCGTCGATGATGAAGTCTATGCGGCTCACTCCATGGCATCCGAGCACACGGAACGTCTCGCCGGCGAGGAAGCGGATACGCTCTGTGACATCCTCAGGCAGATCGGCGGGGATACGTTTCTGCGATGCCTGCATACCCTTGGCCCCCTTGGTGCCTCCCATGTATTTATCCTCATACGAAAGGATCTCCGCACTCTTTATAGGCTCCTCGAGCACCGAGCTTTCATACTCATCGCAGTCCCCGAGCACCGAGCAGTTGATCTCCTTGAGATTGTCCACCATGTGCTCAACGATCAGACGGGAGGAATACTTCTCGGCCACCTCGACCTTCTCGATGAGCTGCTCGCGGTCAGCCGCACGTCCGATGCCGACACTCGATCCGAGATTGGCCGGCTTGACAATGACAGGATAGCCTATTTTTTCTTCAATCCTATCAATGATCTCGTCACGTTTCCTGAACCACTCCTTGTCAGTGAACCATACATAGTCGATCACCGGCACACCACACTCGCGGAGTATCATTTTCATCGTGATCTTGTCCATGCCGTTGGCGCTCGCAAGCGTGTTGCATCCGGCATAAGGTATACCGATGGTCTCAAGCACACCCTCGAATATACCGTCCTCCACGTTGGAGCCATGCAGGACCGGAATCACCACATCAAGGGTGGTGAGCACCGCGCTTCCAAACATCGGTTTCTTCACACGATAGACGTTATAGTCACCGTAGGACGGCTCCATATATACCTGGGTGCACTTCTCAAGAAGATCCGGGAGGTTGCGGTAGGAGGCTATATCGAAAAGGGCATCGCCTGTGTAGTACTTTCCCTGTTTGCTTATATATATAGGTGTGACATCATATTTGTCACGGTCGATGGCGTGCATGGCCTGGTTGGCGGAGATCACGGAGATCTCATGCTCGGTGGAGCGTCCGCCGAAGAATACTCCGATATTGGTTTTCATTTCTGATATATGGTGTAAGTATTTGTATTTTTTACTTGAATGTGTCGGGGAGATCATTCTCATAGAGCACGGTGTCGCCCGGAGCGAGAAGTGTGGCGAGCAGAGCCTGCGCATCTTTGAAAGTATCTACCGTATGGAGCGCGGCGGTTCCGTCGGCTACACTGCCGATTCCCTCCGTTATCGCATCACGGTTGTACTGTCCCACTATTACGGCGATATCGGCCGATGTGGCTATCCTGCGGCCAAACTCACGGTTCAGCTCCTCCTGCCGGTCGCCAAGCTCGATCATGCCCGGGGTGACGATTATGCGCCTGCCCGGACGCATCATGGCGAGCACGTCGAGCGCCATTTTCGATCCGGTCGGATTCGAGTTGAACGCATCGTCGATGATGGTGATACCTCCCGGTGTACGCTTCATGTTGAGACGGTGTTCCACCTGCTCGATCTGTCCGACCGCATAGCGGATCTTATCGACCGGCACCTCGAGATACAACGCCACTATGATGGCAGCGATCAGATTGGAGACATTACATTCCCCGACAAGCTTAGTGGTGAACTCATGCCGCTCGCCCGACGGGGCGACGAGCACAAAACCTGTGCCGCGCGGGGAGTAGACTATGTCCGTGGCCGTATATCCGGCGTTGGCCTTGTTGACCACAGCATATCTCACACACTCCACATTGCTGACCGGACGGTTGGCAACGTACTCGAAATCATCGTTCACGACGGCAAGACCGTCGGCCGGGAGCGAATCGATCAACTCGAACTTCGTGCGCTGTACATTTTCGATGGTCTTGAAAGATTCGAGATGCTGCTCGCCCACGGCGGTGACAATACCGACCGAAGGATGAACGAGATCGCAGATCTCCTTTATATCGCCCGGCTGTTTGGCACCCATCTCCACGATGAACACCTCATTGTATGGCTTGAGATACTCGCGGACGGTGCGGATCACACCCATAGTCGTATTATAACTTCCGGGAGTCATCATCACATCATAATGCTCCGAGAGGATGCGGTTGAGATAATGCTTGGTGCTCGTCTTGCCGTAGCTTCCGGTGATACCTATCACTTTCAGATCGGGCATCGAGCGGAGTATGCGCTCTGCATCACGGTAGAATCCGCGGTTGATACGCTTCTCGACCGGAGCAAGTAGCCAATTGGCCGCGTAGACAAACAGATGGGAAAAGCAGAAGATGGCAAGGACAACCACCGGGATATACACAGGCTTCATTCTTCCGAGAGCCGAGAAGATCACGCATATACCGACAATCAGCATGGCAAGCGACAGCATGACGGAGAAAAGCCTGCGCGCACGGTTGGTCATGACCAGCGGCTTCTTGTACTTTCTGCGCCCGAGTATGGCAGCATTGACAGCCGCTGTGACAGCGACAAGACATAGCGACACGACGGGGACGGAAAGAGTGGAGAGCGAGGCCAGGACCACCGCTCCTGACACAAGGCGCATCGTCGAGGTGGAGTCCTGTGATTGCGACAGCCAACGGCTGTAGCGATCGTTGCGGTAGGAATTCTGCTGGAGCATCATGAGGTCGCGGCGAAATTCCATCACCACGGCTGCAAGAGCTATCAGGGTTACTATGATACTTGGTAAAACCATCTGTCTAAGCTTTTAGGAAACTTGATAATACTGCGGCGAAGCCGGAGGGGTTGTCAAGGAAGCTGTAATGTCCGCACCCGGCGAACGCCACGAGTCCGGCATCAGGGATGAGCTTCTCCATCTTCCGGGCATCAGCTATGGGTGTGGCTGTGTCATTCTCACCCCAGATGAGCAGTGTCGGAGCCTTGATCTCCGGAAGCCGGGAGGTGAGATCCTCGTTGACACATCTCGAAAGGATGCGGCGCATCATCGGAGTGGCGTTGGCATAGTCGCTCGACCCGGCTTTCGCACGTCTTGCGTCGAGTCGCCGCTCGGCCTCCTCCCTGCCATAGAAGAGATACATGATGCGCTTCATCAGCTTGAAGGAGTAGACCTTGAAATAGTATCTGAGGGTTCTCCGGGGCTTGATACCGGCGGAATCGACCAGCACGAGCTTGCGCACTTCGGGATGGCGCGAGGAGTACAGGATGCCGACACGGCCGCCGAACGAGTGTCCCAACATGGAATAGTCCGTGAGCTGCAGCGCGGCAACAAACTTCTCCATCAGGCCGGTATATTGCTCCACGCCCCACACCTCCGGAGGCTCCGGGGATGATCCGAAGCCCGGAAAATCGACGTTGATCACCCGGTATCCACAAGCCAGAGCCACACGCTCCACAGAGGCGAGGGTGGAATGATCGCACCCCCAGCCATGCATGAGGATGACGGTGTGCACACCACCGTTACCGCTGTCGGTATAGTGAAGCCTTTGTCCGTCAAGCAATATATCCTTGTCCATATCCATGCTCAATCAAGCTACAAAATTACAAAATTATTCAAATCTGACAAATACTAAACAACCGCAGGGTGAGATGTGGCGGAACAAGCATGAAAATCACTAAAAATTCCTCAAAATCACGTAAAAATTATTATAAATTTATGCTAATTTCAAAAAATTTCTCTTATTTTGCAAGTTGGATGGGGATTTTTGTCCACAGCTACATTTTTATCTTACAAAACAAATAAACCGATCAGGATCCGGCATATCGTGTCATGCCCTGTGGAGATACTTGATGACATTGGATACATCGATACTTAATTTATACAGACCGATAACATTGGAGGAAATGTCGTCGGTGCGTCTGATGAACCGCATTGATATGAAGTTCGTGACTTCCATATCAAATCTTGAGAACTTGCTGAAACTGCTCAGCAAGGAATACTACATCCAGGACACCGATGGTCTGCGTCTGTTTCCATACCGCACAATGTATTTCGACACATCATCCCACCGGATGTACATGATGCATCATGCCGGCAAGAAGGTGCGTCAGAAAATACGTATGCGCAAGTACGTCAATTCCGATGTGTATTTTCTCGAGATCAAGCGCAAGAACAACAAGGGCAGGACAAAGAAAAAACGGATACAGATCGAGAGATTCACGGAGCGGACCGACGCATTCGAGGAGTTCATCACAAAATACAGTGACTACCACTCCGCCGAACTGACGCCGCATCTTGAAAACCAATTCAGACGGATCACGTTGGTCAATCATGCGTTCACCGAACGTCTGACAATCGACATCGGGCTGAGATTCAGAAATCTGCTCAACGGACAGACCGAGGAACTGCCCAATATCACCGTCATAGAGCTGAAGCGCGACGGATCAATACCCTCCCCGGCACTGAAACATCTCAACTCCCTGCGCATCAAGGCCTCGGGATTCAGCAAATACTGCATGGGGATGGTCTTCACCTCACCGGATCTGAAAATCAACCGTTTCAAGCAGCGGAAACGAATGGTGGAACGGATGAACTCCCAGAGCTGACAACAACTGAAAATAATTTCTCAACTACCAATAAACAACGAAAATGGATTTTACAGAATTAATGGAAGAAGTCCCCAACATGACCGGGCCGTTGGAAATGCTTGTGCGCTTCATCTTCAACCTGATAGTGGTGACTATCATCATCCACCTGCTCTACTATCCCAAGAGCCGCCGCACTGACTACTACTTCACATTCATGCTCATCAGCGTGAGCATCTTCTTCCTGATATTCCTCCTCGGGAGCGTCAAGCTGAAGATCGGCTTCGCATTAGGACTGTTCGCCATATTCGGCATCATACGGTACCGGACGGAATCGATGCCGGTCAGGGAGATGACATATCTGTTTGTGATCATAGCCGTATCCGTGATCAACGCTCTCGCTGCCGATGACTGCTATATAGAGCTGCTGATGGCCAACCTGCTGTTCATCCTGTCAATATGGATCCTCGAGAGCAACCGCTGGCTCAAACATATATCGGAAAAGCTCATACTGTATGACCGCGTAGATCTGATAGACCCCGCTCATCACGACGAGATGATGGCCGATCTGAAGAAACGCACCGGCTTGGACATACTGCGCTTTGATATCGGTGCGATAGACTATCTGCGGGACACCGTGATGGTCAAGATCTACTACGACCTGAAGAACAACGAGCATAATCTTGTAGAAAACCTCCTGAAACTTCCCAAAACCAACAAATGATGCGACGACTGAAATATCTCATTGCATTTGCCCTGCTACCGCTCGCCCCGGTCAAAGCCCAGCAACTATGGCTGTCCGCCGAGGGACGCGCCAACCTGACGAAAGCCCTCCGGGCTGACATAGAGGTGGAACACCGGTCGAAAGACTCGTTTGAGGCGACCTCGCGCTGGTCGGCCGGTCTCGGTCTCTCCTACAAATGTCTGCCATGGCTGCGCGTGGGCGCATCCTACAAGTTCATCTACGACCGCGACGGCGACAAGACCACCAAAAAGGGGAACTACATCCCGGCATACTGGCAGCAAGGCCACCGGCTGCAGGTGAGCGCAGCCGGATCCGTCAAATTCGGCAAATTCGACTTCTCGCTCCGCGAGGCGTATCAGTTCACGAGCTTCCCCGGGCAATATGTTGACAAGTTCGACAGCTTCGGCAATCCCAAGAAGGACGAATATATCGAAGGCGAGAACCGCCATCTGCTGCGCTCCCGCCTCGAGGCTGAATACAAGTACAAGAAGAAAGCCCGGGTGACGCCCTTCGCATCCATCGAATCATACAATGATCTCAGCGACGGATTTTCAGTGAGGAAGATGCGCTACACCATAGGTGCGGATCTGCGTATCGACAAGCACAACTCCATATCGGCGTTCTACCGCTTCATCGACCGCACCCATTCCGACAACAGCAACGTGGTGGGTGTAAGTTACCAATTCAAACTATAATAATCATGTCATATATCAGACATTTCATCACCGTCATGACTGCATTGTCACTGACGGGGCTGCCGCTCGCGTCCTGCTCAAGCGACGGTGAGGATGATCCCAAGCCTTCGACATCAACGGACACCGACACGCCATCAGTGGCACCGGACTTCAACAGTGAGATAGAGCCGTTTGACACCTCCACACGTACCACGGACAGCTATACACCCGGCAGCGACAACGATATCTACTGGCAAGCCAACGACTTCACCGGTGAAGTCACGGTGGTGTTTGCCGGCGACTCGGCCACCGTCAGCACCACGGCATCCACCGGCATCACGACCGTCAGATCCGGTGCGCACGTGGCGATAGATATCACATCGGACATAAAGACACGCATCAACGTCACCGGCAATACCTCCGACGGTTCCATCAAGATATACAGCCCGGCCAAGACACTGCTCGTGCTTGACAACGCGGAGATCACCTCCACTAAAGGCCCTGCCATCAACTGTCAGAGCAAGAAGCGACTCTTCATCGAGATACCGGAGGGCGGCAGCTCCAAACTGACCGATGAAGCCGTGTATTCCGACGATCATTACTACCAGAGCGGCTCATCGGCCTCCGCCGAGGACCGCAAAGGCGCAGTGTTTGCCGAAGGGAATGTGATAGTCAGCGGGAAGGGACTTCTGCAGATCGACGGCCACTACCGCCACGCACTCGCCACCGACGGATACCTGAGAATACTGCCCGGCACCACCCTCGCCGTCACAACCGACGTGAAAAACGGACTTCACGCCAAGGGCAGTTCCAAAGAGGCCAACGGAATCGTGGTGGACGGAGGATATATATATGTGCTCTGCACCGGCGACGCGGGCAAGTGTATGAAAAGCGACATGGATATCACGATCAAGGGGGGCACTCTCTCACTCAACAACTCCTCGGAAGCCATCTTTGACACCGACGACAACAGCGCATCATCGGGCGCCGGGATCAAAAGCGACGAGAATATCAACATCACCGGCGGAGAGATCACCGTGAAACTGACCGGCAACGGAGCCAAGGGAATCTCGGCCGACAGCGATGTCAATATAGCGGGAGCCGACATAACCGTCACCTCGACCGGCTCGCAGTTTGTCCACAGTATCGACTCGTCATCACCCGCCGGTATCAAGGCCAAGAACGACATCAGCATCAGCAGCGGAACTGTCAACACGGCAATGTACGGCGAGGACAATTCATCGGACGCGATCAAAGCGTCAGGCAGAATCAGCATCACAGGCGGACAGACCTACTGCTATGCCTACGGCAACGGACTGTATGCCACCGGTAGCCTCGGGATAGCAGGAGGCTATGTCTACTCACTGTCGGAGCGCAGCGAAGCCATAACCTCAAAGGATGCGATCAACATCACCGGCGGATATGTACTGTCACACTCGCCCAAGGCCATCACCTCCTCGTCAGCAAGCATACTTACGGTGAGCGATGCCACGGTGATCGCGGCAGGCGGACGCTCCATGACCACCACAGGCAGCGGATCCGCGTCCTGCAAGCTGTTCGGCAGCGTCAACCTCGCGGCCTATCAGCCTTTTGCCGTAGCATCATCCTCCGGGACACCTCTGTTAGTCATGCAGTTTCTTCCCGCCTGCGAGGATATGCCGCTGATGATAGCTTCGCCGTCGTTCAGATCCGGGACAACGTGGACACTGGCAGTCGGCGGAACGATCAGTTCAGGCTCCGACTCATGGAACGGACTCAGGATCGGCGCATCCCTGACAGACCCGACATCCACAACGACATTCTCCTTATAACAAACCGGGAATATCAACAAGATGCCCTGTCCGGACTCAGCCGGGCAGGGCATCTTTCTATTCAGATGATGAATGGAGTGACTTTATCAGTTCACACGCCAGCGGGGATCGCCTGCTGCGGCGCAGGGGAGCTGTGCGTTCTTGAGCGTGAAGTCAAGACCTTCGGGATCTACCCAGACATCGTCGGCAGACTGGCTCATGGCCTCATACGTTCCGAACGGATTGGTGTCCTCACCATCGGCATTCTTGGTCCAGGTGAAGTCGGATGTTACGTATACATTGTTGTATGCAGCAACCACACCGTCGTTGAATGCAGCACCGACACCGGTAGAGCCCTTGTAGTTCTTACCAACGATACAGTTGCTCATCGAGAACTTGAGGTTGGGGCTGCAACCGTCGCGCTTCATCAAGAAGAATCCCGCATTGCTACTGCAGTATGCGAAGGTACAGTTGTCCACAACGATATTGTCGATGGATGTATTGTCGTGGTTGTCGGAGCGGACAATACCCTGGGTATTAGAGAATGTGGAGTTAGTGATCGTGATGTTGCCGATCGAAGTGTCTTCATTATCAAGATGTATAACCTTGTATCCGCCGATCGAGTCCATATTACAGTTGTTGATCACGATGTTGTCATAACGCTGACCGGCCTTACGTGTACGGATGAAACCACGCATATACTTCACATCAACATTCTCGAGTGTAAGGGTACCAACAGTAGAGAGATTGGAGTGATTGAACAGGTAGCGGCCACCGAAGTTGGATGACAGGTCGTCTGTGTCAAGACAGGTGAGCTTCACATTCTCAAATGTCAGATTGGCAATATCACCGGAAGTACTCATACCGCCCATGGATATAGTAGCCTTGCCGGAAAGTGACATACCGGTCTTGATTGTCATGCTCTTCGAGATGTCGGGAGTACCCTTGGCAACATATTTCAGACCACCCTTGAGCACTACGACAGCATTCTCGGGAAGAGTATTGAAGAAGTCGGTGCTGATGATGGTATCGGCAGCCTCGTCGCCATAACCACGGAGGTCATAGACGAGCGACTCGTCGGGATACTGCTCAGCCTGAAGGGTGGTGAAGTCGCGGCGTCCGCGATAGTCACCGTTCTCAGCGTAGACGATCACACGGTAGTTGATACCGCCTTCGAGACCGTAAAGCTCGACATAACCGTTAGCCTTGTCCTCGTCGGTGAGAGTATAGAAGTATGTTGTCTCCTCAGCGTCGTCCTCACGGGAAACCACAGCAGCAACACCATCATGGGTGTAGGGGGTGACGGTACCGTCGGAATTGCGGACGAAGACGTTGATGTAGGCGAGGTCAGTTGAGCCGCTGTCGTCAGCGTTCCACTCAAGCTTGACGCCGGTATCAACCACGTCGGTGACACTCTTGACCTTGGTGGGATAGGAAACGGAAACGAACTCACCGGTGTAGACATTGCTGGTCTTGTCGGTACCGATGGCCTGGATGAGGACGCGGTAACGTTCGTCCCAGTCAAGATTGTCGAACACGTAGGGTGAGAAATATGTCACACCGGTGGGATCAACCTCGATAGTCACCTTGCGGACATCCTCGGTGAGCTTGTTGCCGGCATCGTCGGTAGCTGTGAGTTCGCGCTGGAGGGTAAGCTCGTAGGCCACGGCGCCCTCGATACCCTGCCACTTACATTCGATCGAGTTGGCGTTGGTCGACATATTGACGACGGGGCTGAAGAGGCGGGGAGCCTCAATCGTATCGTCATCATCGCAAGCAGTGAACACAGAGAGTGAACCTGCCACGAGAAGGCCACAAGCCAAATATTTGAAAAGTTTCATGGATTGAAAAATTTTTCTTGTGTAATTATACATTAAGCTTTAGGGATTCTGGATGAGATAACCGTTGTTGTTGAGCACACCGTTGGATGTGATGATACGGTCATTCGGAATAGGCATCACGTAGGGAACGGGCTTGCCACGGAGCGAGGAGAGATCCTCGGTGCCGGTATTCCAAGTTCCGTTGACCTTGGTTGTGAAGCCATAGAAGCAGGCAAATGTGCCCTCGACGAGGGTGTAGATCTTGTTGCCGTCCTCATCGGTGAGGTCATCCTTGCCGGCGCTGTCCTTAACGGTAGTTCCGAACTGCTCGGCGAAGTTGACGCGGTATGTATCGGTTGAAGTGAAGTTGTTTTTCACGTCGGTCGATGCAAACGACTTGGCGGAAGCGTAAGGCTCCTCGGTGTCGTCGATGAGAGTCCAGATGTCGTTGAGGAAAGAGACGCGGCCGTCGGTCACGGTGTAGTATAGCTTCGAAGCATAACCCTTGTCCTGAACCTCAAGCTCGTCTTTCTTCTGCACGAAGCGGTCGCCGTCGATCTCAAGCTGGAGCGAGTTCATGGCCATGTCGCGCATACCCTCGAGGGTGTTCACGATAGCGTCGGCATAGTAGTTCCAGCGGATAAGGTCGAACTTGCGGATACGCTCGCCACCGAACTCCCATGCGCGCTCCTTGCGGAGGGCATCGAGGAAAGAGTCGTGGTCGCCGAGGCCGTTGACATAAGCGTCGACTTTCTCGGCAGCGTTGGCAGAGTTGACGAAAGCGCGGGCGCGGACAGTGCGGAGCAGCTCCTTGGCTTCGGATGTGGGACCATTGTTGATCTCGTTGTCAGCCTCGGCGAGGAGGAGAAGCACGTCGGCATAGCGGAGGACGGGGTCATTGATACCGGTACCCTTTGTGGCCACGTCGGTAGCGTCAAGGTCGATGCGGCACCACTTGGCCGGCTCGATACCCCAGGCGTTCTTGGCGGTCTGGATGTTATCGTTGTCCCAGCGGTACATGGCGCAGGTGACGGGATAGCGCTGATCCTCGGGGTCGAATGTCACTACATAGGGAGCGGCGAGGTTGGTATAGGTTGTACCTGCACCCTTGGAGCTGGTGACAACGGAGAGACCGTGGCACCAACCTATATCACCACCGGAGTTCTTGACATAAGCCACCTCATAGAGCACGTCGGTGTCGGCGGGAGAATAGCTGTTGACCTCGACATCAAAGATACCCTTGTAGTCGGTGGGAAGGGCGCGGCCCTTGAGGTTGATGAGCTTGCGGGCGTAAGCCTGGGCAACATAATAGAAGTCGTCGTTGCTCTGGGCAGTTTTCTCAACACCGTTCTCGTCCTTGTAGGTGACGGGGTCGATCTGGTCGGAGATGCGGCAGCGATCCATGGTGCCGTCGGCCTGCATGGAGTATCCGGCGCGGAACATGGCGAGCTTCACGATGAAGCCGAGGGCAAACTCTCGGTTCATGTACTCTGTGGTGATCTTGTCGGCCCACATCATACCCTCCTCACAGTTGATGAGGTCCTGGATAAGATATGAGTAGATGATGTTCTTGTCGACACGGCCACCATCGTTGAGATTGTCAGCGTTGGTAGGCTCAGTGGCGAAGGGAACGTCGCCCCAGAAGTTGCAGAGGAGGAAGTAACGGTAGGCGCGCAGACACTTGGCCTCGCCGTAGATCTGGAGGTAGTCGGCATCACCGGCCAGGAAAGCGGGCTGGCTCTCCATACCATCTATGATCTGGTTGGCGAAGTCGATGGCTGCATAGTTGTGGTCCCATGCGTTCTTGATATCAGCGAAATACGAGGGGTTGAGACACCAGATGGCGCGGCGGTCGTTGCCGATGGTCTGGCTCATGCTGATGGAAGCGATCTCCACGTCGGTGTTCTGCATCCAGTTGGTGGACATACGAGAGGTGTAGGTATCCTCGCAGAAGTATGCATAGACGTGATTGACCATCTTCCTGGCATCGGTAGTATTGGAGAGTACGTTCTCCAGGGTGTCGGTCGAAAGGTTCTCGGTGTCAAAGACGTCGTTGCAGGCGGCAAACGAAACACCCATGGCAGCAACCAGGACCGGCATATATAGATGTTTGAGTTTCATTGTCTTTTATCTAAAACAGTGTGTTAAAGAGATTGAATGATATTAGAAGGAGATGTTCACACCTGCTGTCCAGGAGAATGCCTTGGGATAGGCCGAGTAGTCAGCACCGGGAGTCAGACCGCTGTAGGAACTTCCGTTGATAGCGGACGAAACCTCGGGGTCGTAGCCGGAGTAGCCGGTGATGGTTGCGACGTTGTTGAGCGTGCAATATACACGGAGCTGGTTGCAAGCGAACTTACGTGTCCAGGAGACGGGGAGAGTGTAGCCGAGCGTGAGGGTCTGGAGACGGAGATATGAACCGTCCTCAACTGCCCAAGATGTCGGGGTGGGGTTGTTGCCGCTCATGGAGAGTGCGCTCCAGTACTTCTTGCCTTCGTTCATGGCCTTGAGAGTCTCGTAGTCAGAAACGATTGTACCGGTGGTGCGGTCAAGATATGTCCATGCGGTGCTTGCACCCATGAAGTCGCGGAGGTTGGACCAGTCGTTGCGGTACTGCTGTGTGGTCACCATCTTGTCGAGGTTGTAGACATCGTTGCCGACAACGAAGTTGAAGTTGGCCGAGAAGTCGAAGCCTTTCCAGA
Organism: uncultured Staphylococcus sp.; assembly: GCA_964552825.1. GTDB lineage: Bacteria > Bacteroidota > Bacteroidia > Bacteroidales > Muribaculaceae > Duncaniella. The sequence continues at coordinate 45,538 of CAZKIE010000008.1, read as the reverse complement.
AAGCAGTCAGGCCGAAACCGCCGGTGAACTTGGGCTGAGTCTTACCGATGATTGTACGGTCGCCTTCGGCGGTGATGACACCGTCGTCGTCAAGGTCGCGGTACTTGGGAGCACCGGGACGGAGACCACCCTTGGAACCTGCGGTGGTGTAGGAGTTGTCAACCACACCTTCCTTGAGCACGTAGTTGCTGCCGTTCATGACGAACTGGGTGACACCGTTGTCGTCGACGTAGGTCTGGAAGTCGTCGCAGGTATAGAAGCCGTCGTGAACGAAGCCCCATACGAGACCGAGAGGCTGGCCTACGATGACGCGGTAGTCGTCAAGACCACGCATATCGGTGGAGAATGCGCCGGAGTTGGTGGTCATGTAGTCCGCATCGGCGAGTTTGTCAACCTTGTTGCGGTTGAAAGCGATGTTGGCGTTGAAAGTGAGCTGGAAGTCGCGGGTATTGACTGCATATCCGTTGACCTGGAACTCGACACCTCTGTTGGAGGTCTGACCGACGTTCTGCTGCATGGTGGTGTAGCCGACGGCGGTGATGCTGCGGTTGAGGAGGAGGTCCTTCACTGTATTCCAATAAACCTCGACGCTACCGTTGAAACGCTCGTTGAGGAAACCGAAGTCAAGACCGATGTTGCGGGTGATGGTGGTCTCCCACTTCAGGTTGGGGTTGGCGAGCTGGGTGTTGTTGAGAGTCCAGTGGGGGTTCTGGATGCTGCCTGCACCATAGTATTTTGTGGAGCTGTAGTCCTTGTAGAGAGTCTCGAAGAGGGCGGAACCGATACGGTTGTTACCCGATGTACCATAAGAAGCACGGATCTTGAGGTTGGAGAGCCACTCGCGGGTGGAGGCCATGAATTCCTCCTGGCTGATACGCCATGCGAGAGATCCTGCGGGGAAGTAGCCCCAGCGGTTGTCCTTGGCAAACTTCGAGGAACCGTCGGCACGGAATGTCACGGTGGCATAGTAGCGTCCGTCGTAGTTGTAGTTGACACGACCGAGGAACGACAGAGTGCGCTCTTCCTGACCGAGAGTGGAGGAGATGGTGCGCGAACCGGTGGAACCGGAGTTGGCCTGCATGGCTGCAAACATCTTCTCGGGGCTTACGCCGGCCACGAAGTACTTACCGTTCATGGTGTTTGTCTCATAGTTGGAGGCCACGTACTCCTGACCGATGAGGGCATTGAGAGCGTGGACACCGAAGTCCTTGGTGAATGTGAGGCTGTGCATGAGACGGAGCTTCCAGTCATTGCGCTTCTCCCACTCGCCCATAGGAAGGCTACCGCCATCCTGCACGGCACGAGAGGACTCCTCGCTCCACCACTGCTTGGTGTCGCGGAAAGAGTAGTCATAACCCACCTCGGCACGATAGGTAAGGGGCTTGATGATGTCCCAGCTGATGGCACCGTCGTAGTGGAACTTGCGCTCGTTGCGGTGCTTCCAGTCGAGAGCGGCACGTGCGCTCAGGAGCTGGGTCTGGGAGAGGTAGCTGTCATACTCTTCCTCGTCCATCTGGTCGATGGTGGCCTGGTCGATCTGGTCGTAGAGACCGTTGACGGGAGCCTTGTTGACGAGGTCGTAGGAACGGAAGGAGAGCTTCTGTCCGGATGTACCGGCACCACGGGTCTCGGTGTCGCTCATACGCGAGCCAAACTCAAAGCGGAGATTGGAGGCGATCTGGTGACGGATCTTCATGGTGAGGTTGAAACGGCTGTAGCCCTGGTCCTTGATGAGAGCCTGGTCGTCGATGTAGGCACCGCTGATGGTGAACTTGGTCTTGTCAGAACCGCCGGAGATGCTCACCTGATGGCTCTGCGAGAGGTTGTGGTTGTTGAAAGCGTCGTCATACCAGTCGTAACCGTCCATGTACTGATAAAGGTCAAGGTCGGAGAACTGGCCGAAGCGGTTTTCAAAAGTCTTCATGTCCGACGAGCTACCCATCGCAGCCTTCTCATAGAGGAACATCACGTAGTCGTAGGGATCCATGGACTTGATCTTCTTGTTGATGTGCTTGCCCTGGAGATATCCGTTGTAGGTGATGGTGGTCTTGCCGCCTTCGGGGCTCTTGGTGGTGATGAGGATAACACCGTTGGCACCCTGCGAACCGTAGATTGCGGTCGAGGAAGCATCCTTGAGGACCGTGATGTCAGCGATATCGGCGGGGTTGATGTCGGAGATGCTCGAAACGGGGAAACCGTCGACCACGTAGAGAGGCGAGTTGTCACCTGTGACAGAACCACCACCACGCACGCGGATCACCATCTCAGCGTCAGGCGAACCGTCGGTGGTAGTGATCTGCACACCGGCGAGACGACCGGTCATGGCCTGTGCGACATTGGCGGTAGGCACCTTCACAAGGTCGTCGCCCTTGACGGTGGAGACAGAACCGGTGAGGTCTTTCTTCTTGACCGTACCGTAACCGACGACAACGACTTCGTCGAGTGTCTCGGTGTCCTCGCGGAGCACCACCTTAATATTATTACGTCCGTCCACCTTGACAGTCTCCGTCTTATATCCGATATAAGAGATCTTGAGAGTAGCCTTGGGGGATACATTGCGCAGAGAGAAGTTGCCGTCGACATCAGTCGAGACACCATCCTTGGAACCGTCGACCATGACGGTAGCGCCAATCATAGGATCGCCGTTACCATCCTCGACTGTTCCGGAGACCGTGATGTTCTGGGCGGACACGGGAAGTCCGACGCAGAGCATCATCAAGAGAACCATAGTTTTCCAATGCGTAGCAAGGGAAAATCGCCGCAGCCATTGACCGCGACCTTGTGATAAGTCTTTCATGTCTGTGTTACTTGATAATTGAGATTGGTTTCATACAAATTTTCCAAATATATCTAAAAAAGCGACGAAGAGAGAGATTGAATTTCAGTTCACGGGAAGACACGGGGAAGCAATCCCGCCGTCGCCGCAAGCGCAAGGTTGATTCTTAGTATCAGAATATGTTATTGTAATGAATTTGGTATTAAAAATAAGGTTGACACTATTTTGACTATCGGTTATTGTCGCCGCCGAAGACTTCCGCAACGATTTTTCGGCGATCTAAACCACTAATTGCGACAAAATTACAATAAATTTTTCATCAAACAAAGAGTTAACAATAAATAAGAATTTTTTTAACATTTTCCTTGGGGTATTGACACCGGATTGCTAATTTTGCAAAGCGCAATCCACAATGCATATATACATTAATTAAATACCACCAGAAACCATGAAAAGAATCACGACCCTGCTGCTATCAGCATGGCTCGCGGTCACGGTCGTGGCCATGACCCCGGAGGAAGCGTGGAACGACCTCTATCCGCAGATCGAGAAGTCGATCACACGACAGGAGTTCCGCAACAAGGACTACAAAATTTTCGACTACGGAAAGAAATCGAAAACACAGGGATTCCTCTACACGGAACTGATCAACAAAGTGATAGACCGCTGCTCGTCCGAAGGCGGCGGGCGCGTCATAGTCCCCAAAGGCACATGGCTCACAGGCCCTATCACGCTGAAAAACAACGTGAACCTGCATCTTGAGGAGGGCGCCGTGCTCGTATTCACCACCGACACGACCCAGTATCCACTCGTCCGCACCAGATGGGAAGGTATGGACTGCTACAACTATCAGCCGCTCGTGTATGCCAACGGCGCGACCAACATAGCCCTGACCGGCAAGGGAACCCTCGACGGAAACGCCACCAACAAGGACTGGTGGGGCATGAGCTCGAAGAAAGGCCACCCCTACGAGGGGGAAGGCACGATCGCTACCCAGCAGTTCGGCCGACCGCTGCTCATGCAATGGAACGAGAACGGTGTCCCGGTGGAAAAACGCCAGATGGGACCGGGCTACGGTATGCGTCCGCAGCTCGTCAACTTCGTGGACTGCAAGAACGTGCTCATCGAGGATGTCACCTTGCTCCGCTCGCCGTTCTGGGTGATACATCCGCTGTTCTGCGAGAATCTGACCGTCAGCGGCGTACATATCCAGAACGACGGTCCCAACGGTGACGGATGTGACCCGGAAAGTTGCAAAAATGTGCTCATCGAAGGCTGCTATTTTGACACCGGTGACGACTGCATAGCCATCAAGAGCGGAAGAAACCGCGACGGACTCACCGCCGCCACCCCGACCGAGAATGTCATCGTCCGCAACTGCCGGATGAAGAACGGCCACGGCGGCATAGTGGTGGGAAGTGAGATCTCCGGAGGTTTCAACAATCTCTTTGCCGAGAACTGCGTGATGGACTCTCCGGAACTTGACCGTGTGGTGCGCATCAAGACCAATTCTTGCCGCGGCGGCGTGATAGAGAACATTTTCTGCCGCAACATCGAGGTGGGACAGTGCAACGAGGCCGTCCTGAAGATCAACCTCGTCTATGAGCGCGACGAAGCCTGCGACCACAGCTATCCCCCGGTGGTCCGCGACGTATATCTCGAGAATGTCAACTGCAAGGAGAGTCTCTACGGCATCAAGATCGAAAGTTTCGAGGATCTATGCAACGTGCGCAACATCGAGGTGCGCGACTCCCGCTGGGACGGCGTGAAGACCGACGGCAACCAGGTGGTGGGCATGACCAGCAACGTGCGTCTCGGCAACGTGCACATCAACGGCAAGCTCGTCGAAGGCGACTTGGCACCCCTCTCGCAGACCATGGTCTATTCAGAGATCAAACGCAATCCTCACAGCTGGATGCTTGATTACCACAAACGGCCAAACTGGTCATACGCCATAGGTACCGAGCTGGATGCGATGATCAACTACGCCAACCGCTATGGCAACAAGGAGGTGTTTGACTACGCCATCGCCTACGTGGACACCCTCGTCAACCCCGACGGCACCATCCGCACCTACGATATCAAGCATTACAACCTTGACCAGGTGAAGGACGGCACAGTCCTGTTTGCCGCCTACGACAGCACTGGCGACGAGCGGTATCTGAAGGCTATCCACACGCTCAAAAAGCAGCTCAAGGAGCAACCGCGCACATCGGAGGGCGGATACTGGCACAAACAGAGATATCCGCACCAGATGTGGCTCGACGGTCTGTTCATGGCCGAGCCGTTCAACGCCATGTACACCAACCGCATCCTCCCCGCCGATGAGCGTGCGGAGGCATGGAAAGAGATAGCCAATCAGTTCCTCACCGTGGCCAAACACACATACGACCCGAAGACCGGACTCTTCCGCCACGCATGGGACGAAAGCCGCGAACAGCGCTGGAGCGACAAGGAGACCGGACAGTCGGCTCATGCATGGGCACGCGCCCAGGGGTGGTACTTCATGGCCCTCGTCAATGTGCTCGAACAGATGCCGGCCGACGACCCCAACCGCCCCGAACTGCTGAAACTGCTCAAGACCGTGGCCGACGGAGTAGTAAAATACCAGGACACCAAGACCGGATGCTGGCAGCAGGTGCTCGACCAGCCCGGACGTGAGGGCAACTACATCGAGGGCACTGCCACCGCGATGTACGTATATTCGCTTCTCCGCGCCGTGCGCCTCGGACTTCTTGACCAGAGCTATCTCAACAGCGCGCTCACCGGATGGAACGGAATGTTGAAGAATCTCGTCCGCAAAGATGCCGACGGGACCATCTCCCTGACCCAATGCTGCGCCGTGGCCGGACTCGGAGGCGACAAGAACTATCGCGACGGCACATACGAGTACTATCTCTCGGAGCCGATCCGCGACAATGACGCCAAGGGTGTAGGTCCGTTCATCAACGCCTGCCTCGAGATGGAACTGCTCGACAAATAAGGAGCGACACCCGGAAATATCACATTTGACAGCATCAGGCGGAGAGGCGATCCCACCTCTCCGCCTTTATTGTGGACATTTGTAATTTTTAATTGATATTATCCCGTTTTTTCGACGGAAATTTATTAACTTTGGGTCGAATTTTATACCGACGTGAAGCAGACTCGGTGAAATCACAGTAACCAATACCAGCAACACCTTAAAAAGAGACATGGAAAAACTTGCCTGCAGAGCCGCTCTCCTCACAATAGCCGCAACCGCAGCAATCAACATCCAAGCACAGGATACTGTTTCCGAAGTATGGGTGCCCGACCTCGGCAACGGCCAGTATCAGAACCCGATAATCGATGCTGACTATTCCGATCCGGACGTGATCCGTGTCGGCGACGACTTCTACATGACAGCCTCGAGCTTCTGCGACATTCCCGGCCTCCCCATCCTCCACTCAAAGGATCTCGTCAACTGGACCATCATAGGCCATGCCATCGAGGAGATGCCCGAATACGCGCAATCCGCTCCGGATCCAAGCCATGGCAACGCCGTATGGGCACCGGCCATACGCTATCACGACGGCGAGTTCTACATCTACTACGGCGACCCCGATCTCGGCATATTCATGACGAAGACCAAAGATCCGGCAGGACGCTGGGATCCGCTCACACTCGTCTACAAGGCCAAAGGTGTCATCGATCCCTGCCCCTTCTGGGATGAGGACGGCAAGGCATACCTCGCACATGGCTATGCCGGAAGCCGCGCCGGGCTGAAGAGCATCATCGGCATGATCGAAATGACCCCTGACGGCAAGGGTGTGATCGGACAGGATCGTATCATTTATGACGGCCATATAGAAAACGAGACCATCGAAGGCGCGAAAATGTATAAGCGCGACGGATGGTACTACATATTCTCACCTGCAGGAGGTGTTCCAACCGGCTGGCAGGAAGTGCTCCGCTCCAAGAATCCGTGGGGACCATACGAAGTCCGCAATGTCATGGACCAGGGGACGACCGATGTCAACGGCCCTCATCAGGGAGGCTGGGTGGATACACCTGACGGAAAGGAATACTGGTTCGTACACTTCCAGGACAAAGGACCGTATGGGCGCGTCGTACATCTCCAGCCCATGCAGTGGCTCGAAAACGGATGGCCTGTGATCGGTGTCGATCCTGACGGCGACGGACGCGGCGAGCCTGTCAAGAAATACCGTAAGCCCAACGTTGGCAAGACTTACCCGAAAGCCACTCCGGCCGACAGCGATGAATTTGATTCCATCGAGCTTGGCAAGCAGTGGCAATGGAAGGGAAATCCCGAAGCCTCATGGTATTTCTGCGATGCCAACGCCTCCACCCTGCGCCTATACACGAAACAGTTTGAAGGCGCGGAAACGCTCTACGATCTTCCCAACCTTCTACTCCAGAAATTCCCCGCACAGAACTTCACCGCTACCGCCAAAGTGCAGTTCCATCCCCGTAAAAACAAGGATGAGATAATGGCCGGAGAGAAAGCGGGACTCATCGTGTCGGGCTACAATTACGGAGCGCTCGCTCTCGAAAGCCGTACCGACGGAGTATATCTGATCCAGGCTGACTGCCTGAAAGCCAACAAGAATGGCAAGGAGTCAACGGTGGATGCCGTCAAAGTGGACTACGATAAGCCACTCTATCTCCGCGCACAGATCAGGATGACAGGGCCCAAGAAGCCTACACAGAAACCCGACTACGTATGCGAGGCCACATTCTATTATAGTCTCGACGGAAAGAAATACACCAAGATCGGACGTCCGCTTAACGTCGACGTAGGCCACTGGATCGGCGCCAAGGTAGGACTGTTCTCCACACGCTCATGGACAAGCAACGACAGCGGCTGGCTCGACATTGACTGGTTCAGAATCACGAAATAATCACATTTTCAGCATAATCATCATGAAAAGCAGAATATTATCAATCATCATTCTGATTTGCGCCGTACTCACCGCCAACGCTCAATACAAGCGCGAGATCTACGTCAACCAGGACGGTACGGGCGACTGCACGACCCTCACCGAGGCTTTCGAATTAATCAAGGCATATATGGAATATGATGTGACTGTCCACATTGCTCCGGGCACATATAAGGAGAAGGTGGTTGTCCCCTCATGGATCCGCAATGTCACATTCGTAGGTGAGAATCCGGAGACAACCATAATCACCTTCGACCATCACGCCAATATTGACAAAATGGGCACATTCCGCACATACACAGTGCGTGTGGATGGTGACAATCTGACATTCAAGGACCTCACCATCGAGAACAATGCCCCCCGCCGCGGGCAAGCCGTGGCACTCCACACCGAAGGTGACTGCCTGACATTCATCAACTGCCGCCTGCTCGGCAATCAGGACACACTGTTCACAGGAGGAAAGAACACACGTCTGTATTTTGACAACTGCTATATCGAAGGCACCACCGACTTCATATTCGGACCCGCCACAGCATACTTCAAGGACTGCACCATCCACTCAAAAGCCAACAGTTACGTGACCGCAGCCTCGACTCCCGAGGATGTAGCGGTGGGATACGTGTTTGACAACTGCAAGCTCACGGCTGATCCCGAAGTCACCAAAGTGTACCTCGGACGTCCGTGGCGTCCATACGCCCACACCGTATTCATCAATTGCGAGCTTGGCAAACACATCGATCCCGCCGGATGGCACAACTGGGGCGACGTGGAACGCGAAAAGACCTCCCGCTACGGCGAATACGGTTCAAAAGGTCCTGGCGCCTCTCCATCGACCCGTGTAAGCTGGGCCAAGAATCCGACTGCCGACGAAGTCAAGAAACTTCTCGACCTTGACTATGTATTCTCATACAGTTCCTCATGGAATCCGGTAAAGAAATAATCAATTTAACAACATACCTATTCAAACACAATGAAAGCACTAAACAAACTCACTGCCCCCAAAGCAGTTGCTCCCGAAAGAATCATACAATTCGGTGAAGGTAACTTCCTCCGCGCATTCGTCGACTGGATCATCAAGAAGATGAACGACAAGACCACCTTCAACTCATCAGTTGTCGTACTCCAGGGCGTTCCCGATGCCTTTGTGATGCAGCTTCTTCAGGGTCAGGATATGCTCTACCACGTGAACCTCCAGGGTCGCGTGGAAGGTGAAGTGATCAACTCGCTCGACCGCATCGACGTGATCAGCCGTGGCATCAGCCCCTTCACCCAGACAGACGCTTTCCTTGCTCTCGCCGACCAGCCCGAGATGCGCTTCGTGATCTCCAACACCACCGAGGCAGGCATCGCATTCGATCCCGAGTGCAAGCTCTCGGATCGTCCCGCAGCTTCATATCCCGGCAAGCTCACCCAGCTCCTCTACCGCCGCTACAAGACATTCAACGGCGATCCCGCCAAGGGCTTCATCATCATGCCCTGCGAGCTCATCTTTGAAAACGGCCACCATCTCAAGGAGATCATCTTCAAATATATCGATCTCTGGAAAGAAGATCTCGGTTCCGACTACGAAGGATTCCGCAACTGGTTTGAGAACTACAATTACGTTTGCGCCACCCTCGTTGACCGCATCGTCCCCGGATTCCCCCGCAAGGAGATCAACGAGATCCAGGAGAAGCTCGGCTACAAGGACAACGTGGTTGTCCAGGGCGAGGCTTTCCACCTTTGGGTTATCGAACGCGCTTCCAACATATCCATCGAGCAGCTTCGCGAGGAGTTCCCCGCCGAAAAGGCCGGTCTCCACGTGCTCATCACTGACTCGGAGGCTCCCTACCACGAACGTAAGGTGACACTTCTCAACGGCCCGCACACCGTGCTCTCACCCGTATCATTCCTCAGCGGTGTCAACATCGTCCGCGACGCCTGCAACCACCCTGTGATCGGCAAGTACATCCACAAGGTACAGTTCGACGAGCTGATGCAGACCCTCAACCTCCCCATGGATGAGCTCCAGAAGTTCGGTTCCGACGTGCTCGAGCGCTTCAACAACCCCTACGTCGATCATCAGGTGACATCCATCATGCTCAACGCCTTCCCGAAATTCGAGACACGCGACCTTCCCGGTCTGAAAGTATATCTCGAGCGCAAAGGCGAGCTTCCCAAGGGCATCGTGCTCGGTCTCGCAGCACTTATCACATATTATAAAGGTGGCAACCGCGAGGACGGTACCCCCATCGTTCCCCAGGACGACCAGAAGATCATGGATCTTCTCACCGAACTCTGGGCCACAGGAGATACCCGCAAGGTAGCCGAAGGTGTGCTTGCAGCCAAGGATCTCATCTGGGGTGTCAACGGTGATCTCAACCAGATCCCCGGACTGACCGACATGGTGGTTTACTACCTTGACAGCATCCGCGACAAGGGTATGCTTGAGACCGTCAAGGAAGTAGTGGAAGCATAATCTACATCAAATGAAGGATTTCCTCAAAATCAACTCCGCCGACAACGTGGCGGTGGCAATCAATCCCCTCGCAAAGGGGTCGGTTGTCACCGTCGACGGTGCCGGTGACGTCACCCTTATCACCGACATTCCGGCCGGCCACAAGTTTGCCATCGCCGACATCGCCGAGGGTGAGAACGTGATCAAATATGGCTTCCCGATCGGCCACGCACGTCATGCCGTGGCCCGTGGCAGCTTTCTTGACCACAACGACATTCAGACCAACCTCAAAGGTCAGCTTGACTACTCCGACATAGCCATCAAGAACGACCACTGTCCAGCTCCCGGCTCAGCCCTCAAGGGCACAGAAGCCACATTCGAAGGCTATGTCCGTCCCGACGGGCAGGTCGGTATCCGCAACGAGATATGGGTCATCCCCACCGTAGGATGCGTCAACGGAATCATCAAGCAGATCGTTGACCGTGTCAACGCCGAGACCGGAGCAGAAGGTGTCGATGGCATATTCAGCTTCCCCCACAACTACGGATGCTCTCAACTCGGAGATGACCATGAGAACACCAAGAAGATCCTCCGCGACATGGTGCATCACCCCAACGCAGGCGGTATCCTCGTGGTCGGACTCGGATGCGAGAACAATCAGCCCCGTGTATTCGAGGAATTCTGTGGCGACTATGATCGCAACCGCGTGAAATTCATGGTCTGCCAGGAAATCGAGGGTGATGAAGTGGAGGTAGGAGTGAAAATGCTCAAGGAGCTGTACGAGCAGGCCCGTACATTCAAACGCACCACCTGCCCCGCTTCAAAGCTCCGCATCGGTCTTAAATGTGGCGGTTCCGACGGCTTCTCAGGCATCACTGCCAACCCTCTTCTCGGCGAATTCTCCGACTGGCTGTGCGATGAAGAAGGCGGTACCACCGTGCTCACCGAAGTCCCCGAGATGTTCGGTGCTGAGACAATCCTCATGGAACGCTGCGCCTCCCCTGCCCTTCTCGGTCAGACTATCTCGCTCATCAACAACTTCAAGGAATACTTCCTGAGCCATGGCGAGCCCGTAGGCGAGAATCCCTCTCCCGGCAACAAGGCCGGCGGTATCTCCACTCTTGAGGAGAAAGCCCTCGGATGCACCCAGAAGTCAGGCAAGAGTCCGGTGTTCGGTGTGCTCGAATACGGCGAACGCATCAAGGAGCATGGACTCAATCTGCTCTCCGCTCCCGGCAACGACCTCGTGGCAGCCACTGCCCTCGCAGCCTCCGGATGCCAGATGGTACTCTTCACCACCGGTCGCGGCACTCCCTTTGCCACCTTCGTCCCCACCATCAAAGTATCCACCAACTCCGGTCTCGCCGCCCGCAAGCCGGCCTGGATCGACTTCAATGCCGGCCAGCTTCTCGAGGACAAATCGATGCTCGACGTGCGCAACCAGTTCATCGACTACGTGCTGAGCGTCGCATCCGGCAAACATTCCAATTCCGAGAAAGCCGGTATCCACGAAATCTCCATCTTCAAAAACGGAGTGACACTCTAAATCAAACCCTGAAAAACAAAGTATCAATATGAAGCCATTCATGGACGAAAACTTCCTGCTGCAAACTGAGACAGCACAGAAGTTATACCACGAGCACGCGGCCAAAATGCCCATCATTGACTACCACTGCCACCTCATTCCAAAGATGGTAGCCGATGATCACAAGTTCAAATCAATCACCGAGATATGGCTCGGTGGTGACCACTACAAATGGCGCGCCATGCGCTCCAACGGTGTAGAGGAGCGTTTCTGCACAGGCGCCGACACCACAGACTGGGAGAAATTCCAGAAATGGGCCGAGACCGTCCCCTACACATTCCGCAACCCCCTCTACCACTGGACACATCTCGAGCTGAAGACCGCTTTCGGCATCGACAAACTCCTTAATCCTGAGACCGCACGTGAGATCTTCGACGAGTGCAACGACAAGCTCCTCAACGATCCGAACATGACCGCACGTGGCCTGATGCGCCGCTACAATGTGGAGACCGTATGCACCACCGACGATCCTGTCGACTCGCTCGAATACCACAAACAGGTACGCGACAGCGGTTTCGAGGTGAAGATGCTCCCCACATGGCGTCCCGACAAGGCTATGGCCGTCGAGGTTCCCGCCGAGTTCCGTGCCTACGTGGAGAAACTGTCCGAGGTATCAGGAGTGAAGATCTCAAAGTTCCAGGACATGATCGACGCGCTCCAGAAACGCCACGACTTCTTCGAGGAAATGGGTTGCCGTCTTTCTGACCACGGCATCGAGGAATTCTACGCCGAGGACTACACCGACGACGAGATCAACGCCATATTCGATAAAGTATACGGCGGCAAGGAACTTACAAAGGAGGAAATCCTGAAGTTCAAGAGTGCGATGATGATCGTATTCGGCGAGATGGACTACGCCTCCGGCTGGACACAGCAGTTCCACTACGGTGCGATCCGCAACAACAACACAAAGATGTTCAAGCTTCTCGGACCCGACACAGGATTCGACTCCATCGGTGAGTTCACAACAGCCAAATCCTGCGCCAAGTATCTTGACAAGCTCAACACCCGTGGCAAGCTGACCAAGACAATCCTCTACAACCTCAACCCCAGCGCCAACGAAGTGATAGCCACAATGCTCGGCAACTTCCAGGACGGCACCGTGGCCGGCAAGATCCAGTTCGGTTCCGGATGGTGGTTCCTTGATCAGAAGGACGGTATGCAGAAACAGATGAACGCACTCTCACTTCTCGGCCTTCTCAGCCGTTTCGTAGGTATGCTCACTGACTCCCGTTCGTTCCTCTCATACCCCCGTCACGAATACTTCCGCCGCACGCTCTGTAACCTTGTCGGCACCGATATCGAGAACGGAGAGATCCCCTACACAGGATACGAGGAGAAACGTGTCAATCAAATGATCGAGGACATTTGCTACAACAACGCCAAAAACTACTTCAAATTCTAAGCCATGGCCGTAGCAACATCACCCCTCGCCGCAGCAAACCAGAAGATGACCAACTTCCGTTGGGTCATCTGTGCGCTGCTCTTCCTCGCCACGACCGTCAACTATATGGACCGCCAGGTTCTCTCCCTAACCTGGAAAGAGTTCATATCTCCTGAATTCCACTGGACCGATGCCAACTACGGTCTCATCACAGCTGTATTCTCTATTGTCTACGCCGTCGCCAACCTGCTCGCAGGTCGTTTCATCGACTGGATGGGCACCAAGAAAGGCTACCTCTGGGCCATCGGTGTATGGTCAGCCGGTGCGTGTCTTCACGCCGCCTGTGGTGTAGCCACAGAAGCCACACTTGGTCTCAACAGCGCCGCAGGTCTCGTAAAAGCCACCGGCGACATAGCCGTGACGATCGCCACTGTATCAGTCTACTTCTTCCTCGCCGCACGCACCATCCTCGCTCTCGGTGAGGCAGGCAACTTCCCCGCTGCCATCAAAGTGACTGCCGAATACTTCCCCAAACGCGACCGCGCGTATGCCACTTCGATCTTCAATGCAGGATCAGCCGTAGGCGCACTCATCGCCCCGTTCTCCATCGGCCCGCTCGCCAAATACTTCCAGAGCATCGGCTGGGGCAACGGTTGGGAAATGGCATTCATCATCATCGGTGCCCTCGGATTCGTGTGGATGGGCTTCTGGTTGTTCCTCTACAAGAAACCCGCCGAGAATCCCCGTGTCAATGAAGCCGAGCTCGCCTATATCGAGCAGGACAACGACACTGCCGACGAGACCGCAAAGGAGAAAGCCGAGATTGAGGACAGCGACACCGCAACAATCCCCTTCTGGCAGTGCTTCAAATACCCACAGACATGGGTGGTATTCTTCGGCAAGTTCCTCACCGACGGTGTGTGGTGGTTCTTCCTCTTCTGGACCCCGGCCTACATAACCGACGTGTTCAAACTCTCCACCTCATCCGGCGAAGGTATGCTCATGATATTCGTGCTCTACCTGATCACGATGCTCTCAATCTACGGCGGCAAACTGCCCACCATATTCATCGACAATGCAGCCCGCAAAGGTGTTGATGTCGACCCATACGCAGCCCGCATGAGAGCCATGCTCATATTCGCAGTGTTCCCCCTCCTCGCACTTCTCGCCCAGCCCCTCAGCGCCATGTCGCCCTGGCTTCCCATCATCATCATCGGTATCGCCGGAGCAGCCCATCAGTCATGGAGCGCCAACATCTATTCCGTCGCCGGTGATATGTTCCCGAAATCCACCATCGCAACCATCATCGGTATCGGTGGTATGGCCGGTGGCATCGGCTCATTCCTCATCAACTACTGCTCGGGTATCCTGTTCGACTACGCCGCACAGACCCAGATGTCGTTCATGAGCTTCACAGGCAAGCCCGCAGGCTACTTTATCGTGTTCTGTATCTGCGGTGTGGCATATCTGCTCGCATGGATCATCATGAAGCTGCTTGTGCCTCGCTACAAAAAAATCGAAGTATAACCACAATATACTCTGAACCCTTATGAAACAAAAGGAAACCTCCGGTTGGGTTTCCTTTTGTTTTTTTCCACAGTTCCCGAGGTCCCGAGTATAATTTTTCATCTTTTTTTGCTGATATTTGAAGGAAAAGCCTTACATGGTGCGGAGAGCATCGAGATGATTATTGGCCTACTGTATGTCAAAATCTTTATCAGCAACCCATAAAACAACGCCAAAATACATAATTAACCTTATTTAACTAATTGGGGGGGTAATTGCGATAAAGTGTATAATTTTGCAAATGAACCAATCTTGTAAAATATATACTCTTTATCATGAAGAAGCTATTTCCTGCATTACTCATGGGTTGTATGCTTACTTGCAGCTGCTCGGGAGGCAGCACTAATGAAGAACCTACGCCAGAGCCTACAACACCGACCGAGGAAAAATTACCTATCAAAATTTCAGCCGGAATAAAATCAAGGGCTACAGAGACACAGTTTGAACAAAACGACAAGGTCGGCATCTATGTAGTCAATTACAACGGCAATACACCGGGGCAATTGCAAGCTTCCGGCAATCAACTCGACAATATGTGCTTTACATATTCTTCGGGTTGGGAGTCGACATACGATGTTTACTGGAAAGACAGTAGCACACGAGCCGACTTTTACGCCTACTACCCATACGATAAAAACATCACTTCACCGACCGGTTATAAATTCACGGTAAAAGAAGACCAAAGCTCGGAGTCGAATTATAAAGCAAGCATATTTCTTTGGGGAAAGGCCGGCAGTGTCGCACCGACATCAAACCCGGTTGACATCACAGTGACTCACGCCATGAGCAATCTGCTCATCTACCTCGTTGCCGGCAACGGATATATAGCCTCAGATCTGGCAAAAGCCAAAGTAACAATTTGCGCTCTTAAAACCGAAGCCGAAATAGACTTGTCAACAGGCGCAATCACAGCATCAGGGTCGAATAAAAACATAAATCCTTACAAAGCTTCGGACTGCTACAAGGTCTTGATTGCACCTCAAAGCGTAAATAACAGTGAGTTAATCAGAGTGACAATCGATGATATGGATTACACGCTGACACAGAGCATAACCTTTGAATCTAACAAACAATATACCTGTACCTTAACAATCAACCGCAATAGTGAAGGAGTAAACATCACAATCGGTGGTTGGGAAAAAGATACGATCGATTACGGTGGTGTATTGGATTGAATCATTAGCAAACTAACCAGTTTACAATATGAAAACAAACCATTTCATATCAACAGCCGTGACATCAGCTCTGTTGATGTGTTCATGTTCGACCGATGACCTGCTGTTTGATTCGACAGACAATGCCACACTAAGGAAGATACAGCTTTCAGGTCAAATCGAGCAAGTATATGAAAGCCGAGCCAACGATGCGGGATTCTGCGAGGGTGATATCGTCGGCATCTATGTAGTAGACTATGAAGACTCTACTCCAGGCACACTGCTCAGCGAAGGCAACCGCGCTGACAATGTCCGTCACACATTTGACGAAAATGGTTACAAATGGATTCCGGCATACGATATCTATTGGAAAGACAATAAGACCAATGTGGATATATATGGCTACTATCCGTTTGCCCAAATTGACAACGTCGACAGCTATGCGTTCGAAGTTGCCAAAGACCAAAGTCAGGAAGCGTCGGAGGGACAAATGGGAGGTTATGAATCGTCAGACTTTCTGTGGGGCAAGACTACCGACGTAGCACCGACAGACCGAATAATCAAACTCGGTTTCATGCACATAATGTCGTCGGCAAGAGTCAGTTTGGTAGAAGGCTCAGGTTTTGACAACGGTGAGTGGGCAAAACTCGACAAACAAGTCTTGATTCTCAACACAGTGCGTAAATCTACGATCAATATTGCTACTGGAGAAATCACCCCGTCGGGCGAAGTGCCTTCGACCGGAACCATACCTTACAACAATGGTGACGATTTCAGGGCAATCGTCGTTCCTCAACAAGTGGCAGCCGGGACCCCGGTAATTAGCGTAACGGTAGGCGGCGTACCATACGTATTGACGAAGGACGAGGCAGTGACCTATGTGCCATCCAAAATGCTCAACTTTGCTATCACCGTCAATAAACGTGCAGAAAACGGAGGCTACGAATTCATACTTACCTCTGAAAGTATAACAGCGTGGGAAAACGACAATGTGTCTCACGATGCCGTAGCCCGCGAATATGTAGTGATCAATGTCGAAAAAGCGGGAACACTCGACGAATGTATTGTCGCTGCCGGCAAAGAGGTCGAAAAGGTTAGAAATCTAAAGATCACAGGACAAATCACATCGCGTGACTTTGCAGTGATGAGATATAAAATGTCGCTTCTCGGAGCGTTAAACCTCAAAGACGTAACGATCGTTGCCGGAAGCGGCGGAAACCTTTCGAGCAGCGAGAATTATTATGACTGTGAAGATGACGAAATCCCGGCTGAAGCTATGCGAGGCAAAGAAACTCTGACTTCGCTTGTACTTCCCGATAAATTGAAGAAAATCTCAGGAATTCCGGGTGGCAACAACGGCGCATTTGCAGTTTGTACGAACCTGTCCGGCTCGCTGATTATCCCTGAGGGTGTAGAAGAGATAGGATGTGCAGCATTTGCTGAATGTACGAGTCTGACGGGAACATTGACGCTGCCTTCGACACTAAAAAAATAGGCACAGTCGATGGATACATGAGCTATTGGGACGGAGCATTCCATAACTGCAACTTTGTCAGTGAGCTTATTTTGCCCGAAGGACTGGTAGAAATAGGGCGCGGCGCTTTCCTTGATTGTAAAAATCTATATGGAGAGTTGCGCTTGCCCGAAGGACTTAAATTAATGGGCGAAGCCGCTTTTTCGGGTTGTGAGAACTTCACGGGAGCATTAAGTATTCCGCAAGGAGTGACTACAATCCCTGAAAATTGCTTCAACGGATGCTGGTTTGGCGGAACTCTCTCTCTCCACGACGGTATCACTGCGATTGGTGAAAGTGCATTTGCCAACACAGGATTGAGGGGAGAACTTAGGCTGCCGAAGAATCTCGAAGTTATCAGCCACAGTGTGTTTTACAATTGTGACTTTTCGGGCGAACTTGTCCTGCCTGACAAACTTCGCACGATCGGTGACAGATCGTTTGCCTATAACTGGCGTCTGACTGGTACACTTGAGATTCCGTCTGAGGTGCTGTCGATTGGAGCCGGAGCATTTGCAAAATGCCGGAGTCTCGAGGGCATAATATTCCCCGAAGGACTTGAAAGCATCAGATACAATTCATCATGGAATGAAGACGGCGGAGCGTTCCAAGACTGCTTTGGCATCGGACGAATCGTATGTAAAGGAACAATTCCGGCATACGTGATGGAAGGTGCATTCTACGGAGTGGAGAAAGACAATTTCACACTTGAAGTGCCTGAATCGGCTGTGGCTCAATACCAGGCAGCCGTAGGATGGCGCGATTTCAAACGCATTTCGGCATATCGCAACCTTGTCATCAGACCGAGTATAGCTACCGCTATAAACACCTCGGTGACACGCGACTTGGTGCTCAATGCTGACGACGAATGGATAGTTGAAAGCCAACCCGATTGGGTTACACTCGACAAAACATCCGGAGTCAACAAAACAGAAATTAAATTGACATTTGCCGAAATGGCTCATGGAGGTCAACATCGCGAGGGCGAAGTCGTCTTTAAACTCAAAAATCAAGATTACCGTACACGTTGCAGCGTGACGCAATATGACTTCAGATATGCCGAGGACGAAATATTGACATTGCAAAAAGCTACACGCGGCAAAGGCGTCAACCTAATGTTCCTCGGTGACGGATATAGCGCCAAAGACATAAGCGAAGGCAATTATCTGACCGATATCAACGAAGCGATTGAGAACTACTTTGACATCGAGCCATATCGAAGCTATCGCAATTATTTCAATGTCTACACCGGGATTGCCGTGTCGCCGGAATCGGGCATTGGCAGTGTCAACACTATTATCTACAATCGCTTCAACACAACCGCGAAAGGCGGTGTGTCGTTAAGCGGACGATATGGCGACAGTGATTTTGAAGAAATCATGGCTTACGCTTGCAAAGCACCGACCATCAGTGACCAAAACCTTGGAGAAACACTGATTGTCATAATTCCTAATACGACCGACTACGGTGGCATCTGTTATATGTATGACGATGGGTGCGCCATCGCATATTGCCCCATGAGCGACTACGGTTATCCGCTCGACTTCAGGGGCGTGATACAGCATGAAGCAGGCGGTCACGGCTTTGGTAAATTTGCTGATGAATACATCTATCACAATGCATTCATTGATAATTGCTCCTGTACTTGCTGTCCCCATGTATATGAGTTCAACTCAGGTAAAGCAAAAGGCTGGTATGCCAACCTGTCGCTTTCTGGCAAGATGAACGAGGTGCCATGGAGTCACTTTATCTTCCACGAGAAATACAACCAGATTGTCGACATATATGAAGGCGGTTATATGCACTCGCGTGGGGTTTATCGCTCGGAACAGAACAGCTGTATGAATAATGATATACCTTATTATAGCACAATCTGTCGTGAAACGATTGTGAAGCGCATCAAAGCAATAGCCGGTGAGACATATTCTCTTGACGAATTTATTGCAAATGACGTGATTGACGCAACCACATCGAGAGCAAGGGGCGAGGACTTTGACATTTCGAATTTCCGCGGTCAGGTCAATCACCACGAACCGGTTATCATGGGCAGACGTCCGAAAATCAAAACACAATAGCGATGAAACAGTTAATAATGAAATATAGCCTTATGGCAGCCATGGTGGCGATGATGATACTCTGTGGTTGCTCACAATCGATCGATGAAGCATTTGATGCAAATGAAATGCGATTCTCGGCTTACTACCCCACATCGTCACGCGCGACAGCTTCTGCTTTTGAAAAAGGCGACGCAATTGGAGTCTATGTTACCAAATATAACGGTGAGACAGCAGTGCCTTTAGAGTTGTCCGGCAACTATGCGAATAATGCGCTGACCGTGTTTGACGGATCTACGTGGAAAAGCACCCCGACTATATATTGGGAGGATGGAAAATTTGACGTGATAGCCTACTATCCCTACGATGATAAGCCGTCTTCAGTCGATGAATATCCGTTCTGCGTGGCCATAGACCAATCAACGTCGAAGGATGGGGATGTCCTTGGCGGCTACGAGAAGAGTGATTTTCTTTGGGCAACGGCGACAGGAGTATCGCAAATGTCTTCAGTACCATTGGTATTCAGCCATAAGATGAGTCGGGTAATAATCAATTTGGTAAAAGGTGAAGACTATACCGGTGATATGCCGACCGATGTAATTGTACTGATTCACAATACCATACCAAACTCAATCATAGATATGGCTACTGGTGTTGTTACCGTCGACGGTCATAAATCGGCCCAGACCATCACCGCACGAAAAGAATCGGACAGCCAATACAGTGCGATTGTCGTGCCGCAACGATTAGAGACAAAAAGACCTCTGATTGAATTGCTCGTCAGTGACGTGTCGTATCTGATTGAGAGCAAATTCGTTTTTAAAACGGGGACGCAACACACTATAAATATCACTCTCGAAGACAACCCCGAACAAATAAAAATCGAGTTAGGTGGCGAAACAATCAGCGGCTGGGAATAAGATTTTTCATCTTTTTTTGCTGATATTTGAAGGAAAAGCCTTACATTTGCACCACGAAAAGACTATTCAGAAAATAATTATCCCCAAAAAAACATCTAAATCTTACTACAATGGCTTACGTAATTACCGATTCCTGCGTGGCTTGCGGCACCTGCCAGCCCGTATGTCCCGTTGAAGCTATCTCCGAAGGCGACATCTACCACATCGATCCCGACACCTGCATCGAGTGCGGTTCCTGCGCCGAAGTTTGCCCCAGCGATGCTATCATCCCCGGCGAATAATAAAAAAAAACAAAATCTTAAACACACATCAATGGATCACGGAGACAAACTCTTCGCGATCCATTTTTATTTACTCGTCCGCACGGCCATATTTCTATCCTTTTTCTATTTTTTAAGCGTTTTTGAAAGAAATTTGCCATTTTTCTTGCATATTCCACAGCAAAAGTCTACTTTTGCAACATTGTTAGAGATATTTAAAGATTGTTTAGGTTCATTTTATAGTTATCCACTAATTTCAAAGGTATGAAGTTCAACGGTCGTAAAGTCAGCTACGGATGGCTGGCAGTTTTAGTTGCTCTTATCGCAGTGAGTGTCATCGGTATGCACACCGATGTCCAGGAAGGCCAGTATGACCTGCCCGGCGACCATATCTGGGCCAACGTGGCCTGGATGATCACAGCCACCATCTTCGTTCTGATGATGACCCCCGGTCTGTCGTTTTTCTACGGGGGAATGGTTCGTAAGAAGAACGTCATATCCACTATGTTGCAAAGCTTCATCGTGATGGGATTTGTCAGCGTCATCTGGGTTGTGTTCGGATTCGGTCTCGCCTTTGGCGACGACATCGGCCACATCATCGGCAATCCCGTCGATTTCTTCATGATGCGCAACGTAGGTGTACGCAACGTCACTGATCCCTCATCCGAGCTTTCGCAGATCGGTATGGTGACTACCACAATCCCGCTCGCACTCTTCGCGCTCTTCCAGATGAAATTTGCCATCATCACCCCATCGCTCATCACAGGAGCCTTTGCCGAGCGCGTCCACTTCGCAGGCTATCTGCTCTTCATGATGCTATGGACCGTGGTGGTCTACTGCCCCCTCGCTCACTGCACATGGCACCCCGACGGCCTCTTCGGTATGCTTCATGTCCATGACTATGCCGGCGGCATCGTGGTCCATGCAGCTTCAGGCATCGCCGCACTTGCCGGAGCCTTGTTCCTCGGCAAGCGCAGAGATGCAGGCGCGGACAACAAACCGGCCAACGTCCCGTTCGTCCTTCTCGGAGCAGCACTCCTTTGGCTCGGATGGTTCGGATTCAATGGCGGATCCTCCTTGGCAGCCGACGGTATCGCGATCTCCGCATTCCTCAACACCAATACAGCCGCAGCCACAGCCATGGTGGCATGGATCGCACTTGATGCCGTGCGCGGCCGCAAACCGTCGGCTATGGGTGCAGCCATCGGAGCTGTCGTAGGTCTCGTAGCCATCACCCCGTGTGCCGGATGGGTGACAGCCGGAGAGAGCATATTCATCGCATTCTTCATCACCGTATGCTGCAACCTCGCAGTATCGTGGAAAAGCTACTCCCGTGTGCTTGACGACGCCCTCGACGTATTCCCGACCCACGGTCTCGGAGGCATAATAGGCACACTCCTGACAGGCATATTCGCCTACGACTTTTTCGCCGGTGAAGATCCGGAGATGATCAGCCGCGGCGAATTTTTCCTGAACCACGTCATCGTGATGGCCGGTGTGTTCGTCTACACATTCGCCATGAGCTGGGGTCTGTACTGGCTCACCGACAAGATCATCCCCATGCGTGTCAGCAGATGGAACGAGCGCGTGGGTCTCGACGCATCCCAACACGATGAAGAATATGACAACGCCGTAGCCATGGAACTCCCCACCGAGAGCGACTGGCTGCGCTCAACCGAAGAAAACTAAATTTAAGCTATCATCTTTATATGCTTATCCCTCAAATGAGAGCCAGGGGACTGTATGATCCCCGTAACGAGAGAGATGCCTGTGGCGTCGGACTGTTGGTCAACGTCAAGGGAATCAAAAGCCACCGCCTTGTCGAGCAAGGACTGCAGGTGCTTGAGCACATGGTTCACCGTGGTGCCGAAGGTGCCGACCCAAAGACCGGCGACGGTGCCGGCATAATGGTGCAGGTTCCCCACGAGTTCATACTTCTCCAGGGAATCCCGGTCCCGGAGAAAGGACGCTACGGCACCGGACTCGTATTCATGCCCCGCGAAGAGGAGACACAGCAGACAATCCTCGACATCATCGAGCGTGAATCACTCGAACTCGGGCTGAAACTGATGGCCGTCCGCGACGTGCCCACCAACAATGAGCAGCTTGGCTCAGTGGCTCGCGCAGCCGAACCGACCATCAAGCAGATATTCGTCAGCGACGAAGAATCCGACCGTCCCATAGAGATCCGGCTGTACCTCCTGCGCAAAGCCGTAGAGAAAAAAATTGCCGGAAGCAAGATCCAGGGCAAGGAAGCCTTCTATATCGTCTCCCTGTCATCAAGAATCATCGTATACAAGGGTATGCTGTCGAGCCTGCAGCTCAGATACTACTATCCCGACCTGATGAATCCGCGCTTCACCACCGCCATGGCTCTCGTCCATTCGCGTTTCTCCACCAACACCTTCCCCACATGGAGTCTCGCCCAGCCCTTCCGTATGCTCGGCCACAACGGCGAGATCAATACCATCCAGGGAAACCGCCTGTGGATGAAAGCGAGGGAATCCATGTTGACGGCCACACCGTTTGAGGGACGTGACATGACACCAGTGTGCCAGCCCGGCATGAGCGACTCAGCCTCGCTCGACAATGTGCTCGAATACTTCGTGATGGCCGGCATGAGTCTGCCTCACGCATTGGCTATGCTCGTGCCTGAGTCATTCAACGATAAAAACCCCATATCTCCCGAGCTGAAGGGTTTCTATGAATACCACTCCATCCTGATGGAAGCCTGGGACGGACCGGCCGCCCTGCTCTTCTCCGACGGCAGGTATGCCGGAGGTATGCTTGACCGCAACGGTCTGCGTCCGGCCCGCTACCTTATCACCCACAACGACACGGTGGTCCTCGCTTCCGAGACCGGAGTCCTACCCTTCGATGCCTCGGAAATCAGGGAGAAAGGACGCCTGCGTCCCGGCAAGATGATGATGATCGACATGGAGGAAGGCAAGATCTATCACGATGCCGAGCTAAAGGAGAAACTTGCGTCCGAATTCCCCTATCGCGACTGGCTCTCGCGCAACCGCATCAGCCTCGACTCCATCTCGTCCGGACGTAAGGTCGAGAACTCGGTAGAATCCTTCCGTCGGCTGCTCCATTCCTTCTACTACAACCGCGAAGAAGTCGAGAAGATAATGACCCCGATGGTCACGGATGCCAAGGAACCCGTCAATTCCATGGGCAAGGACACCCCCATCGCGCCTCTGTCGTCCGAACCACAGCTCATATACAACTATTTCCGCCAGCATTTCGCACAAGTCACCAATCCTCCCATCGATCCGCTCCGCGAGGAACTTGTGATGAGCCTTGACAGCTACATCGGAGCCGTGAAGCTCTCTCTGATGGAACTCTCGCCCGAGATGTGCAAGATGGTGCTTCTCAAACGCCCCATCATCACCAACCGGGAGCTTGATCTGCTGTGCAACCTGCGCTACAAAGGCTTCAACACACGCAAACTTGCCATGACATTCAACGTGGCCGACGGTGTCGACGGTCTCGGTAAAGGCATCGAACGGCTGTGTGAGGAAGCGGAGAAAGCCGTCGACGAAGGATGCAACTACGTAGTGCTGTCCGATCGCGGTGTCAACGGTGAAAATGCCCCTATACCTGCACTTCTCGCCACATCAGCCGTACACCACCATCTCATAGAGAAAAAGAAGCGTGTGCAGACCGCCCTCATAGTCGAGACAGCCGATGCCCGCGAGGTGATGCACTTTGCGCTGCTCGTCGGATACGGAGCTTCAGCCATAAACCCGTATCTCGCATTTGCCGTCATTGACGACATGGTGAAACGCCACGAGATACAGCTCGACTTCGAGACCGCATCAAAGAATTTCATCAAAGCCGTCGACAAGGGTCTGCTGAAAGTAATGTCAAAAATGGGCATATCCACACTGACATCCTACAAAGGAGCCGAACTGTTTGAAGCCGTGGGACTTTCCGAAGAGCTCTGCGATAAATATTTCGGACATACGGCAAGCAAGATCTCCGGAGTCGGTCTTGACGGTATAGCGGCCGGACTCATCGCGGCCCATGACGAGGCATTCTCCGACGACTTTGATGACGACACCCCACTCCCGTTCATAGGCCACTACTCATTCCGCAAGGATGGCGAACGTCATGCCTGGAATCCCGAGACAATCGCCACGCTCCAACTCGCCACCCGTCTCGGCAGCTATAAGAAATTCAAGGAATACACCTCCCTTGTGGACAACAAGAAGGATCCCATATTCATACGCGACTTCCTCACATTCAGGAAAGGCACACCAGTACCTCTCGAAGAGGTCGAGGACGAAAAATCGATCTTGAAGAGATTCGTCACCGGTGCGATGTCGTTCGGCTCCATAAGCCGGGAGGCTCACGAAGCTCTCGGAATAGCCATGAACGCCATCGGAGCCAGATCAAACACCGGCGAGGGCGGCGAGGATCCCGAACGCTTCGCCACCCGCCCCGACGGCACTTCCGCCCGTTCAGCCATAAAGCAGGTTGCTTCCGGACGCTTCGGTGTCACCACCGAATACCTTGTCAATGCCGACGAGCTGCAGATCAAGGTGGCCCAGGGAGCCAAACCGGGCGAGGGAGGACAGCTCCCGGGATTCAAGGTCGACAAGATAATCGCCAGGACACGCCATTCGATTCCCGGCATATCACTCATCTCCCCTCCCCCTCACCACGACATATACTCCATCGAAGATCTCGCCCAGCTCATCTTTGACCTCAAGAACGTGAACCCGCGGGCCAACGTCAGCGTCAAACTCGTGGCTGAGAGCGGAGTCGGAACCATTGCCGCCGGTGTAGCCAAGGCCAAGAGCGACCTCATCACAATCAGCGGCAGCGATGGAGGCACCGGAGCATCCCCAGCAAGTTCCATCCACTATGCAGGCGTCCCGGTAGAGATAGGTCTTTCCGAGACACAACAGACTCTTGTCATCAACAATCTGCGCGGACAGGTGAAACTGCAGGCCGATGGTCAGCTCAAGACAGGACGCGACGTTGTCATAATGGCCATGCTCGGAGCCGAGGAATTCGGATTTGCCACAAGCGCGCTCATCGTGCTCGGGTGTGTCATGATGCGCAAGTGTCATCTCAACACTTGCCCGGTAGGCGTGGCCACACAGAACGAGGAATTACGACGCCGGTTTGTCGGCCGCTCGGAATATGTGATAAACTTCTTCACATTCCTTGCCCGCGAGATCCGTGAGATCATGGCGGAGATAGGTGTCCGCTCGCTCGACCAGCTTATCGGCCGTGCCGATATGCTTGAAGTCAAGGAAGATCTGCGCGATGCCATCGCCCCTGGACTCGACTTTTCCGGCATCCTGTACGTTCCGGAGGAGGCTGCGGTAAACGCCACCCGCAACGTCTGCCGACAGACCCATGAGATCGACCACGTGCTCGACCGCGAGATCATAGCACGCGCATATCCGGCCATAACCCAGGGTATGCCTGTCGAGCTCGAATTCCCTATCAACAATACCAACCGCTCCACCGGTGTGATGCTTTCCGGAGAGGTAGCCAAGAAATACGGCGATGCCGGCCTGCCTGACAACACCATCGAGTGCACCTTCAAAGGCTCTGCGGGACAAAGTTTCGGCGCATTCCTGGCTCATGGAATAACGTTCCGACTCGAAGGCGATGCCAATGACTACGTGGGCAAGGGTCTCTCCGGCGGACATATCATGATCGTTCCTCCGACAGGCTCCACCTTCGCCCCGGAAGAGAATATCATAGCGGGCAATACTCACCTCTACGGAGCCACTTCAGGCGAAGTCTACATCAACGGTCGTGTCGGCGAGCGCTTCTGTGTCCGCAATTCCGGTGCAACCGCCGTCGTGGAAGGCGTAGGAGACCACTGCTGTGAGTACATGACAGGCGGACGCACGGTAGTACTCGGTTCAACAGGCCGCAACTTTGCTGCCGGAATGAGCGGCGGCGTGGCATACGTTTGGGATCCGAAAGGCGATTTCGACTACTTCTGCAATATGGAGATGGTGGAGCTGTCGCTCATCGAGGATCTGGCCGACAACCGCGAACTGCACCGTCTTATATCATCGCACTATAAATACACCCGCTCTCCGCTTGCCGGACGTATGCTTGACGACTGGGAATCCTACGTAGGACAGTTCATCAAAGTGATACCTATCGAATACAAGAAGGTGCTCCACGACGAGAAAGCAGCAGCTCTCGCCCGAAAGATCGCCTCTATGCAGATGGATTAAACAACCGATAAAAAGATAACGCGACAATATATATGGGAAATCCCAAAGCATTCCTCTCCATCCCGCGCAAAGAGGCGGGCTATCGGCCGGTGCATGACCGCATCACCGACTACAGCGAGGTTGAACAGACTCTAAACTCAGAGGACCGCCGCCTCCAGGCTTCACGCTGCATGGAATGTGGTGTCCCGTTTTGCCATTGGAGTTGCCCGTTGGGCAACCGACAGCCTGAATGGCAGGACCGTCTGTATAAAAACGATATAAAGGGCGCATACACATTGCTCACAATGACCGACGACTTCCCCGAATTCACAGGTCGTGTATGTCCGGCTCTTTGCGAGAAAGGATGTGTGCTCAACAAGCAGCATGAACCTGTCACCATCCGCGAGAACGAGGCAGCCATCGTGGAGCGCGCCTTCGCCGAAGGATTCGTCACCGCTCGTCCGCCCAAGAAGCGCATCGGAAAGAAGGTTGCCGTCATCGGATCCGGTCCCGCTGGTCTTGCCGCCGCAAACAGGCTCAACCGGAAAGGCCACTCCGTGACGGTGTTTGAGAAAAACGAGGCTCCCGGCGGACTCCTGCGCTTCGGCATACCTGATTTCAAGCTAAACAAGAACATTATCGACCGTCGCCTCAGACTTCTGGAAGAAGAAGGCGTGGAATTCAGATGCGGCGTCAATATAGGTACCGATATCAAGGCTGAGGATCTGCTGAAGGACTATGACGCTGTATGCCTCGCCATGGGTGCCGAAGTGCCGCGCGATCTCAAGGTCGAAGGCCGTGACCTCAGGGGTGTGCACTTCGCCCTTGAGCTACTTCAGCAGCAGAACCGTGTCAACGCCGGAAGTGAGTTCTCCCATGAAGAACGCATCACCGCGTCCGGCAAGCACGTGCTCGTCATAGGAGGAGGCGACACCGGCAGCGACTGTGTCGGGACTTCACACCGTCAGGGAGCACTCTCTGTGACTCAGATTGAGATCATGCCCAAGCCCCCCGTGGGCGAGAATCCTGCAACCCCCTGGCCCTATTGGCCCGTGGTGCTGAAGACCTCGAGCAGCCATCTCGAAGGATGCGACCGCCGGTGGCTTCTCGACACCCGCCGCTTCATAGGCGATGCCGACGGAAATGTGCGTGAAGTTGAGGTAGAGGAAGTGGAATGGCAGAATGATCCCGCCACCGGAAAGATGAATCTGATCCATACCGGAAATAAAGAGACTCTGAAAGCTGATCTCGTCCTTCTTGCGATGGGATTCGTCCATCCGAAAGCCGAAGGGCTTATCGACAGCCTCGGAGTAGAAAAAGATCAGCGTGGCAACGTGAAGATAGATCCCGACACCCATGCCACAAGTATACCCGGAGTGTTCGCCGCAGGCGATGTCGCCTCCGGTGCGTCACTCGTGGTCCGCTGCATAGCCGCCGGTCGCGATACGGCCAAGGCGATCGACAGCTATCTCTCCCACGACAATATCTGATATCCGATCAATCTTCCTTCGGGAAAAGCTTGTCCTCACGGTCAAGATTATAATCCTTGGCAAGCAGAGCGATGAAACGGCTTATCTGCGCCACGGCATCCTGCGTCTGCGGAGTGATTTTCTTGCTCCGTAGGCGCAGCATCAACATTCCGTAGAGCGCGTTGAAGCAGGTCTCGAGTTCGCCGGCCGGATTATCCCCGCCCTTGGCTCTAAGTTCCACTATATATGGGAGTGTCTTATAAAACTCCGCCGTATATTCCGGAAAACGCGGATCCCTCAGCAATGCCGCATGAAGATCATTGAGCTGGATTATGACATTTTTGTTGAGCTGGATATGCCCGCTCTTCTCCACGCCCTCACGGCGCATCATGTCGATCAGCGATTCATACCACTCCACCATCTCCTTCTCTCGGGCAGGATCCAATCCGAACTTGTCAATCACATTTGCCTTGATCCGTTCGATATCAAGACCGTTAGCCCTTATCAGATCCTCTATCTGCCACATATACAGCAGATATTCGGCTATATTTTCCTTGTGTTTCTGCGAAGCGATGATCATATCTTCTGATTTTTGATGCTACAAAGTTAACAATTCCCGCCGAAAATGGTTAATTTTGTCATCTCAAAATCAGACCCTCCGCAGATGCAGACCACCGACAAGCTCTCATGCAACATACTGACCGATCTGCTCCGTGCCCACGGAGTCAGGGAAGTAGTCCTGTCACCCGGCAGCCGCAACACCCCGCTCATCGTGGCCATGGCCCGCGACAGTGAACTGCGATGCCACGTGGTCATCGACGAGCGCTCGGCAGCTTTCATCGCGCTCGGCATGAGCATCCAGTCAGGCAGTCCGGTAGCGATAGTATGCACAAGCGGCACCGCACTGCTCAACTATGCTCCGGCTGTCGCCGAAGCGTTCTACCGGAGAATCCCGCTGATTGTAATCTCAGCCGACAGGCCACAGGAATGGATAGATCAGGACGACTCACAGACTATCTGGCAGCAGGACGCTCTGGCTCCATACGTGAAACGCAGCTGTGACATATCGGCCCGTATAGACTTCCCCAATGGTCCATGGTGGACCGACCGCATCATCAACGATGCTCTCATTGAAGCCACAACAGGCCGGAAGAGTCCAGTGCACATCAATGTACGTCTCGACGCGCCTCTCAACCTGACGGACTCCTACGAGCCGGGGACAGCAAGAGTGATCGAAGCCGTCACTCCGCGCTACGAGCTTCCCACTCCCCGCGCAAGAGAGTTGGGATCGCGTCTCGCATCACCCCGAAAAGTCATGATCATAGCCGGATTCAATGCTCCGGACGAGAAACTCAACCGTGCATTGACCCGTCTGTCCATGCTCCCAAACGTAGTGGTTCTCACCGAGACCATCGCCAATCTGCATTCGCCGCAATTCATCAACCGGATAGACTCGACTCTGTGCCGCATGACTCCGGACGATAGGGATAGACTCCGACCGGACGTGGTCATCACCTTCGGTGGCGCGCTCGTGTCGCGTTTCATAAAGGACTGGCTCCGCACACTCCCCGACCTCGAGCACTGGCACATCGGCATCTCCCATACCACCATTGACTGCTTCAAGCACCTCTCGCTCCGTGTCGAACTTGATCCGGCCATATTCATGAGTCAGCTCGCATCAGCCATGCAGCCCCACCGCGCTCCGTCAACATACGCATCGGAATGGCAAGTCCTGTCCGCACGTGCGTCACAGATCCATGATGCATATATAGCCGCCTCTCCATGGAGCGACATGAAAGCTCTCGCATATATCTTCGCCAACATACCCCGGGGATGGAATCTTCATCTGAGCAACGGGACACCTGTACGCTACGCCCAGCTCATGGACTGCTCCCACATCCACCGCTCGGACTGCAACCGTGGCGTGAGCGGCATCGACGGGTGCACCTCCACCGCGCTCGGCGCATCCACAATCTATCGTCACACCACGCTGCTGATCTCCGGTGACATGAGTTTCCAATACGACATTGCCGCACTCAGCTCAACACTGCTGACCCCACGGTTCAAGATGATCGTTATGGTCAACGGTGGTGGTGCGATATTCCGATTCATCGGAAGTACTTCCGGACTGCCGGAACTCGAGAAATATTTTGCCGTAGGTACCCGACTTCCGCTCCGGCAACTCGCGGAGGCTTACGGAATGGCATACTTCGAGACCGACTCTATGGAGTCATTGCCCTCTGCTTTTCATGATTTCAGGGAAGAGTCATCACGGCCGGCCATACTCGCGGTGATCACTGATCCGTCCGTCACCGCATCCACCCTGCGCGGTTACTTTCAGAACGTGCAGTCGTAATGCACGTGATGATGAGGCGAATGACACTCGTGCAGTGAATGATCGACTATGAGATGCCGGTTGGCCATCCCGGCTATCGTGGACATCTCATGGGACACGAGCAGGATTGTAGTTGTGGCCGACAATCGCTCGACAAGTGTGTAGATATACTGCTCAAACTGCTTGTCCACATAGCTCAGCGGCTCGTCGAGCACCAATACTTTCGGTGACGATATTATGGCACGTCCGAGGAGCGCCCTTTGCAACTGACCGCCCGAAAGTGTGCCTATGCTTTTGCCCGCATGATCCTCAAGTCCCATCAGCGCGAGTGTCTTCCCGGTGAGTTCCGCCGTCTCATCGCGGCTCATTCCTTCTCCGATAAGCCCGGATGCCACCACCTCCTCCACCGTGATGGGGAAATGCGAGTCGATCATATTCTTCTGCGGCAGATAGCCTATCGACAGATTGTCGACCGTATGTCCATCTTCCAGATACCTGACGGTTCCGGAGGTCGGCTTCAGCAATTTCAATATTATTCTCAGCAGAGTGGTCTTGCCGCCACCGTTAGGACCCGTAATCGCTATGAAATCACCTCTCTTCACATCGAAATTAATGTCCGAGAGTGTCACTTTGCCTTCCCAGCGTCTGGATACATCGCGGAGCGATATGATCACATCATCCATATCCGCCATCACATCCTATTTTTCAAGCAGCGCATCGGCCATAGCCTTCATCTCCTTCTCCCACTGGTAGGTCAGAGGATAGATATTGACCATGCGCGCGCCAATCTCTTCATTTACCACCGCTACCTGCCGGCTGTCGAAATCCTTCTGTGTGAAGAACACCGAGGCTCCGCGCTCGCCTGCCCTGTCGATTACAGAACGCAATCCGCCGGCTGACAGCTCCTTATGTTCCGGACCGCCGACTACGACCTGCACCAAGCCATAGTCGCGCGCAAAATAGCTCAACGACGGATGCCATACATAGAACGCCGTCCCCTTCAGCGGGGCAAGACGCTCCGCGATATCCCTGTCAAGTGAGTCGAGATGCGCGTCGAGCGCGTCATAGTTCCTGCGGTAATAGTTCTTGTTGTCAGGATCTATCTTCACCATAGCCTCACACATATTCCGGGCTATCACACGCGCGTTTCTGACCGACGACCACGTGTGTGGATCGGCGAGTTCATGGCGCACGTCGCCATGTCCGTGTGTACCCATGATGGGTATGATACCGTCGGAAGTATTGAATATCGGCAGATCGGGATTGGACTCATGGATCTTGTCGAGCAATGCCGCTTCAAATCCGATGTTTCCCATGCGCAGATAGCCCAACGAATGTTGCAGATTCAGCATATGGGTCATCGACGGATCGTATGTCTCCGGATTGGCTCCATCCGAAAGCAGGCATCTCACCTGCACCCTGTCGCCGGTGATCTGCTCGAGTATGTATTTCTGCGGCTCTATGCTGACGGTCACGATCTTCTGCCCGGAAGGTGCGCCGGCACAACCCGCCACAAACCATCCGGAAACAATCAATGCTGTCAGGAGCCAAAATATGAGGCTGTAATTCTTCAAAATTGCAAACTTTTTGCAAATATAAGCATTTTTTTTGCAATTCTGAAAGATTTTTAATCTTTTTTTGTTGTCTGATCCATATAGAGATTCATTCCGCAGCGTCCGCAGTCAAACCCCACGCGCATCCTCACTCCCGAGGGTGCCACTATATACAGTTCCGACGGCCAATCCTTCGCACTTCGCCCGTCACGCAGACATCGGCCCATCTCCTTGCGGATACAATAGCGCGTGGTCATCACCTGCGTCTCGCCACACGGACGTTCCACCTCGGCCGCACGCTCCATCACCCTCACTCCGTGCGAGTGGTAGAACTCTTCGGCAAGGCGATTGGCCACATTGTCATGAACCGTAAGCACCTCCGCCGGATATATGGCACCGACGTTCTCCGGAAGCCGTGTCCGTCTTCTGTAAGCCATCCTCCTCGCGCTTTCGAGCAGATCCACGGCCTCTCGCCGAAGCGATGCGAGACGCGACGCGGGCATGAACACATTGCCGGCGAGATCCACGATCTTTCCCGCCTTGAACCGTGTCCCGCCGAGCTTGTCGAGAATCCTGCGGCGCGGACCTTCCTGTGGCGTGACGGCCACGTCGGCAAATGTCTCCGCCGTCACCACTTCCACACTGCAGCCACTCTCATCCGTCAGAGCAAGCGACATCCGCCCGTCCGGGACGTGGCGAAGCACCATGTCGACCTTTATATACCTCTCCGTCTGAGCCGAGGAGATCTCGTCGTCCCACTCCTTGTCGCGGTTGCGATACAGCACGGTCCCGGCGGGTATATCCTGCGGAGCCGCCGGATACAGACGCTCGCCGTCCACCCTGTTGAGGCGGAATCCCCTGAACACCCCGGTCCGGTCGAAGTAGCCGAGGCCGTCGCCGTTGGCCAATTTTACACTTGTCTCCACGACAATACATCTCGGACTGCAGCTTCTCACCTTTCCCACCGTCTCCCCGACAGCCTTGGGGGTATCGACCGATGCCACTCCTCTCGCCGGAGCCTTGCCGGTGAGGAAATATGAGGTGAATCCGCGGTTGAACGACTTCTCCGGTGCCGGATTGAACCCCGGCCGCGAGTGGCCGTCGCTCGTCCGCCGGTATCCGCCGGTCTCCACCATCCTGTCCATGATGCGGGAATACCACGCCACGGTGTTTCTCACGTATGCCTCCTCCTTCAACCGCCCTTCGATCTTGAACGACATCACCCCGGCCGCAGCCATATCGCCTACGGCATGACTCCTGTTAAGGTCACGGAGCGAGAGCAGATGCTTACCCTTGACGAGCACCCGCCCAGAGCCATCCACGAGATCGTAAGGCAGACGGCATATCTGTGCGCACTCCCCGCGGTTAGCCGACCGTCCTCCCGCCATCAGGCTTGCCCTGCAGTCGCCGCTGTAGCTCACACACAGCGCGCCATGGACGAACGCCTCAAGCTCCGTCGCCGGGACTGCCTCATGGATCGCACGTATCTCGTCGAGCGAGAGCTCACGCGGAAGCACGAGGCGCGAGAATCCCACGTCGGCGAGAAAACGCGCCTTCTCCGGGGTACGGATGTCACACTGTGTGCTCGCATGGAGATCGATCGGCGGAATATCCATCCTCAGAATACCCATATCCTGCACTATGAGCGCATCTACGCCCGCGTCATACAGAGAACTTATCAGCCGCTCCACACCCGCTATCTCGTTATCGTAGACCAAGGTGTTGACTGTGGCATACACCCTCACCCCGTAGGGATGGGCTAAGTCGACAAGACGGCGTATGTCGTCCACGGTATTTGCCGCAGCCCGGCGCGCGCCATGGCTCTCCGGCCCTATGTAGACGGCATCAGCACCGGCCAGAACCGCCGATACAGCTATATCGACAGTTCTGGCCGGCGCCAATAGTTCGAGCTTTTTTATATTATTCAAATATATGACGGAGTTTTGAGAATATTCTGTTCTTTGTCGAGGCGTCGGGTGTCATGTTCGGCTTGCCGCGCAGCCCTTCTATGGCAGCCTGCTCCTCGGCGGTAAGCTTCTCGGGGATGTAGACCATGACATTTACAAGCTCGTCGCCCGTGCCGTAGCCGTCAGCCGAGGGCAATCCCTTGCCTCTCAGCCTGAGCACCTTGCCCGGCTGTGTGCCGGCAGGGATCTTCATGCGCGCACGCCCCGTGATGGTCGGCACCTCCACCGAGCCGCCTAAGGCAGCCGTGGGTATGTCGAGCATCAGATTGTAGATCACGTCGTTGCCGTCGCGGATCAGTTCCGGATGCTTTATCTCCTCGATCACTATCAGCAGGTCGCCGTTCGCACCGCCGTGAGGAGCGGCATTGCCCTTGCCCCTCATGGTAAGCGTCTGGCCGTCCTGCACACCGGCGGGTATCGTGAATGTGACGGTTTCGTCCTTTCTCACCACTCCCTCGCCGTGGCAGTAGCTGCACTTGTCGGTGATGATCTTACCCTCGCCGTGACACTGCGGACACTCAACGGCCGACTGCGACAGGCCGAACATGGTCTGCTGCTGACGGATCACGGTGCCGGAGCCGTGGCAGGTGGGACACGTGTTGAACGCCGTCCCGTCCTTGGCGCCGGTGCCGTTGCAGTGGCTGTCCTTCACGAGCGTCGGTATCTTGAGGGTCTTGGTGACTCCCGTGGCGATCTCCTCGAGGGTCATCTTGATCTTTATACGCAGATCCGTACCGCGGCGCTGACGGCGGCGGGTGCGTCCGCCGGCCGACTCAAAGCCGCCCATATTGCCGAACGCGCCTCCGAATATGTCGCCGAACTGCGAGAAGATATCCTCCATCGAGAATCCTCCGGTGTGGAATCCGCCACCTCCCGGGAAGCCCTGCGGACCCATATCGTGCCCAAACTGGTCATATTTCGCACGCTTCTCAGGATTGGAGAGCACATCATAGGCCTCGGCGGCCTCCTTAAACTTCTCCTCAGCCTCCTTGTCGCCCGGATTCTTGTCCGGGTGATACTGGATGGCCTTCTTCCTGTACGCGCTTTTTATAGTCTTCTCGTCGGCATTCCTGTCGACTCCAAGCACTTCGTAATAATCTCTTTTTGCTGCCATGAATCAGTGTTTTATATAGAGTTTTACTGCCCTACGGCCACTTTGGCATGGCGGAGCACTTTGTCGTTTAGCGTATATCCCTTGGTGGGTGTGTCGATCACCACTCCCTTCTGCGCCTCATCGGTCACGGGCACCATGGCGATAGCCTCATGCAGCTCGGCGTCGAATGGCTTGCCGGTCGAGTCGATGGCCTTCACACCGTTCTGTCCGAGGAATTTCACGAGTTTCTGATATATCAGCTCCATACCCTTGCGGATATCGGCGGGATCCTCGGCATTCACGCTTGCCTCAAGTCCGCGCTCGAAGTCATCCACGATCGGGAGCAGCCCTTTCAGCACACTCTCCGATGCGTTCTTTATAAGCTCACCTTTCTCCCTGACCGTGCGCTTGCGGAAGTTGTCAAACTCGGCCATAAGGAAGAGATATTCCTTCTTTTCCTTCTCCACCTGAGCCTGTGCATCAAGGAGCTGCTTGTTGAGCGTATCGATATCGGCGAGTTCACTGTTTATCATGTCGTTAGCCTCGTCAAGCTGGCTTTCGGTCTCTTCCTGAGCCTCCTGCACATCGTCGAGAGTCTCCGTGTTCTCTCCCTCGCGGTGAAGTTTCTCTTCGTTTTCAGGTTTCGGATCCTTTTTATGCTGTTCTTTGCTCATAGTGCTGTTTATCTGTTTTCTTACTTATATTCTTATGCAAAAACGTTGCCAAACTCCCCGCCGGAAGCAGGAAAATCAGCCACATTCCTACAATTAGAACAATTTCTCCCTCATATCGTTCACTTTTACACGGCAATCGCGCCGTAGGCGCAGACAAGAATTGTAGGCAAACGCGCCGTAGGCGCAGGCAAGAATTGTAGGGGGCCGCACCGGAGGTGCGGTGTCATGAGATAACCCCGGGCAGCCTGCGCCCGGGGTCGAGGAGTCTCTCTAACAGAACAACCTCGGAGAGGTTGATCGTGCCCACGAGGGCATGAGCGGACTCTCCGAGTCCGAGGAGTGTGGGTGTGCAAGTGCCCCGGGCGCAGGCTGCCCGGGGTTATCTCATGATAGCGTGTCTCCGACACGCACCGGCGACAGTGCGTCGGGGATATGCGCTTCGCGCAAGCTTCCCCCACAGCAGCTCACGGAGTGAGCGAGGTCATCGTTAACCCCACGTTTACGTGGGGGCAACGTCCCCATACATCCATCGAGGCTCGGAGAGCCGGCGTCTTGGTTACATATCTCCGATACGCAACGCCCCTCGTGCCCCACTGTCGCCCCTTTGCGCGAAGCGCATATATCTGCTTAACCCCACGATTTCTTCGTGGGGTACTCGCGTAACGTCCTGCGGGCTACCGCGAAGCGGTTGCATCCCCCCACCGCGAGTAGATGTAACCGCTTCGCGGTAAAGATAGATGGGGTGCCGCCACGTAACCCCACGAATGATCGTGGGGTTAGACAGATGTATGCGCTTCGCGCAACCCCTTCATACAATTCTTGCCTACAATTCTTGCCTACAATTCTTGCCTGCGCCTACGGCGCGATTACCCCTTTAACCTTCTTTGCCTCTTTTGCCTCTTTTGCCTCTCTCACCTGACATACACCTCGCAGCGGGGGAACAGGTCTGTCACCTCGTCTGCCAAAATGTCATCTCGAAACAGGCCGTAGACTGCCGAGCCGGATCCCGACATCGACGCATAGACCGCGCCGGCCTCCATCAGCCGCCTCTTCACATCGGCCACCTCCGGATAAGCCGGAAACACCGACGCCTCGAAGTCGTTGGCCACCACGCTCTGCCAGTCCTCCACCGGCAGCTTGATCCGCTCCGCGAGCGGTATCTCCGGAACCCTCGGACTGACCGCAGCGTAGGCCGCAGCCGTCGGAACGCTCACCCCCGGCTTGACTATCACTATGGTCAGACCGTCGAGGCTCACATCTATGGGACTGAGGTCAGTGCCCGTCCCGGTGGCGAGCATGGGCCGGTTGTAGACAAACAGCGGGCAGTCAGCCCCCAATCCGGCCGCCACGTCGGCAAGCGCCTCGTCGGAGAGTCCAAGCCCGAAGAGATCGTTGAGTCCGCGCAGAGTGAAAGAGGCATCGGCCGAGCCTCCGCCGAGTCCCGCGCCGTCAGGAATCACCTTGCGCAGGAATATCTCCACCGGAGGCAGCCCGCCGTCCACCCTTGCCGAGAGTGCGCGGTAAGCCTTCATCACGAGATTTCTCTCCGGCGGGCAGTCCACGCCGCGTCCGGTCACAGTGAGCGTTGTCTCCCCCGTGCGCGACGGCACGATTTCCAATATGTCGCTCCACCCCACCGGCATCATCACAGTCTCGATGTCGTGATATCCGTCAGGCCGGCGGCGCAGTATGTCAAGTCCTAAATTTATCTTTGCGTTCGGAAACAGTATCATAGCAACCGCAAAATTAGCCAAATTTCACCTTATATACAAGAGAAACCCCGCCCTGTCACCAAGACAGGACGGAGCCATATTTACTAAAATTGTCGCTTTATTATAACCTTAATAACCGGGATTCTTGAACAATTCCGAGTTTGTTATCACGTCAAGATAAGCCTGGGGAATCGGGCGGAGCACATAGTTGGCATTGTAATAAGTAGCCAACTCGGGATGCGTCGACTGGAGATAGGAAGCATCCTTGAGCATACCTGTACGCTTGAGATCGTAGAAGCGGGTGAACTCACCGCAAAGCTCGCGGCCACGCTCGTCAAGGACGGTGCGGATGTTGGCCGTTCCCGAGAGAGTCTTGGCGCCTGCGCGCTGACGCACCTTGTTAATATATCCCATAGCCTTGCCGCCACCGTCGAGGAGGATGTCATACTCGGCTGCAATGAGATAGATCTCTGCCATGCGCATCACGAGGATCAGGTTCATGTTACCGAAGCGGTTCTTGCTCACATTGGCATCATAGTAGTTGGTGCTGCAATACTTGTTGAGCGAAGGATAGTAGTAACGGTAGTTATTCTCAGTGCTGCCTGTTGTCATGATGATTGACTTGGAGGCGTCATCATACACATCCTTGTAGTCAACGAGCACATAGTTGGAATTGGCCTTGTTGGCCACCTCGGTGGCATAGTCGGCATCCTGGGGCATCACAATCTTGATGGCGGGATCGTCGATATTGATGGCTGTTCCCACTTTCGAGGCATCCTTGCCATAGATCGAGCAGTCACCTTCGCTCCATTCGTATGCCTTA
This sequence comes from uncultured Staphylococcus sp., assembly GCA_964552825.1. Lineage (GTDB taxonomy): Bacteria > Bacteroidota > Bacteroidia > Bacteroidales > Muribaculaceae > Duncaniella. The sequence continues at coordinate 7,144 of CAZKIE010000008.1, read as the reverse complement.
TTGGCGTTCCACTCGGTGATGAATGTCTTGTGGAAGCGGGGATCAAGCGTGCCGTCCTCCTGAACGAAAAGGCTCAGAAGATGCTGGGTAGGCATATAGTCGCCGGCATAACCGCCGTCCCAAGCCTTGATGGAGGTCTGTGTTCCGAACTCGCGGGCACCGAAGTGGTTGAGCTGGCAGATGAAGTGCTGATCATTCATATTCAGCTTATAGTTACCATTGTTGGAGCCGGATGGATTTATAGAATATTTCCAGAGAGCCTCCTTGTTGGTCTTGTTGTTTGTCTCGCTGAATACATCCTCATAATTCGGATACATATACGCTCCGTAGGTAGCGCCACCTGCCTCGCAGTCGTTGATCAATTTGGTGGCAGCCTCCTGACCCTCCTTCAGGAACTCGTCGGTGTACTGCTGGCTGGCGAGAGCCATCTTGGCGAGCATACCGAGAGCAGCCTTCTTGGTGGGACGGCCATCGTATGTGTCATCACCCACGGGGAGCCACTCGACAGCGAAGCGGATGTCAGGCATGATCATGCTCTGGTAGATCTCTAACGGTTCGGTTCGTTTGGGTGAATAAGTCACAGAAATAGGACTCTCGTCAATCATAACGACACCGCCAAACATCTCCACGAGATGATAGTAGAACAAAGCACGAAGGAAATGAGCCTCTGCCACCGATGCATTCTTCTCGGCTTCATTGGTGAACGGAGCCAGATCCACATTACGGATGGCGATATTACAACTTGCTATACCGTCGTATGCACCGTTCCAGAAGGTGTTTGTATAGGTAACGTTGGTAGAGCCGGCATAGAAGCGGAAGAACTGGTCACTCTCACCTTTGGTATTGGTCTTTGAGGTCCAGAGGTCGGAGTTAGCCTCGGTGAAGCCCATGAAATCCGTCGTGTTGTAGAACACGCGCTCAAGACCGAAGTAGCACTGGTTGACGAGGTATGAGTAACCGGATGCATCAGTCGCGATATTCTCAACGTCAAAACCACCGGGGTTATACTCATCGAGCGTACAGGACTGGAGGGCTATCATCGCGCCCAGTCCGCAACCGGTCAGTATATTTGATATTTTAAGTTTCATTGTGTTTATTCTCTTTTAGCGGATTAGAAAGTGAGGTTAACACCGAAAACGAACTGCTTGTAGGTGGGGAACACGTCGGAACCGCCGGTCTCGGGGTCGGTGCCCTTGAGCTTGCTGTCGTTTACGATAATCCAGGGGTTGTAAGCCGTGAAGTAGACGCGCAGACGCTCTATCAGGGCATGGCGTGTGATCTTGGCCGGGAGAGTGTAGCCGAGAGTGATGTTCTTGATCTTCACGAACGAACCGTCGGCCACGCGGAGAGCGGGCATCACAGTGCTCTGGCGGCTGTTGGTACCGGGACGGGGATAGTAGGCGTTCTGGTTGTCCTCTGTCCAGTAGTCCACGCCGGCGAGCTGGTTGGTGGTGACGGAGTATGCAGCCGTGTAGTATCCGAGCAGGTCGCTCTGGATGGTCTGGCCGAAACGTCCCATCATGAAGATGGAGAGGTCGAAGTCGCGGTATGTGAAGTTGTTGTTCAAACCCACGATCCAGTCAGGATTGGTGTGGCCGAGGATCTGACGGTCGTCGGTGCTGTAGGCATGGATACCTTCGTCGGTCTCACCGGTATCATCGTCAAGCACCTTGGGAACGGTCTGGATCTTGATGAAACCCGGCTCGACCTTGAGTGTGTTCATAAGATCGGCATCATCGTCGGTGCGCCACAGACGGTCATACTTGTAGCTGTAAATCGAGTGGATGGGATATCCCTCGAAGAGATTCTCGCTCACGAGATCGCCGTCGGGTAGGGATACGATCTTCTCCTTGCTCCAGGTAGCGGTGAGCGTGGTGCTCCAGGTGAAATTGCGGTTCACGATGTTGCGGCTGTTGATGGTGACCTCGACACCGTGGTTGCGGGTCTTGGCGAGGTTCTGCCAGTTGGAGAGCGGTGAGCCCCAGCCGGTAAGACCGGAGGTGATGGGCACGGTGCGCTTGAAGAGAAGACCCTTGGTAGTGGTCTTGAACCACTCGACAGATCCGTCGATGCGGTTGTTGATCACACCGAAGTCAAGACCGACGTTCCAGTTGTAGGATTTTTCCCAACCAAGATCAGGACTCTGAGTAACACCTGAGTACTGAGCAGTAGGAACTGAGACACCACCTGCGGTAACAGCATTAGCTGTATAAATGTATGCAACGGATGTTGTACCATAAGCACCTATACCGCCGGAGTTACCCGTGATACCGTAGCTGACACGGAGCTTGGCGTTGTCAAGCCAGTTGTGGCTCCAGTCCATGAAGCTTTCCTCGGAAAGACGCCATGCAATAGCACCTGCGGGGAATGAATCCCATTTCCTACCCTCGGAGAACCAGCTCACGCCGTCCCAACGGTTGGAGAATGTGAGGAGATAACGTCCCTTGTAGTTGTAGTTGAGACGGAAAGCGTATGACATCTTCTGGTAGCGGTCATAGCTTGAATCGACATGGATAGCATCCGTACCTGACAAGAGACGGTGATACTGCCAAGAGTCAATCTGGAAATTACCGCTGCCTGCGAGAGTGGATTCGTTGGTATTCTTATTATAAGAAGTGATAAACTGTGCGCCGAAGGAGTGATCTTTGATGTCGGCATTGTAGGAAAGGATGTTTTCCCATGTGTATGCCCAGGTGTTGTTGTGCGTCTTGAGTGCGTAGGGGGTCTTCGCGTAGGAAGGAGGATTGGCGGTTGAGTTATCGCCCCAATACTGACCCTGACGGCTGTTGGAGAGGATCGTGTTGATCTGCGAGCGGAATTTCAGACCTTTGAAAGGTATGATCTCAAGATAGCCGATGGAGTTGATATAGGTTGTCTTGGTGTTGTTGGCATACTGATAGTCCAGAAGGTCGCCGAGAGGAGTGTACTGCGAGTTGATATACTGGGTGTTGAGGTTGCCGTTCTCATCGTATGCATCTCCGAGGGGGAATGCAGTGAGAGACTTGGTGAAGTTGTTCTTCACGGCACGGTCATGGTCGGTATATGCGAGGTTGCTGGTGAAACCGATGGTGGCATACTTGTTGATCTCCTGGTCGAGGTTGAGGCGCAGGGTGTAGAGGTCGCGTTCCTCGTTCTGAAGGAGGCCTTCCTCACGTGAGTAAGATGTAGAGGCGAAGATGCGGGTCTTCTGTGTACCGCCGCTCACGGAGAGAGCATATTTCTGAGTTGTAGCCTTATGGCCGGAAGCGATGTCGACCCAGTCGATCCACTTGCCCTGATTGTAGGCTTCTGTATAAATGGGGTCGCCGAGAAGGGTAGCCATATCGGCGGGATATGAGCCGTAGATATACTTGTAAGCCTCGCGCTGATAGTTGGTCCATTCCTCACCGATCATGCCATGTTTATAGTTGGCATCGCCGGAGAATCCGTAGTAAGCGTCGAAGTTCACGACAGCCTTACCTTCCTGACCGCGCTTGGTGGTGATGATCACAACGCCGTTGGCACCTGCAGATCCGTAGATAGCGGTTGACGATGCATCCTTGAGCACATCGATGCTCTCGATATCGTTCGGGTTGATCTGGTTGTAGCTGCCGGGCAGACCGTCGATGATGAAGAGCGGCTGGTTGTCGCCGTAGATCGAACGGGAGCCACGGAGGAGGATGTTGACATCAGAGCCGGTCTCACCGGAGGTCTTCGTGATGTCCATACCGGCCACCTTACCCTGAAGGGTCTCCATGACGTTGGTGGTAGGAGCTTTCAGCACCTCGGTGCTCTTGATCGACGATACGGCGCCGGTCAAGTCGCGCTTGCGGACTGTGCCGTAGCCGATGGCCACTACCTCGTCAAGCTCGACTGAGCTTGATTTAAGCGTAATATCAATAACTGTCTTGTTCCCTACGGGCACTTCCTGTGTGGTGCAGCCTACGTAGCTGAACACGAGGGTGCTGTTGGGCGATACATTGAGAGCGTAACGGCCGTCGATATCTGTGGCTGTTCCGTTCTGTGTACCTTTGACCATTACGGTCGCACCGATCACTCCGTCGCCGGACTCATCGGTAACTGTTCCACTCACGAGTTTCGTCTGTGCAGACGCCGCTATGGCAAGCACTGAGAAAAGCACCGAGAAGCAGAATCTACTCAGGGAGCCGAAGTACCCCCCCCGAGAATGTGAAAAATCGTTAAATTTCCCGTTTCTCATGGTAATTTTTTGATTGGTTAATTAGAATAGAGATTTGGTTCTGACCACAAAGTTAAGGATATTTTACAATCTGTACAAATATTTTACTAAAAAAATTTTTCACATGAAATTACAATAAGTAGGAGTAGCGAGGGTAGCAACCGCGCCGTAGGTGCAGCAAGAATTGTAGGGCCGCACCGGAGGTGCGGTGTCATGGGATAACCCCGGGCAGCCTGCGCCCGGGGTCGAGGAGTCTCTCTAGCAGAACAACCTCGGAGAGGTTGATCGTGCCCACGAGGGCATGAGCGGACTCTCCGAGTCCGAGGAGTGTGGTTGTGCAAGTGCCCCGGGCGCAGGCTGCCCGGGGTTATCCCATGATAGCGTGTCTCCGACACGCGCCAGCGATGGGGTTGCGCGGTGGCAACCGCGCCGTAGGCGCAGGAAGAATTGTAGGCAATATATCTGTCTACCCCCACGATCATTCGTGGGGATGGTGGAGGGCCCCCTATCTTTACCGCGAAGCGGTTACATCTACTTGCCGAGAGGATGTAGCGCCCGGGGGGCGCGGGGTTGTGGTTAACCCCACCTTCAGGTGGGGGATGGGGTGATGGTCAGGAGGTTAGGCTCGGAGAGCCGATGTCGTGGTGTCGTCTTTACCACTACACCGGCTCTCCGAGCCTCGATGGATGTATGGGGACGCTGTCCCCACGTAAACGTGGGGTTAACCATGACCTCGCTCACTCCGTGAGCTGATCGGTGTTGGTGTGGGTGGCTCACTCCGTGAGCTGCTGTGAGGGGAGCTTGCGCGAAGCGCATATATATGCTTCCCCCCACGATCATTCGTGGGGATGCGTGGAGGACACCCCTCTCTTTTACCGCGAAGCGGTTACATCTACTTGCCGCGAGGATGTAGCGCCCGGGAGGGCGCGGGGTTGTGGTTAACCCCGCCTTCAGGTGGGGGATGGGGTGATGGTCAGGTGAAGAGGCTCGGAGAGCCGATGTCGTGGTGTCGTCTTTACCACTACACCGGCTCTCCGAGCCTCGATGGATGTATGGGGACGCTGTCCCCACGTAAACGTGGGGTTAACCATGACCTCGCTCACTCCGTGAGCTGATCGGTGTTGGTGTGGGTCGCTCACTCCGTGAGCTGCTGTGGGGGGAGCTTGCGCGAAGCGCATTCATCTGTCTAACCCCACGATTCTTCGTGGGGATACGTGGAGACACCCCTCTCTTTTACCGCGAAGCGGTTACATCTACTCGTGGCGGGGATATAGCGCCCGGGGGGCGCGGGGTTGTGATTAACCCCACCTTCAGGTGGGGGATGGGGTGATGGTCAGATGAAGAGGCTCGGAGAGCCGATGTCGTGGTGTCATCTTTACCACGACACCGGCTCTCCGAGCCTCGATGGATGTATGGGGACGCTGTCCCCACGTAAACGTGGGGTTAGCCATAACCTCGCTCACTCCGTGAGCTGCTGTGGGGGGTAGGGAGCTTGCGCTCCGCGCAACCTGCGCCTACGGCGCGATTGCCTTAAAAAATTTGCTTTTTTCGTGCGGATTTATTATCTTTGCGACACCGATAATTCATCGCTACGAAAACTTTTGATACCGACAGTTCGTTCACACATATATATTATATCACGATTTTCAAACTAATATACATTATTATATATATTCTACCAATTCTCTTATACACCGCCCGCCGAGAGGCCGGGCAAAACTCACAAAATCACACTTCATAACAACTTCAACACTCTAACAGCCATCATGGACAGCAACGAAAAGAAAGGCAAGCATCCGCGCATAGGTGCGCGGCCCGTCTCGGCTGCTAATCAGGACAGCCACTCTTCCGAATTCGAGCAGCCCGCTCAGGAAGGCACACCGCAAGAACACCGTAGCTACGGAAACCAGGGCTATAGCAGCAACCGTCCCTACCAGCCGCGTCCCTACAACAACAACCGTCAGGGCGGTTACAGCCAGGGAGGCTATCAGCCCCGCAACAACTACAACCGTCAGGGTGGATATAACCAGAACAACCGCCAGACAGGCTATCAGCCGCGTCCCTACGTCCCCAAGACCGAAGGTACACCCACCGAAGGAGCCTCCACAGAGACCTCTGCAACCGGCGAGGGCGAGGCCGCTCCGCAGGCCACAGGCTACCAGCCCCGCAACAACTACAACCGTCAGGGCGGTTACAGCCAGGGAGGCTATCAGCCCCGCAACAATTACAACCGTCAGGGTGGATATAACCAGAACAACCGCCAGACAGGCTATCAGCCCCGCGGTAACCAGCAGGGAGGATATCACGGCAACAACCGCCAGGGCGGATATCAGCCGCGCGGAAACCAGCAGGGAGGATACCAGAACAACCGTCAGGGCGGATATCAGAACAACCGTCAGGGTGGATATCAGAACAACCGTCAAGGCGGATATCAGAACAACCGTCAGGGTGGATATCAGAACAACCGTCAGGGCGGCTACAACAAGGGTCCCCGCCAGAACCAGTATGGTATGCCGCAGGGCGGACGCAGCTTCACACCGCGTCCCAAGCGCATCGAATACGAAATGGAGATCCCGGATCCCAACGAACAGATCCGCCTCAACAAATACATGGCCAACGCAGGCATCTGCTCGCGCCGTGAAGCCGACGAATACATACTCCAGGGCCTCATAAAGGTGAACGGCAACGTAGTCACCGAGCTCGGCACCAAGATAAGCCACAGCGACGTGGTGGAATATGACGAGAAAGTGGTGGCTCTCGAGAAAAAATGCTACATCCTGCTCAACAAACCCAAGGACTGTGTGACCACAAGCGACGACCCCAACGGCCGCCTCACCGTGATGGATCTCGTCAAGGGTGCCTGCGAGGAACGCATATACCCCGTGGGTCGTCTCGACCGCAACACCACCGGAGTGCTCCTGCTCACCAACGACGGCGACCTCGCCTCCAAGCTCACCCACCCCAAGT